>NZ_LDPV02000049.1 GCF_001038425.2 Ornithinibacillus contaminans
CCCGCAGTGAGGGTGCTACTTGAATAACCTTCTTCGTTCCCTTGCGCTGAGGAAGCATACTCCGAAGCGATACTAGCAGACACAGGCGCACTGCTTTTCAGCGCGAGGAGGCTCAGCAGCCCCGCGGCAAGGTAGACACTGCGAGGTAGTTTCGAGCAGATGTCACCCCTGTGCTGGAAGTGAAAGCGAAGTATATTCCCGGAGCGGGTATCGTGCTCCAACGTTTCTATTTTATCTAACCATTAACACTTATGTCCCAGTCCCGGTTGTAAGTGGTGTTAATTTTGATTCAATCTCTGCTCGTTGGTTTTCCAAAAATGGAGGAAGCGCAAGTGTTTCCCCGAGATGATTGATAGTTTCATCAGTAGCAAATCCAGGTCCATCTGTGGATAGTTCAAACAGGATTCCATTTGGCTCGCGGAAATATAAAGCTTTAAAATAATAGCGGTCAACGACACCGGAGTTCGGTATTCGTGCATCCACTAAACGCTCCTGCCACATCGCAAGTTCCTCATCATTCTCTACACGGAAGGCAACATGGTGAACACTACCTCTTCCAGGTCTTTCTTTTGGAAGGTCACTTCTTACTTCCAAATGTACTTCTGCGCCAGTTCCTCCCTCACCTGTAGCAAAGACAAGGATATCTTCCTGCCCGTCAATCGGAGAAGGATACTTGTCGGTTTGTTGGAAGGATAAAATCTCGGTTAACACGTTAATCGTTGGCTTGGGGTCTGGAACGGTAAGTGTAACGGGACCAAGGCCGACAATTCCATGCTCAACAGATGCCTGGCTATGCTTCCAGGGATTCCCGCCTGAAACCCCTTGATTAGTTTCATCAGAAATTAGAACAAGACGTTGATCTTCATGATCACGGAAATGGATTACCTTTCGCTCGCCCTGAGTGGTTATACCATCATAATCTACTTTATAGTCATTAAAACGATTTTCCCAATACAGAAGTGCGTCATCATTAGGAACACGTAAGGCTGTCCTAGAAATACTATGATTTCCTTGGTGTGTCCTACCAGCATTGGAAATCTCAAAGAATGTTAGATCTGTTCCAGGACTGCCGGCTTCATCCGCATAAAACAAATGATACATGGCTGGGTTATCTTGATTAACTGATTTTTTAACTAATCGCATTCCGAGTATGGTTGTGTAAAATTGATGATTTTTTTCTGCGTTTGCAGTAATAGCAGAGACGTGATGAATACCTTTTAAGTACATAAAGAGGCCTCCTTGTCATTTGTCTCGAATTCGAGATAAATACATTGTATCCAATCTGATTAATTTTGTCTAGGCTATGGTTATTCCGGAGTTTCAGCTTTTGGGCGGAATCCGCGTTGGAGCTGTTTGATGGATAATCCAAAGGTCATTTGTAAATGGGGGTAATCCTTAAAGCTGTCCCAATCACCACCCCATTCGAAACCAAGCTCCTTGGCAATTGCTACCACCTCGTCCCAATCTGGGAGATGATTACCGTTTCCATCGTAATGAATATCCCAAGTAAGATTGCCATCTGCATCCTCTATCGCGAAATCAATTGCAAGTCCGTAATTATGATAGGACTCTCCGCCTCTAGCGTAGGTGACAATATCCCCGGCAGTTGTCCTACCTTGATCATATAGCTTGTTCTGTCGCTCGAAGGAACGAATCGTCTCCGTTATGATGATGGCGATATTTTCCTCCTTTGCTCGTTCCACTAGCTCGGATCGCTTTTGTTCAACTACTGGATGTAACACATTTGGGACAGGTGCATCATCCCCATAATAATCATAGCGATGGTACCCGAAGTAAACGTAGATTAATAAAATGAGTAAGAGCAGCAAGCAACTAATGATAATTGTTGGAATGATGGGTTGTCCACGTCTTTTCATGGTCGTTTCAATCTCCTTACCTAGAAGCTTAGGTTAAAAATAATGTATGCATACCCCGTTGATTATATTAGAATGAATGAGATAAGTGTATTTTGTTGGGGGGAAGTACATGTATAGTGTAATTAGCTTGTTTATTGGCTATTTGATAGGGTGTATACATGGTTCTCAGTTAATAGGAAATTATAAAAAGATTGATATAAAAAATACAGGCGTGAAAAATGCTGGCGCTTCCAATACTACCATTCTATTAGGCTGGAAATATGGAATTATTGTTGCCATCATTGATATATTTAAAGGGACATTTGCTGTTCTACTTGTTCAATATATTGTTGGTCTCGCTGACATTGCACGTGAAGATCAAATTATATTCGCTTATCTTACCGGTTTAGCTGTGATTCTCGGACATGATTATCCCGTAACGATGAAGTTTGGCGGTGGAAAAGGGACGGCATCACTAATTGGGATTGTATTGGCAATCGATTGGAAGCTGGCGCTAATTAGTATTTTGATGTTAATTGTTTTTACCTTGCTAACCGATTATCTCGTCATAGGTGTATTAGCAATGTATCTCGCTGTCTTCCTATTAACCTTTTATTTATTTGGGCTAGTGCCAAGCCTGATTGTTTTGATTTTATTTATGTTGAGTATAATGAAACATATGGAAAATTATAAACGTATTATAAAAAAGGAAGAACGAAAATTATCAAGCATGTTCCAAAAGAACTAAATTACTGGTGTGGAGGTTTCTATGGTTGATGTTATTATTTGGGTGTTAATTATAGCATTATTTATTTTGAGTTTCGTCGGTGTGATCTATCCGATTATTCCATCGGTTCTCTTATTATGGATTGGCTTTTTACTATATCAGTTTGGCATTAATGGTGATGAGTTAGGCTTTGTTTTCTGGTCGATTATGATTGTTTTCACCGTTATCTTGTTTGTCGCTGATATTGTCGCTAATAGTTATTTTGTCAAAAAGTTTGGTGGAAGCAAATGGGGAGAGCGTGTTGCGGCACTTGCCGTCATCGTTGGATCATTCATCGTTCCGCCGTTCGGTATTATCATTGTACCATTTGTCGCTGTTCTCGTGATGGAAATGTTACAAAGGCGAACAATTCAAGAAGCGTTTAAGGCAGCTGTTGGTTCATTGCTAGGCTTTTTAAGCGGAACCTTCGCCAAGGTTTTTGTGCAAATTATTATGATAATCCTATTTATTATAAATGTAATCTTTTGATGGGGGAGAAGGTTGATGACAACATTTAAAGTAGCTAAGCTTGATGACTTTACCGTAAGAGTAGCTAATGAACGAGATGTAGAGCCGATTACGAACATGTTGAAGGCAGCTGCAAGGTCATTACATGAAAAAGAAATTAAACAATGGGGATACTTACTGCAGGGTGGTGAGGATGAGGAAATTAAGGCGGACATTTCAGCTGGCAAAACATATATTGTGGAAACAGGTAGTGGGGAACCAGTGGCATCTTTTAACTTCACCAATGTACAGAACGAGTGGGATATTGATATGTGGGGGAAGCGTCAGGAGAATGCCTTTTACATCCACCGGTTCGTTGTAAACCTTACACATCAGCATCGCCAATTAGGCGGACGATTGCTGCAGTGGATTGATGAGAACCATACGATTCAAGACGGATATATTCGCCTAGACTGTGTTGCGAACAATCCGGTACTAAACGCTTTTTATCAAAAAGCGGGATTTCAGTTTGCCGGGTATGTAGGTGATGGTGACGATAGATTTTCGCTCTATGAAAAAGTGATTAAGGTAACTGCTTGACTTTCGGTATAGAGGACGATATATTTAACTTTACATATGGAAACGTTGAGAAGGATTAGTACAATGTAGTTGGTCTATTGCAGAGAGGAAATGGTTGGTGAGAATTTCCATAGACATTCATTGGAACCTGCCTTTGAGTTCGCCTTCAGATGGGTTAAAGCCTTGAAGAAGCGCGCGGTCCCTGACCGTTATCAAGTTGAGTGTGCTACTTACTTAGGCAAGATGTAAGCAGTGAACAAGGGTGGTACCACCAATCCTCGGTCCCTTTTACGGATTTGGGGTTTTTTTGTGTTCTTAAAAATTTTGTAACTATAGAAAGAGGTGCTGGTAATGGGCAAGAAGAATAAGCAGTTTGTAGAAAAAATTACAGCAATGGAAGACGACTTTGCGCAATGGTATACCGATGTTGTGAAGCAAGCAGAGCTAGTGGATTATGGGCAAGTAAGAGGAACAATGATTATTAAACCTTATGGTTATGCGATTTGGGAGAACATCAGGGATGAGCTAGATCGAATGATTAAGGAAACTGGTCACTCCAATGTTGCCTTCCCATTATTTATTCCAGAAAGTCTCTTGCAAAAAGAGAAGGATCATGTAGAGGGATTCGCACCAGAAGTAGCTTGGGTTACCCATGGTGGAGAAGAGGAGTTAGTGGAGCGTATTGCTGTTCGACCAACCTCTGAGGTGCTTTTCTGTGATTATTATTCCAAGAATATTCATTCCTACCGTGATCTTCCGAAGCTTTATAATCAATGGGCGAATGTTGTTCGTTGGGAAAAGACAACACGTCCTTTCTTGCGTTCATCAGAATTCCATTGGCAGGAAGGTCATACCGCACATGCGACTGATGAGGATGCATCGAACGAAACGGATCGTATGTTAGAAGTCTATGCAGATTTGGCTGAAAACTATTTAGCTGTTCCAGTATTACGTGGTCGTAAAACTGATAAAGAGAAATTTGCCGGTGCTAAATATACATTGACCATTGAAGCATTAATGCATGACGGGAAAGCATTACAATCTGGTACATCCCATCACTTTGGCTCTGGATTTGCTGAAGCATTCAATATTACGTATCTCGACGAAAATGGTAAGAGTCAATTTGTCCATCAAACATCATGGGGATTATCGACTCGTATCATGGGTGCATTAATCATGGTTCACGGAGATAATCGTGGTCTAGTAGTACCACCAAGAATTGCTCCAACACAAGCGATGATTGTGCCAATTGCACAGCATAAAGAAGGCGTATTGGATAAAGCATATGAGCTTCGCGATCAGTTAAAAGAGCTAGTGCGTGTTGATATCGATGCTAGCGATAAAATGCCTGGCTGGAAGTTCAATGAATATGAAATGAAGGGTATTCCAGTTCGTATCGAAATGGGACCTAAAGATATCGAGAACGAGCAAGTGGTATTAGTTCGTCGTGATACAGGTGAGAAGGAATTTGTTGCGTTAGCAGACTTAACGGATCGCTTGCCTGCACTACTAGACGAAATTCAGCAAAACCTTTATGATAAAGCATTAGCACATCGCAATGACATGACGACTGTCGCAACAACAATGGATGAATTCAAACAAACACTTGATGAAAAAGGTGGATTTATTAAAGCCATGTGGTGTGGCGATGTAGCTTGTGAAGAGAAAATTAAAGAAGTAACAACTGCTACATCACGTTGTATTCCTTTTGAAGCGGAAAAAGTTTCGGATTCGTGCGTGTGCTGTGGAAAAGAAGCGAAAGAAATGGTTTATTGGGCAAAAGCCTACTAATAAAAAAGCAAAACTCTTGGTTACGATTTTTCGTAATCAGGAGTTTTTTTATGTATAGATAATGGCTAAGCCCTGCCCTGTCTAATAACTTTTCCGATCGTAATAGAGGGATCGGTGAACAAAATAATAGGAAAAAAGTATTGTCAGTTCTAAAAAATGGTGGTATAAATATACATATGATTAAATAAATATACAAAAAGGTGAATGCAGAAATGAAAAATGACTTGAAAGAGCATTTGAATGAAGTAAACCAAGATTTATGGGGAATTTGTAATACGCTATATCAAAATCCGGAGCTGGGTGACCAAGAGTTTGAATCTATGAAACTACTTGTGACACTACTTCAAAACCATGGATTTGAAGTGGAGACAGGACTTGTCGATCGTCCTACCGCTTTTAAAGCGGTGTTTCCTAGTGGAAAACCCGGTCCAACTATTGCTTATCTGGCAGAGTATGATGCATTACCTGGTGTTGGTCATGGCTGTGGTCATAATTTAATCGGCACAATGAGCGTTGGGGCGGGGATTGTTTTAAGTAAGCTTGCCCATGAAACTGGTGGCAGTGTCGTTGTATTAGGTACTCCAGCAGAAGAAACAAATGGTGCTAAGGTTCCGATGAGTGAGCAAGGAATCTTTGATGATATTGATGTCGCAATGATCCTTCATCCGAGTGACCAATCCTATGTAAGTGGCGATTCACTTGCGATGGATGCGATCCAATTTGCTTATACTGGAAAAGCTTCACATGCTGCAGCCTCACCGGAACAGGGAATAAATGCATTGGACAGTGTTATCCAATTATTTAATGGCATCAATGCACTAAGAGAACATTTACCAACGGATGTGCGTATTCACGGCATTATCTCGGAGGGAGGGAAGGCTGCAAACGTAGTACCAGATTATGCAGTTGGCCAATTTTACATCCGAGCCAAGGAACGATTCTATTTAAATGAAGTCGTTACAAAGGTCATCAATATAGCACAAGGTGCAGCACTCATGACTGGTTCATCACTTGAAATTTCCAATTATGAGTTAAGCTATGATGACATGATTACGAATCAAGCCTTGTCTGAAGCCTTTTCTAGTAATTTAAAACAAACGAGTGATTTGCCAATCTTACCTGCGAAGCAATCTTACGGATCGATTGACATGGGTAATGTGAGTCAAGTAGTTCCAGCCATTCACCCATACATTGGGTTAAATAAGCCAGGATTAGTTGCCCATACGAAAGAATTCGCCGATCAAACGATTACGAATGATGGATACGGGACACTTACTTCCGGCGCATTAGCCTTAGCGTATACAGGCTATGATATTTTAACAAATGACAAGCTCTATCAAGAAATTAAAACAGAATTCCAAAACAAAACGAATGGCATACCAAAAAATGTATAAACATTAATTTGAATTTATAATCATGAGGGAGAGATACCAATGAAAAATGCAATTATAAAAGGTTTTATGTTTATTTTATTCGTTAGTTTGTTAGCGGCGTGTGGGTCTGGAGATGCAAATTCATCTGCAGAAGGAAATAATGATTCTGGGGAGAAAAAGGTATTGAAAATGGCAACCTCTGCTGATTTCCCACCATTTGAATCATATGATACAGAAGGGAATTTCGTTGGTTTTGACATTGCTTTAGCCCAATCTATAGCCGACGAGTTAGGGTATGAACTAGAAATTGAGGATATGGACTTTGATGGACTAATTGGTTCTCTTCAAGCAAAGCGTGTTGATTTAGTATTATCGGGTATGAGTGCAACCGATGCGCGTAAAGAGAATGTAGATTTTTCAACAGAGTACCATCGCTCTGGTGAGATGTTTATCTCCAAAACAGATGCTGGTATTGAAGACTTAGAAAGCTTAGAAGGTAAGATTGTTGGCGTACAGCTGGGAACGATTCAAGAAGAGGGTGCAGACGAGCTTGCATCTGAATATGGTTTTGAAGTGAAGAAAACGGACGATGTTAGTATTTTAATTCAGGAAATGAATTCGAATCGTATTGATGTAGCATATATGGATAAGACAGTCGCATTAGGATATATGGAATCTCAAGGCTTTGCGGGGTTTGATGATCCGACATCCAGCTCTCCGGGAATGGCGATTGCCTTTCCAAAAGGAAGTGCTATTGTGGAAGAGGTTAATGCGGTGTTAGCGAAGTTTGAAGAAGATGGAACGCTACAAAAATTAAAAGATGAATGGCTAGCAGAAGAATAAGTTGTACAACTAGAAAGCGAGGTGTGAAGGCGTGAATTTGGACTTTAGCCAAATCGTGCCTTCTATTCCTTTTATATTAGAAGGAATTGGGGCAACGTTAAAATTTGTAAGTGTAGCGATCATTCTTGGATTATTACTAGGAACGGTATTAGCTTTATTTAAGATAAGTAAACGTCGGTTTTTGAAATGGCCTGCAGATGCCTATACTTCTGTATTTCGTGGGACACCATTGATTTTGCAATTAATGATTATTTATTTTGCGGTACCACAGTTGACAGGCTACGATATTGGGGTGTTTTTAAGTGCTGTGTTAGCATTTGGTCTGAATTCAGCAGCTTATGTATCGGAAATTATCCGGGCGGGTATCTTGGCGGTTGATAAAGGACAGTTTGAATCAGCAGAAGCTCTAGGGATACCCTATCGACCGATGATGGTGAATATCATATTACCGCAAGCTTTAAAAAATATTCTACCAGCGTTAATGAATGAATTTGTGACATTGACGAAAGAATCTGCACTTGTTTCAACAATTGGGTATATGGATTTAATGCGCCGAGCGGAAATTGTTGGGGCGCAATTATACCGTAACTTCGAACCGTTATTATTTGCCGGAATTATTTATTGGGTGATGATATTTATTTTAACCAATATTGGTAGCTTGGTTGAACGGAGGATGAGACAAAGTGATTAAAACGATTGATTTAACAAAGAGATTTGGTGACAATACGGTTTTAAAGCAAATTACAACAACCATTAATCAAGGTGAAGTTGTTGCGGTAATTGGTCCTTCTGGTTCTGGAAAATCGACGTTTCTGCGCTGTCTAAATCTTTTAGAAGAACCATCTGAAGGGTATATTTGGATAAAGGATCAAGAAATTACGAATCCCAAGGTGAACAAGCTAGAAGTGCGTAAAAATATTGGGATGGTGTTTCAGCATTTTCATCTATTTCCACATATGACAGTTTTGGAAAATGTTATCTATGCACCAACTAAAGTGAAGAACATGAAAAAAGAACTAGCAGAAAAGATTGCGAAAGAACTACTGACAAAGGTTGGTTTAATGGACAAGATTGATGCGTATCCGAATCGACTATCAGGTGGACAAAAGCAGCGGGTTGCGATTGCGAGAGCATTAGCGATGGATCCGGAAATTATGCTATTTGATGAGCCTACTTCGGCACTGGATCCAGAAATGGTTAAAGAAGTATTGGATGTTATGAAGGATCTTGTGGATACTGGAATGACGATGGTCGTTGTTACTCATGAGATGAATTTTGCCAAAGAAGTGGCTGACCGCATCATTTTTATGGATGACGGGAAGCTGATGGAAGAAAGTGATCCACAAACCTTCTTCGCTAAACCAAAAACAAAACGTGCAGAGGATTTCTTAGCGAAGGTGTTGTAAGAAAAAAACTCGATGAGTTCGTTCTCATCGAGTTTTTTTGTGTAGTAATTTCTCTATATCCTCTTTTAGCCGATCTGGTGTTGTTTGTGGGGCATAGCGCTTGATGGCATTTCCGTTTTGGTCAATAAGGAATTTGGTGAAATTCCACTTGATTTCCTTTGTTAACAAGCCTTTAGCTTCGGCTGTTAGGTATTGGAATAGCGGATGGGCAGTCGTTCCTTTGACATCGACCTTCTGAAACATTGGGAAAGTAACACCGTAATTTTTCTTGCAAAAGCTGTTAATTTCTTCGCTTGAACCAGGATCTTGGTTTCCGAATTGATTACAGGGGAAACCAAGTACTTCAAAGCCATCCTTCTGGTAAGCTTCATAGAGTGCTTGAAGTCCTTCGAATTGAGGGGTAAAGCCACATTCGCTTGCGGTATTGACAATCAGTAAGACGTTACCTTTGAAATCTTCAAGACTTTTTTGTTCGCCATTTATGGTCTCAGCAGAAAATTGGTAAATGCTCACGCCTAATCCCTCCCTATCGTTAAGAAAAGCATAACAAAAAAATGAAGGGCACACAAAAGAAAAAGACGACCAAATAAATGGCCGTCTAGGAATTAAGCTTGTTGTGCTACTTTTTCTTCTTCAGCAATAATGTCTAGTCTGCGCTGAACTTCTTCAGGAGACAGATTATGCTCTTGAATATAAAGGTTGCGCGGGCTTACACGACATTCATGTGTGCATCCTCGCATATATTTATGCTCGTTTTCTTCTGAGCAGAGAATTTGTTTATTACATTCAGGATTTGCACAATTTGCGTAACGTTCACATGGTTTTCCATCAAAGTAGTCTTTACCAACTACAACATGCTCTTTACGGTTAATAGGAACAGCAATACGCTCATCAAACACATAGCACTGTCCATCCCAAAGCTCACCTTGAACCTCTGGATCCTTACCATACGTTACAATACCACCATGTAACTGTGCAACATCTTCAAAGCCTTCTTTAATCATCCAGCCAGTGAATTTCTCACAACGAATTCCACCAGTACAGTACATAAGGATTTTCTTTCCTTCAATCAAATGTTTGTTTTCACGAACCCATTCTGGTAAATCGCGGAAGTTATCGATATCTGGATTTAATGCGCCTCGGAAATGTCCTAATTCATACTCGTAGTCATTACGTGTATCAAAAATAACGACATCATCCCGTTGCATCTCTTCGTACCATTCTTTTGGTGATAGGAACTCGCCAGTAAGTTTCTTTGGATCCACATTCTCTTCATCGTCCAAACGAAGTGTCACAAGCTCCTTACGTGGTCGAACATGCATTTTCTTGAATGCATGACCATCATGTTCGTCAACCTTGAAGGTTAAGTCCGCAAAACGAGGATCGTTATGCATCATTTCCATGTACTTGTTCGTGTTTTCAATTGTTCCAGATACGGTACCGTTAATACCTTCTTTTGCTACTAGAATTCTACCTTTTAATTCCGTGTCTTTACAGAATTGTAAGTGTTCTTTCGCAAATGTTTCTGGGTCTTCGATTTCTACGTACTTGTAATACAGTAATACGCGATAATCTTTCTTTTCCATTTTTTTACCACCTATCATTCATATTTGCAAGATATAAATGTTGGTAGTTGTTATTCACTTTTTATTATCTTGCAAGAGTATAGTTTAACAAGTTTCAACAAAAATTTCAATACCATTAATTCGTATTATGCATCAGGTTTTTCTTATGAAAAGGTTGGTGGATATGGAATGATAATTTTTTCTTAAAAATTTGTGATTTACTTGATTTTTTTTTCCTAAAAGGGTAAAGTTATTAGTAGCAAAAGGAAATTGAAATTTGTAATACTTTACGTTCTCTTTATCAGAGTAGGTGTAAAAGTATTAATGATTCAATTATACTTTGCAAGCTATTTGGATAAGGAGGTCATATAAATGACTGGTAAAGTAAAATGGTTTAACGCAGAAAAAGGTTTCGGTTTCATCGAGCGTGAAGACGGAGACGATGTATTCGTACACTTCTCAGCTATTCAATCTGAAGGTTTCAAAACGCTTGAAGAAGGTCAAGACGTTGAATTTGAAATCGTTGAAGGTAACCGCGGACCGCAAGCAGCTAACGTTACAAAACTATAATAAACATACAACCACAGGGCTTATCTCAAACGAGATAAGCCTTTTTCTGTTTTACGTAAATTAGACGAATTGGGGTGAGCAAATGGAAACGTTTGATTGGAATGAAGCTGCGAAGGCAGAATGGGATAATCGAGCTGGGTTTTGGCGTGAAAGAAGCCAAACTATGTGGGAGCGAGGAAGTAGGAAGGATATTATCCCGTTTATGGTAAAACATGTAGCAAAAGGTAGTACGATATTGGATATAGGCTGTGGAGATGGATATGGCACATACAAATTACGTCAATTAGGATATGATGTCATTGGTGCCGATATTTCAGTAGCAATGATTGAAAAGGCGAAGGAACAGCTACCGAAAGAAGTTCCATTACTACAAGCGGATATTGGCAATTTACCATTGGCGGCTGAATCTGTGGATGGTATTATGTGTATTAATGTAGTGGAATGGACAGAAATTCCCGCACACTCCTTAAAAGAACTTCGTAGCATATTGCGTAAGGGTGGTTTGCTTTGTATCGGGATTTTGGGTCCTACCGCAGGACCGAGGGCCAGTGGCTACCGACGTGTTTATGGTGAAAAGACGATTAGTCATCCTATCATGCCATGGGAATTACATAAGCTCGCCAAAGAAATGAAATTTGAACTACGTGATAGCTTTGGTGTCTATAAAGATGGCGTGACAGAAAAGCATTATAAAGATTTATCAATAGAACTAAAACAAGCCTTATCCTTTATGTGGGTATTTATGTTTGAGAAGGTTGGTGATTAAAAGTGGATAAAAAAGCGATTGAAGAGCAAGTGATTGAGAACTATCAAAACGACGAGAAGATGATGATATTAATTTTTGCGCAATGGTGTGTAAACAATGGGTTAGATCCAGAAGAGTTGTATCGTGATGCCTATCCGGGACAACTCAAAAATCCAGCATTAGCAGAGGCATTAGCATTAACCGTTCCCAAAAATGAAGCAGAGGAAATATCGGATCAAATTGTAATCGATGTACTGCAGCTTTTTGGGAACGATGATTTGGCCTTTGTGGTACAAGCTGAAATCGCTAAGCGAAGCAGCTAAAATGATGCATTAAAAAGCTTGATAAGTGCTTGGGTACCGCTATCGGCTTCCCCTTTTTCGGCAAGCTCTTGATAAAGGGATAAGGAAAGTGAGAGACCAGGAGTCGAAATTCCGAGTTCCTTTGCAGATTCAATGGCAATGGTCATGTCTTTAATAAAATGTTTCACGTAAAAACCTGGTTCGAAATCACCGGCTATCATTCTAGGTGCGAGCCTAGATAACGAAAAGCTACCAGCAGCACCTGTTGTGATGCTGTCAAGAACACGAGTAGGATCTAATCCTGCTTTCTGGGCATAGGTGATCGCCTCGCAAACACCGATCATATTGGTGGCAATTGCAATTTGATTACTTAATTTCGTATGCTGTCCCGCTCCTGCTTGTCCTTGTAAAATAATATTTTCGCCCATCACTTCAAAAATTGGCAAGACAGCATCAAATGCTTCCTGGTCTCCTCCGACCATAATGGCGAGCTTTCCACTTCTCGCACCAATGTCTCCTCCTGATACCGGTGCATCCAACGCATGGATTTGCTTTTCCTTGGCATGCTGATAGATCTCTTTAGCAAGGGTTGGTTTTGAGGTAGTCATATCCACGATGTAGGTACCAGGTTTGGCATTTTTGATTATCCCGTTAGTCCCGAAATATACTTCTTCTACGTCTTTAGGATATCCAACGATCGTTATAATTACGTCGCAGTCTTTGGCAAGCACATTTACGGATTCCTTCCAGGTTGCCCCAGCCTCAAGGAGAGGAAGTGCTTTATCCTTTGTTCTGGTATATATAGAAATCGGATAGCCTGCCTTCTGTAAATTATGTGCCATGCTTCTCCCCATAACTCCAGTACCAATAAACCCAATCTTTGATTGTTTAGTAAGCATTTTAAGAACTCCTTTGATTATTTTTACTATATAATTAATTTCGACACTAGAAGTATAAAATCCTTCCAGAGGAGTGAAGAAGATGGAGTGGCATGTAAAGAAATTCCATGACATGGAAATCGATGAACTATACGCGTTATTAAAAGCAAGAGTGGATGTATTTGTCGTTGAGCAAAATTGTCCCTACCCTGAATTAGATAATTATGATCAAGAATCCGTGCATTATTATGTCACTGTAGATGGCAAAATCGCAGCAAATGTTAGATTGCTCCCGAAAGGATTGAAATATGAAGATGCTGCCTCAATCGGACGAGTATTAGTTGTAAGCGAGTTCCGTGGAAATGGTTATGCTAGGATTTTATTAGAGAAGGCGATCCAGTACATTTGGGAAAACTGGAGGGAAGAAGTAATTAAGATACAGGCTCAAACATACTTGAAGGATTTTTACGGTTCGCTTGGATTTGTGCAAATTTCAGAGCCTTATTTGGAGGATGGGATTCCACATATTGACATGATCAGAGCGCAAAAATAGAGAATCGTTACGATGCTTTTACACATAGTATTAGTAGCAACCTTTTTCATCGCAGGCGGAATTATAAGGAGGCTACTACATGATTTCGAATGATCAAATCAATCAGTGTAAACAGGCATTGTTAGCGAGACAAAATGAACTAATCCCCCATGTTGAGGATCACTTTGGGAAGTCGCTGGAGTTAGCGAAGGAATCAACTGGTGAGTTATCTAATTATGATAATCACCCAGCTGATTTGGGGACTGAGTTATTTGAACGCCAAAAGGATATTGCGTTGAATGAGCATGCAGAGAAGGAATTGGAGGAAATTAATGCAGCACTTCATGCGATTAATGAAGGAACGTATGGGATATGTAGCGAGTGTGGTGCAGATATTCCTTTTGAACGACTACAAGCGATTCCAACCACAGATCGCTGTGTTTTGCATGCTAATCGTGATACATTTGAACGAAACCGTCCTGTTGAGGAGGAAGTCATTAGTCCAAACATTAATCCGGATGAAGTAACGGATGAAGAACAGGTAGGTTATGATGCAGAGGATGCCTGGCAAGAGGTCAGTCGTTACGGAACGTCTGAAACCGCTGCTGATTTCTATGGTGATCAGGATAATTACGACGACATGTATCCTAATAGTGATGAAAATGTTAGTAGTGTAGAGGACATTGAAGAATTCATTGCTGCAGACCAGCGCGGGAAATTTACAGGTGTTACACCAAATCATCACAAATATGAGGATCAGTTAGATTTAGAAGAATAATTTTAGAGGATGCACTTATTAAAAGAACGCGGTAGGACGGTCGTCTTATCCGCGTTCTCTATTTATCTAATAAAGGTACTAAAATCACCGATAATACCATTAAATAAGGCATATGCGGCTGATTGAATGATGAAGCTAATGGCGAGAAGGGTTACAAAATAAAGTCCTAGTAATGTATAAATTCGGTCAATGCCATCGGATTTTCTTTCCCATAGAATGAGAACGGGAATAACGAATATAGGACCAGCGATACCAATTACGAATAAAACACTTGGAAGTACTGGTAATTGTGCTGCTGCTAAAATAACTCCTGCCGTATAAACTAATCCATATGGTAATAAATACGCTCCATATTTTCCAATTACATCAGCGTAAGAAAACTCCTGCTTTACGATTTTGGTAGCTCCATATGTAAGGGAAGCAATTCCACCGAAAATAATAAGAAATAATAGCAATGGCATGATAAAATAATCGATGAATGATGGTGCTGGAATAAACCAGGTTGTTCGTGAAAGTAGTACTTGTGGAACAAACATACTTAACGCAATGATGAACGAGAAAGCAGCAATCGTGATAATCGCAGAGTATAGATCATGGTGATTTGCTTTTTTTGCTTGTCCTGGTTGTTTTAGTAACGTCATAAAAAAATGCCCAAAATTGCCAAAGACTTGTGCGATTTTGTCAGTAAAGTCATTGGTATTTGGTTGCGTAACGGCTTCTTCCGGTGCTGCCGTCTCAGTTGTTGAGTGTACGGTGGTAGATGATACGTCTGCTATTTCAGTTGCTCCTGCTTGCGCGTCCATTTGTTCTGGTTGAACCGTAACACTTGTATCGCTATCTACCGGCTGATTATCTTGATTTGTTTCCAAAGTTGCTCCGCAGTTTGTGCAGAATTTTCCACCATCGGCTTCATGGCCGCAATGCTGGCATTTCATAAAACCACTCCTTCACATGATTAATGCATTAATCATACTACAATTAGTTTCGACAAAAAAGAATAACTTCCAATGAAGCCCATACAAAAAAAGAAGATGGAGCATACGTGTTTTTAGACACAATCCGAATAGTGGTGCACAGTACCCATTCTGGGATGTACGCATTGTTCGTCTTGTTATCCTTACGTTTACTTATGCCCCAACCTTCTTCTGGGTTAGTTAAATGCTAATTCTCACGTTGTGTTAGTTCTAGTTCTACAGTCTGTTTTTCGCCATTTCGATAGATTTCCAGCTCGACTGTGTCACCTACCTGTGTCTCGGAATACATGTATTTTCGTAATTCTAAAATAGTTGGTGTTTCATGGCCGTCAATTTTAGTGATTACGTCGAACTGTTGCAATCCAGCATCTTCAGCAGGGGAGCCTGGATCAACATTAGCTACAACCATTCCACTTTCTACCCCATCAGGTAAGACGACATTATGGCGATATTGCATCGGTACTTGGTTAATGGTGGCCGTACTGATACCGATAAATGGTCGCTGAACCTCTCCATTCTCTTCCAGTTGTTGCATAATTGGTAGGGCAGCATCAATCGGAATAGCGAATCCAATTCCTTCTACCTGTGTACTAGCAATTTTCATGGAGTTAATTCCGATGACTTCTCCATTGGCATCAACTAAGGCACCACCACTGTTACCTGGATTAATAGCGGCGTCTGTTTGGATAACCTCAGTTACCCAGTCTGCAACATTGTCTCCGTTCGTGTCGATTGATACGGAGCGTTCGAGTCCACTAATGATACCTTTTGTTAAGGAATTGGCAAATTCAATTCCAAGTGGATTACCAATCGCAAATACCGTTTCGCCAACTTTTTTTCCTTCTGTTTTTCCTAATGTTGCTACGCGGTCAACCTTGCTTCCATCAATTTCTAAAACAGCTAAATCCGTTAATTCATCAGAACCTAATACCTTCGCTTGCACACTCTCATCGTTTGACAGAACGACTTGGACTTCTTCTGCACCATTGACGACATGGTGATTTGTTACAACATACGCTTTTCCATTTTCCTTTTTATACAGAATACCGGAGCCTGTTCCAGCTTCTTGGCTATTGGTCCAAATGCTTTGTTTTTGCAAATTCGTAACGCCTACAACTGCTTCCGATGCCTCGGCAATGTTGGTGGATGCGTCTGCATCTTCATTGGCCATTGTCGTAATTATGTCTGGATCTGTGCCATTTATTTCCTGAGATGCATTTTCTGAAGAGCTCTCATTTGTATGAAAGGAGATGACGCCATTTGCCAGTAGGACTAATAGAATGGCTACTGGAATCAGTCCCCCAATAATTCCGGCAATGAATGCACGGATAACAGTAGTTCCTCGTTTCTTTTCCTTGCTTTTAGATGTAGTAGGCTTTGTTAGCCCTCTATCTGTCGTTGTTTCGTTATGTTCTCCCGAAATGGTTTCTTGCTCCTCATTTGGGATTGGTTGATGTGAATTTGTTTCATTTTGATCCATGAATTGTCACCCTTTCATCATGTATAGTGTTATTTTATCCATAAGCATTGGAATAGCTTCGGTATAATTGTGGAATAAATGTGTAATTAAACGAAATCAGTTGGCTAGCACCTGTATTTTATGTGAAAATAGAAATAGAAAAATTCTAGATTGAAGCGGTGAGACGGATGAAATATCATATTGCGTTAATTGAAGATGATCCAAATATCCAAAATATTATTACGGCCTTTTTGAAAAAAGAAGGCTATGATATTACCGTGTTGGATTCGGCGGAAAAAGGTATCGAATTATGGAACACCACTCCTCCAGATATGTGGATCGTGGATATTATGCTTCCGGGAATGGATGGATATGAATTTTGCCGGAAAATAAGGAATGAAAGTGATGTACCAATCATTATTGTCTCAGCCAAAGATGAGGAAATTGATAAAATCCTGGGACTTGAATTAGGTGGCGATGATTATTTAACCAAGCCATTTAGTCCACGAGAGCTAATCGCCCGGATTAAACGAATCTTTAAACGGTACCGGCCAGAAGGGAATCTGCAACCAAGTCGAGACCAAGTAGTTGTGGACCAATTATTAATTGATAAAAACAATCGACGTGTCTTTTGGTATGGCGAGGAACAGGATGTTACGACGAAAGAATATGACATGCTACTGTTATTTGCTGAAAATGTAAATCGTGCTTTTTCACGTGAAGAACTGTTAGTTAATGTCTGGGGAGAGGACTATTTCGGAAGTGATCGTGCGGTCGATGATTTAGTAAAACGAATCCGGAAGAAATTTAAGGAGATGCCACTTGAGACGGTATGGGGATTTGGTTACCGTTTGCGGCATAAAGAGGATTAACTATGAAACTTCAATATCAGTTAAATATTGCCTTTACTGCCTTATTATTAGTTGTGATGGCTGTGACCGGATATGTTGTCTATTCTTTGATTTTGAATTTGTTAATACAGGATGAACAACGACAGCTAGAACAGAAGGGTGAGATTATAGTTAATGTACTAGACGAAGCGTATATGTCTAGGGAAACATTACAGGATTTCAATACCTTCTTACAGGAACAGGATTTACAATTGTTTTTGTACGATCGGCAACAAAATTCAGTAATATTCTCTACCTTACCAACAAAAATCGTAACGGGATTATTTTTAAATAACGATTTCTCCGATAACAAGGAAGAACTTTGGGAATATGGCAATGAGAAGTATGTCACATCCCGTATCCTTTTTGTGCCTGAGAGTCTGGGGCTAGAATTAATTTTACTAACACCGCTGCAGGACCTTCAATTGGTGCAACAAAACTTTATTCAGCGAATGCTAATTGTTTTATTCGTTGGAACAATTGTGGCAATCGGTCTAAGCTACTTTTTAACGAGAAAACTCGTAACCCCATTAACACGGTTAAAGCAGCAATTGAAGAAAATTGAGAAGCGGAAGTTCGATGAAATTGAGCCGATTGATGCAACAGGCGAAGTGAAAGAGGTTGCTCAAGGTATGTATGACATGGCCAATGAATTGCAGCGGTACATAAATACCCAACAGACCTTCTTCCAAAACGCCAGTCACGAGCTAAAGACGCCATTAATGACAATTCAAGGCTATGCAGAAGGGATGAAGGATAAGGTATTCGATGAACAAGATGAAGAAAAAGGCTTAGAAGTCATGGTGTCCGAGGTTAATCGTTTAAAGAAAATCATCAATGAAATGATTTTACTTGCGAAACTAGAAAGTGAAGAAGTGTCATACAAGCAGGATAAAATTGATGTATCGAGCTTAATCGATAAGGTAATGGAGCGTGCATTGCCATTGGCTACTGAAAAGAATATCACCCTCCATCACCAAGTCGAGAAAGATACGTATCTTCTGGGTGATGAAGAACGACTATTACGCGCGTTGTTAAATTTAACCTTC
The DNA here is from genome assembly GCF_001038425.2 of Ornithinibacillus contaminans. Taxonomy (GTDB): domain Bacteria; phylum Bacillota; class Bacilli; order Bacillales; family Amphibacillaceae; genus Ornithinibacillus; species Ornithinibacillus contaminans. Next base: position 18,804 of record NZ_LDPV02000049.1, read on the forward strand.
AATGGATTGCGCCATGCAACATCCGAAATCATTCTTACCGTCTATAAGCAACAGGATCATATTATCCTGAAGGTGGAAGATGATGGGGAAGGTATTGCAGAGGAACTAATGCCGCATATTTTCCATCGTTTTGTGAAAGGTAAGAATGGAGAAACTGGTTTAGGATTGGCGATTGCGCGTGCGATTGTAGAACAATCAGATGGGAAAATAACCGTTGGAAGGTCTGCGCTTGGTGGTGCGGCATTCACATTGGTTTTTCAAGCAATAGCCAATTAAATACCGACGACTAAATGAAATTTGACGATAAGTGGGACAGAAGCCACGTTATGTGATATAATAATCTAGTTTGATTCATCTCGGAAAATAAGAGGAGCGTACTTTATGCAATTAAGAAAAGATATACGTAATATCGCAATTATTGCCCACGTCGATCACGGTAAAACAACATTAGTTGACCAACTACTGAAGTATTCTGGTACTTTTCGTGAAAACGAGCATGTAGATGATCGTGCAATGGACTCAAATGATATCGAGCGTGAGCGTGGTATCACCATTTTGGCAAAAAACACAGCAATTAGCTATAACGATACACGAATTAACATCTTAGATACACCTGGACACGCTGACTTTGGTGGCGAAGTAGAACGTATTATGAAAATGGTTGATGGGGTAGCACTAGTCGTAGATGCTTACGAAGGTACAATGCCACAGACCCGTTTTGTTTTAAAGAAAGCATTAGAGCAAAAATTAACACCAATCGTAGTGTTAAACAAAATCGACCGTCCAAATGCAAGACCGGCTGAAGTAGTAGATGAAGTATTAGATTTATTTATTGAATTAGGCGCTGATGATGATCAATTAGAATTCCCGGTTGTTTATGCATCTGCACTAAATGGTACTTCTGGTTATGAGCCAGAGGAACAACAGGAAACAATGGATCCGATTTTCCAAACGATATTGGATCATATCCCTGCACCAGCAGATACGAAGGAAGAACCACTACAATTCCAAGTAACGTTATTAGATTATAACGATTATGTAGGACGTATTGGAATTGGACGTGTTGTTCGCGGTAAGATTGCGGTTGGACAACAAGTGGTTGTTATTAAAAAGGACGGTACACAAAAGTCCTTCCGTATTAGCAAGCTATTTGGTTTCTTCGGATTAAAACGGATGGAAATTGAAGAAGCAATTTCTGGGGATATTGTTGCAATCTCTGGATTAGATGATATCAATGTTGGGGAAACGATTTGTCCACAAGACAGTCCAGATCCACTACCAATTTTACGAATCGATGAGCCGACTCTACAAATGACTTTCTTAGTAAACAACAGTCCATTTGCTGGTCGTGAAGGAAAATTCATTACATCACGTAAAATTGAAGAACGTTTAATGAAGCAATTAGAAACAGATGTAAGTTTACGTGTTGACCCGACAGAATCACCAGATGCATGGGTTGTTTCTGGACGTGGGGAATTACATTTATCGATTCTAATTGAAAACATGCGCCGTGAAGGGTATGAACTTCAGCTTTCTAAGCCGAAAGTAATCATTAAAGAAATTGATGGTGTATTATGTGAGCCTGTTGAACGAGTACAAGTGGATGTACCAGAAGAACATACTGGTGCCGTAATGGAATCACTTGGTGCACGTAAAGGTGAAATGCTTGATATGGTGAACTTTGGTAATGGTCAAGTTCGCTTAGAATTCAAAGTACCTTCTCGTGGTTTAATTGGTTACTCAACAGAATTCATGTCTCAAACACGTGGTTATGGTATTTTGAACCATACGTTTGAAGCATATGAGCCACTAATTAAAGGTCAAGTTGGTGGAAGACGCCAAGGTGTTCTCGTAGCACTTGAAAATGGTAAAGCTTCTACTTACGGAATCATGGGTCTTGAGGACCGTGGAGTTATTTTTGTTGAGCCAGGTACAGAAGTATACGCAGGGATGATTGTTGGAGAGCATAATCGTGAAAATGACTTAACCGTTAATATCACAAAAGAAAAACATTTAACTAACGTTCGTTCTGCGACGAAGGATCAAACTTCTGTCATTCGTAAAACAAGAAATATGTCACTGGAAGAAGCATTAGAATATTTGAACGAAGACGAATACTGTGAAGTAACACCAGAATCGATTCGTCTGCGTAAGAAGATATTAAATAAAAACGAACGTGAAAAAGCAGCAAAACGTTCTAAATTAGTATAATGATGAAAAACTGGTATCTACTGATATCAGTTTTTTTATGAACAATAACAGATGTAAACCTTATAAAATTCCCTCTTTTGATTTACAATGTAGCTAATCATTAAAACAGAAGGGAGCGGTTTATTATTCGTATACTTATTCCATTGTTGCTCATTTTTTTCTTAGTCAGCTGTTCTGAAGAAAATCAGGATACAACAAATTCTGCTTCGCCGACATTAAACCAAAACCAATCGGACCTTGCCTATGAAACGATTGCCACCAATCTTCAAGAGCCTTGGGAAATCGTGAAACAAGGAGACAGAATAGTTATAAGTGAGCGAGATGGTCATATTGTGGAGGTTCTAAATGGGGAAACAAGTAGAAGTCAGGTCATGCTTGAAAAGGACTTATCGAATCAATCCGAAGCTGGATTACTTGGAATAGCATTTCCGCCTAATTTCACGGATACAGCGTATGCCTATTATTCCTATATGGAAGAGGAAAACTATTATCAACGAGTTATCGAAATAAAGAAGTCCGGAGATTTTTGGAAGGAAACCAATGTACTATTAGATAAGATTCCTGGCGGTCAATTTCATCAAGGTGGTCGAATTGAAATTGGACCAGATCAAGCCTTGTATATTACCACTGGGGATGCGACAAATCCAGATTTATCTCAGGATATTTCGAGTTTAGCTGGTAAGATTCTTCGAATGAATTTAGATGGCACTATCCCTAAAGATAACCCGTTTGAAAACAGCTATGTCTATTCGTATGGACACAGAAATCCACAGGGACTTGCGTGGGATACAGAAGGAAACTTATATGCTACTGAGCATGGTAATCAAGCACACGATGAGATAAATCGTATTAAAATGGGAAAAAATTATGGCTGGCCAATTATAGAGGGAGAGGAGACTGGAGAGGAGATGGAGTCACCCATTGTCCATTCTGGGGAATCAACCTGGGCTCCATCTGGGCTGGCTTATTTAGACGAGAAGTTCTATTTTGCATCGTTAAGAGGCGAAGGGGTCAGAGTATTTGACCCAGAAGTTAGCGAACAAAAATTGCTTATTTCTAATTTAGGTAGAGTTCGCGATGTTCTCGCCACAACGGATGGCATCTATGTTATTACCAATAATACAGATGGTCGAGGAAATCCTACAGAAATGGATGACAGGTTAATCTTTATTCCCTTGGATCAATTGAAAGAGCTCTCTTCTTAATGAAGAGGGCTTTTTTGATTAATAAAATGTAATGACTCCATATTTAAAGGGAAAGCTATGAGCGATTCTTATAGAAATTTTTGAGATAAAAATGAAAACCTTTGCATAAACTTGTATATACAAGTTATAATTGTGATGGTTAGTTAAAACATGTATAGACAAGTTTAAATTGAAAGGGGAGTATGTTATGGCAATGCAAGACAAGGAGCAGTTAATTTATGCACCGCTAAGTGGAAACATTGTACCGCTTGAAAATGTTCCAGATCCAACATTTTCTCAAAAGATGATGGGGGACGGAATTGCAATTGAACCGAGTGAGGGGAAACTAGTTGCCCCGTTTGATGGGGAAGTAATCCAGGTTTTTCCGACCAAACATGCGATTGGATTATTAAGCAGTTCAGGTGTGGAAGTATTGATCCACATCGGTTTAGAGACGGTTTCATTAAACGGAGAGGGCTTCGAAACCCATGTGCAAGCAGGAGATCACATCAAAGCAGGGGACGTGTTAGTTACATTTGACTTGGATTTCATTCGTCAAAATGCAAAAAGCACGATAACACCAATTGTAATTACAAATGGCGATCAATTGGAAGCGATTTCGAAAACAGATGAAAAGGACGTCATTGCATTAGACTCTGTCCTATTAGGAACGACACAAAAAGCATTAGCAACACAATCTAAAGCAACTGCCAAATCCGCTACGCAATATGGTGAAGAAGCGAAGGAAATCGTAGCAGCTGTTGGCGGATTAGATAATATCGAAGCAGCTACACATTGTGTTACCCGATTACGGTTTGCTTTACGTGACGAAGAGCAAGTTGATAAAGAAAAGCTAGAAGGTATGGAGCTCGTAAAGGGTGTATTTTCAGCGAATGGACAGTTCCAAGTCGTGATTGGGCAAGGGACAGTTGATAAAGTATTTAAAGCCATGATTACGGAGGCTGGAGTGAAAGAATCCTCTAAGGAGGAAGTAAAAGCCTTAAGTGGTCAAAAGCAAAATGGCTTACAGCGTGCTATTAAAACACTAGCAGATATTTTCATCCCAATCTTACCTGCCATTGTAACGGCTGGTTTACTGATGGGGATAAATAACATACTAGTTAATCCTATTTTCACAGATGAGCCTATTGTGGAGTTATATCCATCATGGGCAGGTATAGCCAATATGATTAACATCATTGCCAACACAGCCTTTACATTTTTACCGGCACTAATTGGTTGGTCGGCTATGAGGCGTTTTGGTGGTAGTGAGTTATTAGGGATTGTACTTGGATTAATCTTAGTTCATCCAGATTTATTAAATGCTTGGGCATATGGGGATGCATTAGATTCGGGAACAATACCGAAATGGGATTTATTCGGGTTAGAAGTTGAAAAAGTAGGCTACCAAGGGCAAGTGTTGCCAGTTTTACTCGCTTCCTGGGTACTAGCAAAAATAGAAATATTCTTAAGGAAACGCGTGCCTGATTCATTGCAATTATTAATTGTAGCACCTATTGCATTATTAGTAACTGGATTTTTAGCATTTATTATCATTGGCCCTATTACCTTTACGATTGGTTCATGGCTCACCGATGGTCTAGTGGCTATCTTTGATGCCTTCCCAATAATTGGCGGACTTATTTACGGCGCGATTTACGCACCATTAGTAATTACCGGAATGCATCATACCTTCCTAGCTGTCGACCTACAGCTTATCGGTAGCACAGGATCAACATTCCTATGGCCGATTCTTGCTTTATCTAATATTGCTCAAGGTGCAGCCGTATTTGCTATTATGTTTGCTGCAAGGGAAGAAAAGCTAAAAGGATTGGCTGGTACGTCTGGTATATCCGCATGGCTTGGTATAACTGAGCCTGCTATGTTTGGTGTTAACTTACGCTATCGCTATCCATTCATCGCAGCGGTTATTGGAACCGCCATTGCCGGTGCATTTATCACCTTCTTTAAGGTAAAAGCAACATCGGTTGGAGTTGGTGGTATTCCTGCACCACTATCAATTGTGGGTGGGGATTGGCCAGCGTTCTTAATCGGAATGGCCATTGTTATTATCGTACCATTTATCATTACCTTTATTATTGCTAAACGTAGACTTCCGAGATAACAACATACTAGGAGTGAAAGCACATGCTACAAGAGCCATGGTGGAAAAAAGCCGTCATTTATCAGATTTACCCCAAAAGCTTTAACGATACAACTGGAAGTGGGACCGGAGATATTCGTGGAATCACCGAAAAACTAGATTATTTGAAGGAGCTAGGTGTCGACGTCATTTGGTTGACACCTATTTACCGGTCACCACAAATGGATAACGGCTATGATATAAGTGATTATTATAATATTGAACCGGATTATGGAACGATGGAGGACTTCGAAGCCCTTTTATCAGAAACCCATAAGCGCGGCATGAAATTAATTATGGATTTAGTTATCAACCATACATCGACAGATCATGAATGGTTTAAACAAGCTGCCTCATCGAAGGATAACCCATACCGAGACTTTTACATCTGGAAGGATGCCGTAGATGGTGGGGAACCGAACAACTGGATATCGAAGTTCGGTGGTTCTGCTTGGCAATATGATGACAAAACAGAGCAGTATTATTTACATTTATTCGATGTTACCCAAGCAGATCTAAATTGGGAAAATGAGCAGCTTCGCAAAAAAATCCAAGAGATGATTCGCTTCTGGGCGGAAAAAGGGATTGATGGTTTTCGTCTTGATGTGATTAATTTAATTTCCAAGAATCAGGAGTTCCCAGATGATTCGTCAGGTGATGGGCGGAAGTTCTATACGGATGGCCCGCGTGTTCATGAGTATTTACATGAATTAAATCAGGCTGCTTTTTCACCGTATAATATGATGACTGTAGGTGAAATGTCATCGACAACATTAGAAAATTGTGTGCTTTATACGAAGCCTGAACGAAACGAATTGGATATGACGTTCCAATTTCATCATTTAAAAGTAGATTATCGAAACGGTGAAAAATGGACGCGTGCGCCATTTGATTTTCTGGAACTGAAGAAAATCCTTTCTGATTGGCAAGTGGGGATGCATGAAGGTGGCGGCTGGAATGCATTATTCTGGTGCAACCATGATCAGCCACGTGTCGTATCTCGTTTTGGGAATGATGAAACGTATCGCATAGAGTCCGCCAAAATGCTGGCGACCACAATTCATATGATGCAAGGAACACCGTACATTTACCAAGGGGAAGAAATCGGGATGACAAATCCTAATTTCACTAGTATCGAGGAATATCGTGATGTAGAATCGTTGAACGCCTTTGAAATCATGAAAAAGGCTGACAAGTCAGAAGCAGAAATACTAGACATCTTGAAGCAAAAATCACGCGATAATTCAAGAACGCCAATGCAATGGTCAGCAGAAGATAATGCAGGCTTCACAAGCGGCACACCATGGATTGAGCCCGCGCGAAATTATAAAGAAATTAATGTAGAAAAAACATTAAAAGCATCCGATTCTATTTTTAATCATTATCAAACATTAATCGAACTGCGTAAAAAATATGATATTATTACGTATGGGGATTATCAATTATTATTACCAGATAATCCACAAGTCTTTGCATATACACGTAATTGGAATGGTGAACAACTAATTGTGGTTAACAATTTCTATGATTCGGAGGTAACAGTAACGCTTCCAGTAGAAATTAATGCTAGTACCACTATTTTGCTGTCTAACTATCCGGATTCAACCATTACGGCAAATCTTACGTTAAGACCATACGAATCCATCGTGTATTATGTAAAATAAATGACCGATGAGGTACGCGATGCAGAAGAAATATGTCACGATATATGATGAACTAGTTACGAAAATTAAGCATGGGGAATGGGCTGCATTTTCCATGCTGCCATCTGAAAATGAACTAGCATTACTTTATAATACGTCTCGAGAAACCGTGCGAAAGGCATTGAATTTATTATCCCAAAATGGCTACATTCAAAAGATTCAAGGGAAAGGCTCGATGATTTTGGATGTAAATAAATTCTCCTTTCCGGTCTCTGGGATTGTTAGCTTTAAGGAATTAGCGACTAATTTAAAGCTGGATACGAGGACGAAGGTAATTGATATCGGCTATGTCGATAAGGAACAACCAATTTATAGTAAATTTCAAATCGATTCCGGTCGTATTTGGCATGTGACACGCGTGCGTGAAATTACAGGTGAGCGAATAATAGTTGATAAAGATTATTTCGCAGAGGAATTCGTTCCATTATTATCGAAGGAAATCTGTCAGGGATCGGTATATGAGCACCTGGAGCAAGATTTAGGATTGACAATCGGCTTTGCACAAAAGGAAATCACTGTGGAAGAGCCGACTGAAGAAGATAAAGCGTTATTAGATTTACAAGATTATAACACGATTGTGGTCATCAAAAGCTTAGTATATCTTGATGATGCAAGTCTGTTTCAAATTACGGAATCAAGACATCGCCCGGATAAATTCCGGTTTGTCGATTTCGCCAGACGAATGAAATGATTACGAACTTGGATGTTTTTCCATTTTACTGCGCATAAATTTTAAAAGAGGAAGTAAACAAATGATTGTTTACTTCCTCTTTTTCGCCTGTTTTTCATCAGGGATATATTTTGTGAAGTAAGCTGAAAAAATTAAACATATGAGGGTTAGCCCCCATGTTACTGCACCAGTCCACTGCAAATCAATTCGTAAACCAACGAATAAGATGATAGCAGCTAAAATAAGAAATAGTACTGTTAAATAACGCTTCATTACGAACACCTCAAAAAGGAGATATCGGTAACTGTACCGATTTTTTAGAATAGGAGAAGTTCTTTTATATCTCGCCCTTTATTATATACCACATGTTCTCTTAGGTGTGAGTCTTTTCTCCTATTAATGTCCAGTAACATCTCGTTTGGTGAAGAAAGTCCAGGAAAGTACCATGAATATCGCATAATATACAGCTAACATTGTAATGGAAAATCCAAGTGACATTCCGTCAATCCAATGAGAATTTCCATCTGCATATACTTGTAAGTCTGTATTAGCAAAAAGAATATATTTTACCCAATCATAGTTACTAAAGAATCCTACAATGGAATTCCCCGCCATCATTAAGAAAATAGCGATACCGATTGCTAAAGAGCTGTTTCGGAAGACAGATGAAATCATAAAGGCAAATGTCGCCATCATGACAAGATTTACTAAGCCGTACCCGTAGCCGGATACTATTTCGCCTAGGATTGAAACATATTCCAGTCCACTAGATTTCTCCATAACTATAGATGGATTGATACCATCAAATCCGAAGAAGAGGGCACCAACAATGTAAGAAAAGAAAAGAAGTGCTAGCAGTGTGATAAGTGCAAATAACAGAACCGAAACATATTTCGATAATAAGAGCTTCGATCTGGAAATCGGGCGTATCAGAAGTAACTTAATTGTCCCTAAGCGAAATTCGCTTGCGACAATTCCTGCTGCAATAATAATCGTAAATAAGCTTACAAGTGAAAGTAATCCTACATTATCTAACGTGAATTGGAAGGCGCCATATCCTTCTGGTTGAATATCATGCTCCAAATAATAATTATTCGTTGCAATTATACTATTATTGAAAGAGGCCATATATTCATCGTCTTTGCCTTCTTTTGTTAAAACGTCATTTTCTTTTTGTAATTGAGACTCCCAATTATCGTCACTATAAGAGGTTACGGGGTCATCAAACGTTAGCGTAAGTGTGGCGATACCAATCGTTAAAATTGCAATGATGCCATACATAATCCAAGTGGATTTTCGGACATATAATTTTAATTGTTCATTGTATACAAGTTTCAAGAAATTACCCAATGACATTCTCTCCAATCAAATCAAAGAATTTATCTTCCAAGCTAGTTTTCGAAACATCTACTTGATAGATGGATATGTTCTGTTTTACAAGTGCTTGTATTAGGGATGGTATCATTGCTTTCTCGTAGGAAAACGACAAGGTGTCACCATCTAATACAGCGTCTATATTAAAGCTAGATTTCAGTAGTTCTGTAGCTTGTGCGATAGGAGAGACCTCCATCTTCACCTGGCTTAATGTCTTAGCTTCTGAATCCGTATTTGCCTCATTAACAGCTTGTATGGCAATCATTTCACCATTTTTAATAATGCCAATCCGATCACACATCTGCTCAATTTCGGATAATAAATGACTCGAAATAATGATAGCGACCTTTTCCTCTGTTGCTAGTTTACGAATATAGTGCCTGATTTCACGAATGCCTGCAGGATCTAATCCGTTTGTTGGTTCATCTAGAATTAAGATGGACGGCTTATGTAATAAGGCTTGTGCTATCCCTAGGCGTTGTCTCATACCTAAGGAGTATCGCCCTGCTTTTTCCTTAATGGCTTTTGTCAGTCCAACAAGCTCCACGACTTCTTCAATTCGTTCATCTGTTATGCCGGGTACCATACGAGCATAATGCTTTAGATTTTTCCAGCCGGTCAAAAATGGATACATCTCTGGATTTTCTACGATTGCACCAACTTCAGCGATGGCATTTTTAAAATCATTTTTTATACTATGACCAACTATCCGGATATCACCATCAGTAAGCTTCATTAATCCAACCATCATTCGAATGGTAGTTGTTTTACCTGCACCGTTTGGGCCGATGAAGCCGAATACTTCTCCTTTATTAATGGAGAAATCTAAGCCTTTTATAATTTCTTTTTTTCCTATTGTCTTCTTGACTCCAATTAATTCCATGGCTGCCTGCATGTCATTACTCCTCCGTTTTTATTATTTAGGGTGCTTCAATAATTGTATTTGGTTTCCGCGTTAAGCAAAGAATTCCGGCAATAAGGAATAGAATTCCACTTAGAATTCCGCCACCACCAGTAATAATGACATAAAGAACACCTGTTGCAATTAAAATGATACCTGCAGCAACTGGTCTGTTGTCTCCTTTTAGGAAAACCATTGCAACAATGCCTAAGATGACGGCAATGATTGGCATGATGACTACAATGATTCCTCCAGTGGCGAGGACATCAAATAGCAAATCAATATCTTCCGGTGTAAGTAAGAAATCTTCCTGATTGTCTAACAAGAAATCTCGTAAATAATCCTGATTGTTTTCCATCCATAGACGTACTGCGCCAACCAAAATCGAAAAGACGTAGAATACAATCCCGATAATTCCTAACGTAATTTCCGCTGTTCGTTTCATTCTGTAACCCCCCTTAAAAGTTAGTACTATCCTATACGATTTTAATACATAATTTGTTTCATTAACATGTATTCTTTGTAAATTCATCATGATATAGAATTTTGTGAATTTATCGCATATAATATAGCTAATTTAACATGTTAGTAAAAGAGGTGGAAAAAAATGCGAGAGGTTGTTTTGATAGATGGGGTTCGAACCGCGGTAGGAAGAAAAGGCGGTTATTTTGCACATTATCGTGCTGATGATTTGCTTGCTGATGTTTTAGCGGAATTAATAGCGCGCACATCCATTCCAAAACAGGAAGTTGAAGATGTGATTGCTGGCTGTGTAACGCAAATTAATGAACAGGGTGGGAATGTAGCCCGGACCGCAGCTCTTATTGCTGGATTTCCGGTAGCTGTTCCAGGTGTGACCATTGATCGTCAATGTGGATCCAGTCAACAGGCGATACATTTTGCAGTACAAGCGATTGCGGCGGGTGATATGGATGTAGTAATAGCAGGAGGCGTCGAGAGCATGACTCGTTCTCCAATGTCCGCCAATATGGGGGATGTAGTGCCAAGCGAACGTTTGACCAAGCAATATGAAATAGTTAATCAAGGTATTTCTGCTGAAAAAATCGCTACAAAGTGGGAATTTACAAGAGAGCAGTTGGATAGTTATTCCTTTCAAAGTCATCAAAAGGCAGTCCGTGCGATTGCTTCAGGCGTATTTAAATCCGAGATTGTTCCGATCGAAGTAACCGATAAAGAAGGGAATAAACAGACTATTACAGTCGATGAGGGACCGAGGAAAAATACCTCTTTAGAGGCGTTATCGATGCTGAAGCCGGTTTTCCAAGAGAATGGGATGATAACGGCAGGGAATGCAAGTCAAATGAGTGATGGCGCGAGTGCAGTACTACTAATGTCACGGGAAAAAGCGAATGCTTTAGGGCTGAAACCAAAAGCGAGGATTATTGCCCGTACAGTAGTTGGATCAGATCCAACCTTCATGCTAACAGGCCCCATCGAGGCAACTAAGCGTGTGCTAGCGAGTGCGGGTCTAACAATCGATGACATGGATCGGTATGAGGTGAATGAGGCGTTTGCTTCTGTTCCACTTGCTTGGCTAGCAGATACAAAAGCAAATCCAGAAAAATTAAATGTAAATGGTGGCGCAATAGCCTTAGGTCATCCTCTCGGAGCAACAGGAACGAAATTAATGACATCACTTCTGTATGAATTGGAACGTTCAAATGGACGATACGGTCTGCTTGCGATTTGTGAAGGAATGGGAATGGCGAACGCTACGATTATTGAACGATTACCATGATGATGTTTTAGGGATCCCTGTAAAACAATTATCCTTATTAATCATGTATGCATCCTTTTGTCTTACGGATACTAAGCGTATTGGACAACCATGTGGAAAAATGGAGAAATTGATAATTATTTGGAAAAATTTGCATGGATATATGATATGATTAGTTAAAAAGATAGAGGAGCATTTGGATGATAAGGGGAATTATGAAAGGGTCTTTTATACTGCTTTTCCTATGTTTTCTGTTAGTTGCTTGTAGTACAGGAACATCTGAGAATGGGTCTGGTGATGAAAAAATCGCTGCATCACATCCCGGTAAAAGCATTGAAAACAAACAACCGAAAGAAACAATGGAAATCAAACAAGAAATCTCCATTGCTGCCATTGGCGATATGCTAATTCATAATAGTGTGTATAACGATGCCAAAGTTGATGGTGGCTTTGACTTTAAGCCAATGCTTGAACGTGTAAAACCATTTCTTAGTGATACTACGATATCGGTAGCGAATCAAGAAACAATGATTGGTGGCGAAGCATTAGGTCTGTCATCTTATCCTACCTTTAACAGTCCGACAGAGGTTGGAGACGCACTCAAATGGGCAGGCGTTAATGTTGTCTCACTGGCGAATAATCATACGCTGGATCGTGGAGAAGAAGCGATTCAGCGTGCGATAGAGCATTGGGAAAGTATTGATATGATGTATACTGGTGCCTATAAGGATACGCAGGATCAGGATAACCTACGAGTATATGAAACGAAAGAAGGGGTATCAGTTGCCTTTCTTTCTTATACGTATGGAACAAATGGTATTCCTGTCCCAGAAGGAAAAGATTATTTAGTGAATTTAATCGATCAAGAACTAATCGCTACGGCAATTGGCGAAGCAAAGGATAAAGCGGATGTCGTTGTTCTAAGCTTACACTTTGGTAATGAATATGAACGTATGCCAAATCAAGCTCAAAAAGATCTGGTTCAGTTTGTGGCAGATCAAGGAGTCGATGTTGTTTTAGGACATCATCCACACGTGTTACAGCCGATAGAGTGGGTAACTGGTGAAGCTGGAAATAAAACATTAGTTGCCTATTCTTTAGGAAACTTCCTATCTGGCCAGGATGAGTTTTATCGCCAAATCGGTGGCATGCTCAAGTTTTCAATCACGAAAACACTATCTGGTGGGGAAACAACCATTGACGTCCATACACCGGAATTTCTCCCTACTTATGTGCGGTATGTAAATTGGAGGAATTTTGAAGTAATCCCGATGTATCAATTAACAAATCAAGAGTTACCGAATGCAGTGCAACACTATGAAGAAATTAAGGCACATATGTCACAATGGATGCCAGAGTTAACATTTATAGAAGATTAGTAAAAAAGCTCATCCAGATTCAATGGATGAGCTTTTTGTCTTACTTTGTAAGTCGGTATTTTTTATTTAGTATGACTGAAACAATATAAAGGATAACACCGATTCCCGCGATATAAATGACAGGAATAGTGATGGGTACACCGAAGTCAGGCATGAAAATACTTCCTGCTAATGAAATTCCAATATAAGCGGTGCAAATTAACCATATTTGGAAAAACTCAACCCATTTTTTAACTTGCTTTTTACGGAACATGGTGCTTTTCATCCATTTTAATACTAACTTAACGAAGATAAAAAGTAATACTAAATCAATTAGTACGATAGTTATGCCGGATCCTAGTGAGAATGTAAATTCATTAGAACCTTTTTGAAAAAATTGATAGATGGCGTAGCTGATAACGCCATAAAGGATGCCTATGATACCTAGAAAATAGAAAACCAGATAAGAACCAAACAGGAGTGTTTTTGACTGCTTTTCACCAGGGATTTCTGCAATCAGTTCATCGCAGTATTGTTTTAAATCATCACCAAATACATCATAGGCTGTTTTGTCTGCTGACTGTGCTTCAAGCAAGTGCTCCAATATTTCTAATAAAACTTCTTCGGTGTCTTGTTCCGATTTTTTGGCATTTAATCGAATGTAAACGAGCATATCTTCATAGATTTTTTTATTTTCTTCTGTTAACTTTTCTCGCATTTCATTGTTTAAGCGGATAATATCCTTTGAAATCATGTTACTTCTCCCCTTTTTGAATAATGTTATCGACTGGAAGTTTAATGTTTTCCCATTGATTCTTAAATTCACGTAATGCCACTTGGCCGTCATTTGTGAGATGATAATACTTACGCTTAGGTCCAACTTCGGATTTCTGCAGGCTCCCTTGAATTAAATTTTCCTTTTGAAGTCGGAGTAATATTGGATAAATCGATCCTTCGCTAACATCATCTAACCCAAATTCCTGCAATTTAACCGAAAGCTCATAGCCGTATGTAGGCTGTTGATTGATGATGGATAAAATACAGCCCTCTAGTACTCCTTTAAGTAATTGACTACGTAATGACAATACATTCACCTACCTTGTAGTGCAAGATACCTGAAATAGAGATAGCTATCTTGTATAACAAAATAGCTTATATTCAGTATACAACTTATTCTATAAAATGCAACCATTATTTGCTATGATAGATAGTAGCGTTTATTTAAAAGGAGAAAGATACGAATGGAATGGAAAAATATATATCGTGGATTAATTATGGGTGCGAGTGACGTTATTCCGGGTGTAAGCGGAGGAACGATTGCGGTGCTATTGGGGATATATGATCGTTTAATTGCAGCTATTAACGGATTATTAAGTAAGGAATGGAAAAAGCATTTAAGCTTTCTAATCCCGTTAGGAATTGGAATAGGAGCGGCTGTTTTATTATTAAGTCGGTTGATTGAATGGTTATTTGAGCATTATGCAGGGCCTACGCAGTTTTTCTTTTTAGGGTTGATTATTGGTATTTTACCTTACTTGTTCCATCAAGCAGAGGCTAAAACGAATTTTAAAGCAACACATTACATATTGCTCGTTATCGGTGCTATCTTAGTAGGATCTATGCTCTTCTTGAATGAAGGGGAAGGGATGGTTATTGAAACGGTAACAATGTCCACCTATATTCTCCTGTTCTTTTCTGGATTTATTGCAAGTGCAGCTATGATTTTGCCAGGGATTAGTGGATCGTTTATTTTATTGGTAATTGGTGTATATTCAACGGTAATCAGTGCAATCAGTAATCTGCAATTGGATATTATTGCAGTGGTCGGGGTTGGGATTGTATTAGGAATTTTGACGATGAGTAAATTAATTAATTACTTCTTAGTGCATTTTCGTAATGCGACATTTGCCGTCATTATCGGGCTTGTAATTGGATCTATTTTTGTTGTGTTCCCGGGATTGCCTGGTAGTACGACCATGGTTTTAATTAGTGTAGTAACCTTTGCGGTTGGGTTGTTTGTTGCCTTTATTTTAGGGAAAGTAGAATATAACGAGTAAAGCAAACAATAAGACAAAGATGATGATAATGGATACAATGAGGGTAGTTAACAAAAAGGAGAGATAGACATGGAATATATCCAAACAATGGAAAAATTCAACGAGGTAATTCAAAGCGAAGATCCTGTAATCATAAAGTTTTTTGCTGATTGGTGTCCAGATTGCAAACGAATGGACATGTTTATTGATGGCGTGCTGGAGGAGTTCCAACATTATAAATGGTATGAGGTTAACACGGATGAACTTGAGGGAATTGCTGGGAAATATGAAGTAATGGGCATACCAAGCATTCTAATCTTCCAACGCGGTGAAAAACTAGCACATCAGCATAGTGCATTCACAAAATCACCGGAATCCGTCACAGAATTTCTTCATCAACAATTAGGATAAGAGTAAATCAGCTTGGCACACAAGTGAAATGGTAAGGTAAAAAGACGAACAAGACACTAGCCGCCGATGGAAAGCGGGTAACGTGCAACGTGCAACCACGTTCGGATTTTACCTTATCATAACACTTTTGTTCTTTAGATCAATTCAAAGCCTAATTTCTCATCATTATTAAAAACAATCTTGGTGTTTTGTAGTGAAAATTGATTGGAAAAGCTTTTCTTTGTTTTCAGTTGATAGATATGGCTAAATGCATCTTTGTCAACACCACTGTATGATACGTTGGTTATTGCTTGAGAATTAGTTAGACTGATGGGTGATGGACCATTCGAAGGATGTATCCATTCAATTAAGAATGGTAGCATACCAGTTTGGTAATCATATGTCGGAAAAAGCATGCGCCATTTTAAAACTGTCCCATCAGGTTGCTGCCGCTTTCCAAGGAAGGGACCTTTATAAGGTATATTATTTTCTTCAAAATGGGTGATATAGTCATCCATCTGATCGGTTCGTAGGGCAAATTGAAAAGGACCAGCTTGATTTTTCTCATGTAGAAATACTAAATGCTGAATGAGAGGGTTATCACTTTGCTTTGCTATAGTAATATCTCGAATTCCTAGCCATTCAATATAGCTCTCATTTGAAAAATAGGCGAGATAGTTGTAAGTTCCCCAATGTTCGTGTTCGCCACCCTTTATTGCTTTAATAGCAAGCCTTTTGTTAAATGAAACACTATCTTTTTCTGCGTTTTTCCCAGCAATGACAATGTGATCAAGTGCAAGCATTCTATATCCCTCCCTATTTTTATATGGTATTAATAATACCTTATCCAACTAGAAATGCAATTTATAGTACGGGTTTTCGTTAGTCTGCAATAACCTTGAAATTATGGATTACGTGAGCATTTACCGTTTTATATTTCTCGAAATAAGCATGGATTAATTCCACGGTATCCTGCTGGATTTCTCTTACTACTGGTTTATTTTTTAACATATCATAGTTCCCGCCACCGTTTGCACGATAGTTATTAAAGACGACATGATAGGTTCCATCCGCTGTTAATGGTTCGCCATGATAGGTCAGATTTTCAATTCGTGATCCAACCGGCTTTGCAACGTTTATCGTGTAATGAATTCCTTCCCACATATCATAATTATAGTGCTGTGGCTTAGGATGTATGTACGTAGGATTGACTGTAATCTCCCCAGCCTCATCGAGTGTGAAGTACTCGGCACTTTTTTCTAATGCTAGTTTGATATTAGTTCCAGTTAGTTCTAAGACGACAAGTGTGTTTGGATACATGTAATTCGAAACTACATCCCGCATGGTTACAACAGAGCTAAAGCCTTTGGACTCGTTATTTAAAAGGGAAGTGACAGAGATATCCACAGAACTTGCTTCGATCTGAACGTCTTGGATAAATTGAACAAACGTATGTTTAACGACTCTGGCATGAAAAGGATCTGTAATTGTCATATCCCCATTGATATATCCAATTGGCTGATCTAGCCAGCTTTGGGTGGATGCTTCGATGTTTTCCATATAATAAAGAATCTCATTATCTGGTTCTGTATCGCCAATCGGAATGATAGTTGCTTCTTTCTCAACTAGCTGCCACTCGTCGTCATCTTGCTGTTTTAATTCTACGTGTATTTCGCCATACATTTTGCCGTTATTACCAGGCTGGGCAACTAAAACGCCATTAACCTTACCAGTTAATATACGGTGTTGATGTCCGGTAAGTAGGATATCTATCCCTTCAATTTCTTGGCACATGGCATAGCCTTGGTTCTCACCAGTTAACGCTTCGGTTGGTTCTCCGGTCACTAAATCACGTTCAAATCCACCGTGATAGCAAGCGATTACTAAATCGGGCTTTTCTTCCTTCTGAATATGGGTTACCCAATGCTTTAATGTGGCTAACGCATCATGAAACTGAATTCCTTCAATATGTGCGGGAGATTCCCAATTCGGTATGTAATGGGTTGTCACACCAACAATAGCAACACGTACACCATTGGGAAGGTCTTTTATCAGATAAGGTTTACCGAAGTATGGTTTTCCATCGTCTGTGACAATGTTAGCTGATAGCCAAGGATAGTTGGAGCTTTTAATAGCATTCGTTAAAATTTTCTTTCCAAAGTTAAATTCATGATTCCCAATGACACCAGCATCAATGCCGATGCGATTCATAATGCCTATCATTGGGTTTTCTTGCGTAGCATGTTCTTTTACATAGTGGGTCATTAATGGTGTACCTTGAATAAGATCCCCATTATCTAGAACAAGGACGTTCTCGTTTTCCTTGCGTATACGTTTTACAATGGAGGCGTATTTTGCTAAGCCTAAATCGGCTACTTCATTGGAACCGTATAAGATTGGCATGGCATTACCGTGCACATCACTGGTATAAACGATTTTTACTGTAGTTGTATTTGCCAATATGAACATCCTTTCTCATAAAGAAACGAAATTAAAGAGGTTTGCTTCTTTAATTCCGTCTCCTAGGTAACTATTATACAATTTTACGTCTAATTCTTGCTGATGCAAAGTCAATGATAGTAACGACGATGATAATTCCTAACAGAATCGTTCCCATTTGATGCCAGTCGCGGTTGGAGGATGCAAAGAAGATCATCGTACCAATACCACCTGCACCTACAATCCCAAGAATGGATGATGCACGAATATCTACTTCAAAACGATAGATTGCGTACGATAGGAATTCTGGGATGATTTGCGGCATAACCGCAAAGAATAGGATTTGTATTTTATTTGCGCCGTTTGCTTCCATGGCATGAACAACTTCCATATCGATTGATTCGATGATTTCTGAGAACATTTTACCAAGCATACCAGTAGAACCGATGGCAATGGCAAGTACCCCAGCAAATGCGTTCGGACCAACTGCAACAACGAAAAGAATAGCTAGGATAATGTCTGGGAAAGCACGAACCGCAGATAAAATCCATTTTCCAATAGTGGAAGCAATTTTCCCGCCGATCATGTTATTAGCTGCTAGGAATGCTAATGGAATCGAAAGAATAGCAGCCATTAAGGAACCAGCAAATGCGATGGCAATCGTTTCTAGCATACTAAGTGCTACATCACCAGATGCAGCCCAGTTAGGCTGAAATAGGCCAATTATGACAGTGCCGAAATTTTGCATCATTTGACTCATGGCTTTTCCGAAATTAATGTCAATTCCTAGAAACGTCCATACATAGAGCGCGATAACAATTAGTGCGATAAGAATTCGTTTTGCAATTCGAAAGGCAGAATTCTTAGGCTTTGGAGGTAGTTGTAATGCTTCCATTAGATTAATGCCTCCCTTAGTTTATTGCTGATATATTCAATGATAATGACAACAACAAATATCATGATAATAATCGCCATGGCGTTTGGATAGTTATAGAAACCGATTTGTTGGTTTAATACTAATCCGATACCACCAGCGCCTACATATCCTAATACAACTGATGCACGAATATTGATTTCAAATACATACAGAACTAATGATGTATATTGCGGCATGACTTGTGGGATTAATCCGTAATAAATCATTTGCAATGTACCTGCACCAGAAGCACGCATTGCTTCTAGTGGATTCATATCGACCGCTTCGATTGTTTCACTTATTAATTTCGCTAAAATTCCTAAAGAGAATACGATAAGTGCTAGAATACCAGGGAATAACCCGATACCAAATAGTCCAACAAAAATTACCGCTAGTACGATATCCGGAATGGTACGTAATAGATTTAAAATAGTTCTCGTAACATAATATAACGGTTTAAAGGTTGTTACATTTTGCGCTGATAATAATGCTAATGGGACGGTTATAATCGCAGCGATCGTTGTTGCAATAATAGCCATTTGAATGGTTTGAAATAACGGTCCCATAATATCTGGTATAACGGAGAAATTCGGTGGAAAGAATTTCTCGATTACTCGGAACATATTTCCTAGGGCTCCGCCAAAACCACCAACCATTTCTCGTTGGGTCCAATACATACTAAATAAGTACATAACAAGAATAACTAGTCCGATAACGGTTACTTGCTTTTTTGTTTTGCTAGGGTACATCGATAGTGGTTGTTTCTTATTCTCCGTCACTATCTGCACCTCCACGTAAATCATCCTCACGAATCGTACGACCGTAAATTTCTTCAAATGTCTTCTCGGTTACTTCTGATACTGGTCCGTCAAATACAACCTCTCCAGCACGCATCCCGATAATACGATCCGCATATTCCATTGCCATATCAATGAAGTGTAGGTTAACAATCGTTGTGATATTATCTTCTTTATTGATTTTCTTTAAATAAGACATAACTTGATGTGATGTCGGTGGGTCAAGTGATGCTACTGGTTCATCAGCTAAGATGTAATTCGGTTGTTGTGTTAACACGCGAGCAATACTAACACGTTGTTGTTGTCCACCACTTAATTCATCTGCACGGTTATAAAGCTTTTCTTCTATATTAACGCGTTTTAAACTTTCATATGCTAACGCCTTATCTTCTTCTTTAAATAAACCAAGTATTGATCGTAATGTTCCAGTATGACCAAGACGGCCAGCTAGCACGTTTTTAAAAACATTGGAACGTTTGACAAGGTTATAATTTTGAAAAATCATCCCAACTTTTGTGCGTAATTTTCGAAGGTTCTTACCTTTATAATCTAGTATATTCTCTCCATCAACCTCTAAAGAACCTGATGTAGGGGTAACCAAACGGTTAATGCTTCGGATAAAAGTTGATTTTCCAGCTCCGGAAAGTCCAACAATAACAACGAATTCCCCATCCTTAATGGTCACATTTACATTTTTTAACCCTTCAGTGCCATTTGGGTACACTAAACCTACATTCTTAAACTCTATCATTTTTACTAGTCCTCCAGTACAGGCATTTTTCTCTATTATAACAAGTAATTAAAGCAAGGAAAAAGGGAAGTTGCAAACCCTTCCCTTTTCCTTACTATCAAATTTTCAAGTTAATTTTATAGGTCATCAATGGAGATGTTCTCTCTGAACTTCTCGTATGTTTTACGAACAACATCATATTCTTCGTCAGTAGCTTCTGAGATAGCATCCCAGTTGTAAACTTCTTTCATGATGGTAATCATGTCATCATCTTCATTGAAAGATAATAGAATATCTTTAATTTCTTGTACAAGCTCATCATCAAGGTCAGCTGTTACTGAAATGGTATCGTTAGGAATTTCAGCTGTATAGTCTAGTACAGTTAATTTATCCATAACATCTGGATAGTCTGCTTCTAACTCTGTACGTACATCATCAAATGTTGTAGCAACATCAGCTTCTCCGTTGTATACCGCTAAAGCAGAGTTATCATGACCACCTGATTGAACTGTTCCACTGAAGAACTCATTTTCTAGTTCTGCTGCAGTTTCTATACCGAATTTCTCCATAAGCTCATTCGCTGGGAATAAGTATCCAGAAGTTGATAATTGGTCACCATAAGCCCAAACTTTACCTTCTAAATCCTCAAGGCTTTCAATTCCAGAATCAGTACGAACAACGTATTGTGCTTTATACGTTCCAGAACCATAACGGATAGATTTAAGAATAACTTCAACATCATATTCTTGATTTGCTAGAACGTAACCAAATGCTGGAACGAATCCAATATGTACTTGGTTAGCTCCCATTGCTTCTACTAATGCGCTGTAGCTAGTCATTACTTTCGGCTCTACTTCTTTACCTAATTCTTCTCCTAAGCGTTCAGCTAACGGTTCAACTGTATCAGCAATTGTATCTGAATCCTGTGAAGGTACAAATCCTATTACCAATGTATCCGGATTTGCTGCATCGTTTGATCCACATGCTGCCAATACTACTGCTAATGCTACGATAAGCACTAGACCATAAAGTTTCTTCATTGTGACCCTCCTATGAAATATAAAGATTATAAAGCTTACTATTTTATTAAATAACAATTTTGTGAAAAAAGCTAGGCTTTTTTTCTTGAATTTACACCTTTTTTACAATTTTTCCTTAAAAATCGACATTTTTGGGTATGTAATATTCGGATTTTGCTTTAAATAGTATGTAATAATTTTGGTATGGCATGATTTTTAAAGCAAAAACCGTAATATCTTACAGCTATTCATGATAGCGAACAGGAGATAGATATTATGAAGTAAAATTTACATGGAAAATCATTGGCGAAACTATTGGTAAACTTTATCAATTGTGTGTGTTTTTTCGTGGTGATGACACACATACGATAAGCTACTTGCATAACGTGTAGTAAAAGGCTAGCGAGAAAGGGTGTAGTACGTGAGAACATATCGAAATCCTCCGTATCAGCGCCAATTTAATCAACCATATCCACCATACCAACAACCATTTCAGACAAATCAACCGCCACAGAATCCGTATCAGTCACAACAACCTCCAAGCAATTACATGTATCAACAGCCGGTGTCTCCATATGAACAATTCGCCAAACCAAAGCAACCCCAAGATTGGTATGCGGCAAATCAGAATCAGGAGATTCAAGGGGATTATTATCAAGCAGGCGGCGGTCCTTCGCCAGGAGTCCCGTCTCAATTTCAGAATCAAAATGGACAGTTTAATCTAGATAAAATGTTAACTACGGTCAGTCAAGTTGCTAGTACGTATCATCAGGTATCACCAATTATTAAACAATTTGGTGCTTTTATGAAGACATTCCGTTAATTGGATATAAGCTGGTGGGAGTATGAGAGCCATAAGTAATATTTCGTGTGAAAATGGGCAAAAGAAAAAAAGACCTTTTGCTTTTTTGGCTTGTATTATGTTAAAAAGGAGAATTAACCATGATAGGTTGTTTGGTTATACACGGATTTACGGGTGGTCCATATGAATTACAGCCACTTACGGATTACTTAAAGGATAATACGAACTGGCATATAACTGTTCCAACATTACCTGGACATGGAAAAGAGTTAGCGCTTGAAAATGTCACCTATAAAAACTGGATTGAAACAGCGGAACGGGCATTGATACAACTGAAAGAAACCTATAATGAAATTTACATTATCGGATTTTCAATGGGAGGTATGATAGCAGCCTATCTAGCCGCTAAATATAAGGTAGATAAGCTAGTTTTACTGGCAACGGCAGGCAAATATTTATCGGTAAAACAAATTGGTGTGGATATTGGAGGAGCACTAAAAGATGGGGTCACTGGGAAGCTTGGAGAAAACAAAATCTATCAACATTATAAGAAAAAACTAGGCGCTGTACCGTTACGAGCAAATATTGAGTTTCTAAAGCTTGTGCGAGCGACAAGAGGGTATTTAAAAGGTGTGCAATCCCCAGTGCTCATCGCACAAGGGCAGATGGATAGTGTTGTGCCATATAAAACGGCCTACTATCTAGATAGAGAAATACCTTCTAAGCAAAAAGAAGTCGTGTTTTTCGAACGCTCGAGACATTTGATTTGTTTAGGAAATGATAAGGATACATTAAATAAAATGATTTACGACTTTCTAATTAAGTCTCCAAGGAAGACGGATTTTCCATATTATCCTGCAGATACCGTATAAAAAAACAGGTTGGCATTTTGCCGACCTGTTAGTCTTTGAAGAACGCTATAACCAACGCTCCTTCTCCTCCGTATGTAGAAATTAATGGTCCCATTTCTGTAACATAGGTGCCTTTAAACGGATAGTTAGCTTTAATTTCAGCTAAGACAGCCTTCGCGCGCTCGCTGGCATTGCAGTGGGTCATGACCAATATTTTGTCTTCAACGGTTTTGGCGTATTCACCGATTTGTTCAACAAAGCGGCGGATAGACTTCTTGTCCCCTCGAACTTTCTCCGCAACTTCAATGGTACCTTCCTCACTGCCCTTCATTAGCAACTTAATATTTAGTGTTTTCGCTAATGTTCCTTTTACTTTATCAAGACGACCACCTAATACTAAATTCTCAAGTGTTTTTAATACAAATAATGTTGTCGTATGGTTTATTTGCTGCTTTAAATGTGCAACTATATCGTCAAAGGAAGCATTCTCGTTTATTTTTTGATACGCTTCAAATAGTAATAGTGCTTGGCCACTGCTTGCGGTTTTAGTATTCAGAACTTCGATAACACGTTCTGGTTCTTCCTCTAGTAGCATTTGCTTACCAGTGACTGCATTATCATACGTGCTACTTAATCCGCCGGATAGACTTAGCATGATAATCTTCTTTGCTGGATCCACTCGTTTAAATGCTTCGTAAAAGTCGTTCGGGCTCGGTGCGGCTGAGCGAGGTAATTCTTTTGTTTCGGCTATTTTACGATAGAACTCGGGAAGATCTAGCTCAACACCGCTCTTATATTGTTTATCATTAAAATTTAAATAAAGTGGAACAACAGCAATATCGATTAGCTCCATAAGTTCCTTTGGAATATCCGAACCGCCATCAGTCATTAACTGAATTGTCATAGAATCACCTGTTTCTTCTAAAGTATTTTCTTTATTATAACGTGTTACCTGCTGGAAACATAGGATCAACTCGTTGAATTTTTTTTATAGATTGTTACACTTGATTTCTTCGTTGTGCTCACAATAAATAAAAACAGACCAAATAACACAATTGTTCCTCCAAGCCATTGTGACCATGTTATTTTTTCGTGTAAAACAAAATAGGCGAGGATAGATGCTCCAATTGGTTCAAACACAATAGCCATGCTAATGGTCGACGTACTTAACCATTTTAAGGCCCAATTAAACAAGGTATGCCCTAAAAAGGTAGGGACGATTGCGAGTACAAGGAAAATGATCCAGTTGTCAGCTGGATAACCAACAAAAGGATTCTGTACCAGGAGATTATACACAATTAACGTGATAGAACTAACCCCATACACAACAAAGGTATATGTCATTAACGATAGTCGCTTACGTGCGTTTTGTCCTAATAAGAAGTAAGCTGTAATTGCAATCGCGCCAATAAAGGCTAAAATATCTCCGAATAAGGCCATACCACTAAGTTGGAAGTCACCCCAACTTATAATGACACTACCTAAGATTGCAATAATCATACTTATAATTGCTCCCGGTGTAAAACGCTCCCTAAAAAATAAAAACGTTCCAATAAAGGCGAAAATTGGCTGCAAGGTGACGAGCACAACCGAACTCGCAACTGATGTATAATTTAAGGATTCAAACCAGAGAATAAAGTGAAATGCTAAAAATATACCTGCTACGATGGATAGAATCCAATCTTTTTTTTGAATCAGCTTGAACTCGTGACGATATTTTAACAGGATAATCGGTGCCATTAATAATACAGCGAATAATAGTCGATAGTTAGCGATAATGGCTGCTGGTGCTTCGCTGGCTAATTTGACTAGTACGGCAGAAGTGGAAACCGATATTACCCCGACCACAACTGCGACATAGGGGTTAAATGGAGGGACTCTCATGCTTTAAAATCCTCCTACATGTATGTTTAGTATAAAAACAATCCTCTAATGGATAGAAGCTCTAACTTTAATATTACCATGTACGAAATTAAAAATCATATTGTAACTAGCTTGTTTTGTTCCATGTATGGTATCATAAACTAACGGTTAATTTGCCACGGTGCTTATCGTCTGATTAAATCAGACATTTATGTAGGTCTCCCGTGTAATCGGAAAATGCTTTCAGAGCTTTTCCATTACGGCTAGGCCTTTTTCCACGTTAATAAAATTATGGAAAAATTCATACGGATCCATACAATATCAAATTTTAAGTGTTCTGTATCCATGCTTTTCAGGGCACGTAAGTTTTACGTTAATGGATAAGATAAGATAAATGGGTGATGTGATTCTCGGTACAAGCATCACGGCAAGTTCAAGCGCTAATACAATAAATATTTTGCATAAAGGAGAAGTAAAAGCGTGACAACATTCAATGAACTAGGTATTTCAAGTCCTATAATGAAATCGTTAGAAAAAATGGGGTTTGAAGAAGCAACACCAATTCAAGCAGAAACAATTCCTCTTGCGTTAGCAGGAAATGATGTTATTGGGCAGGCACAGACTGGAACAGGTAAAACTGCTGCATTCGGTATTCCAATGATTGAGAAGATTGATACGAAATTAAGAAAAGTCCAAGGACTTGTAGTTGCTCCAACAAGGGAATTAGCAATACAGGTTGGGGAAGAGTTAAACCGTTTAGGGAAATTAAAGGGAGTTCGTGTCCTTCCGGTATATGGTGGTCAGCATATGGACCGTCAAATTCGTTCTCTTAAAGATGGTCCTCATATTGTAGTTGCAACACCAGGACGTCTATTGGATCATTTCAGAAGAAGAACGATTCGCACAGATATCGTTCATACGGTCGTATTAGACGAAGCGGATGAAATGCTTAACATGGGATTCATCGATGATATTCGTGAAATCCTAAAGCAAATCCCAAGTGAACGACAAACATTACTATTCTCAGCGACAATGCCAAAAGAGATTCGTGACATTGCAACGAATTTGATGAACAGTCCGAAAGAAGTAAAAGTAAAAGCGAAAGAAATGACTGTTGAAAATATCGATCAATATTTTGTAGAAATTCCTGAGAAGTTTAAGTTTGATACGTTGACTAATCATTTGGATATTAATAATCCAGATTTATCCATCGTGTTTAGTAGAACGAAAAAACGTGTAGATGAAATTACAGAAGGACTTCAAGCAAGAGGATTCCGTGCTGAAGGAATTCATGGGGATTTAACACAAGGTAAGCGTATGTCTGTACTGAATAAATTTAAAGGTGGCCGTGTGGATGTTCTTGTTGCAACAGATGTTGCGGCACGTGGACTTGATATCTCAGGTGTAACACATGTATATAACTTTGATATCCCGCAAGACCCAGAAAGCTATGTACACCGTATCGGACGTACAGGTCGTGCAGGACGTACTGGAGAAGCTATTTCCTTTATCACACCAAGAGAAATGGCGCACCTACGTTTAATCGAAAAAGTAACGAACAGTAAAATGAAGCGTATGGTTCCACCAACGAACAAAGAAGCTCGTATTGGGCAACAACAGGTAACGGTAGAAAAAATCCTAAAAACAATTGAGAAGAATGATTTAGAAGCTTATCATCAAACAGCTAACGATTTATTAGAAGATCATGATTCTGTAACAATTGTTGCTGCTGCACTAAAAATGTTAACGAAGGAAAGAAGAGATGTACCAGTTCAAATTTCTTCTGTTGCTCCGATTAGTGTTAAAAAGGCACAGCAAAGCAAAGGTCGATCTAATAACAAGCGACACTACGGAAATCGCAACCAAAATGGCGGTGGCAACCGTAACCAAGGTGGAGCAAGAAACCAAGGTGGCCGTAATCGCAAAGGGAATTTCCAAAAACGTAGAAATCGTGACTAATTGGAATGGAACATCCAAAAAGACTCCTAGAGATATGAACTGCCCCCTGTCAAGTAGACAGTGGAAATAATAAAATTGATTTAAGCGGCTTTAGCTCTAAATTCTATAGGGCTAAGGCCGTTTAATTTTTCTTGGTATCTTTCGTAATTATAAAAGTAAATGTATTCATTAATTGCTCTTGATAATTCCTCAAATGTCTCATATTTATGTAGATAATACTTTTCACATTTCAGCGTTCCCCAAAAAGATTCCATTGGTCCATTATCAATGCATTTTCCTACTCGAGACATGCTATGAGTCATCTCTGCTTTATCTATCCTGCGTTTAAAACCGTGTGAAGTATACTGAAATCCTCTGTCGCTATGGATCAACGGATGGTCTTCTCCATTTATAATTGCTGTTGCCAGGTCCATTGTTTTAAAGACAAGTCGGTTATTATTTCGATGCCCCAAAACATAGCTTACGATGGATCCATCATACAAATCACGAATAGCGCTTAAATATGCTTTCTTGGAAGTACCATACTTAAACTCCGTCACATCCGTTACCCATTTCTCATTGGGTTTCTCTGCTTTGAAATTACGATTTAAGATATTCTCCGCAACATGTTGTGGGATAGAACGTTTATAATGCTTCTTCTTTTTACGAATGACCGATTGAAAACCGACGATATTCATCAATCTATATATTCTTTTGCGATTAAGTTTCTGTTTAAACTTCTTTTTAAATATACGATCCATAGCTAACTTCATTCGTCGATAACCATAAATACCTTCTACTTTTTCATGAAGAGTAACCATCTCTTTAATAATTTCTTTATTTTGAAGTTCTCGTTTAGATGGTATACGCTTTAGCCATTTATAGTAAGCAGATCTTACAATCCCTGCAATTTCACAAAGTAGGGAAATCGATAGATTTTCCTCCACATGAAGTTCTTGTATAGCGATGTATTTATCTTCAAACCTTACTTGGTTTATTTTCGCCTCCTTTCGATCTCCTCTAACTTTTTTAGAAATGCGTTCTCAGCCCTTAAACGTTCATTTTCAAATGCTAATCGCTTCATTTCGAGTTTCATTTCTTCTTCTGGAGACAGTTCAAATTCACTTTTGGTTCTTCCACGGTTATCCTTTAAAGCTTCTGCCCCTTTTGTTTCATACTTCTTTACCCATTGATAAACCTGTTGGTAGGATACCCTATATTTTTCTGCAGTTCCTTGATAATCTTTTCTGTTCTCCAAACAGTAAATAGCTATCTCAATTTTTTCTTCCCAAGTGGTTTTTCTTCCATTAGTCATAGATCGTGTTCTCCCTTTTCCCGTATCTTTTAATTCTCTATGACTATTATACTTATTTACCCACCTAATGAGCACGGAATGACTCGAAATATGGTACTTTCGGACAACTTCTTTATAGGAATAATCTCCTGACAAATAATCAAGTACAGCTGCTTCTTTTAATTGCTTAGAATACTTCTTCCACGTTTTTGAATTCTCTAGTCCATTTATTCCTTCTGTCTCAAATCTCTCAACCCAACTTCTAAGAGTCGTTTTATTAATATGATATTTTAAACATAATTCCTGCAGTGTATAATCTTCATTTTTATAAGCTGTTATTACTTCATATTTAAATTCACTAGAATGAATTTTATAGGACAAAAAAACTCCCCCTAAGGCAAAACAGATTTTTGTTTTTTAATCTGTCTACCTTAAGGGGAGCATATCAATATATAGGAGTCTTTTTTGTTGTATTATTCTTAAGCTTTATAGTAGATAGCCTACTAATCCGAATATCACTAAAGCCGCTAGGATAATCCAGAGCCAATTAAACGTTCCTTTTACCGAAAAGCGCTTTTTCTTCCAGCGATTTGGATCGAATTGTATTTCTTGGTCATCTACATCGTGACGATAGCGCCATGGATGATAGGGTCGTACCTTGGTCAATACTAGTGGTGCAAGAATGAATCCGACGATAAATCCTAAGACATGGGCGTATTGGTTGATTCCGGGACGGATAAATGTCATGATCATCCCAATAATAAAAATGACCATAATAATTTGTGCGTTTTGAGAATCAATTAATTGTTTGCGAAAGGCCACCATAAAGACGTAAATCCCGAGTAACCCAAATATCGCACCAGATGCACCGACATGGGAAAACATAAAGGAAGGATTTAGGAAAAAGGTGATTACATTGGCAAGTGTCCCTGCGCCAAGATAGGCAATTGTAAATTTCCATTTTCCTAACATCTGCTCCAAGGCAGGACCAAAAAGCACCAGTGAAAAGGAATTAAATAGCATATGTGTTAGTCCACCATGAAGAAAAATCGGGGTTATAAACCGCCAATATTCACCTTGATAAATCCAGTAATGGCTTCCGGTTCCGAGATTATATAGCTGTTCCATAAATGGGATGGGTAGAAAATCGTGTAAGAGCCAAATGGCAATATGAATAATGACAATCGTAGATACAACCGGATAATAGGTAATAAATTCTTTCACACTTCTTTCATTGCGAACAAACATAGCTTCCCCTCTTTCCTAATGACCACATATCCAGCCATCATTTACTTTTTTTATAATGTATAATTGCGGTTATGATAATAGTATGGTCATTATTAGATTACTATAATACTATTTTCAATTAAAACGATATGGATAAAAAAACTAAGAACCTGTTAGGAGCATACGAATGATAAAAGGAATTGGTATCGATATTATTGAACTAGAACGAATCGAGAAAAGTTTAGAAAATAAACGATTCGTGGAGCGGATTTTAACAGAACGTGAAAGGGAACGGTTTTTAACGATTTCCAGCCACGCTAGAAAAATAGAATTTGTTGCAGGAAGATTTGCTGCAAAAGAAGCCTTCGCAAAGGCGATGGGTACTGGAATTGGGAAACTGAGCTTCCAGGACATCGAAATAGGAAATGATGAAAACGGTGCACCATTTATCACGGTTGCATTGGATGAAGCGATGAATATTTTTGTTTCCATTACTCATAGTAGAGAATATGCGGTAGCTCAGGTTGTCTTAGAAGGATAATTTCATCACATCTGCATAATTGCATAGGTTGTCTCATATATTTTAGTGCGGGCAGGAGGGAACAAATTGTACTATAGCCACCACAAAGAAATGTATGAAATGGACCGGTATACCAGCAGGAAGCATTCGTGTCCAGGCAGCATGAAACGAATCGGACTAAAACAAGGTCGTACTAGTTGAAAAGACAGCATAGGCGGAGAGAAGGTAGCCGGTGCAGACCAAAGATAAAAAAGCGTGTGTATTGGCAAGTTAAGACTAGATCAACTGGTTAACACTATGTGTACATGATTCTAACACTATTGTAATAGCTAGATATTGATTTCATGAATGAATGTTTCTGCCTATGTCTAGTGTTAGGGAGGCCTTCAGGAGGGAAATGGACGTTTGAGGGCTGTACAAGCAGATGGGTAAAATATTCGTAATAAAAACAACTGAAATAGTTACCCTAGCGTGGTTTTCGGAATAATCCAAGGACTAGAAGCTTTGCGGGGCCAATTGAACGAAAATTACCTTGCTGATTGGCACGGAAAATGAACGCAATCGTAAATGTAGTTTTTCTAAAAAAATCCCAAGCTGATAAACACTAGTGGAGAAATTTCTCGAGCTTCTGTACGGAGACCCTGGGAAAAGGTTTTATGCCTTGGGCCTTGGAAGAGAACCATAATACTACTAAAATCGTACTACGATACTTGCTACCTGTTAAGAAGGCTAGTTGTACTTGAATAACACTTTCTTTTTGACTCATGGGTTATACGAGGATAGTAATTTTCCAAGTGTGATACGGCGGTGTGAGTTTTGGTGGATGGTCAGGCTGTACATTTCTATTCTTGATGTGATGGTGTTTAGGTTCCCTTTGTGTATAAATCGATTAACCCAAATGGAGTAGGCTTTCATTGGGAAATAGGAAAAATCAAGAGCTTTCCTCCCTGCATGCAACTAAGGCTTTTTCCATAATGGCTTGGCAATATGTCAGGCTTTCTATGAATTTTAGACAAGGGAGATATGTCTATGACAAAAAAAACGAGTATATGGATGACTTTCGTAGTAGGCTTACTTTTAGTTTTGGCAGCATGTGGTGAGAAATCCCAAGAGGATGTTGTGAAAAAGCTAGGTGAACATGTCGAGGGTCTATCTGGATACAAAACGAACGCAGAAATGACGATGAAAACGGGACAAGAAGAGCAGAAGTATACTATCGAAGTATGGCACAAAAAAGCAGATTTCTACCGTGTAGCATTGTCCAGTAATCAAGAAGACAAAGGTGGTCAAATCATTCTTAAAAACAAGGAAGGTGTCTTTGTCTTAACACCGGAGCTGAAAAAGAGCTTCAAATTTCAGTCCGAGTGGCCAGATAATAGTAGTCAGCCCTACTTATATCAATCACTCGTCGAAGATATTGTGAACGATAAGGAAGCGGAATTTACGGTTGATAAAAATTATTATATCTTCAAGACGAAAACCAATTATCAAAGCAATAACAATTTGCCATATCAGGAAATTTATTTTGATAAGGAAAACTACACACCGGCCTTAGTTAAGGTATTGGACACGGATGAAAATGCAATGGTTGAAGTCAAATTCACAAGCTTTGAAGTCGATCCGAGCTTTAACGAAAAAGATTTTGAGATTGAACAAAATATGGCAAATGGCCTCCCAGATGATATACCAACCTCAGGGGATGGGGTTACAGACGATCTAGCTGTCATGGTGCCAGTGAATACGGCTGGTGCAGAGTTAACCGATCGTATCGAGGTTGATTTGGAAAATGGCAAACGAATTATTTCTACTTATTCTGGTGAAAAGAACTTTACGCTAGTACAAGAAAAGCGTGATGTCGTCGAAACGTTAACCGCCCCAGTAGAGGTTAGTGGCGATATTGTTAATCTAGGCTTTGCGGTGGGTGTCCTATCGGAAAATGCAATAGAGTGGGATTATGATGGTATGAACTTCTATTTAGCAAGTGATGAGTTACCGAAGGAAGCTTTACTAGAAGTAGCACAATCTGTTCAAGGGCAAGAAGTGAAGTAACGAGAAGTGACGATCGATGGTTTAGAAATAGAAAATGCTAAGCAGGCTCATGCTAGGAGTCTGCTTTTATTTTTTAGTATCTGGATAAAAGGTAGTATACTATAAGGAGTGAAATGATTATTGGAAAGGGGCTATCTTGAATGGTAGACATGTTTCGGGATACATGGGCTGAAATAAATCTGAATGCAATTACGTATAATTTGGAGCAAATAAAGGAAAAACTACCCGAAGATAGCGAAATAATGGCAGTTGTGAAGGCGAATGCGTATGGACATGGTATTGTGCCCGTTGCGAAGCAAGCATTAGCGTCTGGGGCAACGGCCTTAGCAGTCGCGTTATTAGAGGAGGCAATGCTACTTCGAAAGGCATCCATCGACGCACCGATTTTAGTGCTAGGATGGGTATCGCCTGCCTATGCATCAGTTGCAGCGGCAAATAATATAACACTAACTTTCTTCCAAAGGGAATGGCTAGAACAACTAAGTGGTACAGCAATGGAACGCCCTGTGCAAGTTCATTTGAAGCTTGATACAGGCATGGGGAGAATTGGTGTAAGAGCGAAAGAAGAATTGATACGTATTTTACGAGAAATAGAAAAGAACAAAAACGTGAAGTTGACAGGTGTGTTTACCCACTATGCGACGGCAGATGCCGAGGAATTGGATTACTTTTATGAACAATCGAAGCGTTTGGAGGAATTACTATCCGTCTTCTATGAAAATTGGACTGAACCTGTCAGTATGCACGTTGCCAACAGTGCAACGTCCATTCGTTTTCCGGAAAAAACGCATAATTTTATTCGGTTTGGCATATCCATGTATGGGTTATATCCTTCTCCTGTGGTAAGACTAGAAAATAAGATTTCTTTAAAACCTGCATTTTCATTACATAGTAAACTGGCACACGTGAAGAAAATTTCAAAAGGTGAATCAGTTAGCTATGGAAAGACTTATACAGCAAAGCAGGATGAATGGATTGGGACAATACCAATTGGATATGGGGATGGCTGGAATCGAAAATTACAAGGTTCGAGCGTGTTAGTCGCTGGCAAGCGTATGCCAATTGTAGGGCGAATTTGCATGGATCAGACGATGATTCGTCTAGACCAGGCATATCCGATTGGAACAAAGGTTACGTTAATTGGCGAACAAGGTGAGGACCGTATTGAGATGGATGAATTGGCTATGTATTTGGATACGATTAATTACGAGATTCCATGTATGATAAATGATCGTATTCCTAGAATTTACCAAGGATAAATGGGGAATTTTGGTAAAATAACAGAATTTTTTGTAGTACTGGTCAAATTCCCTACTTTTTTTCGCGAAAATGCTGATAAGCCTTTGCATTTACGGCTATTCAATGATATTATTAAGTTTGATTAAAATTGTCTATATGTGACGGTCGTTCAACAGTTGGCGGAGGTGCTTGGTTTTGTCAGAGAGCTTACAAGAAATTATGGTGCGGCTACCGAAAACCCTACTAAATGAGGTGGATGGATTAGTGAAAAAGGAAAATAGAGATCTTAGTGAATTCATAAGTCAGGCAACAAGAACTTATTTAGAATCAAAAAAAGAAGAATATATTCAAAACTTCTACCAATCCATGCAAAAAGGCTATCAAGAAATGGCAAGAATTAATCTCACAATTGCTTCAGAAGCTTTTCAAGCTGAAGAGGAGGCAGAAATTACTCTAGAGCGCTCTGTGATCGGGGTGTAGAATTTGATCGTTCAAAGAGGCGAAGTGTATTTCGCTGACCTATCCCCTGTCGTTGGATCGGAGCAAGGGGGAGTGCGACCTGTATTGATCCTCCAAAATGATATTGGAAATCGATTCAGCCCAACCGTAATTGTTGCTGCAATTACCGCTCAAATCCAAAAGGCAAAATTACCTACCCATGTAGAAATTGATGCCAAACGTTATGGATTTGACCGAGATTCTGTTATTCTTTTGGAACAGATTCGTACATTGGATAAACAGCGGTTAACAGATAAAATTACGAAATTAGATAACGAAATGATGAAAAAAATAAACCATGCATTAGAAATTAGTCTAGGACTAAAAGACATGTATGATTAATAGGAACTCATAGTTTACTTAGCTGTTAACTATGAGTTTTTTATTTGTGTAATTCTATATAAAATGAGAATAGTTGAAGCGGGGAAGAAGCACCGGCCAAATAGTTCTTATCATAAAACTAATTTCCCTGCCCAAATAATCCATTAAATATCCGAATCATTCTAATAGATATTAAATTAAACCAATTGACGTTTATATGTGTATATAGTTGCAATAAACGGCATAACATGTGACAATATTTATAATATTTTATGTAATCGGGGGTTGCTCGCGATGAAGCGAAATTTACGGGATATAGCAATTGAGAACAGTGATGAAATAATCCAGGAATGGTTAAAGGAGATTAATTCGTTAAAGGGATTAAATTATACAGCGGATATTTCAAAAGAATTATTCGAAAGTAATAATAGTGAATTTGTTGACGTTATTTTCAGTAGTATAAAAGAAAATGGTTCTGCGAAAATTGTAAAGGACTTCTCAGAAAAAATCATCCATCTAGGTTGGCCGTTAAGTTATATTACGGATGGTCTACAGAAGTTCCGGAGTGTAACCATTAGTACCATACTTAGTAAACTTGACCGAGTTGATACCGAATACATAAGTGAAGTATTAAACGATGTTGATTCATGGGTAGAGCCAATCATTCGTCAGCTCGTCAATGAATATTCCGTCAGCTGGGAGCATGTGGTATCCTTGCAACGTGTGGCATTACAGGAATTATCTGCACCATTGATTCCGGTTATGGATAACATTACAATTATGCCTTTAGTAGGGACTATTGACACAGAGCGTGCCAAGTTCATTATGGAAAACCTATTGGAAGGTGTTATGCGGCATAACGCGGAAGTGGTATTAATTGATATTACCGGGGTCCCGGTGGTGGATACGATGGTTGCTCATCACTTATTCCAAGCGACAGAAGCAGTCCGCTTATTAGGGGCGAAGTGTATTTTAGTTGGAATACGACCAGAAATTGCCCAAACCATCGTGAACTTGGGCATTAATTTTTCGCAGCTTCCAACAAAGAGTTCCTTGAAAAAAGGATTCATATTAGCGTTAGAAATTACGAATAAATCAATTGTGGAATTTGATAAAAAAATACAAGGAATGGAAGAATTGTTAGGAACAGGTAAGGGGAGTGAAGTGAGTCATGCGAATACCGATATTAAAACTACATAACTATTTGCTGATTTCCATACAAACAGAATTAGATGACCAAACAGCCATTCAATTTCAGGAGGATTTGCTAAAAGAAATCCATAAGACCGAGGCGGTAGGTGTAGTCATTGACTTGACCTCAGTCGATGTTATTGATTCCTTTATTGCCAAGGTGTTAGGAGACGTTGTTGCGATGTCAGACCTAATGGGGGCGAAAGTAGTCTTAACTGGTATCCAACCAGCTGTTGCCATGACGCTAATTGAGCTAGGCATTCATATGCAAAATGTGCCAACTGCCTTGGATCTTGAGCAAGGTTTAATGAAACTCCATCAGGAATTGGGGGAATAGCCTGTGAATTCCCAGTCCTGTGTAACCATTTATAAAGAATGGGATATCGTAGCAGCACGTCAAATGGGACGTGAAATTGCAAAAAATATTGGGTTTGGCACAGTGGATCAAGCTCGTATTACAACTGCAATTTCTGAGCTTGCTCGTAATATATACTTATATGCTGGTAAAGGAAAGATTAGTTTTGAAATACTTGACTCATTGGATCATAAAGGGATCGTAATTATTGCCCAAGATAATGGGCCTGGCATTAAGGATTTAAGCCAAGCGATGGAGGACGGGTTTTCTACATCGGGAGGTTTGGGTGCAGGGTTACCTGGCGTTAGGCGGTTGATGGATGAATTTGATATTGTTTCAGAAGCGGATAAAGGAACAACAATTAAAACGGTAAAATGGGTTAGGTAACAGATTTAGTATCATATGCTTCTTGACTATCATCCTAGTAAGACAATCTGGAATTAAAAATTTTCCTATAGAGAATAGGAGAGGCCATGATGGATACGAATTTAGATGCGAGGAATTATACGGACTTATTAAAACATTATATTGCAACACAAGATGAAACCGCCTTATATGGTGCGGAACAAATTTCAAAAGCATTCATAAAGAAGAATATTTTACCAGAAGAAATTGTGAATTTACATATACAGGCGTTACTAGAGATTTATCCAGAATTACATGAACAAATCCATATTTCGATGAATTTCTTATTGGAAGCTATGATTTCCTATGGATTAGCTCACCAGGAGTTTCAACAATTACGAGAGAAACAGGTGGAGCTTAAATCAGAAATCCATGTGGCGGCAAGCATGCAACAAATGCTGCTTCAATCCGAAATTCCAAAAACAGAAGAATTGGATATTGGAGTCATTAGTGTTCCTGCTAATCAAATGAATGGTGACTACCATCATTTTGTGAAGGGGAAGGATGGCTCTATTGGTATTGCCATTGCAGATGTAATCGGAAAAGGAATCCCAGCTGCACTGTCCATGTCGATGATTAAATATGCAATGGATAGTTTTCCGGAAAATGTCATGGCGACGAATGCGATTCTGGCTAGCCTGAACCGAGTAGTTGAGCGTAATGTGGATCCTAGTATGTTTATTACGATGTTCTATGCCCAGTATAAACCTGCTACAGGAACACTTTATTACTCTTCTGCCGGGCATGAGCCAGGCTTTTATTATCAACAGCAAACACAGGAATTTCAAGAAATCGAAGCGAAAGGCTTGGTGTTAGGGGTCAATCCAACTACTACCTATACCCAGTATGAATTGCAGCTTGAAAAGGATGATATGATCATTCTGTTAACCGATGGTGTGACAGAGTGCCGAAAGGACGGCCAATTTATTGAGCGGGATGAAGTGCTGGAAGTAATTAGAACATATATGCATTTGCCAGCCCAAGAGGCGGTGAATCGTGTTTACAAGCATTTTGAACGTTTACAGGATTTTCAATTACGGGATGATTTTACCTTGGTAATTGTTAAAAAAGTAGTTTAAAAGAATTGGAATTAGGGAACACGAACAATAGCTACAATGGGAACAAATCTCAGAAAAGCAGGTTATGGGGGAAAGATTATGAATCTACGAATTCGTATAGATGAAGAGAATAATAAGTCAGTAGTTCATTTAACTGGAGAAATTGATGTGTATACAGCTCCATTGTTAAAGGATGCATTACTCCCACTAACGAAACAGCAAGGAAATGTTCTAGAAGTGAATTTGGAGCATGTCAATTACATGGATAGTACGGGGCTAGGTGTGTTCGTAAACGCCTTAAAATCAACGAAAGAAAATGATTGCGTCCTACGACTTGTTAATTTGCAAGATCGTGTACTTCGTTTATTTCAAATTACTGGATTACATGAAATAATGGATATAAACGCTACGATTCGAGGTGTGAATGAATAATGGAATCGTTTGACTTTATTGAAATGAGATTTCCGGCAAAACCAGAATATGTTGGAGTTATACGGCTTTCCATTTCGGGTATTGCTAACCGGATGGGATTCACGTATGAAGAAATTGAAGATTTAAAGGTCGCTATTTCAGAAGCGGTGACCAATGCCGTAACACATGCGTATAACGAAGAAGATGACGGGGAAGTAACCATAGGCTTTGGGGTCTATGAAGAACGATTAGAAATCATGGTAGCAGATCATGGTGGGAGCTTTAGCTTGAGCGATGTGAAAGCGACAATCGGTCCTTATGAAAGCACGGAATCCGTAGAAAATTTGCGCGA
This sequence comes from Ornithinibacillus contaminans, assembly GCF_001038425.2. Classification (GTDB taxonomy): domain Bacteria; phylum Bacillota; class Bacilli; order Bacillales; family Amphibacillaceae; genus Ornithinibacillus; species Ornithinibacillus contaminans. Next base: position 56,787 of record NZ_LDPV02000049.1, read on the forward strand.
AGGAGGCTTTGGTTTATTTTTAATTACTGCTTTAATGGATAAAGTTGAAATAAATAATGACTCAGGTGTTATCGTTCTTATGACCAAGTACCTGGAGAAACAAGAGGTGGGGTTACATGACGACCACGTCTCAACCAGACAATAAAGGAAGCGATGAGGTATATCAATGGATAGCGCAGCTTCAACAGAATCCCACAGATGAGGCAACACAGCAGAAGATTGTTCTAGCCTACCAGGATTTAGTGCATGCGATTGCTAGGAAATACTCGAAAAATAGTATGATTCACGAGGATTTAGTTCAAGTTGGTATGATTGGACTGCTTGCTGCAATCAGACGGTTTGATGCATCCATTGGAAAGACTTTTGAATCCTTTGCCATTCCTACTATTGTTGGAGAAATGAAGCGGTTCATCCGTGATAAAACATGGAGTGTTCATGTACCTAGAAGAATTAAAGAACTAGGTCCGAAAATAAAAAAAGCCGTGGATGAGTTAACCACAATCGAACAAAAATCACCTACAGTTCAAGAAATAGCCAAGCATATCGGAGTATCTGAGGAAGAAGTGCTGGAAACGATGGAGATGAGCAAGAGCTATCAAGCACTATCCGTCGATCGCACTATTGAAGGAACCTCAGATGGAAGTACCGTAGCTATTCTAGATATGATCGGAACAGACGAAGCTGGATATACAAAAATAGACCTGAAAATGTTGTTAGAAAAAATACTTCCAATTTTAACGGATCGAGAACAACAGATTATTAAATGCACATATTTTGATAATATGAGCCAAAAGGAAACTGGTGAACTGTTGGGGATTTCCCAAATGCATGTTTCCAGGTTACAACGTAGATCGTTAAAAAAACTCCGTGAAGCAATCAATTCAGATAGTGCGGAGGTTTTATAGAGAGATGAATAGGGTAAAAGTTGCAGTTTTCCAAGAAGCGAAGGAAGGAAATGCACAATGTGGCGATAGTTATTTTTATCATGAGACAGAGAACGAATTTGTTTGTGCACTTGCCGATGGACTTGGGAGTGGTGAGTTCGCCAAAGAATCATCGGATATTGTCATCCGTATTATTAAGGAAAACATTGATGCATCCGTTGAAGAGCTCGTTGTAAAGTGTAATGAGCAATTGATTGGTAAACGTGGAGCGGTACTGGCGATTTTCAAAATTGATTTCACCACCCATTACTACTCCATTTCTTCGATTGGCAATATTGGTGTGATGACCATTACCGGAAATAGGGAGCGTAAACGAAATATACCTAACGCAGGTTATTTAGCTGGCTACCTACGTAAATTCAAGGTTATTCAAGAGCGGCTCACGGATGAGATGAACATTATTATGTATACCGATGGTGTTACCAATCAGGATTTAGTCCAAAATTATTTTTATGATAAAGAAGTAGATCGTATTACGAAGTCATTTGCATTAAGAAGCAACCGACCAAGGAAGGATGATACGACTTTAATCGCAATTCGATATGATCAAGTATAAGACTGGCATAAAAAGCCGGTCTTTTTCTTATGTGAAGTAAGAGAACATTGGCTGGTGTTACGAACGAGAATAGGATTTGTGCTGGAATTTTGGTAGAATAAAAATGATGTAACAAAGGAGGAACAATTGTGGCAATAGTTTTAGAACAAGAATTAGCACAGTGGGTGTCCAACGAGACAGCTGTTCAAACAAACATTGTAAATAAAGTAATCGCATTACTAGACGAAGGAAATACAGTACCGTTTATCGCCAGATATCGTAAAGAAATGACTGGCGGCTTAGATGAAGTTCAAATTAAGGCGATCCAAGATAAGTGGCAATATGCTTCGAATTTAGCAGCAAGAAAAGAAGAGGTTATTCGTCTAATTGATGAACAAGGAAAACTAACACCGGAGCTAGAAGCGGAAATTAAAAAGGCAGCACAATTACAACGCGTAGAAGATTTATACCGACCATATAAACAAAAACGTAGAACCAAAGCAACCATTGCCAAAGAAAAAGGTTTAGAACCACTGGCGCAAGTGATATGGGAGCAAAAGCAAATCGATATACAGGTCGAAGCGTCGAAGTATTTATCGAAAGAGCATGAATTACATACGATAGAAGAGGTGCTTGCTGGTGTTAATGATATTTTGGCGGAGTGGATTTCTGATGAACCAGAGTATCGTGAATACATTCGAAATGAGACGTTTAAGCGCGGTTTAATTCAGTCGGAAGTAAAGAACCAGGAGAAAGACGAGAAGAGCGTCTATGAAATGTACTATGACTATAGTGAAGCAGTGCGATCCATTGTTTCCCATCGTATCTTAGCGTTAAACCGTGGGGAAAAAGAAGAAATTCTGAAAGTAACCGTCGCACCGCCAATTGAAGCAATTTTTGCTTATTTACAGCGAAAAGTTATGAAGCATCATGCGTCAGATGCCGTTAGTAAAGTGATAAAGACAGCCCTAGAGGATAGCTATAAACGTCTAATCCAACCGTCGATTGAGCGAGAAATTCGTAGTGCATTAACAGAAACCGCAGAAGAGCAGGCGATTTCCGTATTTGCTACAAATCTCAAAAATTTATTATTACAGCCACCATTAAAAGGTAGAACGGTATTAGGTGTTGATCCTGCCTTCCGTACAGGCTGTAAGCTAGCTGTAATTGATGAAACAGGTAAATTACATCAGGTAGGCGTTATGTATCCTACAGCCCCTAAAAACGATGTTGTAGGCGCTGAGAAGATCGTTATGAAGCTTATCCAACAGTATCCTATTGAACTAGTTGCGATTGGTAATGGAACGGCATCACGAGAAACAGAACAATTTATTTCCGATGTCATTACGAAGAACAATCTTGATCTTCCATATATCATTGTCAACGAAGCAGGGGCAAGTGTATATTCAGCATCTGAGTTAGCGCGAGAAGAGTTTCCTGATTTACAGGTAGAAGAAAGAAGTGCAGCTTCAATTGCACGACGTGTACAAGACCCACTAGCAGAACTAGTTAAAATCGATCCAAAATCAATTGGTGTGGGACAATACCAGCATGATGTTAGCCAGAAAGCATTAACGGAATCCCTAACATTTGTGGTAGAAACAGCGGTTAACCAAGTGGGGGTAAATGTCAACACGGCATCCAGCTCGCTACTTCAATACGTATCTGGGCTTAGTAAAACGGTTGCGGGTAACATTGTCAAACTTCGCAATGAAAACGGGAAATTTACTAACCGTAAACAATTGAAAAAAATCCCAAGACTTGGAGCGAAGACGTACGAGCAGGCAATTGGTTTCCTTAGAATTATCGATGGGGATAACCCGCTTGACCGGACACCAATTCACCCAGAAAGCTATGACCATACGGAGAAGCTTCTCTCCATGCTCAGTTGTCAGCTTGGGGATATTGGCTCAAACGAACTGAAAGAAAAGCTACAGTCCTTAAATAAAAAGGAAACTGCAGCCCAGCTTGAAATCGGTGAGCCAACCTTGGAAGATATCATTGATGCGTTAAGTAAACCAGAACGCGATCCACGTGATGCGTTCCCGCAACCATTGCTGAAGAAAAACGTATTGTCTTTAGAAGACTTACAGCCTGGGATGGAGCTTCAAGGTACTGTCCGAAACGTAGTCGATTTCGGTGTGTTTGTCGATATTGGTGTAAAACAAGATGGCCTTGTACACATTTCGAAAATGTCCAACTCCTATGTCAAGCATCCGATGGATATCGCATCCGTAGGGGATGTTGTAACTGTTTGGGTTGATAGTATTGATGCGAATAAAGGAAGAGTCGCATTGACAATGGTTAAAGAGAAGTAATGCAATATAAACCGCCTATTCAATAGGTGGTTTTTTTATTTGCGAATAGCCTGGTGAGTGTCTGATTCAATTTCGAGGGGAGCAACAACCACAGTGGTGTCACATTACAGAACAGCCCCTAATCAGAACAATCATCATAGTGAATCAAGAGCCAGTTAACAACACAAAAAGAAAGAGGCGCTGCGCAATTGCAGTGCCTCTTAAACTATGAATCAAGCTTATTTTACATCGCTTGCAGCTTCTACTTCACTCAATGGAATACCAAGTGCATTTGCAACACCTTCACCATAAGCTGGATCTGCTTTGTAGCAATGATTAATATGTCTTAATTGAACTTCCTTCGTTGTACCATCCATCGCACGAGCAGTGTTTTCGAATAAACGTTGTTGCTCGTCAGCGCTTAATAGGCGGAATAGTTTACCGGGTTGTTCGAAGTAATTATCATCATCTTTATCGAAATCATAGTAATCTACATCTGCACCAAGCTGTAATGCTGGCTCTTGATGTTCTTTACTATCTTCCCATTCCCCGTGGCTGTTAGGGCTATAAGAAACAGGGTTTCCATTAGGAATAACTCGCATACCGCCATCACGGTGATATGGATTAAAGTTCTTCGCGTTCTTAGGGTAGTTAACAGGGATTTGCCAATGGTTAACACCTAAACGATAACGCTGTGTATCGCCATAAGAGAATAGACGACCTTGTAACATTTTATCTGGTGAGAATCCAATACCAGGAACAATATTAGTTGGAGCGAATGCTGCTTGCTCAACTTCTTCAAAATAGTTCTCTGGGTTACGGTTAAGCTCTAGCTCACCAACTTCAATTAGTGGGAAGTCTTTTTTGTACCATACTTTTGTTAAATCAAATGGGTTGTAAGGTACAGTCTTCGCTTGCTCTTCTGTCATGATTTGTACGTAAAGTGTCCATTTTGGATAGTCACCATTTTCGATAGCTTCATATAAATCTCTTTGATGGCTTTCACGGTCTTTACCTACAATTGCTTCTGCTTCTTGATCAGTAAGGTTTTTGATACCTTGCTTAGAGCGGAAGTGGAATTTCACCCATACACGTTCATTTGCTGCATTGAAGAAGCTGTATGTATGGCTTCCAAATAAATGCATTTGGCGATAGCTTGCAGGAATACCACGATCACTCATAACGATTGTTACTTGGTGAAGTGCCTCTGGAATAGAAGTCCAGAAATCCCAGTTAGCTTGTGCGCTGTGCATATTTGTTTTTGGATCACGCTTAACTACGTGGTTCAAATCTGGGAAACGCTTAGGATCTCTAAAGAAGAAAACAGGTGTGTTGTTACCAACTAAATCCCAGTTACCTTCTTCTGTATAGAACTTAAGAGCAGTACCGCGAATATCTCGCTCAGCATCAGCAGCGCCACGTTCACCAGCTACAGTTGAGAAGCGGATAAACATATCGGTTTTCTTTCCTACTTCTGAAAAGATAGATGCTTTTGTGTATTTTGTAATATCATTGGTTACGGTGAAAGTACCGTAAGCACCAGAACCTTTTGCGTGCATACGACGCTCAGGAATTACTTCACGGTCGAAGTGTGCTAATTTTTCAAGGAACCAGAAGTCTTCCATTAATAGCGGACCTCTTGGGCCAGCAGTTTTTGAATCATCGTCATTTGGAACCGGAGCACCAAATGCTGTGGTCATTTTTTTCTTGTTTTCACTCATTGAATATATCCCTCCAGTATTATAGTGTAAAATAGTAGCTATGAGATTACTAAATAGATAGTTTGAGTAAATTCCTTACTGAGGATAATAGTATATACAGACAATCTTTAACTAACATCATAACTAGTGTTAAAGAATCCCCCATATTCGTACTGCTAATCCTCCTTTCTTACATGTTTGGGGTATTTACTCATACTCTATATTATAAATGATTATATTTAAAAATCAATATTTAATTATAATCATTTTAAATAAGTCTTTTGTAGTAGTGAAGGAAAACTAGTGTTGAATTACAAAATTCAGTAAGGATGGTTTCGCAAATGAAACATTTAAGTGAGAAAGAACTGCATGAATTAGTGAATCATATCTCAATAGAATTTTTTAAAAAGCCATTTGTTGACGACGTAACCTTTAATAACCGACTACGGACAACAGGAGGTAGGTATTTACCAAGTAAAAGGTTAATTGAATTAAACCCTAAATATTTTTATGAGATGGATGAAAATGAATTTAATGGGATTATTAAGCATGAGCTTTGTCACTATCACTTACACATTGAAGGAAAAGGCTATAAGCATAGTGATCCAGACTTTAAAAGACTATTGGCGATAACGGGTTCCCCAAGGCATTGCAAGCCACTTCCTTCTACTATTAATCGTAAAAAGCATCAGTACAGATGTGAAACATGTCACCACATATATAATAGAGTTCGGAGTGTTGATGTAAAACGATATCGGTGTGGAATTTGTGGTGGAAGCTTAAAACAAGTAAATTAAGGGGTGAAAATATAAATAGGAAGAAACTAGATACGTGATAATATTTGTAAATTCAGACGCGAAAAATTGATTGACGAAACGTTCTAACCGTGATAAATTATATAAAGTCTTATGAAAAACAAGCAGTACAAAATCAGACAGAAGAATCGTAAAAGTGTTCCGTAAAGCGCTTGACATCACGGTTGTTATATTGTATGATAATTTTTGTCGCTGAAATTAGTGATAGCTTGTTTTGAAGGAAGCATTATTACATTATTCCACAGTAGCTCAGTGGTAGAGCTATCGGCTGTTAACCGATCGGTCGTAGGTTCGAGTCCTACCTGTGGAGCCATATGGAGAAGTACTCAAGTGGCTGAAGAGGCGCCCCTGCTAAGGGTGTAGGTCGTGTAAGCGGCGCGAGGGTTCAAATCCCTCCTTCTCCGCCATTATATTATGGCCCGTTGGTCAAGCGGTTAAGACACCGCCCTTTCACGGCGGTAACACGGGTTCGAATCCCGTACGGGTCATTGGTTTTTACAAATAAATAGAGAAGGTCCGGTAGTTCAGTTGGTTAGAATGCCTGCCTGTCACGCAGGAGGTCGCGGGTTCGAGTCCCGTCCGGACCGCCATTAATTGTTGGGCTATAGCCAAGCGGTAAGGCATCGGGTTTTGATCCCGTGTATCCTAGGTTCGAATCCTAGTAGCCCAGCCATTTTTATTTACTTTGTTTGTGAGATATTTAACATACTTGTATCATATACCCATTTATTTCGGGAACTACTATATAAAGAGCCGTTAACTCAGTCGGTAGAGAGCCGCCAGCATCTTGAATTGCTACTATGTGCAGGCTTGCGAGGAGCATCGCTTCGATGATTCGCTTAAGCGACGAGCATTTTGGAGCAATACATCGGCCGAATACGCTGCGTGTATCATTCTATTCATATTTAAAAGGCTGACACAAGAAAGAAATGTACTTTTTATTACGAGCCATTAGCTCAGTCGGTAGAGCATCTGACTTTTAATCAGAGGGTCGAAGGTTCGAATCCTTCATGGCTCACCATTTATATGCGGGTGTGGCGGAATTGGCAGACGCGCTAGACTTAGGATCTAGTATCTTCGGATGTGGGGGTTCGACTCCCTTCACCCGCACCATATTTTTGTTCAACTAAATTTCGTTTTAATGCGGTCGTGGCGGAACGGCAGACGCGCTAGGTTGAGGGCCTAGTGGGAGTTAATCCCGTGGAGGTTCAAGTCCTCTCGGCCGCACTAGTTCCAGTTATTGGAATAAGAAGCACCTTGCGATAAATTGTTGAGTATGTTATAGTTAGTAACGTTGTTTTTGCGCCCGTAGCTCAATTGGATAGAGCGTTTGACTACGGATCAAGAGGTTAGGGGTTCGACTCCTCTCGGGCGCGCCATATTTCGGGAAGTAGCTCAGCTTGGTAGAGCACTTGGTTTGGGACCAAGGGGTCGCAGGTTCAAATCCTGTCTTCCCGACCAGCGGAAGTTTCAAATTTAATATGCGGGTGTAGTTTAATGGTAAAACTCTAGCCTTCCAAGCTAATGTCGAGGGTTCGATTCCCTTCACCCGCTCCATAATTATTATGGGCCTGTAGCTCAGCCCGGTTAGAGCGCACGCCTGATAAGCGTGAGGTCGGTGGTTCGAGTCCACTCAGGCCCATCATTCTAAAAAAGAATGAATAAAGTTGTTGACATAATATCGACAGCATGTTATGATATAAAAGTTGTCGCTAAAACAACAAATGATTATTTTGCTCTTTGAAAACTGAACAAAACAACCAGTATGTCAAGAAAAAACATACCCTGTTTTTTCTATTAAAAGAAATACAGAAGCTAGCGCTTCTTTGCTAAGAACTTTCCTAT
>NZ_LDPV02000005.1 GCF_001038425.2 Ornithinibacillus contaminans
CAAACTCTGTTCCTCATTCTTAAACAATTCCATATAATCCGATCTGGTTAATGGTTCATCGTAAAAGATCGCTTCGTAGGATCCAACTGCCCATGTACTCATGCTTGTAAATGTTGCATAATCAGGAATTTTGTAGTGCTGCGATAGATAAAGCATATTTTCTTCTGCTAGCTGCGAAGCAGATTTATATTCTGTCCATTGGGAAATCCCATCTTCTATATATTGAACCTGTTCATCTGCCACAGTCCGTTCCGTTGACGGAATAATCGTACCGTCTGGATACAGGTCCGTCAACGTTTTTGTATAATTGTAATACCACGTATTTCTTACATCAACCTCATTATAAATCGTTAAAAACCGTAGATTATCCACTATTGTTCTTCTAATGTCAGACGTTCTTTCAGTTTGATAACCTTCATACGTCCTTTGCTCCCGCGTCATAGACGAACCAGTCTTATATGACGCTAGTGTAGCATACGAACTATTTCGCTGTACATCTGTTTTCCCATATGAGGAACCTGTATCCATATTCGTTCTATGTACCTGATACCCAGACAGAGCACCTGTCGTATGGATTCAATCCCGCACTTCTTGACCATTCTACCAGGACGTACTACTTTGTAAACTCACACTACCGGCAAGGACTCCTTAATACCCAGCTAATAATGCTAAGTTACTTTCCATCAACCTTCGGCGGTGATTATTTTTAAAAGATAAAGAGTAATTTATGCGATACTGGGTCTACAAAAAAATATAAGCCACGAGAACTAAAATATCCTCGTGACCTATTATTATTTTAGATGCTTAAATCAATCATAAAGTTTGGCGTAACTTCAACTTCGATTACCTGCTCTTTACTCTGTTGCTTTAGTACTATTAGTTTTGATTTCTCGACCCTAATTTCCCCTACATTCTGTATTTCAATATCATATAATGGATTTTGGAGTTGGTCATGATTCAATCTTATTGTTACATATTGGTCATAAACCGAAAAAGAAAATGCTAATTCTAATCCTTGGGACCCTTGCATTTGATATTTGTAAATTTCAGCTTCTCTATCAATTATTATTGGTTCACTATTGAATAATTCAAGCAGCAAATATTCATCATAATTAATTGCCATGAAAACACCCCCTCCTCACTTATTTTGGAATTACCGTAATAACATCACCTATTGTATTTGTAATTACAGTAACGTCTTTACCATCATATTTTAGTGTATCAGGTCTATTTCCAACAGAAGGTTTAACATTTCTAATTGTATTCTCTACAACCATCGGTGGAACACCCCTTGGATCAACAAAATTTTTAAATTCTTTAGTACCTGGCTTTAATCCCTTTTCAAGAGCTCTTTTTTCTAACTCAGCTCTAACTTGAATAGTATCTGGCGCCATTCTTTCTAGTGAATGTTCTGAATATCTTCTTCCACCTATCTTACTGCCTCCACTAGGCATATCCCATCCATTATTATATTTACCTATACCCTTAGCAACATCACTAACATTATCAACACCATTTACAACATCAACCGCTTTTGAGCCATATCTTGTGGCATAGCCTGCATATTCTATAATTGGTAGTGTCATCGCTAGCGATAATCCAGCGTTTACTCCATCGCCTTCCAGTCCATAGATTCCAGCATTTATGGCATCTGGAATCGCACCTAATATTGGTACCATTCCTAATCCGTCTAAAACGACATGTGTTCCTGCCAGCATTTCATCCGTACCTGAATAATAAGCACCCGCAGGAATCTCGGGAACAATACTTTGTTTCGATAGTTGTTTATAAAATTCATTCTCGCGGATAACTGTGCCATCGGTGAACTCATAATACATGATACCATTTAAATCCGCTACGGTAGCTTTATGCCGTATCCCGGGCAAGCTCTGCTCCTCATTCTTAAACAATTCCATATAATCCGATCTAGTTAATGGTTCATCATAAAAGATCGCTTCGTAGGATCCAACTGCCCATGTACTCATGCTTGTAAATGTTGCATAGTCAGGAATTTTGTAGTGCTGCGATAGATAAAGCATATTTTCTTCTGCTAGCTGCGAAGCAGATTTATATTCTGTCCATTGGGAAATCCCATCTTCTATATATTGAACCTGTTCATCTGCCACAGTCCGTTCCGTTGACGGAATAATCGTACCGTCTGGATACAGGTCCGTCAACGTTTTTGTATAATTGTAAT
>NZ_LDPV02000050.1 GCF_001038425.2 Ornithinibacillus contaminans
CAGCACAGGGGTGACATCTGCTCGAAACTACCTCGCAGTGTCTACCTTGCCGCGGGGGCTGCTGAGCCTCCTCGCGCTGAAAAGCAGTGCGCCTGTGTCTGCTAGTATCGCTTCGGAGTATGCTTCCTCAGCGCAAGGGAACGAAGAAGGTTATTCAAGTAGCACCCTCACTGCGGGGTCTCACCTAAGCCCTTCCTCCCGCAGGAGTCTACGTATATTCCCTACGCTGAATCAGTGCATTGTTCGTCCTTGTATCTTCTCATTTTACTTATGTCCCAGCCTGTTTTTATGAACACGAAAAATTACTCTTTTTATTTCCAATGATTCATTGTAAACTATTGCTATTGTGGATAAAGAAGGAAGGTTACACCTTTGGGAAAAACGTCGACGAAGAATTTAACATTATTTGCGATTACATGGCCAATTTTCATTGAAATACTACTGCATATGCTGATGGGTAATGCAGATACATTAATGCTTAGTCAATACTCGGATAATGCCGTTGCCGCTGTTGGCGTCTCTAATCAAATTTTATCCGTTGTCATTGTAATGTTTGGTTTTGTTGCACAAGGTGCCGCGGTATTAATTGCACAGAATATCGGTGCCAATAAACCAAAAACGGCAGGAAAAATAGCAATCAACTCATTAAGCTTAAACTTGTTATTTTCTATTCTATTAAGCTTGGTCCTATTTTTGTGGGCAAAACCTATCTTAACGATGATGGATTTGCCGAATGAATTAATGGATGAAGGGCTTGCCTATATGCAAATCGTTGGTGGTCTTATTTTTGTTCAAGCGCTCATTATGACCACTGGCGCAATTTTAAGAAGTTATGGGCATACAAAAGATACGATGGTTGTTACGATTGGGATGAATATCCTGAATGTCGTCGGAAACTATTTTGCTATCTTTGGGCCTTTTGGATTCCCAGTACTTGGTGTAGAGGGAGTTGCTTACTCTACTGCTATAAGTAGGTTTATCGGATTTATCGCCCTTGTCATTCTATTAATCAAACGGACGGATGGCGAGCTAGACTTCAAAAACTTCTTCCGTTATGAGAAAATGCATGTTAAAAGCTTGTTGAAAATCGGGGTTCCATCTGCTGGCGAGCAGTTGTCCTATAATGCAAGCCAAATGGTAATCACGTACTTTGTCGCACAGCTCGGAACAATCGCGATTACGACTAAGGTTTATACGCAAAATATTATGATGTTTATTTTCTTATTTTCCGTGGCAATCGGTCAAGGAACACAAATATTAATCGGACACATGATCGGGGCAGGAAAAATAGAGGATGCTTATGAACGTGCTCTAAAAAGCTTACGAATCTCCATCTTTATCTCGCTTGCCACGGCAGGTATCGTCTATCTTGTTGCTGGATCATTCTTGGGGATATTCACAGATAATGCATCCATTATTGAAGCTGGAACAACATTATTACTTCTAACCATCATTCTAGAACCGGGCAGAGCCTTTAACTTAGTTATGATCAGTTCACTAAGAGCAGCTGGTGATGTGAAGTTCCCTGTTTATATTGGTATTGTGGTGATGTGGGGTATCAGTGTAACGTTTGCTTGGTTCTTCGGCATATTCCTTGGGCTTGGGCTAATTGGAATATGGATTGGGTTCATTGCAGATGAATGGTTGCGTGGTGTCTTAATGCTTAGAAGGTGGAAACAGCGTAATTGGGTTCATATGAGCTTCGTGGATAAAACGGAAGCGACTGAATAGGCATGAATATTGAAATACACATTCGGTAATGCTATCATTCAGGTGGTTCCACATTATTTCACCTGAAAGAACGTGATACAGTATGGGTATTGTCGTAGTTGAACTATGTGATGGTAATGCTATCACTAGATTAAATATAGAAGAAATTATTGAAAGTGAGTTTCCTGAGGTTGCTGTTCTAACCAGTGACTGTTTATCGTTTTGCGGGCTATGTCGCGTAAAACCGTATGCACTGGTGAATAACAGACGTATCTTTGGTCAAACGCCCGAAGAATGCTTGGAAAAAATTAGAGCTGCTATCAAAGAAGAACTAGCCATTTATCAATAAGGCTAGTTCTTTTTTGACTTTTTTTGTTTTAAATCGACAGAATTTATTTCCAGGGAAATAAATTGTCGGATGGTGCCATTTATAGGCTGGCTTTAAAGATTTCGATAGAATCCTGCTCCGTTAATGTCTTAAAGGTTCCATATTCAGGACGTGCTACCACTGTTTTTTCTGCCATTAGTTCAACAGATTCTGCATCAATTTGATAGTCTGCCAATCTAGACGGTGCACCTATGCTATTCCAAAAAGCACGTAACCCCTCAATTCCTTCTAAGGCAACTTCCCGATCGGTTTTCCCTTCTGTGCTTACTCGGAATACACGCTGTGCTAACTGTTTGAATCGACCAACATTTTCATCTTCCAGCACGTGCTTCATCCAATTCGGGAATAGAATCGCTAAACCACCACCATGTGGGATATCATGAACAGCACTAACGGCATGCTCTAAATTATGCGTCGCCCAGTCGCCACGGAATCCCATATTTAGCATGTTATTTAATGCTAATGTACCGGAGAGCATAATTGTTTCTCGTAACTCGTAATTTTCAAGGTCTTCTAACAGTTTAGGAGCTGTTTCCATCACGGTAAGTAAAATGGATTCACAGAAGCGATCCTGAACAGGTGTATTGGTTGCTTGGTGGAAATAATGTTCTAACACATGTGACATCATATCCACAATTCCGTAGATAGTTTGATCTTTTGGAACTGATGCTGTGTGTGTTGGGTCAAGAATAGAGAATTTCGGGTATGTATAAGGCGCTAGCCCCCAGCCATGCTTCTCATTCGTTTCCCAATTGGTAATAACCGACCCACTATTCATTTCAGAACCTGTTGCTGAAAGCGTGAGAACTGTACCAAATGGCAAGGCATCGTTCGCTTCTGCTTTCTTGGTCACAATATCCCACATATCGATATCCGTTTTGGCACCGACCGCAATCGCTTTTGTACAATCAATTGTACTTCCGCCACCAACCGCAAGTAGGAAATCAATACCTTCACGCTTACATATCTCCACACCTTTACGTACGGTAGAAATGCGTGGATTCGGTTCGACTCCAGCAAGTTCAAAAACTACTGCATCGATTTCTGCTAATTTTGCCATTACATTATCATAAATGCCATTGCGTTTAATGCTGCCACCACCATACACAACAAGCACGTTTTTACCATACTGCTTCACTTGATTTGGGAGCTCCGCTAATTGCCCTTTCCCAAAAATTAATTTCGTCGGATTATAATAAGTGAAATTATCCAATTTATACTTCCTCCTTACGCTTTTTTGTAAACAACTGCATCGATTTCAACCAAAACATCTTTCGGTAATCTACTTACTTCAACTGTCGCACGTGCAGGGTATGGCTTCTGTAAGTAGCTGCCATAAATTTCATTTACCTTTGCAAAGTCATTCATTGAGGCTAAATATATTGTAAATTTGGATACCTGTGAAAAGCTTACTCCAGCTTCTGTTAAAATGTGGTTTAGGTTTTGCATAACCTGTTTGGTTTGTGCTTCAATGCCAGAAGCAATTTCACCATCTTGTGGATTAATTCCGATTTGACCAGATACAAAAAGAAAATCTCCCGCCTCAATCGCCTGTGAATATGGGCCAATCGCAGCAGGTGCTTTGTCCGTATAAATTTCCTTTACCATCAATGAACCTCCTTCGTTACTGTTGTTTAAATAATAGCTTTTTTAACTGGATATATCCAGTGATGGGCTCTTTACTGTTCAGTTGCATCAGGAACATATTGCATCACTGCCTGAACATAGTAAATATCGCCATAACAAGCATTATACTGCTTTGCTTCTTTTCGCAAACACGAATAAATGGATTGATCAGGAGCGTTTTGATACATTTCTCTTGAAAATTCAATTGCTATATCCTGTGAATATTGTTCCTTTTGATTCTGCACATACTGAATAAATCCTTTTCCAAAGTTATAGGATTGAATCGCAAGTTCGATGTCATACCCAGCGGTCTCCAATGTTTCTGAAAAATAATATACACCTTGTTTAATGGATAGCTCCGGATCTTTTATACAACCAATTTTCCCGCAATAGCTTTCAGATGCTTGCATCGGGTCTGATCCTCTACCTCCTGATTCCTGCATCATAATCGCTAGTAATACATCCACATAGCTTGCCACATGATATTGCTGGGCATACTTTTCTATCAGCGGTTTATAGTTTTGAACCGCTTCACTAATAATGGGTTGCTCTGGCTGTTCTAGTTGTTCATTTGCAAAATATGAGATGCCAACCAATACTACTATTAGAGCAACTACTAAGGTAGTTGTTTGTTTTATTGCTTTTTTCGTTTTCTTGTTCATTCCCCATCAACTCATTTATCTCGTATTCGTTATCCACATACTAACATATTCGCATGTCAATATTTCGTATTGTTTCTTTTTTTATACTACAAAATATTGAGGTTATCCTCATTTTATCCACAGGTTGTGGATAAAAAAACAATCTCTAAACTATTGTCGGTGTATAGTACCCTTTGGAAATAGCGCAGTATTCATCTGTTTACTTATGAGCCAACTTTTACTTAAACAACACCCTATTCCGCCATTTACCGAATCTAAAGTATAAGAAGGCGATGACACTACTGATGATAAAGCTAGCACCCATTCCGATGGCGATACCAGTATCTCCAAAAACTTTAGCCGCTAAATAGGATAGCGGATACCGGAGCACCCAAAACGATATGATGTTGAGTGCTAACACTTGATACATAGCACCAGATGCGCGAACAACGCCATTTAAAATGAAGTTTATCCCTAAAAATGGGTAACAAAGTGCTATGATTCGCAAGTACTTTGCACCAAATTGGACAGCTTCTTCTTCCTGTATAAATAAACGTACCGCATACTCTGCAAAGATTACAGTTAACAACCCAATCCCAGCCATGATAACGAAATTATAGAGTACGCCGTATTTGGCAATTTTATTAACTCGGTCCCAGTTCTTCACCCCGATATTTTGACCAGCCATGCTGGCAACTGACGTACCTAATGCATGAGCAGGTAGCATAATGATACTATCTAATCTACCAGCTGCGCCAAATCCACCAACTACTGGTGCGCCAAAGGTCGTTACGACACTCATGATAGCAGCCGAGCCCGCGGAAATCACAGACATTTGTAAACCAGATGGTATACCTAAATTCAGGATTAGTTTAATATCCTGTAACTTCGGCAGCCTTGGGATCGAAAACGGTGCGAGCTTCTTCCGCAATACATGAATAATTCCATATAAAAAGGCAACCCCTTGCGAAATTATGGTCGCAAATGCAGCACCTTCCACTCCCATATCAAAATACGCAATAAACAATGGATCCATCAACACATTTAATAGAACAGCAACCGTGACAAAACGAAGAGGAGTTTTACTATCTCCTAAAGCCCTTAGCACGGTACTAATAAAGTTGTACCCAAATAAAAATAACATTCCAAGAAAATTAATTTGCAAATAAGCTGTTGCACTTTCCATAATGATCGCCGGTGTCCCAAGTAATGACAACAAGGACTCTGCAAATATAAAACCAATACTTCCTAACGCGAGTGCCATTACAGTTAACAGGACGACAAAGGCATTCAAGTATCGTTTCATGCCCTCTTGGTTTTTCTGTCCCTTTTGCTGAGATAGAATTGTTAATGCTGCATTATTCATTCCAATAATAAAAGAAAGCACGGTAAAAATAATGGTTCCAGAAATTGCTACGGCACCTAACACATCAGCACCCAATAAATTTCCTACCCATAGGCTATCCACTAATTGATACGACGTCTGCAGTAAATTAGCTAGCATAATTGGCCCTGAAAAGGCACGTAATTGTTTGAAAATATTACCTTGGGTAAAATCATGTTGCTTTTTCATAAAAAACTACCCTTCTTTTTTTCATTACCATCATTCTATCATGACATTACAAAAAGATGGATTCCTCACGATTTGAGAAACCCATCCATTTTCTTATTTAGATTCTGTTTGTAGCTGCTCCTGTGATCCGCTGTCACCTTTAAAAATAAATTGGTAAAGTAGCATCACAGCAAATAATACAAGACCAACGATATCCGAATAGCCTTCTGGGTACATCAGGAGTAGTCCTGTCACGATAGAGATAACTCGTTCCACCCAATTAAGGTTCTTATACCAATAACCAATTAACCCTGCACCGATGGCAATCATCCCGGTTAGAGCGGTAATCAATATCCAAATAACACCTAACCAAGTTGTATCAATCATCAGCATTTCTGGATTTAGGATAAACATATACGGAATAATAAACGCAGCAATCGCAAGCCTTGATGCATTAAATCCAGTTTTTATCGGATCGCCACCAGAAATTCCAGATGCCGCAAATGCAGCAAGCGCAACTGGCGGTGTAATATCTGCCACAATACCAAAGTAGAACACAAACATATGTGCCGCTAACACTGGAATTGCCACCTCAGGATGTTCATTCATCGCTAAGATTGCGGGAAGTGCAATCGTAGATGTGATGATATAGTTCGCCGTCGTTGGGGAACCCATTCCTAAAATAATCGATGTAACCATCGTAAAGAATAATGTTAACAACAGTTGCACGTCTACATTTGATGTAAGCATGCCAGCGATATCAACAAGACCATTTCCTAATTTCAACCCTAGACCAGTCTTCGTTACGACCCCAACAATCATCCCCGCACACGCCGTAGCTGCGGCAACGCCTAAGGCAGTACGCGCACCAGATGTTAAGGCATCAACAAATTTTCTCGGTGTAATTCTCGTTTCTTTCAAGAACAGGCTGACAATAATTGCGGAAAGAATTCCTAACAGCGCTGTTCGTTCAATACTGTATCCCATAAATAATAGGACAATGATAACAAATACTGGTAGTAATAGATGTATTTTTTTCAATACAGATTTTTTGGATGGAATTTCACTTTCGGGAAGACCTGTTAATCCTGTCTTTTTCGCTTCTAAATGCGTCATAATCCATATTCCCGCAAAATATAGTATGGCCGGAATGATGGCTGCTTTTGCAATCTCCCAATATGGTACCCCAGCAAACTCAATCATTAGAAACGCTGCTGCACCCATGATTGGTGGCATGATTTGTCCACCAGTAGAGGCAGCTGCTTCAACCGCACCAGCAAATTCCTTCCGGTAACCTAATCGCTTCATGAGTGGAATCGTGTACGAACCGGTTGTTACGGTATTGGCTACCGAACTACCAGAAATCGTTCCATTTAATGCACTAGAGAAGATGGCCACTTTAGCCGGCCCACCTGTTCTTCTCCCAGCAATCGCAATCGCTAAATCGTTAAAATATGTTCCAACACCTGTTTTCACTAAAAAGGCACCAAATAATAAAAACAAGAAAATAAATGTAGAGGATACCTTAAGTGGTGTCCCAAGAATACCATCGGTTGTAAAGAACATCGAATTGATTAATTGATTAAGACTTAAGCCCCGATGTGCTAGCATGCCTGGCATATACTGACCTAGTAGTGCATAAAGCAAGGCTAGACCAGCAATTATTGTAATTGGAAGACCAACCGCCCGCCTAGTCGCTTCTAGCACTAGAAGGATAGCGAGTCCACCAATGATCATTTGAACCCCAGTAATCCCACCAATTTCTTGTACAATCACATCATAAAAAACGGGCCAATACAAACAGACCACTATCGATATCAATGCCAGTATATAGTCATACCAAGCAACCTTTCGCTTATCTCCTTTTTTCCTAGCAGGGAATAATAGAAAAATTAAGGCAAGGGCAAAGCCTAGATGTATTGTCCGTTGTATATAAGCTGTATACGCACCGAAATAACCGGTATATAACTGAAACAACGAGAAAGCAAGCAACAAAACAAAAACTATAATGGCAGCTGTCCCCTTTAAACTACGGGTATTCGACTCTGTATCGTATTTTTGCATCAATGCTTCTTGCTCTTCTGGTGTTAATTCTATTTTTCCATTTATGTTATGTTCACTCATGGATTTTCACTCCTCTCAACAAATCCCATAATGATAATTGGTCAATCTTAATTGTATATATGGCACCTGGTTCAAAATAATCTCGAAACCATACCATATGTTCTTGTTGGGCTCCCCAAACCAGGCGATGCTTTGGAACCGTCTTTCCGTTTCGCAACACAATCGAAGGAAATATTCGATTCATATCTTTTATATGGTACTTGCCGTCCTCATAAACAAATGTTTCACCAGCCCCAGCATTTGCTGGCATACCAATTCCATAATGCTCATAGATTATTTCGGCCTGGCGAATCGAATGATCTGGTAAAACTTCGTACATTTCAACAACATCTGTTAGGTGAATGGAATGTGTAAATATAATTTGAAAGTTGTCCCCCTCTTCCACTGGAAGATAGGCAGCAATTTGATTGGTATTTTCTTTATAAAATACTAAGGCAGTTCGTAGAGGAACTAATAAAATGATTGATAGGACGACTAGTAGGAGAATACTAATGATGAATCGCTTGTTCGATAGGAAACGCATTATCTTCACACACCTGATAATTTGAAAGAAATGGACAGACCGGCTATAAAGCCTACAATAGGCTCAGCCGGCCTCACCTTTTCGCTCACATCTGTGAACTTATTCGGATAATAATCCTTCTTCTTCAAAATATTTTTTCGCACCTGGGTGAAGATCAATTCCAATACCATCAAGTGCCGTTTCTTTTGTAACCATTTTTCCTTTTTCGTGTGTAATCTTGCTAGCATTCTCATACAGTGCTTTCGTTAGGTCGTATACGTCCTCTTCAGAAAGGTCTGCAGATACAGCTAACATCGCAATTACTGCCACGGTTGTTACTTCTTCATCGATACCTGTGTATGTGCCAGCAGGAATGACGTCCGCTGCATAGTATGGATGTTCTGCAATTAATGCATCAATTTTGTCTTGTGCAATTGGTACAATTGCAATATCAGTTGTTGCACCTAATCCTTCTACACTACCTGTTGGTGCTCCAGCTGTAATGAAAGCCGCATCAATATTACCATCTTGAATTCCACCTGTAGACTCTTCAAAGTCAAGGTCTTGTGCCTCAATATCTGCATCTATATCTAGGCCATGCGCAGCTAAGATTTGGCTAGCATTTACATAGGTTCCAGATCCTGGTGCTCCGACAGAAACCTTTTTACCTGCTAGGTCTTCAACAGAGGTAATACCTGAATCTGCGGATGTTACGATTTGAATCGTTTCTGGATATAAGGATCCAATCGCCAATACATTATCAACTGGATTACCTTCAAATGAATTGGTTCCTTCCACTGCATTAGCCATAACGTCCGTCTGTGTGAATGCAATATCAGCATCACCTGAAGCAAGATCTGCAATATTATCCGCGGAAGCGTTTGAAGCTGCAGAAGTAACTTGCAAATCTGTTTCATCTGATATGATGTCAGCAATTTGTCCACCTAATGGATAGTATGTACCACCAGTACCACCAGTTAGTAAGGATAACTGCTTACTACCACCACACGCCGCAAGCGCTAAAGCTAACACTAAAAGCGTTGCAAACGAAAGGATATACTGTTTCCTTTTCATAATAAAATCTCCCCCTTATTTTTTTCCTAGGTACTATTTTACTTGCATTTGCCCATTATTGTCAAACTATTGCTAAAACTATAGCCTAAAAATTATGAAAAAACCTTACAATAAAGCGATTTCATTTGCGCAAATTAATAATTTTAATTTTATTACAAATTATCGAAATAATATGATATTATAGTAGCAACCATAATTTCACAAGGGAGCTGATGATTGGTGCTACAGCCTTCATTTGACGGTAGATATTCAAAGAAATCCTGTTATATCCACTTTCTCAGGTAAATAGCCTTTGCTTTTCATCAAAATGAAAACGCTATCAATTTTAATCATGCTAGCCATTAGACTGTCTAGGTTAATCACGTCTACATTAAACGATAGCATCTTGACAATAGTATGAAAATTCCATAGACTAAGATAAATCAAGCAATATGTCGTTAAATAGTTCGCTAAATAAGAATACGTAATTGCGCCATTAATTGACAGAATTTTCTTTATCTACTTTAAAATTCATGGAAACTTAGTCGTTAGCTTGTTTCATAAACAATTTTAGCCAGCATTCACTTTGGGGAGGGAAGATAAGTTGAACATAAAGGTTGCCGTTTTCGGGAGAAAAGAACTTGTTGATCGATTTTCAAATTACATAAAAAAGCATTCCGAGGTGGAAGCAATTCCATTTATATACAAGAAAGCGATGGAAGCACCACACTTAGTGGAAAAAGCTTTCATGTGTGATGTTTATTTATTCCTAGAGGCACTACCTTATTTATATGCCCAGCATAAAATCACAAAAAAGCGATTACCAACTATCCAGGTTGCTTTTGATGAATATATGATTTTGACATCGTTCTACCATTTAAAGAATGTCCATCAAGAAGCATTGAGACGATTATCCATTGATGTCGTTGATTCTAGACATGTATCGGAAGTTCTCTCGGAATTAAATTTAAGTGATGAAACTATTTATACCGTAACTTATCAACAAGAAACTACCATTGACATCGATCAAATTGTTACTTATCATCAGAAGCTTTGGGATGCGGGTAAGATAGATTATGTGCTCACATCATTACATGAGGTTAAAGAAAGTCTTCAAGCAAAGGGAATTCCAACATACCAGATGGTTGTCCCAAAAATCAATATCGAAAAAGCAATTGAAGAATGTAAATCCATTGCTACATTAAACACTAGTAAAAGTGCGCAAATTGTAGCCGGGTATGTACGCATTAAAAATCGGGAGACTATTGCAGAACAAAAAGGTGCGGAACAACTTCATGAGCTACAGCTTCGCCTGTATCAAATTTTACTAAAGTTTGGTCATAAAACTTATGCTTCTGTTCTCACCAATAATGATAACCAATATGTTATTTTTGGTACACGTGGTGTGTTAGATCATATCACTAATCATTATCGCGATTTCCCGTTACTGAAGGAAATGGAAAGCGTTCTTCATACACCGATTGAAATTGGCTTTGGCTTAGGTTTAACTGCCAGACAGGCGGAAGATCATGCGAAGCTAGCACTAGACGCCTGCTCACGAGATGATATTAGTAGCTGTTACATTGTTAATGACCGACAAGAAACAATTGGGCCGCTCGGTGTTCGAAAGCATTTTGATACATCACAGCTTTATCAAGCGCTCATTCATAAGGCCAAATTAAACAATGAGTTGTCGTATAACTTTATTGACTTTGTACAGCTGCGGAATAATGAACCATTTTCTTCGAACGATATTGCTAATTACTACCGTGTAACAAAACGAAGTGCTGAGCGTACGGTTAACAAATTACTTTCTGGAAATGTAATTAAAGTAGTTGGGAAAGAAAAACCCTATGTAAAAGGTCGTCCACGAAAATTATTTCAGATTAATGTTTGAATAATAAGAGCCTGGGACATAAGTACTTTTGACAAGATATAATCCGAACTTGTGCGTAATACCCGCTTCGGGAATTAGTGCATGGTTCGTCACTTTATCTTTTCATTTTACTTATGTCCCAGGCTCATCTTTATTAATAAACTATTAAAACCCAACACTAAAACATCTCTAAATACTCAACAAGGCCCGAACATCATCTTCACTTAGGCTCGATAGCATCGTTTCGCCTGGTTGAACGACTTTATCGATTAGTTCGCGTTTCTTTTGCTGTAATTCATATATTTTTTCTTCAATGGTCCCTTCCGTTATGAGGCGGATAACTTGCACAACATTTTTCTGACCGAATCGATGGGCACGCCCAGTTGCTTGATCTTCTACAGCCGGATTCCACCATAAGTCATATAAAATTACCGTGTCTGCTCCGGTTAAGTTCAGACCAGTTCCACCTGCTTTTAGGGATATTAAGAAGATATCCTTCTCCCCCTGATTGAATCGTTCACTCATGGTAACCCGCTCTTGTGATGGTGTTTGACCACTTAAATAGAAGAAGTCAATTCCTTTTTCCTGTAGCTTTTCCATGATGATCTCATGCATACTCGTAAACTGGGAGAAGATCAACATTCGCTTCCCGTTAGCAATCGCATTATCCACCGTTTCCATTAACAGATCCAGCTTGCCCGATTTCCCTTGATAGTTCTCAATAAACAAAGAAGGATGACAACAAATTTGTCTTAGTCGGGTTAAACCAGCGAGTATTTTCATGCGATTCTGTTGAAAGCCGCTTTCTTTAATAGATTGCGCTGCTTCTTGTTGAACCTGCCGTAAATAGCCAACATATAATTCCTTTTGCTGGTCGGTTAGTTCCGAGACACTTACAGACTCAATTTTATCTGGAAGCTCTTTTAATACATCCTTTTTTAAGCGACGTAAAATAAATGGCTTTGATATCGATGCAATTTTCTCATGAGATAACTGCTTAAAGGTCTTTTGATTGGGCATTAGACCCGGTAATACTACTTGGAATATAGCCCACAGTTCTTCAATGGAATTTTCGATTGGCGTACCACTAAGGGCAAATCGTCTACCAGCCTTTACCTCACGAATTGCTTTCGAAGTTTTCGTTGCGTAATTCTTAATATACTGAGCCTCATCTAAAATCATCGTTTGGAAGGTCAACTCCCGATAAAGCGCAATATCCTGTCGTAATGTCGCATACGATGTAATCCAAACATCTGCATCGGTTAAGGTAGTGATTCTCTCCTGTCTTTCTTGCGGAGTTCCCGTCATAATAGCTACCTGTAAATCCGGTGTGAATTTTTCGAATTCATTTTTCCAATTATAGACTACTGAAGACGGCGCAACAATTAAATGCGGATGTACCCCAGACTCAGAGGCGATATAGGCAATACTTTGCAGTGTCTTCCCAAGCCCCATATCATCCGCCAAAATTCCACCTAAGTGATAATGACTTAGTGCTTTAAACCATTGGTAACCTGTCAGCTGATACGATCGAAGTGATGCTTTTAAGATACCTGGTAGCTCATACTGCTGTTCTTCCGGTTCTTTTAACTGATGAAGTAGCTTACGAAAAGCTGGATCGTAATTTTTCTTCGTATCAATCAGCTCATCGATTTGCGTTCCCCGATAAACAGGCATTTGAATTTTCCCGTCCTGTACATCGCTCTTTTTAATGTCCATGTTTTGGAAAAAATCATGGATGGATGTGAATTCTTCTCCTTCTAGCGAGAGTATTTCCCCGCTTTGCAAACGATAATACCGCTTCTTCTCGATAACAGCATCTAATATCTTCGTGATTTCTTGATCATTTAAGCCCTCAATATCAAATCCAATTTCTAATAAATTCGTGGAGGACTCCATGCTAACCGTTGTTCTAGGAACAGGCTCATTTTCGATTATAAAGCTGCGTACTTCCGCTGTTAGGAACAATTCAACATATTCATCGAGAACTGGTAGCACATTATATAAAAAGTCATATAGCTCCTCTTCGTCAGCATCGATAAATAACTCCCGACCATTGTAATGAAAATTAGCATGCTCAATGAGCTGCATGATTTGCTTTTCTTTCTCCACGTCGCGAATAATGATAACGTCATGATCTTCTCTTCCACTAAAAGGATCAATCACATGATCCCCATAATGGTATTCCAGCTTCCCAATAACCCAGTCCATTTTTGACTCCAAATAGAGTTTAGCCCGAAGTGGGACTTGGATTATTTCCGATGATACCGTTTCTGAAATTTCTACTTCTCCTACCTTTTTCAACGAAGGTAGTACCTCCGATAAAAACGAATCTGCCTGTTTTTTCGATATGGGAAGCTGTTGATCGATACTTCCAAACTGTGATACAAGTTCTATGATTGGAAGCTGTTCCTTCTTCGGAAAGTAAAAGGTCCCCTCATAAAATAACAGTTCATAGTTTTTGAAATAGACGCTGTCCTCTACTTCGTGCATGGTTAACAGCAAATCATCCCGTTCATTTTTGTTTAGCGCAAAATGGTACGGCAGGATTCCTTTTTCGATAGAAGGATTCGTATAGATATTTGTATTGCGAAACTGTCTTGAATTCCCTTCCACCGTAACGTCACGTTCGATCAATTTATCCAAAAGGGCTTCGGTAACTAGTGGTGGAATCATGATAGATCGCTTGTCATTCACGTTGCCGCGATAATGATAAACATGGTAGCCATCGTAAATTTTTTCATTCCGAGCAATCGACCCTAAGATGTCAAATATCTCTTTATCCGCCGACTGCAATGCATGCTGACTCGGAGAATAGGTAAACATTTTCGTGAAAAAGTGATCATTGCCAGCAAGTACATCGAGAATAAATTGCTTAGCATCCTTTACAACATAGTCACGATTGACACCGGCTTTTAATTCGATTAATAGATTTTTATCATATGACCATTTCACGACATACGAAACATTTAGTTCTTCTTTTTGCGGGAGAATATCACTTAGCTCTGCTGTTTGTGCAACATTACTAAGCGCCCGGATAAAACGATTGGTAATTTCGTAATCGTAGTTAGAATATTGTTCATTGTTGGGTGCTTCCTCATTAACAATTCCGATTAACGTCGCTGCAATATGCTTGCAGGATTCATACGTTTCAAATGCTGGGCAATCACAATACGTATGAACAGATCCTCTCTCTAAGTCTTTCATATTAATCTCGACAAAATATTCTTCGGAGCCATGCACGGTTGCTGTCCACACATTATAATTTATGTCATATGTTAAGCCCATAACCTTCCCACGATTGTAATATTCTAACCCTCGTTTATAGATCAATGATGGGAAGAGCTTTTGGATATTGATATCACTCAGTTTCTTCAAATTCTATTAACCTGCCTTTTTTTCACACGCTTTTCTTCTATTGTATAGGAGTTTTCGCATTTTTTAAACCTTGGAATCTGTTACTAGGATGGGGAAAAATGTAGTAGATTATACTTTGGTTATAAAAAAGAAGCTGAGCAAGTATTTTTTCGAAGATAGTAGGCGAACGCGAGTATATATTCTCCACGATGAAGTCGTCATCGGTCGTCTTATTGTCTTCTCATTTACTTTGAACTCAGCTTCTTATGTACTACTGTTGACTTGCTTGTTGCTTGTTGGTACGAATGACGATGATAACGTAGATGATCATTGCTACAACAATAGATCCCGCACCAGTAAGATAAATAGCTCCATAGTTAAATAGAAAGGCTATTTGCCCAAATATTAATGCACCTAATCCGATCCCTAAATCAAAGAAGGAAAAGAAGGTCGCATTTGCCATCCCTTTTCGGTTTCCTGCCGCTTTTTCAACAGACCATGCCTGTAATGCTGGCTGTACACTCCCGAACCCTAATCCATAAAGACCTGCAGCAAGGAGCAATATAAACGTGTTTGGTAGCCAGGATAGAAGTATCATGGCGATAAAAATCATTACCGTTCCAGGTAGGAATACATATAAGTGCCCTTTTTTATCATAAATTTTACCCGCGAAGGTTCTCGAGATTAATAGAAAGGCAGCATAGACTAGAAAATAGGTTTCTATTCCGGTTACATGTTGTTCAATCGCATGTAATGGTAAAAAAGTAGCGATTCCACCAAATGTGAAGGTAATAAATAATACTAATATGGCTGGTTGAAGCGCTGATTTTTCAAACACATCAAATCTCGGCGTGACTGTTTTTTCCACTGATTGCTCCACCTTTTTATAGTGAACCTTTGCCGATAATAAAAATGCTACTAAACCAAAAATCGCACAAATCAAAAATAGCCACGTAAAGGAAATCTTTCCCGCAAGTGCTAATCCAAGCCCCGGACCAAACGCAAGTGCAATATTACCGGACAGCCCAAAATAGCCAAGTCCTTCCCCACGCCGACTTGCCGGTACAATATCTGTTGCGATTGTTCCAGTTGCTGTAGTGGATAGTCCCCACCCAATGCCTTGAACAACCCGCATTATTAGTAAAAAGGCAATGCTTGCAATAAATGCAAATGAACCGATTGACACGACAAATATAGCCAATCCTGTCATATAGACAAATTGTCTACCTCTACTTTCCAATGCATGACCAGCATATGGTCGCATTAATAAGGCAGAAAAGGTAAATATCCCAACAATTACACCAACTAATTGATCACTGCCACCTAGTTCCTTTACGAACAGTGGGAGTGTAGGTAAGGACATCTGAAAGCCGAAAAAGATAAAGAAATTGGCCAGACAGATGAAGATGAAGTCTCGCGTCCAAATCCTTTCTTTACTTTGCTCTGCTTGTTGTACGTCCAGTTGTGCCCCCATAGTTTTCTCCCTTCCTTCGATACTCGAAATATATTATACAGCAGGACTATGGGAAATGGAATGATTAAAACTCCATCATACCTCGTCATTTCTGATTATGATTCGGAAGTAGGATATAACGACATATCTGAAGAAAATTAGGTATTTCGGCATTGTTACATGTATATATTTTACAACTGCTATGGTATACTGAAAGAAGATAAAAAAATGAGCCCAGTAATACTGGACTCAAGGCGATAAGCGGTTCCCCCAGGGAAATCGGCCACAGTTATGAATAGACCTTTCCAATTGTCTTGTCAGGGCTAATGGGAAGGTCTATTTTATTCTTTGTGGATTATAGCTACAATTAAGGAAAGAAGCATCAATAAGAGTGTTCCAAAATCCCCTAGTAAAGTCATGACTTCATACATCCTCAAAGGCATCACCCCCGTTTTTGTAAAGGGTTAGCCGACCATCCTAAAAGAACATTATCTTGTCCTTGATTATAGCATAGCTTACCCAAAAACACGAACATATATTCGTGTTTTGTGGGTGTTGAAGCAAAAATTTTTGGGTTTAACCAAACCGTTACCAAAAAAAGAACCCTGAGCATCACTCAGAGTTCTTCTAGTTTCACTTAAAACATTCCGACAACAAAGTCAGCTAATACTAGCATTACTAATGATACGCCCCACGCGATTGTTGTTGGGACAGACCATACTAGAATTTGTTCCTTCACATCTTTAATTCCTAGCATTCTATTTACAACCCAGAATAAGCTATCGTTAAAGTAAGAGAAGATCATCGCACCTAGTGCAGCTGCTTGTGCTGCTAATACAAGGTTTACATCTAGTGTTGCTACGATTGGTGCAGAAATGGATGCAGCTGTGATCATCGCAACTGTTCCACTTCCTTGTACTAAACGTACGAAGGTAGCAATAAAGAATGGTACTAAGATAGCTGGGATTGACCATGTTGCAATTTGTTCTGCGATAAAGTCACCAGTTCCACTTACACGTAGAACGTTACCTAATGCTCCACCAGCACCTGTAACTAAAAGGATAATACCGGCAGTTTTGATTCCTTCTTCCATACGATCCAATGCTTCTGTTTGGCGTAGGTTACTAGCTAAGGTGTAAATAGCTACGATTAAACCAAGTGCTACTGCGATAACTGGGTTACCAAGGAATTGTACATACGATAACACGGTATCATTGATTGCAAAAATCCCTGCATCGTTTAATGCACCTAATGTTGTGTTTAAGAAAATAAGAATAATCGGTAATAGAATTGGCATAATTGCTTTCATAAATGAAGGAAGGTTTTTCTCTCTTTCATCTACTTCGTCTAAGAATTCTTTATATACTTCTGCTTCTGTTAAGCGGACAAATCCATCGCCATCTTCTTCTGGAACTTGATGAATTTTCTTACCAATCCATTTTGCGTATAATACCCCAACTATAATAATCGGAATAGAGAAGAGTAATCCAGCAATGATCATCATACCTACATCTGCACCGAAAATACCTGCAACACCAAGCGGTCCTGGAGTTGGTGGTACCGCATGGTGAGTTGCAGCTAATCCAACCGCTAACGCTACACCTAATGCAATAACTGATTTACCTGTTTTTCTAGAAAGAGCTTTTACTAAAGGCTGTAAAATAACAAATGCTGAGTCAACAAAGATTGGAATGGCTACGATATAACCTGCAACTGCCATTGCCCACTCTTCTTTGCGTTTTCCAAGCTTCTTAATTAATGTGTAGGCAAGCTTTTCAGCTGCTCCTGATACTTCTAAAATACGTCCCATCATTACCCCTAAACCGATAATAATACCGATGGAGGCAAGGGTACTTCCAAAGCCGCCAGTTATAGCGCTTACAACCTCGGTAGGATTCATCCCACCTACAATACCTGTAACAGATGCCGCAATTAGTAACGCAAGAAATGCATGAATCTTCGTTTTTAGTACAAAGAAAATTAATAAGGCAATACCTAAAATAAGTCCAATCATCATTTGTGTTCCTGAAACTTCCATGTTTTTGTCCCCCTTGATGTGTAATGGCTTACATTCATGTTATAAATAGACTGAGGATGATTAGGCATCCTCAGTCATACTAGAATTAGCCTATAATTATGTTTTATCTATTTATTTTATGCCATTGTTTCTGCAGTAAATCTAGGTGCGTATTGTGCAGCTAGTTTAATACATTCTTCCATGCTGACACTTGCAGCGATGTTTTTACCTGCGATATCGAATGCTGTACCATGGTCAACAGATGTACGTAAGAATGGTAGACCATTTGTAATCGAAATCGTACGGTGGAAGTCTGTCATCTTCGCAGCAATGTGTCCTTGGTCATGGTAAAGTGATAATACTGCGTCGAATTTTCCGTTTAATGCATGATGGAATACAGAATCAGCTGGAACTGGGCCGACTGCATCGATACCATCTTCAACAGCAGCTTCAATACCTGGACGAATTTCTTCTACTTCTTCCATTCCGAATAATCCACCTTCACCACTATGTGGGTTTAGACCAGCAACAGCAATCTTGCGGCTTTCCACACCAAGACGTTGAAGCGCTTTGTCACAACGACCTAGGTAGTCGCGCACGCGTTCTTTTGTCATTTGTGCAATTGCATCCTTTACAGACAAGTGACGAGTTAGGAAGAAGATACGCATGTTGCGAACTTCAAACATGGTTAATGGATCTTTAGTATTTGTTAAGGATTCAAGCATTTCTGTGTGACCGATGTAAGGTACACCTGCAGCTTTTAGTGATTCTTTGTTGATAGGTGTAGTAGCTAGTGCTTTTACTTTACCTGCTTTTGCTAGATTAACAGATGTTTCGATATATTCGAATGCAGCTTTACCACATTGTGCTTGCACAACACCATATTCTAACGTATTGATATCAATGTTATTTAAATCAAGTAAATCAACAGTACCATATTCGTAGCGTCCTTCTTCTGGTGAAGAAATAACGTTTACCTTCAAATCTTTTTCTACGATTTCAATTGCTTTGGTGAATACTTGTGCATCCCCAACAACTAGCGGCTTACACATGTCATAGATTTCTTTGTTTGCTAGTGCTTTTGCTGTAATTTCTGGACCTATTCCTGCTGGGTCACCCATTGGGATTGCGATTGTTTCTCTTACTTGTGTCATTTAACTGCACTCCTTTTTGTTTTTAAGTATTTTACACTTGCATAAATCGATTTTTTATCGCCGACCATACCGCCTTTTGTGACGATTGGCAGACCTGGAAAATGACCGCCGATTAAGGTGCCATAGGCTGCTAATGGTAGCACTTCATCCTCTAACTTGATCCCGTTAGCCATACTTAATGCACATAATGACGCGGTAACATCACCACCACTTGTGAAGCAGCCTTGAATTGGATAATCGGTTTGCTCCATCACAAGTCTTGTAATTTTCGCAAGACCATCGGTGATTCGTTTTGCTAGTGCATCTTGTGTAGTATTCTCACGAGCAGCAATGGATTTAAAGTCTACTAGACCATTGCCTTCTTGATGAGTCGTTATTATTAAGACATCATCTTCCTTGATTCGCTCCAATGCAATTCGAAGTGCTCGATTTACTTCCTCTTCCCAGCTCTCTTGCATCGTTGCTAATTTTTCAGCAGAAACATAGACTGGTGATGCATTAGTTTTATCTTTTAAATATCGTAGCTGATGACCAGATAGACTTGTGACACTTCCAACAGTTACAATTACTTTACTTTGTTCTGTGTGTTGGTGCGTGTAGGCTTTGGAATATGCAGCTGTTAGTGGACCTGGATCCACTGGGACAAGCTTCACCTCTTTGATAAGTGCCATTGCCTCTGCAATTTCTTCCACATCTTCATCCGTTACTGCATCCACCACTATAATGCGGTTACCTAATGCGATTTGTTCCTCAATCGCTAGTTTAATTGTTTCCATATCAGATAGAACTGTATCCAATCCAATACTTCCAACTGAAAATTTACTTTGTTCCTCAATGATGGCTGGAACATAAGATTTGGTAATTGGCATGACAGGATCCTTGGCTACATCGGTTTCCTGAACTGGAATTCCGTCAACTAGTAAGTAGCCTCCCGAGCATACTCGCCCTGAATCCGGGAATGACGCGACAACAATCGCAACACTGTTTTCTCCCACTTCGTCTAATACCGTATCAATTTCTAAGCCAATTTTCCCACGAACCGTACTATCAATACGCTTACAAATTACTTTAGCGCCCCACTCATGGAATTTTTGAGTTGCACTTTTAACGCGATTGACAACAATATGGTCTGACGCATAGCGTGAATCCGTATCAATACATACCGCATTCAATTCTTCCATTTCTGGAATAGTATCATTAAATACAACGGTTGCGGAAGTGAATCCCTGCTTGCTTAGTCGGACACCAGTTGCATTTGCGCCTGTTAAATCATCTGCAACAACCCCAACTTTCATGATGTCTCACCCCTCTTTTACAATATCTCTATTACGTCGGATAATTCATTTCTTGCTTTTTCGGATAAATTATCATCCGTTATAAAACCAGTTAAATCATCCAAATCACATACTTTGGAAAATGCTCGTTCATTGATCTTACTTGAATCGGCAATTAGCCACGTCGTTTCTGCTGCTTGAATCATTAACTGTTTAACTAACGATTTTTCGAATGCAGGAGATGTAACACCTGCTTCGATATCAATGGCATGTGCTCCCAAGAAAAACAAATCCACATGAATTTGTTTTAAAAAGTTATGGGTTTGCGGTCCGAATAATGCGCCAACATCATTCTGCAATTCTCCCCCGGTGACAATCACCTTCAACTTACTATCCACTAACTCCGCCGCGATCTTAATATCATTTGTAATAATAGTAAGATCCTGTTTGGATTTTAATCGTTTCGCAAGCTCTAATGTTGTTGTTCCTGAGTCTAATAGAATTGTTTGCCCTTCATGAATAAGGGAAACCGCTTTATCCGCAATCACTTTCTTTTGTTCTGCGTACCGACTTTCTTTTGCCAAGAAAGGGGTTTCAGTAATGAGCGGCTTTGTACCAACTGCACCACCATGGACACGAATCACTTGTCCTTCTTCCTCCAAGTAATCTAAATCTCGTCGAATCGTCATAGGCGAAACGTCTAACGCTTCAGATAATGAATCAATTTCAACTTTACCTTCTGCTTGGATTTTATCTAAAACCCATTTTCTTCGTTCTGATGGTTGCATAACATCAGTCCTTTTTACTTGATAATGTTTCATGTATTATCATTAATTACACTGTTATTATGTTACTTTATCACAAAAATGTCAAGAATAATTGTTAATTTTTTTCAAAGTTTGTTCAAAGTTAACATTATCGCTCGAAAAAAGGCTGGAACAAAAGTGTTTACAGGAAGCCAAAAGCTGACGATTGATGCATACTACACGCTTCGAAAAGTCGTTTTTCTTTCTTCCCTTGTCACTTATGTTCCAGCCATAAACGATACTAGTTAGCGATTACGCCACAGGCGATGCGGTCACCAGCATTCCCCGCTGGTTGTGATTTATAATCATCCGCTTTCGAATGAATCATTAATACTGTTCCATCTGATCCTAGTAAGGAGTTTTCTTTTCCCGTTTCTAATGTCACCATTTCCGCTAAAACTGATGTAGCTACGGTTCCATCTTCTTTCACTTCTATGTTTGGTAAGTCTCCAGCATGCGGGCCTTCAGGATGTTTGAATCCATGCTTGGCATTGGTTGGATTAAAATGGCTACCGGCTGATTCAAACGTAGGGGGTTCGCATAGTCCCTTTTCATGAATATGAAATCCATGTGTTCCAGGTGGCAAGTCCGTTGCTTCTATACTAATACGAACTCCATCTGATTCCTGTTTTAGTGTAGCTTCCCCTATTTTGTCACCGTCCGTGTTAACCAGTGTGACTAATAGGCTATTAATGGGTTCCTTCTGCACACCCGCTGTTTCTATGCTAGTATCTTCTTCCTTTTCCTTTTCATTAATATCATTCTTTTGGTTATCCTCATCCATCCACGTAGCAAATAGCCCTACTGTTAGAATTGCAATCCAAGTTATCCATCGAATCGTCACGTTCATCCCTCCAGTTGTTATTTTTCAAGATTATTGTGTACAAGAATATCTGGAATAAACGTAAAACATTCATTTATACTAAAAAGGAATGAAAAAAGGGGGAATTTTTATGGGTATTTTTGATGGGATGATGGGAAATGCTTCCGAGATTAACAGTCAGACTGCAGAAAAAGAGCTTGGTCAGTTGCTCTCGCCACAAGAGCAAGTTGAGCATGCTTATAAGCTAATCCGTGATTTAATTATTTTTACCAATCGTCGATTAATCCTTGTCGATAAGCAAGGCGTAACCGGAAAAAAAGTAGCGTATCATTCTATTCCTTATAAAAGCATTACACATTTTTCCGTTGAAACTGCAGGTACATTTGATCTGGAGGCCGAGCTAAAGATTTGGCTATCAGGATCAGACGCACCAATCGAAAAAACCTTCAATAAACAATTAAACATCTATAAGGTACAACAAGTACTTGCGGATTATGTTTGTTAATCGTACAAAAAAAGTTGGCCTTCGATTAGGAAGACCAACTTTTTTTGCTTTATTAATTTATTTATGCAACTGCTACTTTTTTGTTATGTTTGCCAAGTGGTGTGTGTTGTTTTACGAATGGGATAACCCATCTGTCTAAGCCATATCGACCTGCGTTGAATCCAGCAACGATTAGGAATACGGTTAGTAATACCATTTGAGCGTTTGTGCTAACTGTTCCACTGAATAGGAATGCGAAGTTCATTGTGATACCCATTAGTGCTGCAAAGTTAGTGAAGATACCTAGGATTAACGCGATACCTACTAATACTTCTCCCCACATTACCATAAAGCTGAATAATTCTGCGTTTGGAAGTGCTACATGTTCTAGGAATGTTGCCCACCAGCCTTGAACTGCTGGATGATCTCCACCTGCACTTGCGATTGCTCCTTGTAAGAATCCACTTGCATCAAATCCGCCACCTGTTAATTTTCCAATACCCGCTGTCACCCAAGCATAACCAATGTAGATACGAATAATTGCTAATACTCCTGCTGCTACTTTATTAGTACGAATGAAGTCCATCATCTTACATCCATCTCCTTATTATTTAGGTTTGTTTACTTGCTCAACATTTCACAATATATTGTAAAGGTGTTTCCTTATTACACTTTGATAATACCATGGCATTTTTTAAACGTAAATAGTTTTTGCTCATTATTTCACAAAAAGTTTTCGTTTGTGACAGAAGCGTGAACACAGGGCACCATTAGGCTGTTTTACTGTTTAAGTAAATACTTAAAAAAGCGCTTCACAACAACGTTTCATTGAAATATATGGTTGACCAACCTTTAAGGAAATGAAATACTTTAGTTATGAAGTAGCTAAAAAGCGGGAACTTTTCCAGTCATAAGACGTATTACATTTTGGAATACTATGCGTTCCTATCTACTACCCAAAAAATAAAGGAATTGGAGGAGTATACAGTATGGAAGTAATGCTGACGGTCGAAGGAATCGAGAAATCCTTCAAAGACAAGCAAGCGTTAAAGGGCATTTCGTTTGAAGTAAAGAAAGGCGAAATCATGGCAATTCTAGGCCCTAACGGAGCTGGTAAATCAACTACCATCCGAAATATCATGGGAATTATGTATCCTGATAAAGGATCGATTACCTTCCATAATCATAATGGAAAAGAAATTCCTCGTCATAAAATTGGATATTTACCAGAAGAACGAGGGCTTTATAAGAACGTTAAGGTAATGGATATTCTATTATACTTAGCAGAGTTAAAGGATTATCCGCTTGATAAAGCAAAAGAACGTATCTTAATGTACTTAAAGAAGTTTGATTTAGAAGGGAAAGAAAAAGTTGCCGTTGATGAATTGTCAAAAGGGATGGGGCAAAAAGTACAATTCATCGGTTCTATTCTCCACGAACCAGAACTACTTATTTTAGATGAACCTTTTTCTGGATTAGATCCCGTTAGTCAGGACATATTTAAAGAAGAAATTCGTAGTCTAGCTGACAAGGGTACTGCTATTTTATTATCCTCCCATCAAATGAACTTAGTAGAAGAAATGTGTGATCGTCTGTTCATGATCCAAAATGGTCAGAAGGTTATTTATGGTACGTTAGATGAAGTAAAAACAAAATATGCAAACTACAAATGTACAATTCGCGGGAAGAATAACCTTTCCGATTTACAAAACATCGCTAAGGTTCAGCGGGTAGAACAACGTGATGAATCGTCTATCCTCTACCTGGAGCACGATGTGGAACCGACTAGCTGGCTAAAAGGCTTACCAGACAATCTGCTCGTTCAAGAGTTAAAAATCAATCGAATATCCTTACATGAAATCTTTATTGATATTGCTACCAACAAGAATTTAATCCAGGAGGAGGGTGAGCTGAATGCGTAACTCCATGAAAGTCGCAAAATGGGAAATTAAGCGGAATTTAAAAAACAAATCCTTTATCATTGGGTTGTTTTTAACACCAATCTTAATTCTTGGATTTGGGTTTTTAGGTAGTCTATTCGGTGGATCAGATGATGATGCTGCGACAAATGTATTCATTAATGATGAATTAGGCATCTATGATTTAGTAGAAGAAATATCCGAGCAATTTGAATTAGATTGGACCATCAATCTAACTGATTTAACGGAAGATGAACTACAAGAAGAATTAGAAAACAGCGAAAATACGGCGTATATCTTTTTTAACGCTGATGCATTAGAAAATGGTGTCATACCAGTATATACTTCCGAAGATATTAGTTCCGATTTTAGTACAAATGTTCAGCTACTAACTGGTCCAATCCAGCAAATGCGCATCGCTCAACTGGATTTAACGGAGGAAGAACTGAACATTATTACAAATGGTATCGTATTTGAGGAAACATCTGCTGATGACTACCAAGTAAGTGGTGAAGAATCAGTTATTACCGAAAATCCAATGGAAAAACTTGTTCCTGGTATTTTTGCTGGTATCATCTTATTTGCTATTGTCGTTACTGGCATGATGATATTCCAAAGCGCTTCTCAAGAAAAGAAGGATAAAATTGCCGAAATCATTTTATCATCTGTAACACCTGGGGATTTAATGCAAGGAAAGATTATCGGTTATTTTGTACTTGGTATCATTCAAGTAGCTGTATTACTACTATTTGTGGTTCCTTTTGCTGCAACAAAAATTGATGAACCAATAATAGAGTATCTGCTCGTACCAGAGACATTATTATTAGTAGTGATTGCCATCCTTGGCTACCTGCTATTCTCATCCATCTTTGTGGGGATTGGTGCTACGATGGCTGACATGTCTACCAGTGGTAATTTCCAAGGGATGGTTATGATGCTGCCGTTCCTATCCTTCGTGTTAGCGGGACCTGTGCTAGGGGATCCAAGTGGGATAGTCGCGAAGGTCGCATCGTACATTCCTTTCACATCACCAGGGGTATTGATTATGCGATTAACCATTCTAGACGAATGGCCATGGATTGAAATTATTATTGCCCTTGTGATTCTAGTAATCAGCATCTTGTTGTTGATGAAGCTTGCTGGTAAGATCTTCAAGGTTGGAATTCTTATGTACGGTAAAAACGCAACACCAGGCGAAATCTGGAAATGGATTCGTTCTTAATAACCACAAGACCTCAGGGAGTCTATTCCTGAGGTCTTGTATTTTTATTTTTCTGTAATAACATCCGATGTTCATTAGCGAGCTCTAGAATCGTAAATTCTCGCGCTTCGATTTGTTTCATTACCTCTGTTACCTCGGCCCAGGCTAAGTCATATAATTCTCTATTTATATCGCCATTAAGTAACGCTTCTTCTAATTCATCTTCATCTAAAAGGTATGTTTCCCCTGTCGGCAAAACAACAATATCCAAATACAAATCATCTAGAAACGGGATATTATTCTCTACGCCGTGTTGAAAGCAAATATCGATATACCATTGTACAATGTTACCTAATTCATTAAATATGGTCGTAATTACATGGTTTTTTCCAGTAGGAAACTGCTGTAGCCAAGAATAATGATGGTTTAAAATACAGATTGTTTTATCTTGATAATCTATCTCAAGTTTTTCTGTAACATTCCCCACCTCGATTAATACGATATTTCCTTCAAATGTTTCTGTGTCTATGGCTAATTGCGTATAGCTTTTTTCAGTTGCTGGTTTTAGACCGCCACGCTTATTGGCGTATTTTCGTTTCATGAAGCTCCCCCGTTCCAATCTGCCTTTTTTTGTTTTTTCTACCTCCATTGTAATTTTATTTCGACACATATTTTCATTTTCCTGCAAAAAATGGTAACTATAAATTTCGTTTAAAATGAGCCATTTAAGGACAATCTTAACAATGGGATATATCATTTTTATAAGGAGTTTCATATGACTAGTTTTTATCGTTTGTTGATAGTAATTACTCTTCTACTTTGTTTTTCCGTAACAACTCATACCCATGCAAATGAAAAACCCTCTGAAATCTATGTCGTTAATACAGACCTTTTAACTATACGACAATCCCCTTCCAGTTCTGGTACGATCATCGGAACATTAACACAAGGAGAAAAGTTAACGATTTTCCAACATACGTCCGGTTGGGCGCAAACATACTTCAACGGAATGGAAGGCTGGGTTGCGGCTAAATATCTTTCTCCCGTAGATGAAACAGAAGTATTTTTTCCAAACGGATTATTATCAGGGTACACAATCGTGATTGATCCAGGTCATGGCGGAAAAGATCCTGGAGCAATTGGGCATAACGGGGTATTGGAAAAGGATCTTATATTAGTTACCGCGAAAAAAATCGCAGAAAAATTACGAGAAGCTGGTGCAAAAGTCATTTTGACTAGAACAGATGACTATTTCGTTTCGCTTAATGATCGAGTAAAGATAAGTAATAGTCATGATACAGATGTGTTTATCAGCATTCATTTCAATGCATTTTCTGTGGGCTATGTTGGTGGTATTAACACGTATTACTATCGAGATGGTCGAGGGCTTGCCCATAAAATCCAAGCAACTTTAGCAAATGAATTGCCATTAAAAAACAGAGGCGTTATCCAACATGATTATCGTGTGCTACGAGATAATCAGCCTCCTGCAATTTTGATTGAGCTCGGATTTATTACCAATACAAAAGAACTAAGCACACTGCAGTCTACCAATTTTCAGGATGAAGTCGCACGTTCTATTACGATTGGATTGATTGAATATTTTTGGGAGTAAATGGGTTGGTGACTTTGGGAGCTGCTGATGTTTTGATATATTTGCTGATGCTTTTGGATATCTGCTGATGTTTTGATATATTTGCTGATATTTCCGGATATCTGCTGATGCTTTGATATATTTGCTGATGTTTTTGGATATCTGCTGATGCTCTCAGATTTCTGCTGATGTTCCTAGATATCTGCTGATGCAACGGGTTCCTGCCACGACCCGCACTTCAATCCATAATTTACATTAAAAATTTTAACGTCTCAAAGGAATAAATCCCTTCATTAAAACGAAACTATATACAGGTAAGGGTACTCACCCCATGTAACGGAAATATTGACATAAATTAAATTTAATGATTAAATAAAAATAGAATTTCAAAGGGGAGTAGCTTTAACAGTATAGTCGTCAATTCAGAGTATCTTGAATGCTCTCGGCTATTCTGGCAACTTACGGTGTTGTTAGCAAGACCTTTGCCACTGTGGTAAAGGTCTATTATTTTTTAGAGGCCTTTACCATGGTATATGGTGAAAGCCTCTATTTTTTATTTCAGAAGGGAGAAAACAACTTGGATTCAATTTGGCTAGAATATGCATGGACATTACTCATACTAATAGGGTTAGAAGGGATCTTGTCTGCTGACAACGCACTTGTTTTAGCAGTTATCGCAAAACATTTGCCAGAGGATCAGAAAAAGCGAGCAATTAATTATGGAATATTTGGTGCATTCCTGTTCCGCTTCGCAGCTTTATTTGCAATTTCCTTTATTGCAAATGTATGGCAGGTGCAAGCAATCGGTGCCGCTTATTTAATTTATTTAGGGTTAAAACACGTTATTCAGGATCATTTCGGTTCATCTAAAGGGGATAAGGATGAATTGGAGGAAGAAGCAGCAGGGAAAGGCTTCTGGCCAACTGTTGCCAAAATCGGACTTGCTGACCTTGCCTTTGCAATCGACTCTATCTTGGCAGCCGTTGCGTTAGCTATCGTCTTACCAGAAACTAATTTAGGTCACTTCGGCGGCATGGACACTGGACAATTCTTGATTGTAGTCTTAGCTGGTATTGCTGGATTAATCTTAATTAAATTCGCAGCTACTTGGTTTGTTCAGTTATTAGATAAGCGACCTGCGCTTGAAACAGTCGCCTATCTAATCGTAGCATGGGTTGGGGTAAAGCTTGCTGTTATCACGTTAAGCCATGAAAAGGTTGGAATACTAGATACTCACTTCCCACATAGCACTGGTTGGACGATCACATTCTGGGGCGTATTACTCGCTATCGCAGTAATTGGTTGGTTTGCTTCAGGTAAGAACATTCAGAATGAGGAAGTAACCGAGGAAATAGCTAAAGAAGCTTCACAGGAAGTACCAGTAGAAGCATCTGAACAAGTCTCACAGGAAGTAACTGAAGACGCATCGGAGAAAGGCTCTTCTTCAAATTAATACCGTACAAAAATAGGAGGTAGCGTTTTGCTGCCTCCTGTTTTTGTATACTTTTATTACAAATCGTCAAATCCATTTAAATCACTGGTTTTCGTGTATTGTCTTGATTTTTGCTCGAAGAAGTCTGTTTTTGTCCCGTCAAAGTTATCCACATAGGCTCGAATCCATTTCATCGGATTTTCATCATGTCCAGGATATAGATCACTTAATCCAAGTAGCCTTAGCAGCTTGTTTGCGCGGTACTTAATATACCCTCGCATCTCCTCTAGGTCGATTCCTTCCACTTCTTTTAGTACGTAGCTAGACCATTCCATCTCCAAATCAACCGAAATGCGCATTTCCTGATACACCCACTCGATAAATTCTTCCGTATGTTGTTCTGGATTTTCGGCCAGGGTTGCCCGGAATAGCTCAGCAATAAACCGGCCATGCTCAAGCTCATCACGATTGATATAGCTAATCATAGTAGAGGTTCCCACCATTTTGTGATCACGTGCTAAATTATAGAAAAAAGCAAAGCCCGAATAGAAGAATAGCCCTTCTAATAAAGTGGAATAAACAAGTGTTTTTAAAATATTTTCGATTGTCGGCTTTTCTACAAATTGATTGTAGCCAGCTATGAGTCGTTCATTTCGCTTTAATAAAATCGGATCGATTCTCCCTAGTTGAAATGCTTCCTCTTGTTCCTTTGATGAAACAACAGATGAAAGCACATAGGAATAACTTTCATTATGAACGGCTTCCTGTTGAGAAATAACTGCCATTATCGATTGTACAGAAGGATCGGTCGCGTAAAGCGATACGAGTAGAGCCGTCCTTGTTTGTGGTGCATCAAGTGTCGATAATAAGCCAATGATTTTTAAATAGGCATCTTGCTCCGACGCTGTCAACATCGGAAATTGTTTCACATCCGAGGACATATTAATCTCATCCGCCTGCCAGTAATTGCCGACTAACCGCTTATACATTTTATACCAATGTGGATATTTAATATCGTTCCAATTTAAGATTCCACTCGACTCGCCACCAAACACCCTCGTTGATTTATTAGGAAAACGAGGTTCCATTGTTTTTGCTTTTTTAAGCAAAGATTGGTTCATGCTGCAAAACTCCTTTTAACCAGTTATCAATCTTGTTCTCTTGTGCGCCTCTTGGTGACTGTTCAATCTTTAGCGCCTCCCATTTGCTGGCGTAAAAGGTTACCAGCTTATCGGCCGCTAAACAAAATAAATCATCGCCACCAAATTGTGTGTCACCTGTTCCAAACACTGCTATATTATCCGGCTTGTAGCCA
Source organism: Ornithinibacillus contaminans (assembly GCF_001038425.2). Taxonomy (GTDB): domain Bacteria; phylum Bacillota; class Bacilli; order Bacillales; family Amphibacillaceae; genus Ornithinibacillus; species Ornithinibacillus contaminans. The sequence goes on from NZ_LDPV02000050.1 coordinate 30,302, forward strand.
ATCTCTCGCACAAAATCCTTTACTTCATCTGGTGTACTACCACGCTCCCACGTGAAGGTACCAATAAATAGTCGATCATATCGTGCAGGATTAAGTGGCCGATCAATGCCAATCCGGTGCATATCAACCATGGCACCAGTTGAACGGAGCTTCGTTTCGATTATCTCTGCTGTCTCTGCAGTGTTACCACTATAGGATAGGTATGCGATTGCTGTTTTCAACTGGAACACCACTCACATTCTTCGACATCATTAGAAGTAGAGCGTACATAATAGGTTGTTTTCAACCCTTCCTTCCATGCTTGTAAATGAAGATCAAGTAAAATCGATGCACGAATCGTATTTGGCACATATAGATTAAACGAAATGCTTTGATCGATGTGTTTTTGACGTGCAGCATTTTGCCGGACAGACCAACGTTGATCCACAATATAAGCGGAACGACGATAGACATCATAGGTGCGATGGTCTAGGTCTGGTGCTGTCGTTGGGATTTTAAAGTCCTTTTTCTCCTCATGATAAAATGGTTTGAAAATCGGATCAATACTAGCTGTTGAGCCTGCAATCATGGCGGTTGTGGAATTCGGTGCAACAGCCATTAGATAGCCATTACGAATACCATTTTGTTTGATGTCTTGTTTTAAATTCTCCCATGCATCCGTCGTGTAGCCTTTTTCTTCAAAATAGCTTCCTGTACTCCATTTGCTTCCTGCAAATTCTGGATAGCTACCTTTTTCCTTACTTAATTCCATACTGCTTTCAATCGTTAAATACGCTATTTTCTCATACAATTCATCAGCGAATTGGACAGCCTCTTCAGATTCCCACTGAATATTCTTCTTCGCTAGCAAATGATGCCAGCCAAAGGTACCTAGTCCAATAGCACGGTATTTTTGATTCGTTAATTGAGTTTGAATGATTGGCAATGTATTAATATCAATGACATTATCGAGCATTCTGACTTGAATCTTGATCAAGCGCTCTAATACTTCATCTGGTACTGCTTTTCCTAAGTTTATTGAACTAAGATTACAAACAACATAGTCTCCTGGCTTATATTTCTTCATGACAAAGCCATTTTCATCGGTAAACTCCTCCAAGAACTCTGTCGGCGTTTGGTTTTGGGTTATCTCGGTACATAAATTAGAACAATAAATAATACCCGTATGGTTATTGCTATTTTGCCGGTTGACCTCATCACGGTAGAACATAAATGGTGTACCCGATTCAAGCTGTGACTTCATGATTCGCTTGATAATATCAATTGCTGGTACTTTCTTTTTCGTTAACGCTTCTGTTCGCACACATTCCAGATACTTCTTACGCCAGGTTCCATTTCCTTTTTCCTCATCATAGTAATCCTCTAACGAATAGCCCATCACTTGGCGAACCTCATGTGGGTCAAATAAATACCAGTCCCCACGCGATTCGACCTGTTCCATAAATAAATCTGGCAAGCAGACGCCTGTAAAAATATCATGGGCACGCATGCGGTCGTCTCCGTTATTCAATTTTAAATCTAAAAACGCTTCAATGTCCTGATGCCAAACATCCAGATATACAGCGATTGCCCCTTTTCTCGTACCTAGCTGGTCAACACTTACAGCGGTATTGTTAAGCTGCTTAATCCAAGGCACAACCCCACTAGACATCCCTTTAAATCCTTTGATTGCACTTCCTCTCGAACGAACTTTCCCCATATAAACCCCAATGCCACCACCATTTTTGGAAAGCTTGGCAATATCGGTGTTGCTATCGTAAATCGATTGGAGGCTATCATCCACTGTATCAATGAAGCAACTGGAAAGCTGGCCATGTGTTTTCCCAGCATTAGCCAACGTTGGCGTTGCAACAGTCATATATAAGTTACTAAGTGCCCAGTATGCTTCTTGAACCAGATGTAGCCTGTGATCGGATTTTTCGTCCTGCATAAGATGCATGGCAATAATCATCCAGCGCTCCTGTGGCAATTCATATGTATTTTTTTGATGATCGGTCGCCAAATAGCGATTTGCGAGTGTATATAATCCCAGATACGTAAATAATAAATCGTTCTCGGCATCAATCATTTTAGCAAGCAGGTCAATTTCTGCCTTGCTGTATTTTTCAAGCAAACTAGTCGTATAAATTCCTTCATTGGTTAAATACGTTATCAATTCATAAAAATCCCCGTATGGTTGCGAGGCAGGAGAATTTCGATTCACCGCTGCTGTCATGTATAGCTTTTGAAGAAGCAGTCGACTTGCGACAAAGCTCCAGTCCGGATTTGCCTCATCTATATTTTCTAAGGCACGCATGGTTAGATTATCGATCATTTTTTCCATGGGTACATTGTTTTTCTCGACATTTTCTATATATTTTTGTAGTGCGTCGGAATTGATGTTTAACCCCTGACAAGCAAATTGAAATACGTGTTCAAGCTGAGTTGTGTTATCTGTTGTGATCATATAAATTCCTCCTAATTATCATTGCCTAAACGAAAAAACCGCTCACCAAAGGGATGAACGGTTTATGAAAACGATAGAAATTATCCAAATATGTATAACCCCATCGCTTCATATCTTTCAACCCGAAGAAAATGAAACAGGAAGTAATGGCAGGTCTCCTGGCTTGTACTTCTCTCTACTAAAGTCCTTCCCATATCATAAGCTGGATACAGTGGAATTCTCGTTCGTCAGCACTTACAGTTGCGGGGACAGCTCCAGCTTTTACTGGATTCCCTTTTTAAGACATTGGCATGTCACCATTACTAATGGTACTATATATAGTATTTATATTTAAATAAACGCACAATATATTGTATTTAATATACTATCATAGTCTACTAGACTTTGCAATGGAAAATGTTTTTCTATTTAAAAATTAGAATTTAAATACCCATTTATGTACAATAAAACTAATGATGCGGAGGTGTCAACTTGTTACAAGAAATAAGTACTTTATTGCAACAATCAACATATACAATGGTATTCACTGGTGCTGGAATGTCAACTGAAAGTGGGCTGCCAGATTTTCGCTCGAAGGATCGTGGTCTTTGGACAAAATTTAATCCCGATGAGTTAGCCAACGTGAATGCGCTTGAACATAATTTTGAGGAATTTACAAACTTTTATCAATATCGCTTGCGTGAAATTGATGCCTACCAGCCGCATGAAGGACATTTCATATTAGGAAACTGGGAGAAACAAGGCATTATTAAAGGAATCATCACCCAAAATGTGGACGGTTTTCACCATGATGCCGGCAACCAACAGGTGATGGAGCTTCATGGAACCTTTCGGAAGTTCTTTTGTCAGCAATGCAGACGGGAACACGGGCGCGAGGAATATTTAAATGGACTGCATCTATGCTCATATTGTGGTGGTCGAGTTCGTCCTGGCATTGTTCTATTTGGGGAAATGCTACCAGGGGATACGTTTAATGCGGCAGAAATTAAAACAATAAATGCTGATTTGTTCATCGTCCTTGGCTCATCCCTTACTGTGTCACCTGCAAATATGTTTCCACTAATCGCTAAGGAGCATGGTGCAAAGCTAGTAATTGTTAACCGTGAAGAAACACCAATGGATCGGTATGCCGATTATATTATTCGCAATTGGAGTATTAAGGAGTTTTTAATGCAGGTGAATGAGCGGTTGTAGGTAGGGAGGTGGGCGATGTTTTTGGCTTTCGAGCGATGTTTTGGTAGTTCGGGCGATGTTGCTGGTTGATGCTGATGTTTTAGGATATCTGCTGATGATTCCTATTTCCTGCTGATAATCCTCATTTTCCTGCTGATGATTCATAATATCTGCTGATACCCCATTTCCTACTGATACCAAGGGATAAGCACTTCCGTCGATGCCCTTGCACATCACGTTTCCCGCAACTTTTTCCACCCATCAAAAAAAGGCCAACATAAGTTGGCCTCCTCTAGTAGTCAATAACTACCCCAATACTGCACGATCGTTTTCAAACTGTTCTCCGCGGATTCGTTGGAATTCCTTCAGTAAATCTTCAATGGTTAAGTTTTGCTTTTTGTCCCCTTCGATATCCAAGATAATTTGTCCTTTATCCATCATGATTAGCCGTGTTCCAAGATCGAGTGCTTGTTGCATGTTATGGGTAACCATTAAGGTTGTTAGCCCGTGATCGGCAACGACTTTTTGGGTTAGTTCGGTGATGAGAGCTGCTCGTGATGGATCTAAGGCTGCCGTATGCTCATCCAGTAGTAAAATATTTGGATTGGTAAAGGTCGCCATTAATAATGATAAGGCTTGTCGCTCTCCACCCGATAATAGGCCTACCTTCGCATTTAAGCGATCCTCTAAACCTAAATTTAATGTAGCCAAATCTTCTTTAAAGCTGCTTCTTCGCTGTTTGGTTACCCCTAGTCTAAGGCTTCGTTTTTTCGTTCGCGAATACGCCATCGCCAGGTTTTCTTCTATTGTCATGGTTGGGGCGGTTCCTGCCATTGGGTCTTGGAAAACCCGTCCTATATAAGCCGATCGCCTAAATTCAGGCAACGTGGTAACATCCTTCTCAGCAATTAACACCTCGCCTACATCCGGCATCAGACTACCAGAAATCACATTCATGAGTGTGGATTTTCCTGCCCCATTGCTTCCAATAACTGTTACAAATTCACCTGGCTTCAGTTCTAAATTAATTCGTTGTATTGCTTGCTTTTCGTCAGGAGTACCTTCATTAAATGTTAACGAGATATCATTCAGTTTTAACATATTAGGCTTCCTCCCTTAATTGACGCAATGCTGCACGTTTCCCTGCTCGGCGTTTCTTTTCCTTGCGCGCTTGGAGTAGCTTTGGTGCTACAAGTGCAACGATAACGATACAGGCGGTAATAAGTCGCATATCTCCGGTCTCTAGGAAATCAACACGAAGCGCTAATGTGACAACAATTCGGTACACAATAGCACCACCGATGACAGCAATGGTAGCAATCGCAATCGTCCGTTTGCCAAAAATCGCTTCCCCAATAATGACCGATGCAAGGCCGATAACAATCATCCCGATTCCCATTTGCACATCTGCGAATCCATTAATCTGGGCAATTAATGCACCACTTAGGGCGACCAACGCGTTAGATAACCCTACACCTAACACAATAAAGCTATCCGTATTTGCAGACAAACTACGAATCATTTTTTTATTGTCACCAGTAGCACGTAAAGCTAAGCCCACTTCCGTTTTCAAGAAATAGTCGGTTAAGAACTTAATCACGAGTGTTACAACAAGCATGAAAAAGACGATGACCCATGTCGCAGGTGCTCGTTCTGATCCCATCGCCAAAAAAATGCCCGCAAAGAAATCATCAATCGCCGTTGGCCAAACTTCCCGTAACTGCGAAAAAACAGTATCATGATTGCGTACCGATACGGTCGGCTGGTTTAAGATTCTTAAATTGATAGAGTATAATGCAATCATCATTAAAATTCCTGATAATAATGCATTTATTTTTCCTTTTGTATGTAATAATCCTGTTAAACATCCCGCCAAAAACCCGGCCACTATCGCCAGTAATGTAGCCGTAATAGGGTTTATGCCATGGGTGATGGCTACTGCCGCGACGCCTGCTCCAGTCACGAAGCTCCCATCCACTGTTAAATCCGGAAAATCTAATATTCGGAAGGTCAAATAAACTCCTAAAGCCATAATGGCATAAATAACCCCTGATTCAACAGCACTAAATAATGATAATAGCACGAAACGTTACCTCCTTTTCCACAAGTTATATGTGGAATCAACCTTAGATAGAATAGAGGCTGGTACAATAGTGTTTTGCAAAGTAAATTTCCGAACGTTGGTGTACTTATTCGGATTTCACTTCCTCCTATTACTATTGCCCCAACCTCGTTTACCAACTTATTTCATTTAGTTATTCTTCAGCAGTCTCAACAAATTGTGCGGTGTCATCCCATTCTGTATTCCATTCAACACCTTGCTCTTCTGCCGCTTCTTTATTAATAAACAACTGGATTTCTGGTGGGTATTCAACCGGGATATCCTTGGTTGTTTTCTCACCAGTTAAAATTTCTACTGCCATTTCTCCTGTTCGGTAGCCGATGGTGTAGTAATCAATACCAAAAGTGACAAAACCGCCTTTCGCTAATGAATCTGGTTCCCCAACTACTAATGGAATGTCTTGGTCATTAGCAACCCCGACCACACTATCAAGTGCTGAAACGACTGTATTATCGGTCACAATATAGAATATGTCCACTTCACTTACTAATGTCGTGGCAGCTTGTTGTACTTCAGAAGAGTTAGCTACCGTACCTCTGCAAAGCTTAAGGTAGTACCTTCACCTGCTGCCTGCACTGCTTCAATTTGCGCTACTGAGTTGGTCTCACCAGCATTGTAAATTAATCCAACGGTTGCGTCTGGGAAATACGTGTCAATAAAGGTTACCGTTTCTTTTATCGCATCTGGATGTAAATCCATAACACCAGTAATATTCTCGCCTGGTTTATCCAGTGCCTCCACTAATTCAGATGCTACTGCGTCTGTAACCGAAGTAAATAGAATCGGTATATCGGTTGCATCCTTTGTTGCCTCTAGTGCTGATGCTGCAGCTGGTGTTGAATTCGCAAAAATCAAGTCTACATTATCTGCTACAAACCCATCGGAAATCGGCATTAGATTATTTTGATCCCCTTGAGCACTTTGGTAATCATATTCCACCTCAAGCCCTGCATCATCTAATGCAGCTTGAAACCCTTCATATGCCCGGTCTAATGATGGATGTTCAACGATTTGCGATGCGCCGATTTTATACGTAGCACTATCCCCACTTGATCCACATGCTGCTAAAACAATCAGACTAATCATGGCTACAATTACTAATGGAAGCCCTTTTTTCACAACGTATTCCCCCTTAATTTTCATAAAGATTTTAGAAATTATAACATATTGAAATATTGAGTCAAGCGTATTTTTAGATAATTCATACTTTTTGTAAGCGTTTACTCTTATGCACTATCACCGTATCGGTTGAAAAGTAGCTATTTTTTCCTAATACTAATAGTCCATTACTTTTTCAATCGCTTGTTCAATACGCTTCGGTGTTGGCAAATAATGCTGTTCCAAGCTATAAAAAGGCACTGGCACGTCAAATCCTGTTACACGTTCGATTGGTGCTTTCATATATAAAAAGGCTGTATCATTGATGATGGATATGATGTCATTGCCTAATCCGCCTGTTCGTGGCGCCTCGTGAACAATAACTGCCCTGCCTGTCTTACGAACCGATTCCGCGATTAAGTCCACATCAATGGGATATAGTGTTCTTAAATCAAGCACTTCACAGCTAATCCCGTTCGTTTCCATTTGTTTTGCTACTTTTTCGACTAACGGCACCATCGCGCCCCATGTAATTAAGGTAATGTCCTTTCCTTCTGTACGAATTCTTCCTTTCCCGATTGCTACTGAATACGCTTCTATTGGCACTTCTTCTCGAACTGAGCGGTACAATCCCATTGGTTCCATGTAAATTACCGGGTCTGGATCTTCTACAGCGGCGATGAGTAAGCCTTTAGCATCGTACGGACTGGCCGGGCAAACTACTTTGATACCTGGCATATGGGTGAAGATGGCTTCTGCACTGTCGGAGTGAATTTCTGGTGCCCGGACACCTGCTCCATATGGTGCCCGAATCACCATTGGAACGGCATAGTGTCCCATTGTTCGCATTCGAATTCGCGATACATGGGTCATTATTTGATCAAACGCCGGATAAATAAAGCCCATAAATTGAATTTCAGCTATCGGTTTTAACCCATTAACAGCAAGACCCACCGCAGTTCCGATAATTCCCGATTCAGATAGCGGGGTATCTATTACGCGATCTATTCCAAATTGTTCCTGCAGTCCATCGGTTGCCCGAAATACGCCACCATTTTTTCCCACATCTTCTCCTAAAATCAGGGTCGTTTCATCTTGCTCTAGCACGGTCTTCAACCCGTCATTAATTGCTTGTATCATGGTTAGATGTTGCGTCTGTTGCGTTTGCTCCACCGATTGTTTTACTTCGGTTGCCATCCTACTCGCCCCCTAACAATTGAAGATAGGCATTTTTTTGATTCAGTAACTGTTTTGGCGGATTGGCAAAAACGTAGTCAAACATGTCCGTTGCATTTGCTTTCGGATATGATTCCATCGCCAAAACAGCAGCCTCTATCTCTTCCGCTATCACTGTATGCTGGTTCTCCATCTGTTTTTCATCCCAAAATCCATGGTTTTTCATAAAAAGCTCCAGACGATGAATCGGATCAACAACATCTTGCCCCTGCTCTTCCGGTCGGTATTTCGACGGATCATCTGCGGTGGTATGGGCGCCCTTACGCCAGGTCACCGCTTCAATCAATGTCGGTCCACCACCCACGCGAGCTCGCTGGACAGCCGCTTCCACCTCCATATATACCGCGAAAAAGTCATTTCCATCTACCCGCACACTTGGCATATCATAGGCATTCCCTTTTTGGGCAACTGTTTTCGAATTCGTTTGCCGGGAAAACGGGACTGAAATGGCATAACCATTATTCTGGTTAAAAAAGATAGTCGGCGTTTGAAAGACACTCGCAAAGTTTAACCCTTCATGAAAATCTCCTTCTGATGTCGCTCCGTCTCCAAAATAAGCAATCGCTATATTGGTCGTTCCTTTCCGTTTTTCAGCCCACGATGCCCCTACTGCATGTGGGATTTGGGTCGCAATTGGAACGGCAGCGGGAAAAATGTGCTTGTTTGCAGGTGGAACACAGCCTTCCACGCGACCATTCCAATATAAAAATGTCCGCGTCATATCCGCTCCAAAGGTTAGCATTGCACCGTGATCCCGGTAGGTAGGAAATAGCCAATCGTCAGGACCTAATGCAAGAGCACTTCCCACTTGGGCTGCCTCTTGCCCTTCAAATGGTGGATACGTTCCAATTCTTCCTTGTCGCTGTAAGCTTTTTGCCTTTTTGTCAAAGGCACGAATCCGATACATATGATAGTATCCTTGCTGTACTAACTCCTGCTTAATCAATGGTTTCTTTTCCGCATCCACTAGGTTGCCCGCTTCATCCATCACCTGTTTGATTGGGTAGGATTCTTCCATCAATAGCCCTCCTTCTTTACTTCTCACTAATTGGTCATCCGAATAAATTCATTCCTTTAGCAAGTTGTTTCTTGGCTCCATTTACCATGTCATTCAACAACTCCTGTACACTTGGAACATCCTCCACTAAGCCAGCAATCTGTCCACTATTTAAAAAGCCTTGCTCCACTTCCCCTTCTAACGCAGCTACTACATGCCGTTCCTCAGACGTATAGTGGCGGTAATTTTCCATGCTCATTCCCTTTTTTTCCAGTTCCTGCAGTTTCTTCACATATGGGGTGGTGAGCACCCGCCGAATCGTTCCGACACTTCTTCCGATGATAATGGCGTCGGTACCGCTTGCTTGGAGGAGCTGTTGTTTATACGTATCATGAAAAGGGGCTTCCTGTGTGGCGATTAATCGGGTACCAATTTGCACACCTTCTGCACCTAACATAAATGCTGCCGCTAACCCTTTTCCATCACCAATTCCCCCAGCGGCAATGACTGGGATTTGTACCTTTTGAACAACTTGCGGGATTAAGGTGAATGTTGTCAGTTCGAGAATAGAATTGATACCTGCTGCTTCATATCCTTCAGCGACTAAAATATCAGCGCCAGCCGCTTCTGCTTTTTGGGCATGGCTAACAGAAGCAACGACCGCTAATACAATTTTGTGATGCTCATGGAGAAATGGAATATATGGGGATGGATTCCCTGCTGAAAGCGACACAACAGGAACTTGGTGTTTCACACTTAATGCTAGTAATTCATCGACATGTGGGGTTACGTTTATCGCAATGTTAAGTGAGAAAGGCTTCTCGGTTAACTGCTTCGTTTGCAAAATGATTTCTTCCACTTCATCAGGTGGCATCGTTCCACAACCAATTGTGCCTAACCCGCCTGCCTCCGATACAGCTGCAGCGAGCTTGGCGTTTGATATATTTCCCATGCCACCTTGAATGATTGGATGCTGGATATTGAGCAAATCCGTTACTCGGTTCATCATTACTCCCTCCTCATGGACGTCCCTCATTTAAAACATGTGTTAAGTAGACAAATTCCCTTCTACAATGACCGCTATTCCTTGACCAACCCCGATACACATCGTAGCCAGGCCATACTTGGTGTTGCGCTTGCTCATCTCATGGACAAGTGTCGTGAGAATCCGGGCACCACTTGCACCGAGCGGATGACCAAGTGCAATCGCACCCCCATTCACATTGACAATCTCTGTATCTAGCGAAAGCTCCCGTATACAGGCGATAGATTGTGAGGCAAATGCTTCATTTAATTCGATTAATCCGATATCTGCAATCGATACACCAGCACGTGTTAACGCTTTTCTTGTCGCCTCAATTGGTCCAATTCCCATTAATGCAGGCGCAACCCCTGCTGTTGCCCCAGCAACATACCTCGCCAACGGCTTCAGCTGTAGTGATTTTGCTTTTTCTGCACTCATTAGCAATAAGGTGGAGGCACCATCATTTATTCCGGATGCATTTCCAGCCGTGATTGTTCCATTTTCAAATAATGGATTTAGTTTCGCTAGCTTTTCCAATGTTGTTTGTGGGCGTGGGTGTTCATCTGTTTCGATTCGGATTTCATTTCCTTTTTTATCGCGATAGACCACTGGAATGAGTTCACTTGCAAAGCGCTTTTCCTCCATCGCCTTCTTCGTTCGCAGTTGGCTTGTTAGGGCAAACTGATCCTGGTCTGCTCGGCTAATGTGAAACTGCTTTGCTACATTCTCTGCTGTTTCGGGCATCGAGTCGGTTCCATACTCGTTTTCCAATGCCGGGTTAATGAATCGCCAGCCGATAGTTGTATCGAAGAGCTCCTGATTTCCTCTTGGAAAATCGCGATCTGGCTTAGCCATCACCAACGGGGCACGTGTCATACTTTCTGTTCCACCAGCTATGAAAATATCACCGTCCCCTTGAGCGATTGCACGGGCCGCATAGACAACCGCATCTAGTCCTGACCCACAAAGGCGATTAATCGTTGTTCCACCAACTGTTATTGGTAACCCAGCTAGTAAGGCAGCCATTCTCGCAACATTACGATTATCCTCCCCGGCTTGATTGGCATTTCCCAAGACAACCTCTTCTATATCCTCATACGGAACCTGTGGATTTCGTTCCAATAATCCCTTGATTACTAGTGCTGCTAAGTCATCTGGACGACTATCCCGTAAGACACCCTTATAACGTCCAATCGGCGTACGTACTGCATCAACAATGACAACCTCTCTCATTTCCATCACTCACCATCACTTGAATAATCATACACACCACGACCTGTTTTTCTCCCTAATCTTCCCGCCTTTACATATTGCTCCAACAGTGGGGCTGGACGGAATTTTTCCCCTAAGGTTTCGTGTAAGTATTTTAAATTATGGAGCCGGGTATCCAGTCCAACCAAGTCCCCTAATTCAAGGGGACCCATGGGGTAATTCAGACCAAGGCGAATCGCTTTATCAATGTCCTCAGCCGTGGCCACACCTTCTTGGAGCATGTAAAATGCTTCATTACCTACCATGGCACTAATTCGACTGGTCACAAAGCCAGGAAACTCTTTCACTTCTACGGTTTCCTTACCGATTTGGTGTGCCACTTCACGAATGACGTTCACCGTCTCCTCACTCGTCTCAAGCCCCTTCACAATCTCTACTAGCTTCATGCGATGAACCGGATTAAAGAAATGCATGGCCGCTACTTGCTGCGGACGTTTGGTATAAGAACCAAGCTCAGTCGGACTAATCGTAGACGTATTCGATGCGATGATGACCTCCGCCCGGGCGTGGGCATCCACTGTGGCAAGAACCTGCTGTTTTAAATCGCGCCTCTCCGGGACTGCCTCGATAACAAAATCCGTCTCCTTCGCCACTGCCTCAAGCTCTACTGATAGATGGATATTCTCTACTACGTTATCCTTTGCTTCTGAACTGATTTTGTTTCGCTGAACTGCATGTTCTGCTAGCTGAGTAATTTCATTTTTCGCTAATCGTAATTGCTCCAGAGAGACATCAACCATAGTCGTATGAAAGCCCGCTAGACTTAACACATAGGCGATGCCTCTCCCCATTACTCCAGCACCAACAACGGTAATTTTTTCAAGCCTCATGTAGCCGCACCTCTTTCTCGTAAACTACTAAACACCAAAAGGATTGATTGGTTTTGGACCATAGTAGGAAAGGACACTCTTATCCTCCATATATAAATCGAGTGTTTCGACCGTAAGTTCTCTTCCAAATCCAGACTGCTTATAGCCACCAAATGGTGTACCAGGGAATGCCGAAAATGGACTATTGATCATGACAATCCCGGCTTGAATTTGATGGGCAACACGAGTTGCGCGTGCTTGGTTTGTTGTCCAGACAGCAGAGCCAAGCCCATATTCCGTATCGTTTGCCCGTTTAATCACATCCCGTTCATCCGTGAATTTTTCCACGACAACAACTGGACCAAAAATCTCTTCCCGTACAACCTTCATGTCCGGGGTAACATCGGCAATAATGGTTGGGGCATACCAATAACCATTTTCAAACCCCTCAATCGTTAGTTCTTCTCCACCAGTTAGAACGGTTGCCCCATCTTCCCGTGCTGATTGGACATAGGCATCAATTTTTTCTAGCTGGCTACGGTTAATAATTGACCCGAGATGGGTGTTTTTATCAAACGGGTCGCCTACCTTTAGCTTTTCTGTTTTGGAGACGAATTGCGTGATAAAGTTATCGTAAATGGCTTCGTGAACGAACAGCCGGGACCTTGCTTCACAGGACTGACCGGTATTAAAGAAGATTCCAAACAAGGAACCCGCAACAGCCGCTTCTAGATCAGCATCATCAAAAATAATACTTGGTGATTTACCGCCTAATTCAAGGGTTAATCGCTTTAACGTGCTAGCAGCTTTTCCCATAATGTCCCTACCCGTTGGCGTTGATCCTGTAAATGCCACTTTATTAACGTCCTGATGCTGGACTAGGTAGTCACCAATAACTTCCCCTGAGCCTGGAATCGTATTGACAACCCCTTCTGGTACACCTGCTTCATGGCAAATTTCAGTTAAGATAATCGCGGTAATTGGTGTGAGACTAGCAGGCTTCACCACAACAGAGCAGCCCGCCGCAATCGCTGGGGCAATTTTCCACGCTGCCATCATCATGGGGTAATTCCATGGAATAATCTGCGCACATACCCCAACAGGCTCTTTATGGGTGTAATTGAAAAATCCGTTTGGCATATTGTTTACGGTTCCTCGGTGACCAACAATCGCACCCGCGTAAAATTCAAAATCCTCGATTGCCTGATTGACCTGCACTTGTGCTGCGCCAATGGATTTCCCACTATTTAAAACCTCTATCTCGACTAATTCATTAAAACGACTACGCATAATAGCAGCAATGTTATGTAAAACACGTGCCCGTTTTCCTACCGGGTATTTACGCCATTTCCCGTTATCAAATGAATTTCTTGCCGCTTGGACCGCTTTTTCTGCATCTTCAATTGTTGCTTTTGCTACCGTTGCAATTACTTCCCCCTTGGCAGGATCATAGGTTTCGAATACTTCTCCCGCTACACTTTCCACTCGTTCACCATTAATAATCATCGGGTAGTGCGTCCGTTTCAATTCGCCAACTGTCGTTATTTTTTCCGTTACCGTTTGTTCCATGGTTTTCCCTCCTAGTTTCCGTTAAAATTCGGGCTTCTTTTTTCTAAAAAGGCTTGTAATCCTTCCTGGTGGTCATCAGACATCCCAGCGATCCGTTGGGCAAATGCTTCTTGCGCTAATAGTTCCTCATAGTCCTGATTCATACCCGCTTGCATATAGCGCTTAATGAGTGAAAATGCCTTTGTTGGTAGCTTGGCTATTCTAGTTGCAAACTCTCCTACAGCTTGCTCCCACTCTACTGCCTCATACACCGCTGTGACTAGACCTAATTCTTTAGCAGCATCCGCGGTAATTGGCACACCAAGCACCGCAACTTCAAGTGCCTTTGCATAGCCAATCATTCGTGGTAACTCATATAAAAATCCCGTATCTGGGACAAGCCCTACATTCATAAAGGCACTAACGAATTTCGCTTCTTGTTTCATGATTCGAAAATCCGCTACCAGGGCCAGACTCATACCAGCTCCAGCCGCTATTCCATTGACTGCCGCGATTACCGGCTTAGGTGATTGTTTGATTGCTTGTAGCATGGGGTGATAGCGTTCGTGCAAGAAGGTCGCATGATTGGTCTGCTCATTCACTTCTGCTAGATCCTGGCCAGAACAAAACGCCTTGCCCTTCCCTGTCAAAACGACGCATCGCACTTCTTTATCCTTCGTCGCTTGTTTAATCGCATGGAGTAGTTCCTTGTTTAGTTGCTCTGTGAACGCATTATAAGCGGACGGACGATTTAAGGTGATGACGGCTACCTGCGCTTGTTTGTCATAATTAATTGTTTCATAACTCATGGGCTCATTTCCCCTTAAAATTAGGTGGACGCTTCTCTTTAAATGCTTGCATTCCTTCCGTTTGATCTTCAGTAGAAAATAACAAGTAGAAATTTTTCCGTTCCAGTTGTTTCCCTTCTTGCATGGACAAATCCTCTGCCGCATGCACTGCTTCTTTAATTAGCCGTAACGATACAGGTGGAAGTTTTGCTAGCTGCTTGGCTATCAGCATTGTCTCTTCTTCGACTAGCTCTGGTGCTACGATTCGGTTGATAACGCCAAATTTTTTCGCCTCTTTTGCTGTCATCATCTCCCCGAGCCAAATCCATTCCAGCGCTTTTCTTCTACCCATCGCCCGTGTTAAAAACTGGGTGCCACCAGCTCCAGGCATGACCCCGAGCTTTACTTCTGGAAATCCGAACTTAGCATCCTCAGCCGCAACAATTAGGTCACAATGTAGGGCTAATTCGAATCCACCACCTAAAGCCATTCCATTTACCGCTGCTATAATCGGTTTCTTTATCAAACTAATTCTGTCCCATGCGGCAAATGGATTTAGCATTTCTAATGTGAGGCTGGTATCCTCCAGCATTTCCTCAATATCTGCTCCAGCGGCAAAGGCTCTTTCATTGCCTTTCATGACAATCACACGGACCCTATCATCGCTGTCAAAAGACGCTAATTGCGCCACAATTTCATCGACCATTTCTCTACTCAAGGCATTTAATACCGCTGGACGATTCAATTGGATAATCCCAATTTCCTCCACCGAATAGACATGGATATGCTTAGTCATTTACTTCCTCACCAATCATGAGCGTGACAATATCACCAGCAAACTTCATCACGTCTTTTCCCGATGCCTTCCCTTCATCTGTTTTCATTGCTTCGTTTAAGGATTGGTGGTCATCATAGTACATTTCGCATAATAGGTAATACTCGCTTTTTCCCATTGGTGATCCCACGATTCTCGTAACCTCCATTTTCCTTAGTCCTGGAATTTGTTTGGTAATTGGTGCGTGCGTATTAAAATAATGCTCATTGAATTTTTCCTCATCTGCTGGTTGCTTGTATAACGCAATTAATTTCACCATCTAGTATTTCTCCTTTCATCCTTTTATTTCCGTAATTGGCACTACCGGCTTCATTGCTTCGAATGGATTTCTACATGCCATGCAATATAAAATACTACGGCAGGCCGTTGGTCCAAATACATTTTCCATAGAGGTATAGTCCGAATCACAATACGGACAGTGAACCGTCCATTCTTCCCCTGGCCGATAGTTTTCTGGGGGTGGTGCAATACCATGTTTCTTAAGTTCTTGCTTTCCTTTATCGGTTATGGCATTTGTAGACCATAGCTTTTCCATCGAAAACTTCACGGTACAATGGTTCACCCAGTCTAGAGCTTCGACTGCTTCTTTAACCTGTTGTTCTATGAAATCAAGGGCAGGGCAGCCTGCAAATGTCGGTATCATACGAAGGTGGACATCTGCTCCAATTATGCTTACTTCATAGAGCATTCCAAGGTCATAGACACTGACAGATGGAAGCTCCGGATCATCTACTGTTTTTAATACAGCATGGATTTCCTCTAGTTGATCGGTCTTGGTCATTATCTACCCTCCCTTGCTACATACATATTCGTTCTAATAAAAATAAGACTCGTAATCTACCAACTTGCTGACTTATCCTGGTTATATACTTCTGCCAAAGTCGCTAATGCCTGTTGTAAATCTCCACTATGCTCCCCATTTCGACCATTGCCGTATTTCTTTCCTAACGGTATTGTTGGAGTATCGAGTACGGTTGCCTTGATAGCCGCTAGCCATTCCTGCCTTAGTGCTGCTTCATCCATTGATATTAAGTTGTAGCGCACCATATCCTCCGCTAATTCTCCGAGCTCTAATACATCTGCAAATTCCTCCCAAGCCTCCAGTACTCGTTGTGCAATGCGATTTTTTGCCTCCTTAGAAGAATTCTGAATCTGCTGAACCCAAAGCTTCCAATGCGCTAAATGATAGGGGTGCTCCATCAGTGCCTTTGTTGCCACATTTGCAAGTGGCTGATAGGAGCTTGCTGTAATCGCTTTCAATTTTATTTGTTTAAATGTTTCATAGAAAAAGTTCCGCACAATAGCTAAAGCCCAGTCATAATAAGGCTCCTCAAAATAAACCCCTTCACCATTTCGCTTCTCTAAATACGTCCCATTCCTTCGTTCTTCTGCCATCCGGTCATGAGCGATAATATCAGCATTCCCTACGCCAAGTTCCTCTAATAATTGGTAAAACATGTACGCATGCCCCATTGTGTTCTGTGTGATTGAGGAATAGGCAACATCTGCTTCAATATGTGGTGCTAACCCTAACCACTCGGATCCGCGAAAAGCGATTATAAAATCATCGTCTGCTAACTGGAACAAAAGCTCCCGTAAAGCGTTGCAGTATGCTAGATCTTGTTTGGCCTGTTCTGGTGATTCCACGAGTTTATTCATTGCTTCTTCACCTCTTTCCAAGACATGATCTCCTTCTCATCCAGCATGCCTTGTTCCTTCTCTCGCCACTTTTTACGAAGATACCCGTAGCCCTTCGTCGTGCGGTAATCTTTATTATCTAACCGGTTCGTCCATGCGGTTCTTTCCTCACTAGTCATTTTGCGAACGTCCTGCTGCTTCACGACCCAGACATCAATAACATCCTCACGTCTCATAAAGTTCTCCTGTGCCATCATCATCGCCATTTCCTGATTCGGAGCGAGCAAACTAAATTGATGCTGCATCGGTGATTTTACCCCTCTTCTACTAAACACCTCATACACTTGATAGAAGTCCGATTCCTTTGTCATTCGAAACACTCCCCCCTCTTGCTTATACGCCAACTGTTTCCGTTGCTAATGCTTGCCTTACCCAGCGATTATTGTCATATGCAATTTGCCGCAAGCGCAGTCGTTCCTTTGATCGTGGCCCATTATTACGAATGATTTGTTTAAATTCATCCCAATCAGGCTGCTGGTAAACCCATTTTTCTTGCTCCTTGTCATAGTGAACTGTTTCATCTGGTACCGTTAATCCAAGTGAAAAAACACGAGGTAAATACTTCGTCAAAAAGGCTTGGCGTAGTTCTTCATTCGTGCTTTTCCGAATCCGGTAATGAATCATCAAGTCTTGCTTAGAGGAGCCAGTCGTTTCAGCTGAACTCGGACCAAAGAACATGAGTAGTGATGGCCACCAGCGATTTAACGATTCTTGTAAAATATCCCGTTGATAGTCATTTCCCTCTGCCAAGGCCATGATAATTGATTCCCCGTGCTGTGCATGAAATACTTCCTCCTGACAAATACGTTGCAGCGCTCGTTGGTATGGTCCATAAGAAGCATCTAGCATATTCGTCTGCGACATAATAGCAGCCCCATCCACCAACCATCCGACCATACCAGCATCTGCCCAAGTCTTCGTCGGCATATGAAACACATTATGAAATTTTAAATCGCCATTTAGTAAATCTTCCATGAGATTTTCTCTTGTTTTCCCATATGGTTTCATTAAATCCTCTGCTACTCGGAGTAATAGCTGTCCATGCCCCATCTCATCTTGTACCTTTGCCATAATTCCTAATTTCCGCTTAAGAGTTGGTGCTTTTGGTACCCATTCCTTTTCCGGAAGTGCCCCCATGATTTCACTAATTCCATGCATGGATATGAGTTTGATTAATGCCTGACGGTAGTCTTCGGGCATCCAGTCATCCGCTTCGATTTTTTCACCTGCTTCAATTCGGGCCATAAATGCTTGGTATTTATCTGAGTCTACTTCTACATATGCAGTGGTTTTCGAGTCACCGTCTTCCACGTAGTTGTACATATCATCACCCTTTTCATAACGTTTATTTAACGCTATCATAACAAAGTGTTATACGAATAACAATATGATTAGTTTAAATTTTCTAACTTTGTTTCGACAATATATGCTAGATGAAGTTATCGTTTGGTGCTTGTAACCCGCTCCGGGAATACACTTCGCTTTCACTTCCAGTACAGGGGTGACATCTGCTCGAAACTACCTCGCAGTGTCTACCTTGCCGCGGGGGGGCTGGCGAGCCTCCTCGCGCTTAAAAGCAGTGCGCCTGTGTCTGCTAGTATCGCTTCGGAGTATGCTTCCTCAGCGCAAGGGAACGAAGAAGGTTATTCAAGTAGCACCCTCACTGCGGGGTCTCGCCTAGGCCCTTCCTCCCGCAGGAGTCTACGTATATTCCCGACGCTAAATCAGTGCATGTTAGTTTTTTGCATATTAGATTTTCATTTATCCTAGCCCTTACTATTCATCTCACTTTATTTCTGATAAAATTTGAACTACTAGACTGGTGAGTTACTAGTTGGCAAACAAGAGAGAGGTAGTTTTGATGGAAAAGCAATTTAATACTAGATCGATGATTTTCACTCTTTTTGGTGATTATATAAGGCATTATGATAATGTGATTTGGATTGGTAGTCTGATCCGCTTGCTTCAGGAATTTGGGCATAATGAGCAAGCTGTGCGTGCGGCGATTTCGCGGATGAGTAAGCAAGGCTGGGTCCAGGCGAACAAAATTGGTAACAAAAGCTACTACTCCTTAACCGAGCGAGGACAAGCTCGGATGGAGGAAGCATCGAAGCGAATTTATAAGACGGAGCACCCTTCTTGGGATGGACAGTGGCGTATGTTGGTTTACACCATTCCGGAGAACAAACGCCATCTTCGCGATGAGCTCAGAAAAGAATTAGTATGGAGTGGTTTCGGCATGCTTGCGAATAGCTGTTGGATTACGCCGAATCCACTAGAGGTACAAGTAAATCGTTTAATTGAAAAATATGATATGGGGGAATATGTTACGTTTTTCAATGCGAGTTATGAGGGCATGGAAAAAGAAGCATTTCTCGTGGAAAAATGCTGGGATTTGGATGACGTAAACAAGCGCTATCAACGGTTTATTCAGGAATATAGCCAAAAGTATGTCATTGATAAAACAAAAATTGAGAAGGGTGAGCTGAGCGATGGGAGTTGCTTTGTAAAATCTGCGCTACTAGTTCACCAATATCGTAAGTTTTTATTCATTGACCCCAATCTTCCGCAGGAGCTATTACCGGAGCAATGGCTAGGGGATTCAGCAGGCTCTCTATTCACCGATTACTACAAGTTATTAGAAGAACCAGCCAAGAGATTTTTCAAAGAAGTATTTGCGTTAGGAAGCATACAAGAAGTTAGCGGGAAGTAGCTTATGGCTACTTCTCCGTTCTAATCAGTAACGACGAAACAGAGCTGGCAACCTTTTTCCCGTTCTGGAATAAATCTGCTACTACATAGGCTAGGGTTCTCCCTAGCTTTTCTACTTGTGCCGTGACGGTTATTTCTCCTTCTACTGCCGGGCGATGAAACGTTGTATGGATGTCAACCGAGGCAAAGCCCTGATTATCCGTTAGTTGTGATGTGATGGCATAAGCCATCATAATATCTGCTGCAGCGGTTAAAAAACCACCCATCACAACACCGTGCCCATTTATGTATTTCCGATCGACTTCCCACGTTCCCTTGGCTAAGCCATCTTCCGCATAGTTAACGGTTACTTGTAAAGTCTTGTCACAAGGTGGTGGGGCTAGGTTTCCTGTAGCAACTCGCTTCAAATCTGCTGTTGTATATTTCATGGATGTCCCTCCTTATTTTTCCATAACCAATCAATATAACGGTAATTTAAATTCCGTTTAATTAACGTTAGTTTGATTTTATCGATAGTGTATCTTAATGTCAATATAATCAGAATTACACTAACTAATTGTATTTTCGTTCAATGAATAATCATTTCATCTATATGGAATTTTCTTCTAATTTAATGCGTTTTCATAATTTGTTTTTCGGTAAAATGTAGGAGTAAGGCGTGAATTATTTATTTATTCTTATTTTACCGAAATAGATTTAGGTTAATTTTCGCATTATTATTACATATAAATGCCCGATATTTTATTATACGTTTAGGAATCGTTATATAGTTTTAAGCAGAAATAGAAAAGGATTAATTGGAGAAATTTTTCCAGAGTAAGTTTGGTAGTGTAAAGCACTCTGATGGAAATGCGAGGTAGTTGAAGGATAAATTAAGGCAATAAAAAACCCTACCAAATCAAGCTGGTAGGGGTTGTAACGGTTGGTCTAACGGGTATCGACTTCATACCACTTCTTTGCTGCTGTCGATTCTTCCGTTTGTAGTGTTTTAAATTTTGCTTTTGGTATTTTCACTTTTAAGTAATTAGCTTCTTCATCAGATAGTCTTAGTTCACGAACACTTCTACCATCCTTGAACGATTCGAGTAAGAATTCATCAAATGCTTCTCTATTAGAAATCACGCATCTCCCTCCTTACTCAAAATTTGGGATTACTTCTCGTTTCTTCAGTGTTTTTCCGGATCGTGTTATGGCTTCATTTACTAATACTTGCATGGCATCCACACAATATGGCTGGATGTGATCTCCAACCGGGATACAGGAGAGCTCTGTGCATCCTAGAATGACACAATCACAATTCTCCTCTTCCATCATAGTTGTGATGATGCGCTCAAATCCTAACACGTCAACAGGTTTGTCTGCTTTGAAATCATAAATCGTTCGCATGACTTGTTCCTGTACAAGCACATTTGGGATATGTGCCTTCATATTATATTTATGACATTCATTCTGATATATACCAGTATTAATGGTTCCATCTGTCGCCAAAATTCCAACCTTTGCAGATGGGCCATATTTATCACGGATATACTGCACCGTTTCTTCAATCATATTGATAATATGAATCGACGTCATCGCCTGCATATCATCATAAAAATAATGAGACGTATTACATGGGATGGCAATATTCGCAACACCAGCCGCTTCAAAAAGGTCAAAATCCTTTTGAACGGCAACTAAAAAATCAGTCTTATTATCTTCCAATATAGCGCTTGTCCGATCTGGGATTGTGGCATGGTTAAGAATAACCATGTCGATATGTTCTTGGTCTTTATTGGCTTTTGTATTTTCGATTACTTTTTCAAAAAAGAGTGCCGTGGCAGCAGGACCCATTCCGCCTAGTACCCCGAGCTTTTTGTGTTCCAATCCTTCCACCTGCTTTATCTAATGTATTGCTTACTGCATGACATCCTATTTAATTTCTACGTTTTCTTTGTTTAACGATTCTAGTGCAATCTCTGCACCGTAATCCATTCCTTGACACCCTGCTAATAAGACCAAGTCACCCTTCGTTGCGTTGGAAAGTGCATCATTAATAGCATCCGGTAATTCTGTATATAATCTCACGCCGATATTTGCTTTTTCCATCACCTCTAAAAAGGCTTTTGTCTCATCATCTGTCACTTCATCTTTTGGTGTTGTATGGGATACACTACGTGTTGCAATAACTTCTTTAATACCAAGATTTTCTGCCCAGTTCACAATTACCTCAGCATTTTCTCGGTTAATGGTTGCACCACGCTGCCCTCTTATTGCATAGACTACATGTAGCTTATCATAATCCATATAATCTAATGTTTGTAATGTCACATTAATATTACCTGGATTTGCAAAGTGATCATCGACAACTTTAATGTCTTCTTCATAGATAAATTCAAATCGTCTTGGGACACCAGTAAATTCTTTTAATGTCTTTTGGATTGTCTCAATCGAAACACCACTTAGAAGGCTAATAATAATCGCAACCATCGAGTTATAAACCGAGTGTAATCCTGGTACAGCTAGCTCTACATCAAATTCACTTGGCTCAAATTTTAAGCCATTTGCTTCGAATGGTTTTAAAATTTCTACCGTAAATTTCCCTCGTCCTGTTGTTAAATCAAGGTTTTTACAATGAACATACCCTTCTTTACTTTCCACACCGAAGGAAATAACAGTCGCCTTTGTTTTATCAACTAGCGAAGCTGAGTATTGATCATCTAAATTCAGTACAGCAAAGCTATTCGCTGATGCATTGCGAATTAAGCTAGATTTCACTTCAAAATAGCGTTCAAAGGTGCCGTGCATTTCCATATGCTCACGGCTCATATTATTTAGTGACACAATATCGTACTCAACGCTCTCAACGCGATGTAATTCAAGTGCTGCTGAGGATACCTCCATTGTTACATGGGACACATCGTTTTCCACCATATCACTTAAGTAACGCTGTAAATCTAAAGACTCTGGGGTTGTCAGTTCCGCTGGAATCGATTCATCGCCATTTTTAATGATGACTGTTCCAATTAACCCAGTTCGATGTCCTTCGTTTTCCAAAATGGCATTCGTCATGTAGGAAGTAGTAGTTTTCCCATTTGTCGCAGTTATGCCGATCATATTGAGCTTTTTAGAAGGATAGTTATAAAAATGTGCTCCCAATTTCGCCAGTGCGATTCTGCTATCTTTTACAACATACTGTGGTACATTTACATCGGCTTGGATTTCTTCTACAACAGCGGCTACTGCACCACGTTTTACAGCATCAGCAAGGTATTTATGTCCATCCGTTTTATAGCCTTTCACACAAACAAACAGATGCCCATCCCTTACCTTTTGCGAATGATAGGAGACCTGGTTAATCTCTACCGGTGCTATATCCTCATTATTCGTTATTTCAATTGCTCCTAGTAATTCACGTAATTGCATTCCACTACCTCCTCGCCTTTCTACGGCCACCGAATAATTTTCCTACTCTGGTTTTCATAAAGGAAAGTGCAGGTTTAGGATCCTGCAAGCTCCATATGGCATATGCTTTCGGTCTGAACAGCGATTTTACGACCGCTGATGGTTTAAGCTGTCCACTTTTAATATAATCTTTAACTGCTAGCATGTCCTCATAGCCATACCAAAATGCACGGTTTGTGGTTTCGGTTAAGGCTTTTGGTTCTAACGGATCACCAATCATCTCACGGTACGTAATGTAGGGGAAATTCAGTCCTACCTTATAGAGAAGATGGTTAAAGTTGGTGATACGAGCATTTATTTCAATTAAGTAAAATTCACCCGTTTGTTCGTCCTTCTTAAATTCAATCTCGGCAAAGCCTTTATAACCAATTCCCTCTAAAAACTTCGCACCTATTTCATATAAATCTGGTGTGTATTTTTGGATTGTGTAGACCGATGCACCAAAGTTAATTGGGTATTGGCGTAGCTTTTGGCATGTCGTCCAATGGGTAACCTTCGAATTCTGATCTAAATAGGCATCAAAGGTGTACATATGGTCATCAAACCCCGGAATAATTCGTTGCACAAACACTTCTAAGTTAGCAGCTTTTGCTTTTTCCAGTGCCTCGTCTAGTTCTTCCATCGTATGAACCATGAAGATTTTCTTTCGGAAGGTTGATACGAAAGCAGGTGAATCAACCGGCTTTACGATACACGGGAACTTAATTTCTTCTAACACGCGTTCTTTGAAGTTTGGCTCGTGAATGCGTACTGTTTCTGGTGCACGCACGCCATGCTCTTCTGCAAGGGCATATAAATGATCTTTATTCATGACTTTCGTCGCTAATCCTTGTTCTGTTTGTGGAATTAAGTAATATTCCTTGATTGTATTTAAATGGGCATCAAGAACCTCTAAATACGTATCATGACAAGGAATAAGTACTGGTTTTTCATCTTGTTTTTTGGCATAGTCAATTAATGCATGGATAAAGCCTTCAGTTTCTTCTTTGTAGTGAGGAACTAGGATGGATTCAGCGCAATACTTTGATGCCGCGCCATACCGATCCTCTTCCGAATAATCCACAGCTACTGTGTGCACGCCGTGGATACCGAGGCTTCTAATCGTACTTAATCCTATATAGTAATTATTGCCTAAAATAACAGCTTTATGTTTCATCTCTCTACTCCTATACGGCATTTAACCGTTTCGTAATAATTTCATCTATAAACTGGCGGGAGTCATCGTGCAAACCCGCTACAGGAATATACTTCGCTAGTCAGTAAATTTTTACTTGTAGCAATAGTTTTGTTTGGAACAACAACATACTTTCTACTTATATATTCTTCATTATACGCATGTATAAGCTATTCTTCAATAAGTCTAAATGAGGATGAAATAGATCCTTTTTTGGGACGTGCTGTTACGGTAAAAATGACGGTATTCACATGCTACTACACGGTTTGAAATTTTTATTATTTTTTCTAAAAATTTTAAAGAATCTCTATCAAAATATGGTATATTATAAGATGTAGGAATTTTTACCCAATATAGTTGATAGACTTACTAGATTATACGTCCAGGAAGGGGGGTATGCAATCCATGCGTCTCGATAAACTATTTATCATTTTTATTTTTATGGTATCTGTTGTTGTGGCAATAAGCTCCGGTGCTATTCAAGTGAAATGGGATACTTATTTATTAGTACTAGCTTTATTTTATCTCTTTTCTATTCTTTACTATCATTTAAAGGTTGCCGTCAAACAAGGGAACGCCAATATCGATTATGCCATTTCCTATAGTATTGCGATGGCCTTATTCGCTGGACCGCTTGGGGCTTTTATTTATGAAGCATTGTATATGTTCACCATCTTTTTTATTCGAAAAGCAACTAAAACGGCTGATGAAGAAGAGTTTTTACATACTTTTTATAACACTGGGTCTTTTGCCCTAAATGGCGCGATTGCCTATTACCTTTTCCACGGTTTAGAGCCTGTATTTGATCAGGTTCCATTTGGGTATTGGATACTTATAATTGCACTTGTGATTATTATGTCATTACTATCCCACCTGTACTTAACTGTGATTTTCTCGATTACTGGAGATATTAAAACCTTACACGATGCTATTACGTTTATTAAAAGCAGAAGTATTCTTGATATGGGAAAAATCGCATTTTCGAATGCATTTCTATTCATATTTTTACAAAACGAACAATGGGAAATGCTTATCAGTCTATTCCTGTTCAACTATTTAGTTAGTAGGTCCAATATCGCAATTAACCAAACCCTCCAACATAAGATGGAACGGGATAAATTTGAACAAATGGCCTATACGGATTTTCTAACAGAGGTGTATAACCGGACGTTTATGGATAAGAAAATGAGTGAGTTAAACGAATCTGGTGAACGCTTAGCCATTATTGTAACTGACATTGACTCCTTTAAACGGATTAATGACACGTATAATCACGCCGTCGGGGATCGTGCTATTCAGCATTTCGCTTCTGTGCTGCAAAACTATTTAACTGAGGATGATTTTCTCTTCCGGAGTGGTGGCGAGGAATTTACGATCTTCATTCGGAATAAAGACTATGACGAATGTGTTACTTTAGTAGAAAGAATTCGAAATGGCATCATTACGACACCTGCCGTTGCGGAATATAATAATGAAACCATTCCTATTTCACTTTCGGCTTCGTTTGGCTTGTACTATTATAAAGCAAATGAAACACTAGATATTAAAAAGGCTTATATTTATGCAGACCAACTCTTAATTAAATCGAAGGACCTTGGTAAAAATCGAATTTCTGCGAAGAATGGGATGAATGACATTCCACTGTCAGTACGGTATACCGATTAATTGTCTAGGCGCATGCCAAGGTATCCCCAATCAAGCCATGTGTTAACTTTGGTCTTCGATGAAATTCTTGTACCACAGCATAAACATAAGTACGGCCCATAGCTTTCGGGCGTGATCTCGTTCATAGAGTTTATGCTCGGTTAAAAGCTTTAGGCAGTATGCTTTATTGATAATATGATCTGTGTTACTACGCCTAATTATAGCTTGTGCCCATTCATACAGCTCATTCCGAAGCCAATGCCGAATTGGCACTGGAAATCCTAGCTTTTTACGATTTATCACATGGTCTGGTACAAATTCTTTCGCAGCTTTACGCAAAATCGCCTTAGTCGTGTGGTCAGTAATTTTATATTCCACAGGGATTTTTCGAGCGACTTCAAACACTTCTTTATCTAAAAATGGTGTCCTTAACTCAATGGAATGGATCATTGTCATGCGATCTGCTTTTAATAAAATATCACCTGGGAGCCATGTATGAATATCGATATATTGCATTTGATGTAGTGGATGATCATTTTCCACACGGTCAAAAAGCTCTCCTGTTACTTGTCGGTAATTGCATGATGCTTGATACGATGTTAGTAATGCTTGCTTCTCTTGTTCCTCAAATAACTTCGCATTCCCAATATAGCGCTCTTTAAGTGGCGTAGTACCCCGTTCAATAAAGCTTTTTCCAGCCACTCCTTCTGGTAAAATCCGTGACAAATACTTGAGCCATTTGAGTAGTATCGATGGTATATAGCGAAATAGCTTCAATGACTCAAATTCACGATAAATATTATAGCCCCCAAACAATTCATCCGCTCCTTCACCAGAGAGTACTACTTTCATATGATTCTTTGCAATTTTTGCTGCAACATACAGTGGAACACAGGCGGGATCTGCAAGCGGATCATCTAATTGCGATATAATTTCAGACAGACTTTGAACATATTCCTCTGGGCTAATGACATAGGATATATTGTCTACTCCTAACGCCGCCGCAGTCCTTTCCGCAATCGGTATTTCGGAATATCCTTCTTCTGCAAACCCCACTGATATGGTTTTGATCGATGGTTGCATGTGCTTGGCTATCGCTACAACTAAACTAGAGTCAATACCTCCTGATAAGAATGCCCCAACCGGCACATCGCTTTGCATATGAGCCTCAACAGAATCGACCATTACTTCTTGAATTCGATTAATGATCTGTTTTTCGTTGCCGTCAATTGGTTGGAAGGTTGCATGAAAATAACGGGACTTACTTATTTTTTCCTGTGGTTTTTTAATGAAGTAATGACCGGGTTCAAGTAGCTGAATGGGGTTCGTTAATGTCATCGGAGTCGGTACGTATTGGAAGGAGAAATAATGCTGGAGTGCTTGTTCATTAAGAGGAAGGGAGGTAGTAACGGTTGTTATTGCTTTTTTCTCGGAAGCGAAATAGAATACCCCGTCCTCTTCCATGTAAAAGAATGGCTTTATCCCGAACGGGTCTCTAGCTCCATAAAGAATCGCCTCTTCCTTATCCCAAATGGCCAGTCCGAACATTCCTCTTAGTTCCCGAAAAGCATTCACGCCAAATTCCAAAAACATAGTGGCAACAACTTCTGTGTCTGATTCGGTTTCAAAGGTATAGCCCTTCTTCTGGAGGCGAGAACGCAATAATTTATAATTATAAATCTCACCATTAAATACAAGTACATAACGATCTTCACCAAAGTAAAATGGCTGCTTCCCTTTATCCAAGTCGATTATACTCAACCGGACAAATTCCACTAGCATAAGGTCATCTTGAAACCGTCCATCCTCATCTGGTCCTCTATGCTTGATAAAGGTCTTTGCCTGATTCATCTGCTCTCTTATGTCTTCGGTTAATTGGTGGTCATCCTTCACTAGCACACCAACAAATCCACACATGTGACTAACTCCTTTTTCGTGATGATTATATTTCACCATTATATTCAACGACAAAAAGACTGACCCAGATTTTTTCTGCGTCAGTCTTTATCGTGCTTTATACGATATTTTGCTTTTTAATTTGCTTACTTCTTAGCTGTCCACAAGCTGCATCAATGTCTGCGCCGTTTTCCCAACGAACCCCACAATTGATACCATTGTTTTTTAATGTTTCATAAAACGCTTGGATAGACGTTGTATCACTGCGCTGGTATTGGTTATGCTCTTCAACGGAATTGTACGGAATTAAGTTCACATATGATAGATGGCGTTTTTTACGTAATAGCTTGGCAAGCTGTATTGCCTCTTCTTGATGATCAT
Source organism: Ornithinibacillus contaminans (assembly GCF_001038425.2). Classification (GTDB taxonomy): domain Bacteria; phylum Bacillota; class Bacilli; order Bacillales; family Amphibacillaceae; genus Ornithinibacillus; species Ornithinibacillus contaminans. The sequence goes on from NZ_LDPV02000050.1 coordinate 58,599, forward strand.
TGACATCTTTTAGCATAATATACTCGTATGTGATCCGTCGATTAGACTTCTCAAGATAATAATCTACCGCCTGCATTAGCTTCTCAATCGGAAATGCACGGTTGATTTTCATAATCTGCGTACGAAGTTCATTATTAGGGGCATGTAGCGAGATTGCTAAGTTAACCTGTAATTCGGTATCAGCAAACTCATAAATTTTATGCGCTAAGCCACTTGTTGATACGGTAATATGACGTTGGCCAATTTTAAGACCTTTTTCATCATTAACCACTCGAATAAAGTTAAGGAGATTCGTGAAGTTATCAAATGGTTCACCTATACCCATGACAACAATATGACTAACCCGTTCATCTTTTCCTTGTTCATCTAAATGCTTCTGTACTTTCATGATCTGTTCCACAATCTCACCACCGGATAAATCACGACTCTTACGCAATAATCCACTGGCACAGAATGTACAGCCTATATTACAGCCGACCTGTGTCGTGACACAGACTGATAAACCATAATTAAAACGCATCAATACGGTTTCAATTAAGTTTCCGTCAGATAAGCGGAACAGGAATTTAATCGTACCGTCTTTCGATACTTGTTTAATTTCCTCGTCTAATGTTTCGATAACAAAGTTCTCTTCTAACAAGGAGATTGTCTCCTTGTTCACATTTTTCATGTCTGCAAATTCTCTAACACGCTTCTTATATAACCAATCCCACACCTGTTCAGCACGGAATCGTTTTTGACCTTTTTCCAGTAGCCATTCTGTTAATTGATTCATCGTTAATCCGTAAATGGATTCTTTAGCCATTGTTAAACCTCGTTTCTAAAAATGCATGATACAGTTAAACTGGAAACCCAGTAATTATTTTAGCAAAAACACTATACTATCATACCTCGAAACAGTCCTCACACGCAAATTAATTTCGCATAGAAAAGCCTGGGACATAAGTGCTTTTGACAAGATAACATCCGAATTTGCGCGTAATACACGCTTCGGGAATATACTCCGCTTTCCACGGGCGGCTGATGAGCCAGGCTACTACTTGTGAATAAGCTTCTTCGCTGCCTTGCGCCGAGGAAGACCGCTACGTAGCGATTCTATAAGACGCAGGCGCATCACTGCGGGGTCTCACCTAGGCCTGTCTTCCCGTAGGAGTCTCCGTATATTCCCTACACTGAATTAGTGCACTGTTCGTAATATCATCTTTTCATTTAACTTATGTCCCAGGCTCTGCGTTATGGCAAATCGGATGCACCCATTAAGTAGCGATCACATTCTCTAGCCGCTTCTCTTCCTTCATGGATTGCCCATACAATTAAGCTTTGTCCTCTGCGCATATCTCCCGCAGCAAAGATTCCCTCAATATTTGTTGTATAGTCCCCGTATGATGCTTTCACAGTGGAATTTGAATTGGTTTCAATTTCCAGCTGCTTTAGTAGCTGCTGATCTGGACCTTGGAATCCAATCGCAATAAGTACCAAGTCTGCTGGCCATACCTTTTCCGTACCTGGAATTTCTTCTCGAAGCTTTTGCCCATTTTCATAGCGAGTTCGAACATTAATCGTATGCACTTCTTTAATATGGCCATTTTCATCACCGACTAATTTTTTGGTCATAACCGCAAATGCACGGGGGTCTTCCCCAAATTTACTGGTTGCCTCTTTATGACCATATTCCACGCGGTGAATAATTGGATATTGTGGCCACGGATTTGTACTTTCGTCTCGAGTAGGTGCTTTTTGTTCATAAATATCAAACTGGGTTAGGCTTCGGCAGTTGTGACGAACCGCAGTCGCTAAGCAGTCGGTACCAGTATCGCCACCACCAATAACGATGACATCCTTATCCGTTGCAGAGATAAACTGGCCATCCTCCAGGTCTGAATCGAGTAAACTCTTCGTGTTCGCATGCAGGAAGTCCATTGCAACGTGAACCCCTTTTAGATTACTTCCTGGCACTTCCATATTCCGATGGACTGTTGCACCACCTGTTAAGATGGTAGCGTCAAAGTCCATCTGTAGCTTGTCAACCGAATAATCCGTTCCAACTTCTGTATTGGTGACGAATCGAATGCCCTCTTCTTGCAACAGGTTTACACGTCGTTCTACAATTTCATATGGCAGCTTCATCTCCGGAATACCATAAGTCAATAACCCACCCACACGATCGTCGCGTTCAAATACGGTAACCTTATGCCCTGCCTTATTTAACTGAGCGGCAGCCGCTAATCCAGCAGGCCCAGAGCCAACGACCGCTACCTTTTTACTGGTACGCTTCTTCGGAGGATTCGGTGTTATCCACCCTTCTTCAAAGCCCTTCTCCACAATCGCTCGTTCAACAGATTTGATTGCTACTGGCGGCTCATTAATTCCAAGTACACATGCGCCTTCACAAGGCGCTGGGCAAGCAATACCCGTAAATTCTGGAAAGTTATTTTTATCCTGTGCACGCAAAAGTGCTTCGTGCCATTTCCCTTCATAGACTAAGTGATTCCATTCAGGAATGAGATGGTTTAATGGACATCCGGTTGTAACACCATTCAGTTCTAGTCCTACATGACAGGTCGGCACTCCACAGCTCATGCATCGCGCACCTTGAATACGGACCTCTTTGTCAGGCATTGGTTCGGTATAATCCTTCCAGTCCTTAATCCGAATAGCTGGGTTCCGTTCCCTTCTCGTTTTCCGATCATATTCCATGAATCCTGTCTGTTTACCCATTCGTACCCTCCTCTCATGTATGCATTAGCTGGATGTAATTTTTTCAATCGTTCGAGATGCTTTTGGTAGTAGTTCACTTTTAGTCATAAAGCTATCTTCCGATGGTGCAAGATGCATTTCCTCATAAGCTTGCATTTCCGCATCAAATTTTGATAGTCCCATTGCGAGTAATGATTTAATCCTCGCCTGCATTTTGGCATAGACTTTCGGAATAACGCGAATGAATTTATCAGCATTCTTATCCCAGTAGGATAAAATCCGCTCCGCATGAGTACTATTGGTGTAGCGCACATGCTTTTCAATCAAGCCATACACTTCATCTACTTCGGATAAATCCTGCAGTCCTTGGATATGAACCATTTCTGGATTTACCTTTTCTCGGAACGTTCCATCCTCATCAAATATATAGGCGACTCCACCAGACATTCCTGCGGCAAAATTTTTACCCGTTTCACCTAAGACTACGACTCTACCACCAGTCATATATTCACAGCCATGGTCACCAACACCCTCTACCACAACATTTGCACCACTATTCCGAACACAAAAGCGTTCACCAGCGATACCATGTATAAACGCTTCCCCTGATGTCGCTCCGTAGAAGGCAACATTACCGATAATGATATTCTTTTCTGGCTGGAAGGTGACGACTGGATCTGGATGTACGATGATTTTCCCGCCTGACAATCCTTTTCCAACAAAATCATTCGCATCACCAGTTAGCTTCAAGGTAATCCCTTTTGGAATGTAAGCACCAAAGCTCTGTCCCGCTGAGCCACTAAAGTTTAATGTGACCGTATCCTCTGGCAAACCGGCTTCCCCGTAATGCTTTGTAATTCTACTACCTAACAAGGTACCCGTTGCCCGGTGGATATTTCGAATGGCGGTAGTGAAATTCACACGTTTCCCTTCTTTAAATAACCACCTGCAATTTGGTATTAACTCCTGATAATCCAAGGTTTTGTCAATTCCGTGATCTTGTTCTATCCTTTTGTAATTAGCGGTATTTCGCGTATGCTCTGGCTGATACAATAAAGCCGTTAGATCAATTCCATTTGCCTTCCAATGATCAATTGCCTCATTCGCCTCCAGAATATCAGTACGCCCAACCATTTCCTCAATAGTTCTAAACCCTAATGCCGCCATAATCTCCCTTGTTTCCATCGCGATGAATTTCATGAAGTTCACAACATGTGCCGGATCTCCAGCAAAATTTTTCCGGAGTTCTGGATTTTGCGTCGCAATCCCAACAGGGCATGTATCTAAATGACAAACACGCATCATGACACATCCTAAGGCAACTAACGGAGCAGTTGAAAAACCAAATTCCTCGGCACCAAGTAACGTCGCGATTACGACGTCACGTCCAGTCATCATCTTCCCATCCGCTTCCACCGCAATTCGGTCACGCAATCCATTTAGAAGTAAGGTTTGGTGTGTCTCGGCTAATCCGATTTCCCATGGCAGCCCAGCATGCTTTAGACTTGTATTTGGCGCTGCACCTGTGCCACCATCATAGCCACTAATTAACACATGATCAGCACGTCCCTTGGCTACACCTGCGGCTATTGTTCCAACACCGACAGCAGATACTAGCTTCACACTAATCCGGGCTTCTGGATTCGTATTTTTCAAATTGAAAATTAACTCTGCTAAATCTTCAATCGAATAAATATCATGGTGTGGTGGGGGGGAAATTAATTCCACACCTGTTGTTGAGCCACGCACTTCGGCCACCCATGGGTATACCTTTTTACCTGGGAGATGACCCCCTTCTCCAGGCTTCGCACCTTGTGCCACTTTGATCTGGATCTCATCTGCATTCACTAGATAACTACTCGTCACACCGAATCTACCAGAGGCAACTTGTTTAATCGCACTCCTTCTTAAATCACCATTTTCATCTGGTGTATAGCGATCACTCGATTCGCCGCCTTCACCAGAATTACTTTTACCACCTATGCGATTCATTGCAATTGCAAGTGCTTCATGTGCTTCTTTACTAATCGCCCCAAAGGACATGGCACCTGTCTTAAACCGAGCACAAATCGCCTCAACTGACTCCACCTCGTCGATTGGAATTGGTTGTCGTTGCTTAAATTGGAGCAATCCTCGTAATGATTGTAGATTTTCTTTTTCATCTGTCAGCATATTGGAATAGGTCTTGAACAAATCGTAGTCACCAGATCGAACCGCATGCTGGAGGGTCATGATTGTTTTCGGATTGTATTGATGATCTTCTCCACCTGCTCGGTACTGGTAATCATCGCCTTCCTCAAGTGACTCATTACCGCCTCGGTTCTCCTTGAAGGCTTTCTCATGCCGAAGCATTACTTCCTTTTGAATAATACTTAACCCGATTCCACCCAATCTGGAGGCTGTTCCTGTGAAGTATTTGTCCACGACCTCGCTTGCAATACCGATTGCTTCAAAAATCTGTGCACCTCGGTAGCTTTGAATCGTAGATATTCCCATTTTGGATAAAATCTTTACAATCCCATCCGTAACAGAAGCAATATAGTTCGCTATTGCTTGTTCTGGTCCGTATGTGTCTATTTCCCCGTTTTCTACCAACGATTGGATCGTGTCAAATGCAATATACGGCGTGATTCCTTCTGCCCCATAGCCGATTAGGGCTGCAAAATGATGCACTTCTCTTGGTTCCCCAGACTCTATTAAAATACTTATCTTTGTCCGTACACCTTTTCGAATGAGATAGTGGTGTAATCCAGACACCGCCAACAATGACGGAATGGCTGCACGTTTTTTGTTCATGCCTCGATCCGATAAAATTAAAAATGTAGCCCCTCTGGAAACAGCTTTATCCGCCTCTTTTAGCAGTGCTTCTAATGCTTCCTCCATACTCTCGTTCCCGTTGAATAAAATGGATAATGTGACAGACCGGTAGCCATGAATACGTTGCTTTCTTAGCTTTTCTAATTGCTGGGCTGTCAGTATCGGCGTCTCCAACCGAATTCGTTTACAGCTTTCTGGTCCTGGATTTACTAGGTTTCCTTCTGGTCCAATGGTTGTTGTAGTCATCGTAATTAGCTTTTCACGAATGGCATCAATAGGCGGGTTGGTTACTTGAGCAAATAATTGCTTGAAATAACTAAATAATAATTGTGGTTTCTTGGAAAGTACGGCAAGTGGTGCATCATAGCCCATCGAGCCAATCGGATCCTTCCCTTCCGTTACTAGCGGCTTGATGATCTTGGTCAGTTCTTCTCGTGTATATCCAAAAGCAATTTGTTGTTCGACTAGTGTTTGCCCACGATAAACCGGCTTTTGTAATTTGGGATTGGGAATATCATGAATATCCTTTAGCTCCATTAACCATTCTTTGTACGGCTCTTGTGAGGCAACCTGTAATTTAATCGTTTCATCTGGGATAATAATTCCCTTTTCTAAATCAACCAGAAGCATTTTCCCTGGCTGTAAGCGACTTTTATATAAAATATCGTCGGCAAAAATATCTAATGCACCTACCTCTGAACCGAGTACAATCATGCCATTTTTCGTAACATAATAGCGGGCTGGTCTTAGCCCATTTCGGTCTAAACAGGCACCAATCTGATTGCCATTTGTAAACACGATTGCACTTGGTCCATCCCACGGCTCCATTAATGTACTATGAAACTCATAAAAGTCTCGTTTCTCTTCTTTAATGGTTTGGTCATTGGCCCATGGTTCTGGAATCATCATCATGGCTGTATGTGCTAAGGAGTAACCTGAGAGATGTAAAAATTCAAATGTATTATCAAACATAGAAGAGTCGCTTCCGTCCGCATCAATCACAGGTAAAATTTTTTGTAAATCATCCTCATCAAAATAACGTGAGTGACAAAGCTTCTCTCGTGCCTGCATCCAGTTCACATTTCCCCGTATCGTATTAAATTCACCATTATGGATTGTGTAGCGATATGGGTGTGACCGTTTCCAGCTCGGAAACGTATTCGTACTAAAGCGAGAGTGCACGATTGCAAGTGCGGATTTAAAATCGGGATGGTTCAAATCAATGTAGAAGGAATCTAATTGTTCTGGGATTAGCATTCCTTTGTAAACGATTGTTCTAGATGACAAACTACAAATATATGTTTCATGATAGGAGGTGTTTTGTTTTATTACTTGTTCGATTCGTTTGCGAATGACAAAGAGTTTTCGTTCAAAATCCTGCTGATCGCTGATGTCAGCTGATTTTTGAATAAAGGCTTGGCGGATGGTTGGTTTGCTTTTTGTTGCTACGGTTCCGATGAACGATTCATTCAATGGCACCGGTCTCCACCCGAGGAATACTTGACCCTCTGCTTCTGTGATGTCCTCAATAACTTGCTTACACGCAATTCGGGTATCAAGGTCATTTGGTAAAAATACCATTCCGATTGCATAATCACCTTCATTCGGAAGGGTAATGCCTTCTTTTCTACATTGCTTTTGGAAAAATCGGTCCGGTATTTGGGTTAGGATACCTGCCCCGTCACCTGTGCTCGTATCGGCAGATTGGCCCCCACGATGTTCCATATTACACAGCATGTTAATTGCATTTTGAACGATATTATGTGATTTCTTTCCATTTACATTAGCAATCATCCCAATTCCGCACGCTTCGTGCTCGAATTCCGGACGATATAATCCTTGAGCTTCTGGGTATCCAGTTTGCGTCATCACAACAGCTCCCTTCCATTGTTGTATAAAGAAGGCTTATGCCAAAAAGCAATAAGCCGTTATGTACGTATTATTAATTTTTCACTATTCGTCTTGCTAAAAAGCAGGTTGATAATAGTTTAACACAAATACTTTCAATACGCAATATTCAGAAATTTATATTTATACAAACTGTTGCTGTGTCTAGTTTTGAAAACGCTAACAAAATAATGGATACCATTAATTTTTATTCATAGTTCATGCATAAGCGTATAAGTGGACTCCTTTCAATAAAATACTTATCATTGCTTACTAAGGAACTATCTTAAAGGAGTGATTCAATATGATGTCAGAACAAGCAAAGACTTTTTCCAATATACCATTATCTGTTCTCGATTTAGCACCAATTAATGAGGGCAGTAATGCTAGCGATTCCTTTAAAAACAGTGTTGATTTAGCGCAACATGTTGAGAATTGGGGATTTAATCGATACTGGCTAGCCGAACACCATAATATGCCTGGCATTGCCAGTTCAGCTACTGCTGTCGTGATCGGACATATTGCAGGGGCTACGAAACATATGCGCATTGGTGCTGGAGGAGTTATGTTACCAAACCATGCAACATTAGTAATCGCTGAGCAATTCGGGACATTAGAATCCCTATATCCAGGGAGAATTGACCTTGGATTAGGTCGCGCACCTGGAAGTGATCAGGCTACAGCCTATGCATTGCGCCGAACATTAAATATGAGCGTAGAAGACTTTCCAATGCAGGTTAATGAACTACAGGATTACTTTTCTGAAAAACCAATTTCACGTGTGATAGCAGTTCCTGGTCAAGGGTTAAACATTCCGATTTGGTTGCTCGGTTCTAGTGGATTTAGTGCACAACTAGCAGCGCAAAAAGGACTTCCATTCTCCTTTGCAAGTCATTTCGCACCAGCTTATTTATCCGAAGCACTGCATTTATATCGCAGCAGATTCCAAGCCTCGGAAGTGTTAGAAAAACCATACGTTATGCTTGGCATTAATGTCATTGCAGCCGATACAAACGAAGAGGCGGAGCGAATTGCCTCATCACAAAAACAGCAATTCCTAAATCTTCGTAGAGGCATGCCAACAAAGCTGCTTCCACCTGTCGATAATCTGGAAGAAATCTATTCCCCTGCTGAACTAGCAGCTGTACAGCAGACACTTGATCCGAAGACAACGATTGTTGGAGATAAGGAAACGGTTAAGAAGGGATTAGAAAGCTTTATTCAAGAAACAGGAGCAGATGAATTAATTATCGGCTCTCAGATTTTCCACCAGAAGGATCGATTACGGTCTTATGAGATTGTTGCGGAATTGATGAAGTAATAGCTAGCTTAACGAAATCAGCGTTATCCTGGTAGACTGGATAACGCTGATTTTTTATTCCTTTATGGTAAGGCCTAGCATCCGCGCAAAACCCAAAGCCTGATCGGTGGACACGATACAGCCTTGCATACTCTCTAACGAAACCTGCATTCTCGTAAATGAACAGGTTGATAAGTCAACACCCGTTAGTCTCGTATTAGCGAAATTCGCCTCTTCTAGATCACAATTCTGATAGTCTACTTTTTGAAACTTACATTCGTATAAATCACTATTTTTCATTGCACATTCTATAAATCTTACTTGTTTAAGCTTGGAATAACCGAAAGAGCTCAAGTTCAGCTGACAGTTATCAAACAGCACATTTCCTAAGGTGGATTCGGTCATCATTACGCCGATAAGCTTTGAATGATTAAATTCAACACGGTGAATACTTCCACCAGTGAAATCTGCATTGGATAGGTCGCAATGGTCAAAAATACAATCGGTAAATTCGATGTTGGTGAAATCTGAGCCTTCAAACTGTACATGGTCGAACGTTACTTGATCAAAGGCGATGCGGGCCATGTCTTCTCTCGTAATCACGCAGTCTTTAAATGTGCAGTTGTCATAATAGCCCCCGTCGATTGCTTCGAAGGTTTTTGTTGGTAAGTCGTGTGGTAGTTTGGGTCGATCTAGTTTAAATGCCATGGTATCCTCCATTTATGTGTAGTAAAAATGCCACTAGATATGATTTGGGCGCACTTGACCCGCTCCGGAAATATACTTCGCTTTCCGCGAGGGGCTGGTGAGCCTCCTCGCGCTGACGCACTGCGGGGTCTCACCGGGGCCCTTCCTCCCGCAGGAGTCTTCGTATATTCCCTACGCTAGGGTAGTACCCATTGTTCATCTTTTTGCTGTATATCATCTTACTTTTATATAGCTTCTATCTAGTTACGATTTATTTTTCAAAAGCTCTTTTATTTCTGCTAATTCCTGCTGTAGTTCGGCTAGTTTTTTGTCGGTGGGGGTTGGGGTTTCTTCCCGTGATGCTTCTTCTACGTTGTTTACGATAACTCCAACAAAGAGATTAATAATGACAAATGATCCGATTAAAATAAAGGTTACGAAATACCACCATGAGGTTGGGTCTTCTGCGAGGATTGGTCGCATTACACCACTAGCCCAAGATTCTAGCGTTATTACTTGGAAAAGTGAAAGAAGCGAATCATGTAACGTTCCAAAGTATTCTGGCGCAATGGTACTAAATAACATCGTACCAATAACCCCATAAATATAAAAGAAAATACCAAGCAATAACACAATTGTTCCCATCGATGGAATGGTTAGAATTAATGCGTTAACCATTTTTCGTAAGGATGGGATCACCGATACGGCACGCATGACTCGCAGAACTCTTACTACACGAAGAACAGTTACATAATGGCTACCTGTCAACAGGTGACCAAGTGCAATAATCACCACGTCAAATAGATTCCATGGGTCCTTGAAAAAGTTTGAAAATGACTTCCTTCCAATTAATCGAATAATAATTTCAATCGTAAATACCCATAGTAAAAATCTATCTCCTATGTAAAGCAAATCACCGTATTTATTAGCGATACCTGTGTATGTTTCTAATCCTACTAGGATTGCATTTATCATAATCAGGAAAATAATCGTATTGGTAAAAATAGGATGTTCGGATAATTTGCTGCATGCTTTTTTAAAATTAGCCACGAAATCTCCTCCTCTGTCTTTCACCATTGTACTTTTCACACGACTTTCTGTCATTATATCTTTTAGTTGTGAGGAGAAAAAATATTTTATATTGGCTCTGTTAGTGATAAGTCCTTCTCAAATTCAAAAGACCAGTCAACATCTATTGACTGGTCTAATATGGCAAATGAATATTTATCGATAAGACACTTCTGTAAATACATTAATCATTCAAGTTTAACGCTAAATCTTTTTCTTTACTGGCAACCAAATCTCACTATATACATTTTCCGATGTACCATTGTGCTTTGTAAAAGAAATTCCAGGTATATCTGCAACTTCATAATCTGAAGAAGGCAACCATTTAGAATATATATTTGCAGTAGTTTCCTGAAGCGTAGAAGGGAATAGTCCTTGGTTAGGGAAAATTGCCCATAAACTTTCTTCAATAGAAATTTGCTCTAAATCATCGAATGGGTTGTCTTTTGTAGTTGCAAAACCAAGCATATGTGTTAAAAAGCCTTTTTCTTCCAAGAAACCCCATTGATATTCCTCCTCTTATATCGATATAGAATGTAAATTTGGGAAATGATTTTTGAATTTTGTTTTTAGTTACTTCTGAAGGTAAAAAACCACTCCATTCACGAAACGCTCTTGAAAATCCTTCTATAGATTGATAGCCATATTTATAGGCAATATCCGTCACTTTTGCTCCGTCTATTAATTCCACATTCGCAACTGATAATCTCCTATTTTTGATATACTCATTCAATGACATTCCAGCCATATACGAAAACATTCTTCTAAAATGATAATCGGATAATCCTACAATTTTGGCTATATCATTTCCAGAGATATCTTCCGTTAAATGCGTTTCGATATAATCCATCAACTTATTGAATTCTTGTAACATCCATTTCCCTCCTTTGTAACTACATGTTATCGTTAAATTTAATTATGCACTCGATTTTTTCTATACGGAGTTTATCGAAAGCCGTCTTCCCACTTAAACAATCATTCCATAACATTCTATATTAGTCATCTATGACGTAACATTGCTACTAGTAGTGTAAGGGGAGTTTATTGTGAGGAAATTTCATTTGCTACAATAGAACAAATTTGTCCTGTTCTTGAATGCTTAGAACAAGGAGCGCATTTTCCTTACATACAACAAAAAAGGCATAAGGAGTAGTTGCCTTATGCCTTACATAAGAAGTAAAAGTAGACTAGCTTCCTGCAACCTTTTGAGCAATTTCAATAGTGCGCTTCGTTTGGTGCTTAACAGCAGCCTGTACGTCTTCCACCATTTTTCCATCCTGTCCTTGTGATACACTTGTGCCATATGGATTACCACCAGCACCAAACAATACTTGATCAGTATACCCAGGCGGAACAATAATTGCACCCCAGTGCATCATGGACGTATAGAGAGCAAGGATCGTCGCCTCTTGACCGCCATGGGCATTTTGAGCAGATGTCATTGCACTGACTACCTTATTGACGGTTTTCCCTTGTGCCCAAATCCCGCCTTGAATGTCTATAAATTGCTTCATTTGGGAGGCAACATTACCAAATCGTGTTGGTACACTAAAGATTAAGGCATCTGCCCATTCAATATCTTCAGATGTTGCCTCTGGTACATCCTTCGTTTCCTCAACATGGGCTTTCCATGCTGGATTGGATTCAATTGCCGCTTGAGGAGCAAGCTCGGGAACCTTTACCACTTTAACCTCTGCACCCGCCTCCTTACCCGCTTCTTCTGCCCATTTAGACAGTTGATAATTTGTACCGGTTGAACTGTAATAAATGACTGCTAGTTTAACCATATGCATTTCTCCTTTTCAATCATTTCCTAGACTTAAGTACGGATTTACCCTTCTATTATCTGTCAAGCTGTCTTATTTATAACTAAAAAATCAGCACCAGAAAATTCTTTTCAAAGTTAAAACACACAAAAAGAGGAAACCCTAGTCTTTCATCCTGAGTTTCCTCTTTATTATTTGTGCCAGCCTTTTTCCTTAAAACGCGAAATTGCTTCGATCCGATTACTTACGTTTAGTTTATCTAAAATAATCGATACATAGTTTCTGACCGTCCCTGTTGTAAGGAAGAGCTGATTGGCAATTTCTTTTGTGTTTTTTCCATCGGCAATCAGTTTAATGACCTGCTCTTCTCGGTCTGTTAACGGATTATCCTCTTTGCTATAGGCAATATCAATTAATTCTGGGGCATATATTTTGCGACCATCCATTATAATACGAATGGAGTTTGCTAGTTCTTCACTTGGACTGTCTTTTAATAAATAGCCACTCACATTTGCATTGCGGGCACGTTCAAAATAGCCGGCTCTTGCAAAGGTTGTTAGAATAATAACCTTACAAGGATAATCCTTTAATTCCTCCGCTACGTCTAACCCGCTTTTTAGAGGCATCTCGATATCCATAATGCAAATATCAGGCTGAAGTTTGGTTACCAGTGTTAGTGCTTCTTGTCCATTCCTCGCCATGCCAACCACTTCCATATCTTCCTCAAGGTCCAGTAACGAACCGAGCGCTCCAAGCAGTAACCGCTGATCTTCCGCAATTACAATACGAATCATAATAATCTCTCCTCTGATAGTTGTTGAATCACATTTGGAGTCTTTATAGAAAGTTTCGTACCCTTAATATTTTCAATTTCTAGGCTTCCGTTGACAAAGTCTAACCGTTCTCTCATGCCGCGGAGACCATGTCCTTTTAACTGTTCAACATTCACGATACCAACCCCATCATCCTGAACGATTATACAAACCTCTCTTGGTGTTTGCTCAATGAAAATGGTACATGTATTTGCTTTACTATGTTTTACAATATTCGTAACCGCCTCTTTTAAACACATACTCAGTACATTTTCTACTAGTAATGGTATGTGCGCAAGCTCTGGATTACCCTTTAGATGGAAAGTCATCTCCGCTGCCTCAATTATCTGTTGAACATGGACAACCTCGTCCTTAAGTCTCGTTGAACGCATATCAGAAACCATTTCTCGAACTTCCTTCAGGGCAGTTCTTGCCGTCTGATTAATATCGTGTATTTCCTTTTGTGCTTTTTCAGGATGCTTATGAAGCAATTTTTCAGCCAGGTCACTTTTCAACCCGATTAAGGAAAGCTTTTGCCCTAATGTATCGTGTAAATCACGAGCAATACGCTGTCTTTCTTCTACAACCATCAATTGAGAAATTCGTTTATTCGCATCTGCTAATTGATGCTCCAGTTTTTCCCGTTTGATTCGATTATACATTGTAAAGGGCAATAAGATAACACCAATCACACTGATTATAATAAATGGCAACTGGGTAATAAGCATCTGGCTTTGTGTAAAAAAGGCAATACTTGTTGCTGAAATGGTTGTCACTAGATGTACAACGTAGAGTGTTATAAATCCTGCTTTGTTCTGAATATTACCGATAAAAAAAGCAAGGAACAAGGAAAAGTACACAAATCCAAAATACAGTGTCATTCCTATACTTATTACCATCTCTATCGCAAACGAGACATACACTGTCCATCCCTTTTTGATAAACGATAACCGGTATGAAGTAAAAAACAGTACAATCATGATGAAACCAATCAGGACTTCAATAGGTGATGAATACCGAATAATGAAGTAGAAAGGAAGGATACAAAAAATAATCCAAATATAAATACTAAGACCGGTATTCTTTGAAAAGATATGGTACCAATTTTGCATATGCTTCCTCCTACGCTAATCTTTGCTCTGAGTATAGCACAGATATTGAGCATGATGAGAGAACTAACGGAATCGCTCGTTCTTCAGCGATTCCGCTAGTTCTTCTCATGCCTTCGGGAAAAACTGTTCTGTTATACTTATCCTAGGCAAAATCCAATGAAGAGCTTTTGGTTATGTTTATTCTTCTTGAACACTAGCCCTAGTAGTAATTTTTAATTCTGGCTTTTTATCCTTCAAGTATTTTTTTATTTCCTTAAAAGATATAAACGATTTACTTGATTGATCATACAGCCGGAACCGTATTGACTTCAAGCTGGATGCTAGTGTGATGGTAGTTGCTTTTTGTAACGGTGGTGTAGACTCATGTGCCTTTTCCAAATTATAATTTGGTACCCTTGGACTTAAGTGATGGACATGATGAAAGCCTATGCTCCCGGTTAACCATTGGATAATCTTAGGAAGCTTATAGTACGAGCTACCATCAACCGCTGCTTTTACATAATCCCATTCTTCTTCATTCTCAAAATAAGAATCCTCGAATTGATGTTGTACATAAAACAGCCAAATACCTAGTGCACCAGAAACAAATAAGATTGGGAGCTGCACGATTAGAAATGCTTGCCATCCAATTGCCCATATTAATAACGCATAGATTAAAGCTATGGAGAAATTAATAAGGTACGTATTCATTCTTTCCTTTCGTCTTGCACCTTTGCGATTAAAGCGATTGGAAACGAAGAATAAATAAATTGGTCCTAGTCCAAACATCACAATTGGATTACGGTAAAGGCGATAAGCCAACCTTCCCCAAAATGACGCTGCTACATATTCATCTACTGTCATGACCCATACATCACCCGTTCCTCGTTTATCGAGGTTACTACTTGTAGCATGATGAATGGAATGGCTCCATTTCCATTTTTCAAAAGCAAAATGGGTAATGACTCCAGTGATTGTACCTAAAATCCGATTAGCTTTTTTGTTTTGGAAAAATGACATATGTGTACAGTCGTGAAAGATAATAAACGTTCGAACCACAAAACCTGCAGCAACGATGGATAAAGCAAGACTTAACCATATGGATACCGCTATGCTTTGATAGGCGAGAAACCAAAGAAGAAAATAAGGAACAATTGTATTGATTATTTGAAACACACTTGCCCTTGTATTTGACGTTGCAAACGGTGATACACTTTTTCTTAATTCTGCTTGTTTTTGTTTGCTCATTTCCTTTTCCTCCAATGTTCATTATTGTTATTATTTATAATAAGTGCTACAACGTTTATCGATAAGTCATATTTGTCAGGACTTAAATGTGATAAGTGTCATATGTTTTTATACCAAAAGGAATTTATTGGTTCTGCTTAGTAGTTAATTAGTATAATGAATTTATATAGAGCGAAGAGGAGGAGTAGAAATGGATAGTAGGAGCATCCTTACGAAATTAGCGTCAATGGAACCCGGTATCATGGGACTCGACAGTTTTAAACGATCAGCTGTGTTAATTCCACTTGTTGAAATAGATGGCGAGACACATATTCTCTTTGAAGTTCGTTCCATGCAACTGCGCAGACAGCCTGGTGATATTTGTTTTCCAGGTGGAAGAATTGAAGCTGATGATCCTACAACCCAAGCCTGTGCAGTACGAGAAACGGCAGAGGAACTTGGCATAAGCGAAGGAAGCATTCAAGATGTAATCCCCATTGATTATGTTGTTTCCGATATGGGAAGAATTATTTATCCCTTTGTTGGAAAAATTCCAGACTTGGATCAAATCACACCAAGCACAATGGAAGTGGAAGAGATTTTCACTGTACCATTATCCTACCTCCAGCAAACAACTCCAGAGGTTTACCGGGTGAATTTCAAGGTCTCTCCAGAAGAAAATTTCCCATTCCATTTAATTGTTGGTGGTGAAAATTACAACTGGCAAATGCGACATATTGAAGAACTATTTTACCTGTATGAGGACCGAGTTATTTGGGGATTAACCGCAAAGATATTACAGCATTTTTTACACTTGATTGAACGGTAAAAAACATCGGCGAGATTCCGATGTTTTTCATTTTTATGCGGCACTTTCTTCTGGTTGTTCTTCAAGAAATTTAAAATATGGTATGATTAGGCCAATTAATGATGTGAGACAAATAATACTTCCAATTAAAACGTATAAAGGACGGACACCCCAAACATCACTTAGGATTCCTCCCACTAATACTCCAAACGGCAATACCCCTCTAATGATAAGCATTCTGACGAAAAAGAGTTTCCCCATCAGATGATTCGGAACCATTTGTTGGAACATAGTCGTATTATGTGCGCTAAAAATCGCCATAGCTATACCTGCGATGGTCTCGGTTGTTATCGCAGAGACAATCGAATGGGTAAACGCAAGATTTAAGTAGGTGATACCGCCAACAACCAATGCCCCTAACATGACAAGTCGTTTACTTTTCAGTTTAATTTTACCGATAGCCATCGTTCCAATCACATAACCTAGTGGAAATCCTGCCATGAAATAACCATATACAGCATAGCTGCCATGTAATTCGGTCGTAACATATGGGATAGTCGTTACCATGGTAACACCAACACCAAATTGGACAAATGCTAGAAATATACTAAGCCACACAATACTCCGTTGCTTAAAAAAGTAGTGTAGCCCCTCGCGGAATTGCTCCAACCAAGTACCCCGGATAGTTTGGATGGTGCGCTTTTCTTCAACAAAAAAGACCAGCAAACCACTCGTCAGTAACGCAATACAAACAAGCGATAACGTCACATGTATGCCGATATATTCAATCACAAGACCAGCAACAATCGGTGCTAGAAACGTCATTAGGCGGACCGTACCATCCAGGTAACCATTAGCAATTGCTAGATGTTCTTTGCTAACCACTGTTGGTAAAATTGCTCTGTTGGCCGGGATATACAACGGTGTGATCAGACCGACAATTATTTGTACCATATAAATATGCCACGGCATCAGCATATCAAAGGAAACTGCAATAAGCGGAATCAGGAAAATAACCCCCCGACTCCATAAGGCAATGACCATAATCCACTTTCTACTCCAGCGATCAATATATGGGCCACTAAATAATTGCACGATGAGAGAAAGGGAGAAGTACAACAACCACATGCTACCAAGCGCCAATGTCGAACCCGTTAATTCATAAATTAACAGTCCATTACAAAAGGTTCCAAATGCACCTCCAAGCTCCGATATCGCATTACCAATCCACAATCGTTTAAACGATTTATTTTTCCACATTGTATGCACCATTTTTCCCGTTGAACTCCCGGTTAACTCTTTGCTGAATATAATTATTATATCGAAATTGAAGGGAGGATCATCAATGATTTAATCATGATAAAGCGTTATCTTAACAACCATTTTAAAACCACATCCCCGGTAGTTGATTGCTAACAATTGGAGTGCAGTTCATATCCAAGCGTATTTTTGTCTTCATAATTGTCTTGTTTAACTAAAGCGCCAGTTAGTTGAAGAAGCTATTTTGCATTTTCTGCAATCCTTTTTAGTTCTTTTGCACGAGAAATTATAAAGTCTGTCATATACTTTTCCAAAAATAGTTTGTCAGCAATCATACCCATAGGACCAAAAGGTGATTTATACTTAAATGTATCAATCATTAGAGTTCCACCCTTTTCTTCTATAAATTGATGTGTATGACTAAAAGAACTAAATACCCCTTTTACCATAATATCAACAAACACAGCAGGCTTTTCCATATGAGTTACTTTCGCCGTTAGCCTTTGTTTAATACCAAAATGAGTAGCTTCCCAAGTAACAGTATCTCCCTCTTCTAATAACCCCTGTGTAACCCCATCAACAGCTTTTTCCTTAGTTTTGACAGTAGTCTCAGTGTGTATATCTACGTTTCTTGCAAGGTCAAAGCATACAGCAACAGGTGCTTGTATAAATTGCTTGTGCTTAATAATAGGCATCTGCATTTCTCCTTTTTAAGAACGTATTTTCATGTACCTTATTCAACTCTCCTACCCCGTAAGTTTAAGCACATATTTTCACAATATTCCTATACTAGTTTAACACATCTTCTAATCATCCTAAATTTCACAAAAAATGTTGAGTTGTAATCCTACTTACTATCAGCGATCAACAATGAAAAAAGTAATATTTTTTATAAAAACGTTGGTAGACCAAAAAAGGCATCCCAATCAATATACGATTAGGTATGCCTCTAGCTAGTTATATAAAATTTTCTCTAAAGCGAACTATTCTAAACCCATTCCACATCTACCGGTAAAACATCACTAATCATCTGCTCATATTTTACTTTCTCTTCCTCACGCATCCAAATATGAACCGCTCCACGATCATCATTCGTTCGAATTAAGCGTCCAATGCCTTGGCGTAGTCGTAAGAGCATGTACGGTGCATCAACTTCCTTTTCCGGGTCGACGGCATGCTTTCGTTTCGCTTTAAATACTGGATCCTTTGGTGGAAACGGAAGTGAAGATATCAATACTTGCGTTAGTGCCTCTCCTGGTACATCAAGCCCCTCCCAAAGATGGTAGGAACATAGAACGGCACTTACGTCTTCCTGGAAGTTTTTAACCGTTTCACTTATCTCATTGTCACCTTCGTATAAAACGGTAAACGACCATGCTTTTTCCTTCGACCACTCACGAAAATCATTCATTTCTTCCGCAGTGGAAAAGAGTACTAATGTATTGCCATTATTTTGTTGCAGCTTCTCTTCTAGCTGTGTCCACTTCGCTTCTACTCCGCTATCCATATGGCCATATAATTTCATCTGTTCCTCGTAATCAAAGGGGGATTCCACCGAGAAGGAATCATACGAATCAATCCCTAGGCTTTTGGCTATATAGGTGAAGTCTCCACCCTGTGAAAGGGTCGCAGATGAGAATATGAACGGAATATTTTTCGAAAATACTTCCTTCTTCAACACATCTTCAACTAATCGCGGCATCATCACAAGTGTCATAGTATCGGCGCTTTCTTCCATCCATGAAATTCCTTCGTCCTGCTTTAAAAAGATGGAGAGTCCATAGTGATAGAATTCCAAATACTCTTCGATGATTTTCAAATGATAGCCATCGATCGTAAACATTTCCGAATCAAACACAAGTTGGTCGAGCAGCTTTTCCACTTTTTCAAACAGGGAGGATGCCAATGCAAGCAAATCGCTGGATAATGTGATTTCCCTCCGATCAGAACCATCGATCGTGACTGAGACGTTCTCCATCGCATCAAACCAATCCTCATGTAAGGTTAAAATATCCTCAATTAGGTATAGGGATTCCTCTCTGACATCTTGTCCCATATAACCTGTCAGTACTTGCTGTAACGTTTCCGAATGGAATCGGTACGTAAGCCCCTTTTGCGCAGCAAACTCAAGCAAATGTCCTTCATCAAAAATAACCGTGCTTGCTTCAGGTAGCAACGGAATCTGTCCTTCTCGTTTTCGAGATTCCTTTGTCCAGACATGCTCCATGTAAAAATCATGAGAGCAAATAATCAGGTCTTTACTATGTCGATAGTACTCCCGATTTAGCGTCTGTCCACTACGATGCCGTAATTGACAGGTAGAGCATTGCTGCAATGGATCCCAGGCAATCTTATCCCAGGTTTCATCAGATACCCACGGATATTCTTTGCGATCCCCGTATCGTTCAAAGGTTTTCTTGACCGGACTACTGTCATAGACAAATTCCGGAATTTGATCATGAACACGTAGAATGTCTTCATTATCTGTAAAACCTGATAGCTGGTCTAGTTTTCTCGCACAAACATAATTCTCTCTTGCTTTGGCTAGCCTAACATCTACGTTTAGCCCAAGTGCCTTTTCTAGCTTCTCGATATCGCCGCCCTTTTTCACAAGCTGTTCAATTAAGGTTTCATCTGCACAGGAAATGATTGCAGGCTGACCCTTATATCTTGCATAGCAAATGGCATACAGTAAATAGACAAAGGTTTTACCAGTCCCTACTCCCGCTTCCGCAAAAATCGTGCGCTTATTTTTAAAGGCTTGTTCCAGCTGAAACGCCATATAAATTTGTTCATCGCGAAGTTCATACCCTTGTTCAGGTAAGATATCGTAAAAAACATCCCCGACATAGTCACCTAATCGGTCAAAAAAGTTTTCTGTTTTGGAGATGGTAAATGGTAAGGCTTGAAATTCTGTCATGTTTATTCCCTCTTCACTTTTTTAAAAATCATACTTTTCATTGTACCATGTCGTGATTGTATACTTGTCACGGAAAGCTTTTTTACGTAGACTGTAAGACCTTCCGCTTTATTTTTTCCTCCATTAAGCTTATCATAAATACTATAGACAAATACTGGAGGGATGTTATGGACATAGGAATCGGAACCCTAATCTTTTTATTTTCGATCATGTTGATTCTAGGTGTTCTAGCCACTAAATTTTCTTCTCGCCTTGGTTTACCCGCTCTTATTTTATTCCTGTTAGCCGGCATGCTGCTAAATAACGTTATGTACTTTGATAATGTGGAACTCGCGCAGCTTATCGGTATCATGGCCCTTATTATTATCCTGTTCGATGGTGGTACTCAAACCAAATGGACGAGTATCCGACCCATTATTGGTCCTGCCGGTGTACTTGCAACAATCGGTGTTTTATTAACGACTGTCATAACTGGTCTAGCGGCAATTTACATTTTAGACTTCTCCTTACTAGAAGGAATGCTATTCGGAGCCATTGTTGGATCGACCGATGCCGCAGCTGTATTCTCCGTTCTAGGTAATAAGAACTTCAACAAACGACTAACCTCAACCTTAGAAGCTGAGTCAGGATCAAATGACCCGATGGCAGTATTCTTGACTGTTGCATTAATCGAATTAATTCAATTTCCCGAGTCATCGGTATGGATGGCAGTTGGAAGCTTCTTTCTACAAATGGGCCTAGGGCTTCTATTCGGCTTAATCTTAGGAAAAGCAACGGTTATGATCATTAACCATATTAAGCTAGATACATCTGGATTATATCCTGTGTTTGCTATGGGAGCAGCAGTTTTCACCTATGCAATCACAGACTCATTAGGCGGAAGTGGATTACTTGCTGTGTATGTGATGGCAGTATTTGTAGGAAACAGTGATTTAACCTACCGCTTCACCATTCTCCGCTTTAACGAAGGATTTGCGTGGATGATGCAAATCGTTATGTTTACCTTGCTTGGGCTATTAGTATTTCCAAATCAATTGCTCCATGTATTTTGGCAAGGGATTGCTTTAGCATTAATTCTCATGTTCGTCGCACGTCCGATTGCCATCTTTATTAGTATGATGTTCATGAAATACAATTTAAATGAAAAACTGTTTATTTCCTGGGCTGGGTTAAAAGGAGCTGTACCGATTGTTTTAGGTACTTACCCAATTATTGCTGGACTTGAAAATAGTCAATTGATTTTTAATGCTGTCTTTTTCGTTGTGTTATTCTCTGCGCTTGTTCAAGGTGGTACACTAACCTGGCTGGCGGAAAAATTAAATCTTGTGAATCATGACGACGACGACACCGCTCCTAGTATCGAATTAATTAATTTAGGTACGACTGAATCGGAAATCATGAAAATTACCATCGTAAAGGGAAGTCCTGCAAACGGTGTCTCCCTTAATCATTTAGATTTACCTAGAGATACATTAATTATTGGAATTACACGTAATAATAAGCTGCATACCCCAACAGGCGAGTCTGTCATTCAAAAAGGCGATACGGTTTACGTCTTAAGTGACAAAGAAAACAGACCGAAAGCAAAAGAAATCCTAATTGGGACAGAATTATCCGAAAACACGCAGCAAAGCGAATAAAAATCGGGCAGTGCCAGGCACTACCCGATTTTTTTATTGGTTAAATTTTAAATTATCGCTACATGAGTAAGGTTATCAATAATGGGGTAATAACCGATACGATTAACGCGCTTATCACCATGGCTACCGATCCGATAGAGCCGGCTAATTGGTTTTCCTCCATCGCTGAGGCAGTTCCAATCGCGTGAGAGGCACCACCTAATCCAATTCCTTTTGCCAAGCTGTTATTCACATGAAACAGCTTGAAAACGATGGTACTTACTGAAACCCCTCCAACCCCAGCAATCACAACAAATATTGCGGTGAGGGACGTTTCTCCACCTACAGCCTCTGCGATATCCATCGCCACCGGTGTCGTAACATTTTTCGGAAGCAGCGAATACGTAACAAAATCAGATACGCCTGCTAATTTTGATAAATAAATCCCACTTAGAACCCCAACAAATGAACCGAAAGCAGCACCAATTAGTATTGGGCTCGCCAACTGCTTTAACAGCTGACGATTGCGATATAGTGGATAAGCTAACGCCACAACAGCAGGTCCTAGTAATTCATTAATCCACTTCCCACCGATCATATATGTCTCATACGGTATATGAAACACGATTAGTATCGTGATAAGAATAATCGATGCAATAATCATTGGTGCAGTGAACGGATAATTATAAAGTTGATGAAACTTCACCGCCACCATATAGCTTCCAATTGTAACTAGCACAATCAGAAGTGCTAGTAATATATCAACCATGTTTAACTTCCTTCTTTCTGATCAACCACTGACCGACCAATCCAGAGCCACCCATAACAAATACCGTACCAATAATAATAATAAATATTAGGAAAATACCTTTTCCGGCAAATATTTGATAATAATTGATGATTCCTACTGTAACCGGAATAAAAAAGAGTGCTAGATTATCAACTATCAGCTTCGTACCTTTTTCCACCCACTTAAGTTTAATAACCTTTAGCGTTAGTAATATAAATAACAGTAGCATTCCAATAACACTACCTGGTAAAAATAGATGAAATGTAGCTTGAATCCAATTTCCTATTAAATAGATACCATATAATATGGCGATATGCATCACTATCTGCATTAGTTTTAACACGGTTTAAACACTCCAGTTTTTTTCTTGCTGTCTATCATTTCATCATTATATCAAATGAATACACTTTCAATTTACAGACATTTTTCCAAAACAAAAAAAGACTCTTGGTTGCATTTCCAAAAGTCTACTAATCATTCGCTGTTTCTAGTAAAACAAGTGTAAATTTCCCGACAGCACCCTTCTCATACAGGTTCGTAATCGATGTTAGATAGGTTTGAATCGTCCCCCGAAAGACTACTTGCTTATCCGGTATCTTTACTAGAAAGTCATTTTTATATAATTCCACGGTTACCTCATGATAGTGATCATGTGTGACATGAAAATCGATAGCTAGTTGATGAATGTGCTTCCCTTTTTTCTCCACGATAGTAAGTTCTAGCTCTTCTGCTTCAATCGATAATTCATTGATTACGACCGTTGTGGTCATCTATTCCCCTCATTTCTACTGATTGACATTACACCATTGAATAATTTTTCGCTTACTCCTATATCACAAGTGACACATACGTTATTAACCTTTATAATATACCTTATTAGTAGGTTATTTCAATTTAAAAAATTATAAAATAAAGGGTGACAGTATGGGAAAGCGAATTTTTTACTTTCTATTATCTAATATCTTAGTATTACTGACAATTAGTATTATTTTTTACGTATTCGGCATCGGAAACTATATCACAAGTGAAGGAATTGACCTAGTAGCATTACTCATTTTCAGTGCTGTTGTTGGTTTCACTGGTTCGTTCATTTCCTTAGCGATATCCCGCTGGATGGCGAAGCGAATGATGGGTGTACAAGTTATTGATCCAAATGGTTCCATGAACGACTACGAAAGAGCTGTAGTGGAAAAAGTGCACCGCCTGTCTCGAGCTGCTGGTTTAATGCATATGCCAGAAGTCGGCATTTATCATTCTAACGAAGTAAATGCCTTTGCAACAGGTCCATCTAAAAAGCGTTCGTTAGTTGCTGTTTCCACTGGCTTACTACAAGAAATGGATGATGATGCCGTAGAGGGTGTTATTGCCCATGAGGTAGCTCATATTGCTAATGGTGACATGGTAACGATGACCCTTTTACAAGGTATCGTAAATACATTTGTTGTCTTCTTATCGCGTATCGTGGCATTTGCGGTATCCAGATTTGTAAAGGAAGATATCGCACCACTTGTCCATTTCATTGCGGTCATCGTGTTCCAAATCGTGTTTTCCATTCTAGGAAGCATCGTTGTCTATGCGTATTCAAGACATCGTGAATTCCACGCTGATAGAGGCGGTGCGGATTTAGCTGGTAAGGATAAAATGCGCCACGCTCTTGAGAGCTTACAGGCATATACGAATCGCATTAAGGGAGATGAACAGACAGCAATAGCAACTTTAAAAATTAACAATAAACGCAAGTCATCGTTGTTTTCTACCCATCCTGATTTAAGTGAACGAATTAAGCGTTTAGCATAAGTACATTGTACAAAGAGGCTGGACATAAGTATTTATGGTTAGATAAAATCCGAACGTTGGTACACGATATTCCCTACGCTGAATTGGTGAATTGTTCGTTTTTTATCTTACTCATTTTACTTATGTTCCACCCTTTTTTATTTTTTTCACACTTATAGCCTAGGTATTACATATAGTTACTTTAAAGAACGAAAAAGGGGTGACAATATGTATTATCAGGTTAGTCCGTACCCAGTTCGGCAAAATGATATGAAGCTAACCGTCATCGGGGAGGGAACTGTTTCTGTACAACCCGATCAAGCGACTATTACATTAGGTGTTGTAACGGAGAATGCCAACCTCAGGCAGGCACAGGAAAGGAATGCACAGATTGCAACACGTATACGCAATTCCCTTTTAGAGCAAGGAATTCCACGCGAAAACATCCAAACCTCTGAATTCCGGGTCGATATGAACTATGATTATAAAGATGGTGTACAGCAATTCCGAGGCTACCGAGTAACGAATTTAATTACCGTAACGATTAGTGACCTAGCACGTATTGGGGAACTTGTGGATATCGCTGTGGATAACGGGGCAAACACTGTACGAAATATCAATCTAACCCTTGCAAATCAGGATACCTATTACAATGAAGCCTTAACGAGGGCAATCCAAAACGCCCAGCAAAAGGCAGTGGTCGTTGGCCAAACATTGGGGGTTGACCTTAACCAGACGCCTGTACAGATACAAGAATTGACGAGCCGTGCGCCAATTGAACCGCGCCCAATGGTACTTGGCATATCAACAGAACAGGCAACCACTACACCAATCGAAACAGGCCAATTAAAAATTACCGCTTCCGTGGAAGCAAAGTTCGTTTATTAGCAATCGTTCTTAGAAAAACTCGTTTTCGCACGCTACTTATCAATAAAAGCAGAAGCCCTGTGTTTTATTCACAGGGCTTCTGCTTCTCCATATTAATCATCTTTACCATGATGGCCGATATAAAATTTTCCCTTGTTCTCTTCAAAAGGAAAAATCTTTAACTGCTTTGCATCCTCGGCATAATCCTCAAAAATCTCATTTAAAATTTCATTCGGTTCTTTTCCTTCTGTTTCAATTCCTAGCTTATCAGCGGAGTCGTAAATTTTTGCCTCGTGAATTTCCATTACAATTTCGTGATATTGCTTTCCGTTTGTGTCGACACCGTATGTTTTGGCTTCTTGTTCAATTAAGGCTTGCTTCACTTCTTTTAGTAATGCTTCGGTATCTTTTCCTTCTGTCTTAATGCCTAGCTCCTCTGCTTTTTTCTGAAGCTTCGTATCGAGTACTTCTTTGGCTAAGGCTTCTGGTTCCTTCCCTTCTGCCTCAATTCCTAATTCCTTTGCTTCTTGTAGCACCTTTGTTTGATGAATCTCCTTTGCTATGGCTTTTAAATCCTTACCCTTTGTTTCAATCCCTAATTCTTCCGCTTTTACTAATAGCTTTTGTTCCCGGACCTCTTTCGCAAGTGTCTTTAGGTCTTTTCCCTTCGTATCAATTCCGAGTTCTTCTGCCTTGTATTTAATCCATGCCTCATGTTTATGTACACCTTTTTCATTTTCTTCATCTGTTTTAGGTGCATCCTTTTCGGTATCCTTTTTGAAAAAATCAAACCATGCTTCCTCTTCTCCAGCGTTGCCAAATACCGTTGAAATCTGCCATGTGCTTCCTAATACAAAAGCAGCAAGCAACAAAAATAATTGTCTGTTCATTATTCATCCTCCTGTTGGTATACTTTCCAAGATCTTCATTTGCTATTATTTCCAGTAATAGTAATTCCATGAATGTTTTTGCGGCTTTTTTCACTATTTTTTAACATTCTTTATTTCCCTACTAGTCTAACAATCATTTCTTTGATACTCTTAATAGAGATGGAAAGCGTTTCCGTTTGAAAGGACCCAATTACTAGCGTTCTAGATTTCTACCAGGGGATGGGGGTAAAAGCATGAGAAATTTAGTAATACTAGGTGGTGGCTATGGAGGGATCAAGGTTGCATTAGGCTTACTTGATAAAGATCTACCTGAGGATGTGAGCCTAACCATAGTTGATCGAAATCCATATCAATCACTTAAAACCGAATTTTACACGATTGCAGCAGGGACAGTTGCTGATCGTGATGTACGAAATGATTTTCCAAAGGATGCACGCGTAACCTATGTGTATGCGGAGGTTGAAGCGGTAGATACCGAGAAGCAACAAATTGTATTTGCAGATCGAAGTGATCCAGTTTCGTATGATTATTTGGTGGTGGCATTAGGCTGTGAGGATAATTACCACAATATCGAAGGGGCTAAAGCCTATACAGAGAGTGTTCAAACCTTTGCAAACGCACGAAAAGCAGGACTGGAAGTAGGGAACCTACGAGCATATGGAAAGGTAACCATTGTCGGTGCTGGTTTAAGTGGTATTGAGGTTGCCTCTGAGATTCGCGAAAGCAGGTCTGATCTTAATATTCGCTTGCTCGATCGCGGGGCATCTGTATTACGGGCATTTGATCCGAGAATTCAGGGCTATGTTGCCGACTGGTTCAATAAAAATGATGTAGAGGTTCTGCATCATGCAAATGTGGAATATGTGGAGAAGGATGGCGTCTGTAATAACGGGGTATGCTATGTGAATGACGTCACGATTTGGACTGCTGGAGTACGTCCAAACCGAATTGTACGCGAGCTTCCGTATCAAAAGGATCCACACGAGAAAATTATCGTGAATGAGTTTTTCCAAGTTCCAGAAAACCCAGCGGTATATGTAGTTGGTGACTGTGCATCGTCCATTCATTCACCAAGCGCTCAGCTTGCTGGCATTCAAGGTGAGCAGGTCGCTGGCATTTTGTATTCCGTTCTACATAACAAGGTGCCGAAAGCGCCAAAAGAGATTCGTTTACGAGGGACACTAGGCTCACTTGGAAAAAATGACGGCTTTGGAAACATGATGAAGCAGCCATTGACAGGTATTGTACCACGACTAGTGAAGTCTGGTGTGCTATGGTTGAATAAACGACATTAATGACGAGGGTGGTCCTGACATACGTGTCCTGACCGCCTTTATTGTTTGGCCTGCTGAAGCAATTTTACCTCTGCTAAGAGTGGTACAAGATTATCAAAAATATGTGTATTCCCGGTAGAATCTACGGTATACCCACCAGCATATCGACTAATGGGATTTTTATTTTTAAACCGAACCATCCGCTCATACAAATCCTTCGCCAACGAAGCATCACCTATTTCTAGACTGTACCAAATTAAAATGCCATAGACGGCTGGTGATTCATAGTTTACCGCTGGTTCTTTAGTCAACCGGTTATAGACTCCATAAACCCTTCCATGCCTATCCATTTCCTGTTTTATAAATTGATGGTACTCTTCTGATTGATTTCCGAGCAATGATTGATAAAACACCACTAACCCTTGATCAATCATATTGACTTGCTCCTCGAATTCATAATGTGCTAGTGTGATATGATAGGATTTCGGATAAAAGCCATTTTCCTGTGGGGCATTCTTCAATAGGTCAAGTGTATTTGTTACCGATTCTGTCTCCAGAACCTCCCTTGTACGAAGTGCCATAAGCGATTGTGGTTCTATATAGGATAGTGTGATCGTATCGCTGACATAGTTATGCTTTCTTTCATAAAAATCTGCGAATATGCTCCCGTTCTTACAGCAGTTATCCAGATATCGTCCAATTTGATCTCCTGCTTGCCTATATCCTTCTACACCCCATATTTCATAAGCGCGGTACAAACCAGAAACAATACGCAGATCATCCACTAACGCATTCGTATGTACGTGATAATCACCGGATTCTGTTAATTTCCACGGAATATGCCCATCTTCCTGTAGAAAATACTGCTGTAGCAACGTATAACTTTCGTCAAATAAGTCCCGATCCTTTTTTTCCAGCGCATACTCCATCCATAATCCGATTGTTTCCGCTAGTGCTTCTCTTCCCTTTACCAAATCATTATCCACTACGTCGCCGTCCACTATATAGGTAGCCAAGGTTCCATTATCATTTCGAAACCACTTTTTAATAAAGCGCTCCGTCGATGCTGCACTTTCTAGTCGTAGTCCTCCTACAATCAATACCAACACCATCACCACTCCTATTGTGACGAGTAACACAAGTGACCATCTCACACGAATTCTCCTTCTATTAGGCAGTCTTATCCTGTTTTAGTTGCTGGTCTGTTGCAAATCGTTTCGTTTTATACCATTTAACCTCTTGTCTAAATAGTACTCGCTTTGCTTCTAGAAATACGGCATGGATGACTAAGAATAACCACATCTGGGAGTAAGTAAAATACATGAACACAACGACTAGAAAGTTCCGTTTCGTTAATTGACCCTTTTCAAAGCTAAGTGCCAATAGCTCTTCTGTTACAAATAACAGAAAACCAGTAATTAATAGGAGGTATGACACAAAGCCAATGGTTAACTGCAAATCTACAAATAGATTCAGGATAAAAATCGCATGTGATAGTAAGACCCCACCAAAAAACAAGCCATACGTAAACAAGAAATAAACCAAATCAATCCCGATCTTTTTCCGTTTTAATTTGAAAAAACCTAGCAAAAATTTTGTAATGACATAGAGATTTCCTCTCGCCCATCTCGTACGCTGCCGCCACCATACCTTCAAGGACTCCGGCTCTTGTTCCCATGTAATAGCAGAAGGGAAAAATCGAATGTGATAGCCTAAATTATACAGGCGAAAGCTTAGCTCGGTATCCTCTGACAGTGCCTTCTCATCCCAGCCACCTAGTGATTCCAAGATGGATTTTCGGATAGCAAAATTAGTTCCAGGAACCGTTGCTAGTCGGAACCAAAACCATCGACCAGCCTGGGCTAACCACTGGAAGGTTAACGTTTCAATATTGATTAATCTGGTTAGTAAATTTTTGTTGGCATTCAGAACACGAAACTTACCAACTACAGCTCCTGCTTGTGGATCATTGACAATTCCTTGCACTAACCAATACACCGCATCTGGCTCAGGTCGATTATCCGCATCATAGACACAAATAACCTCTCCAGTAGCGTGTTTTAAGCCATTATTTAATGCTGCTGACTTTCCTTTGCCCCCGTTTGGTGGTTTCGTATGAATGACGTGAATATAAGGATACCGCCTGGAATACGCTTCAACAATGTCACCTGTTCGGTCCGATGAATTATCATTTATGACGATGATTTGTAGCATACTGACCGGATAGGTCAAATTCGTCATCGCATCAAGGGTATCAGCAATCACTAATTCTTCATTATGTGCCGGGATTAAAATAGTCACGCTCGGATAAAAAAGGATGTTTTTCACCCATTTTTCTTCATCCTTGTGGTAGTTCATGGCATATAGATAGCCACCTTGCATTAAAAAAACATGGTAAAAGAGCATAATCCAAATGATATATAACGCGACATACACCATTATGTCAGCCAACATATCGCCTCCTCTTACTTATCAATTTGGTTGATTTTCGAACTACATTCAGAATATAAATACCAAACATCAGCACTGCAAAAAATCCTGCCCCAACCATGATAAAGAGCCCGTTTCTCGTAATGGTTAGTAAACGATAGACTAATAAATCACTAGAATTAGTGTACAGCCCAATATAATTAATATCTGTACGAATCTCGCCATCTTTGGACACTATCGTGACATAGGGTGCTTGCACCTCGTTTTCTCTTGCTTTCAGATCGATCCACTCAATCCCAGGAATCTTTTCCATTTCGTCCAATAAAGCAATAAATTGTTCCACTCCCAAATAAGGATGATAGAATCCTGCAAGCATTCCGTCACGGACAAACGAGTAGTTTGTGATTGCCTCTCCTATTTTCTCAATAGCTAGTGGGTCGTTCGGTTGCACATACCCTAAAGTCTCAGGCAATAACGACATCCCATGAAGAAAGGTGGGCTCTGTCATATAGGGAGCTGTCGCCATGATTTCCCAATTCTCATCACTTGTTTGAATTTGTCCACTATAGGTAGAAAAATGCTCCGCTACTTTCTTATAGCCGTTTTGAGACATCGTGTAATGCGGTGCTTCAAAGGCTAATGGATAAATTCCATAATTGGCTAACTCTTGGATGCCCTTGGTAAGCTTTCGTTCAATATAGGCTGACTCAAAATCCAATTGCTGTTTTTGATAGGCTTCATATTCCTGAGCAGAATCAAAATCCGCCTCTGTCCTCCGCACGACCTCCTCATCTGCTTCATGATAAATCGGCATATTATTCTCGACATCCCAAAATTCAAACCCCTCACCCGTCTCACTTGCACGGAACTGATGCGTATAACCATGCATCACAACACTGCCGCCATTTTCTTGCATGTATTGGAGCACGTTTAGTAGTGCTGGTGAATCCGCTAATTTATATTCCTTTTTCGTTTCCGGATTGATGTAAACCGGGATTACCGCAATCATATACGGGATTTCCCGCCTTTTTAATTCTTGGGCAATAGCTAATAACTTATCCGGATCTACCTTGGGGTGAACATCTTCTAACCGAATATAAGCAGGGTGTAGGTTCTGGTGCTCTGTCTGAAATACTTCATGAAGCACTTCCCCTAAAACGATGGTTAATTGGCCCTGAATATCCTCTGAGGCGTAATAATAGTTTTCATTTTGTCTAACAACTAATGGATGCTTCACGTCATCGCCATATGTAGCACTTACCAGGACTTCTGCTGATGAATCCTTTTGGAAGGTATGTATAGTATGTGCTGTAACGCGAATCGATTTAGCTTCCTGCTGAGTAAATATTACTCTTGTAAAGAGTCCGTTCCCGTCAGGCTTAGGCTTTACAAAGGCATATCGTTTTCCTAACTGCTCGACATTATAGCCTAATGCCATCGTCACGCCATCATAATTTTCCAATAGTCGAGCAGTATTTTCCGGCAGTGTTTCCTTAACGTGACCAAAATAAAATAAGTGCGTCACTCCTTTTAGATGGGCTTCCTCTACTTCAGACACCGGTACAAACGTGCTATCCTCGGAAAAATGACCCAGCAGAAGATCTAGCTGACGCACATGCTCATCTAGTAGCTCTCCTTCTGCAGAGAAGATGACAAGTACCTTTGGTGCTTGCTCTGCCATTACGACAGGCATGTTAAGAATCATCATTATCAAGCAACCAGCCAGAAACAGTGTCAATACCCGCCTCATCATCTTGTATCCTCCTCTTTTTCGTCGGTTCTTAATAAAGAACAGCGAGACAGAACTAGTTATTCGTCCGAGAAATCATCCGGTAGGAGAGTACCAGGATAATAACCATCAGGATTCCACCAATAACAATCAATCGAATTGTCCCTGTTCCTACGGTAATAAAATCAGTAATTCGGTGGGCACTCGTCAACCGCTGCTTGTTATCCACTTGTTCCGGTGTGCTGATGGATACCTCTCCATCACTAGTTTCAATGGTTAGCCCGTTAACTGTGACGGTATTTGTTCTATCACTAAGGTTCATCCACTCTACTGCAGGGATTTTCTCCATTTCCTGGATTAGTTCCACCAGCCCCTCTTTTCCTAAAAACGGATGGTAAAAACCACTAATAATTCCGTCTCTAACCATAATCGATTCTTGAATACGGTCCTTAACTTCCATCATAGATGATGGTTCACCATAGCGAATATATCGAATCGTTTCCGGTATCAAGGTCATGCCATGTAAAAAGGGAGGTGTAGTAATTGTTGGTGCTTCTGACATCACACGCCAATCCTGATCACTTAGCTGAATTTGGCCGATATACGTAGAGAAATAAGTTGAAATAATCCGATAGCCATTTTGGCTCATTGCATAATGTGGTGCTTCAAAGGCAATTGGATATATCCCATACGCAACCAGTTCCTGTATTCCCCTTTCTAGGATATTTTGGATATATGTCGTCTCAAACGCTTGTTTTTCATTGATGTAGTTGGTGTACGCTTGTTCGGTTAGAAAATCTTCCCTTGTCTTCATTACCGCTTCTTCGCCAGGAGGAAAATAAACCGGCTGATTCTGCTCCTTGTTCCAGAACTCAAATCCTTCTCCGGTTTCTGTATCCCCATATTGATCGGTGTATCCATGAAAGACAATACTTCCCCCGTTCGCTTGCATGAACTTCAGTGTTTGTACTAAGCCGGGATTCTCTGACAAATGATATTCTTCTTCTGTAGCAGGATTCCGGTAAACCGGTGTAACCGAAACGAGATATGGTATTTGTTGCTGCTTTAAATAGTCCGCAATTTCCTGCAAGACCGTTGCATCAAGTTTTGGATTGACATCCTCTAATCGTAATAATGCCATTGTTTTTGCGTCATGATTGGCTGCAAAGAAATCATGCATGGCTTCTGCTATACTGGCGGACACTGGAGCGTATAATGTCGTTGTGGCCAGATAATAATTCCCGTTTTTCTCCAGTAACAAGGGATAGTCCTGCTCGGCATGATTGACTTGAAGCACCATATTTACACCGAATTCTTCCTGTATCGGCTCTAATAGCTGTAACTGTTCTACCGAAATGCGTTGATTCTCACTATTCGTCAGCGTGATTTCGTCGAGTGTACGCAAAGTAAGGTTCACTATGAATGGATATTTTTGCGTAAACTGCTCAGCATTGTACCCAATCGCAAAAATCGGATATGGAAAAGCATTGACCTCCTGTACCAACTCTAGCGGTAGCTGCTCTTTAACTTGACCAACGTACACAAGATGGGTGACACCCGCCAAATCGGAAGCACGGAAATCAGCTGTTTGTTTATAGGTTATCATTGTCGTAAAATGGGCAAGGATAAGCTCTAATAGCCGAAGCTGTTCATTCTGTTCACCCTCTTCTGATGAATAGACGACTAAAACGCTTGGAGTATCTTGTTCCACTGATGATGCAAAAACAAGATTAGGGGTGGCAAAAGCGATCATTACAAGTATTAACACAATCAACATTTTTTTCTTTTGCACCTTGTACACCCCACTCGTTTTGTTTGTTATAAAGAACATATATTAATTCTATCAAGAACGCAAGGGGTTTATGTAATTTTTAAACGTTTATTTCTTAAAAATATGAAAGACTACATGCAAAAAAAGCGATACCCCTTATCAAAGGAGAATCACTTTTTTGCTGGTGTCATTTACTTGTTACTGTCTTCTTTTTTCTGGTTCAGCATCATTAAGGTGACAGGTTTTTCCGTTCCCGTTAACAATTTATACATAATGGAGGATGTGAATTTATAGCCCTCTTCAATCTTATCAGCCACAAATCCAGTTCGCTCGTAAAGGATCGAGCGCAAATTGCTTAGCTGACGATAGGTTTTTTCCAAGGTTGCCTCTTGATTTTCAACTGTTGTGATAACATTATCCTGCTTTTCTCCTTGTCGTTCAAGCTCATCTGATATTGTTTTATATAAGGCCACTAATTCATTAATTTTTTCGGTTAACTCCGTATTGGAATGTTCATAAGCTGTTAATTGGTTCACTATTGCATCATTGGATTTACTGATTTGCTCGATTTCCGTCTTTAATCCTTCGTTCAAAATGGTGTCCTTTGCCAGCATTTCCTGAAGCTCATGGTTATTATTTTCTAGCATATTCAACCACTCCTTCGCTTGTAATTCAAACTTCTCCTGTTTCAGCGTTCGTGCGTTCAATTCTTGAAGGTGATTTGTCATATCACGCCATCTCGCATCCTCCGTAAATTGCCTTCGTTGCGATGACCGTTTAAACGCCTGCAGCGATTCACTTAAGGACGAATTAATCTTTTGCTGTTCTTTAAACAATTCATCCAGGAATTCTGATTTATAATAGCCTTGGTTTGGTTCTTTTATTTCCTGATTCGTTTTATATAAATTCGGATGGTTCTCGCGATTAATAAATATTCCCATCTTCCACAACTCCTAACATAGGCACTTCTTTCAGTACGTATTTCATTAGCGATACTTCATCATATGTAAAGACTCGTGAATAGGGGACAATGCAATCATAAAAAGAGCCTGTGACATAAGTACTTTTGACAAGATAAACTCCGAATTTGCGCGTAATACCCGCTTCGGGAATTGGTGCATGGTTCGAAATTTTATCTTTTCATTTTACTTATGTCCCTGGCTCTTTAAAAACTATGGTCCTACACAAGGAACGCTATTAATCTTTTCGGTTTAAATATTCATCTTGCTTTTCATCACCATGAACAGAGCTATTTTTAAATTGACTCTTCCGTCCATTTCGATGTTCGCCATGATTTCGGTTTTCCTTAAACATATTATTAAAATCCTTTTCTTTATTAACCATTGCGATAGCCTCCCATTCCGTATTCATTATAGTTTTCGGAGTTAGGGAAAAGTTATACATGAAAGGAATGCTGTTTCGGTTGATTGTTTCGGACTGCTGCTGATGTTTTGTGATATCTGCTGATGTTCTTGGATTCCTGCTGATATTTTGCGTTATCTGCTGATGTTGCTTGATTCCTGCTGATATTTTGAAATACCTGCTGATGTTGCTTGATTCCCGCTGATACTCACGCATAGCTGCTGATCCCCTTCTCCAATGGGACCTTAACGCAATTCTTCCGCCACACTCCGACCTGCTGTTCTACCGGAAAACAAGCATCCGCCTAAGAATGTTCCCTCTAAGGAACGATAGCCGTGGACACCGCCACCACCAAATCCAGATACTTCGCCAGCTGCATACAAGCCTGGGATTGGCTTCCCGTCCTTAGTTAGAACGCGGGCAGATAAGTCTGTTTGCAGACCACCTAACGTTTTTCTACTTAAAATATTTAATCGAACCGCAATTAATGGTCCGTTTTTCGGATCCAAAATTTTATGCGGTGAAGCTACGCGAATTAAATTATCGCCTCGATAGTTTCGCGCACCGCGTAATGCGGTTATTTGTAAATCCTTCGTGAATTTATTATCCATTTCTCTGTCTCTCGCAATAAGCTGTCTTTCGATTTCTGCTACATCCAATAATTCCGCTCCTGTTAGCTCGTTCATGCCTTTCACTAACTCATCCAAGGTTGAGGCAACAATAAAGTCCGCACCATTATCCATAAATGCCTTCACTGGAGCAGGTGGTCCTGGCAGCACTCGCGATAGGATTTTTCGAATGCTTTTTCCTGTTAAATCTGGATTCTGCTCTGAACCGGATAAGGCAAATTCTTTTTCAATTATTTTTTCCGTCAAAATAAACCAGGAATAGTCATAGCCTGTTTTCATAATTGCTTCTAATGTTCCTAACGTATCAAATCCGGGAAAATTTGGTGCCGGAAAACGCCGGCCAGTTGCATCTAACCAAATGGAAGATGGTCCTGGCAAAATCCGAATACCATGGGCTGGCCAAACGGGATTCCAGTTCTGAATCCCCTCCGTATAATGCCACATCCGATCGCGATTGACGATTCTTCCCCCGACCTTTTCGGCAATTTCCAACATCCGACCATCGACATGGGCCGGTACACCAGAAATCATCGATTGTGGCGGATTCCCGAGTCGGCTTGGCCAGTTTTTTCGAATCAGTTCAAAGTTCGCGCCAATTCCACCACTGGAGACAATCACTGCATCTGCCGTATAGTCAAAATCCCAGACGACCTCCCGGGAGCTTTCCTCACCACGCTGGACATCACTAGGCACCAGTACGACTCCACCAGCACCCACGACTCGTCCATTCTCCTCTAGTAAATAATCCACTCGGTGGCGCGGGCGATAGTCAACTAGCCCTATTTCCATATGGGCGCGCACTCGTTTTTCAAACGCTTCTACCAAGCTTGGTCCAGTACCCCAGACGATATGGAATCGTGGTACCGA
Organism: Ornithinibacillus contaminans; assembly: GCF_001038425.2. Lineage (GTDB taxonomy): Bacteria > Bacillota > Bacilli > Bacillales > Amphibacillaceae > Ornithinibacillus > Ornithinibacillus contaminans. The sequence goes on from NZ_LDPV02000050.1 coordinate 94,943, forward strand.
ATTCCCGTGACCTTCCGCTAAATAACCGCCACGCTCTGCCCAGCCAACGACTGGAAAGAAACGAATGCCATAGCTACGCAACCATTCCCGCTTCTCCCCAGCTGCAAAGTCCACGTACGCACGCGCCCATTGTTTCGCCCAGTAATCCTCATCATCCTCCCGATCAAAACCAGCCGTTCCTAACCAATCCTGCCAGGCTAAATCCTTAGAGTCTTTGATTCCCATTCGACGCTGTTCTGGAGAGTCGACTAAAAATAAACCACCAAATGACCACCATGCCTGTCCACCCAATGACGCCTCTGGCTCCTGATCTACTAACAAAACCTTTCTCCCTGCATCGGCAAGCTCAGCAGTAGCAACCAATCCTGCCAATCCCGCACCAACAACAATCGCATCATATTTCACTGTAAAATCCCCCCACCTATTATGGACTAGCCAAAACGGTAGCCCTGCTACTTACAGTATAGATTTTCCCCTACAACAGCACAATCAAATTTTAGAAAATTAAAAACAAAAGCACACTAGCAATATGGTACACTACAGATAAACCAAAAAATCAATTCTTGTATGAAACATCTATCACGATCACCACGTCTACTATACGAGATAGGAAGTTAGGAGGAACTTGAGTGGGCCACTCGAAAGCTTTCCATCCGACATGCGATAAAGAAGACCTGGAAATCCTACAGTTAAATCCAACCCAGGCGATTGAAACAATAATGGAAGCGTATGGCGATGAAATTAAGCGATTAGTATATACCTATGTAAAAAACACTGCCGATACCGATGACATCACACAAGAAGTGTTTGTGACCATCTACCAAAAATTAAATACATTTCAAGGGAAATCGTCTTTAAAAAGCTGGATCTATGCGATTGCCATTAATAAAAGTAAGGATTATTTACGAAGCTGGCAAGCGCGTAATAAACGCCTGCGCGAAAGACTTGCTCAATCCTCTCATGAAATCGTAAGGCAAGAAGCTACTCCTGAAGAGAAATCCGTACAAAAGGATCATGCTAGTGAGCTATTAGCAACCGTCATGGACTTACCAGTGAAATACCGGGAAGTGATTATTTTATTCTACTTTAAGGAATTATCGATAAAAGAAATTAGTAGTGTATTAAAGTTGAATGAAGCTACTGTTCGAACAAGACTAAATCGAGGTCGGGCAAAATTGAAGGAATGCTTATCTCCAGAAAGGGGTGGTGCAAGCCATGGATGAGCAGTTAAAAGAATTAAAGAAACCGTTTGAAAATAGTATTCCAACTTCCTTTTCAGAGACTGATAAGCAGGCGATTCGCAGCAAAATAAACAACCTAAAGCAAATACCAGCCCGCAGGCGATTTTCTTATTATCCAACAGTGATTACTGGAGCAGTGCTTGCATTTGCAATTCTTATTTTTGCCATTACGATGTACAATCAACCAAATCGCTTTGCTAATTTTAGTAATGATGAGGCGGCAGAAAGCGGTGAGGAGGCAAGCATCGAAATGCGGATGGAGTCATTTGATAGTGGTGCTGCAGAATCATCGGATACCGAAAATAGTGTGACCATAGCAGAGGATTCCGTGACCCGTACGATTTTCAATCCTAAGGACGCACAAAACAACGCGCTGGCTAAGGATGTTCAACAAAATGGTGATACGTCTATTATTACCTTTGACGGTTCACCGCTAACAGGAAGCTTTGTCACTACGGATACAGCCTTGCAATTTATCCCTAATCCTGAATCCTTACTACAAATACCAGTTGCAACTGGAGACGTTGAAAAGGCAATTCCAATTTATGTAGCGAACGAAGAATTCGTTCAGGCGAATTATGACGTGGAGAGCGCAAGCGAAATCACCTTAGATGTGACGGACGTAACATATCACTATTCCCCAGAAGGATCTAAAATATATTTGAAAATTAGAGAAGAACAATAAACCAAAAATCCGCAACCCACTTAGGGTTACGGATTTTTTCATTCTGCACGAGGTGCACTATCAAATCCTATTTTCCGATGTGTTCCATCACAAAACGGTTTTATAGCGGATTGCCCACACCGACATAGGGAAAAGCTTTTTTTCGTTTCAAATACATTACCTTCTGCATCGACTAACTCCACATCACCAGTAATGCGGTACGACCCATTATCATTAACTTTAATAACTACCTTTTCACTCATAACGTCTCACCCTTCTGTCCCTTTTAACGCAAAATAATCTGACATAATAGCTTATGTATAGGATAAGGAATGATGTGACATAATTCCTGCCGCGTTTTACCAGTTCTATCCTATTCCCCTACTCGATTCTCCATCTGACCAATCTTTTCTATCTCCAACGCAACCACATCACCAGCTTGTAAGAATTTAGGCTCATCCATTCCAAATGCAACACCATCTGGAGTACCCGTCATAATAATATCACCAGGATTTAATGTGATTAAATCAGAAATGAATTCCATTAAAAATGGTACATCAAAAATAAGTTTTTCTGTGTTGGAGGATTGACGTAATTCCCCGTTCACGTAGCTCTTTATAACCAGTCCACTCGGGTTTCCTACCTCATCCGCGGTCACAACCCACGGGCCGATTGGTGTGCTGTTATCCAATGTTTTTCCTTGCAACCATTGCTGGGTTCGCTTTTGGAGATCCCTTGCTGAAATATCATTCCCAATCGTATAGCCAGCTATATAATTCAAAGCATCTTCCCGTTTTACCTTCGTTGCTTTCTTACCAATGACAATGGTCAGCTCTACCTCATAATCAAGCTTAGCGGTTGCTGGCGATTTCTGAATGACATCCTCTGGACCGATTAACGCATTGGAGAACTTAGCAAACAACACCGGAAAATCAGGCACATCACTTTTCATCTCTGCGGCATGCTCGGCATAGTTTTTCCCGACGCAAATAATCTTCGAAGGCTCCGAAATTGGCGTGCTAAGGTATACATCATTGCGTGATAAGAAATTCCCATCTAACCGCTTTTCTTTATAATAGTTGTACGCTTCCTTAACCCGCTCAAACACTGGATAGCCACGCTTAAAAAATCTATTTGGATCAGAAGGAACCGATTGGTCAATATCCTTTTCCTGCCTCTCACCATGAGAGATGAGAAATCGTTGAAATACTTCTTGTACATCTACTATTCTTTCTTCTTCCATAATGCCAACCCGTAACGGTACATCCTTGTTTTTCAAGCGATAGCTTACTAATTTCATTTCGACACCTCGTTTTATATTCCGTTCAAGAATTAAGACCCTTCTCGCTCCTCTATTACACTTCCCTATTATAAGTTTATCTGATAATTTTGTAAATTGTATAGTTACCTGAAAATTGGTATTCTAAACTTACTGAAAGAAAAATAGAATAACGGAGCGTGAAGCCATGAATAATCAATTAGATGCAATCGTAAAAAGTATGGCAACTAGTGAATTAAATTATGATATACAAAAGATCCAAACGGAGCACCGGCTTAAGTTGGCTCAGTTTTGGGGAATTAAAAAGGGAGACAAGGTATTAGAGATTGGCTGTGGACAAGGGGATACGACTGCAGTACTTGCTGCTTTGGTCGGGGAAAATGGCGCTGTGCACGGGATTGATATTGCTTCCCCTGATTACGGTGCACCGTTAACATTAGGAGAATCCATGCAGCAACTACAAAACTCACAGCTTGGATCTAGAATTACCGTTGAATTCGAATGCGATATACTGTCGGGCGAAATAGATTTTCCAGACAATTCCTTCGATGTTGTTGTGTTGTCCCATAGTTCTTGGTACATGAGCTCTGCCGATCAGTTAGAGCAAATATTATCCAAGCTAAAAAAATGGGGTAAAAAATTATGCTTTGCGGAATGGGATACCAGAATCACAGATTCGGCACAATTACCTCATTTTCTTGCGGTGCTCATTCAGGCGCAATATGAGTGCTTTAAAACGGATAGCCTTTCCAATATTCGTACCTTATTTACACCGATGGATTGTATGGAAATAGCTGAAAAAGCCGGATGGCGTATTATTGAAGAAACTTCGATTCACTCTCCTGCGTTGCAAGACGGGGAGTGGGAAGTCTATCAAACCATAGATGACTATCAGGATTCACTGGCAAGCATTGTGGATATTCCTGCAAAATTTAAAACGCTAATTGAATCGCAGATCAAACTTTTGGAAGCATCAGCAAAAGCAAATACGCTTAAACCGATGGCTGCTTTTACTTTTACCGCGGAATAGGCTTGCTTTAACTGCAAACGAAACGTAAAAAGTACCCTAAGCGATTATATGCTATCGTAATAATATCGAGATGTTCTCTAGAGCATCTTTCATTTCTTTTTTTATTGAGGTGATTACGTGGATCATGATGAGTACAAAGCATTTTTGAAGCAGCAATATTCCCGTCAGATTCGACCGTTACAATCAGTTAATGACGTTATCTCCGCATTTCAAAAGAAATTAGATATTGTTGAAACAGAATTATCAGAATCCGAAGCCATTTTCTTAAAAATGACAATTCTTAACTATATTAATGTACACAAAAACGACCCTATAAAATCTAACTTGGATAACTTAAATTTCATTTCATATGAGGTAGTAAGAAACGAAAAAAGTAATCATTACTACAATCATGTGGGGATTACATCTGATAATGAAAGAATACTTGTCGTTATTGAATCCCAGTTAAATGCAATAACCTCCAATTGCGAAGAACTAAAAGTTGATATGATTATCGAACGTGGAATCGACACATCTCATGTTAATCATGAAACACCTGAGTTTTTTGCATATCTAATGCTTTTTGATTCTCATAATGAAAATCATTGACTACGACAGGGGATAAAAAGACAACATTTTATAGAAAAGTGAAAGTGTTACAGGAAAATTAATTCTCGATTTTAAGAGTCTATTCTATGGACTCTTTTTTATTTTGGATCTCCCTATCCTGAATTGATAGATTAAGTAGTTCATCGAGTCAATCAACACAATCACTCCTTACGAGTGGAGAAATCATTTGATATTCATATTCTTCCTTCAACAACGAATATACCACCGTATCATGAAATCTCACACCGTCATAATCGGTCTGTCTTAGCACGCCATCTTTATGAAATCCGAACTTTTCTAGTAGTTTCCTAGAACCCACGTTGCCGGCAAATATATCCCCAACGAGTCGATTCAGCTTTAAGGTCTCAAAGAAAAATGGCAAGATGACGCCTAGAACTTCCGTCATGACACCTTTCTTCTGATATTCCTTTCGTATCACGGCACCCATTTCTGCCTTTTGATGGAATACATGCAACTTATGAAGTCGGAATTGACCTACTAGCTGCCCAGATTCCTTATGGATGATAACCCATGGGATTTCCTTGTGCGCTAAGAAATTATCAAGCTGTCTAGAAATAGCTTCCTCCATCTCCTGCTCCGATTGAACCGGATAGGCAGTGATAAATTTCATTGTTTCCTTATCCTGCATAAAGGTAAATAGATCGTTGGTATCTTGTAGCGTTATACCTCGCAGTAGGTAGTTTTCTGTTTCCAATTGTGGTATGGTCGATAAAATTAGCTGATTCGTCATCCTTTACCTCCAAATGTTATTTCTTCATTACCATTATCTAAACGGAAAGGCAGTTTTTTTGCAACAAAAAGCGACGTAATCATTTCTACCCTAATGATTACGCCGCTGTAAAATTAAGCCTCAATACCAACGCCATTAACCTGTTTGACAAACTCTTTCATCAAGCCTGGCAGGTCTGGCCACGCATGACCGGATATTAGATTTCCATCTGTATGATTAGATTCACTTACATACGTAGAGCCTAATGCTTCTATTTCTGGCTTGCATGCAATATATGCTGTTAGCTCACGGTCCTTCATATGCTCTCGCACCGTCGTTAATACTTGCGCTGCGTGACATACAGCTGCAATTGGTTTATTTGTTTCAAAAAAATGACTCACAATCGAAGGGACATGTTCATTTAATCGCATATGCTCCGGGGCACGACCTCCTGGAATAATTAACCCGTCAAATTCCGTTGGATCAACTTCAGCAAAGCTTGTCGTAGCCTCTATTAAATAGCCCTCTTTTTCCGAGTATGTTTCCCAACCGACGAAGTCATGAACAACTGTATGCAATTTCTTCGTTGACGAGGCAGCGATTGTTGTCTCATAGCCTTCCTCTAGGCACCGAAAATAAGGATAATAGATTTCCAAAGCCTCGACTGCATCTCCAGCAAGAATTAATACCTTTTTGGTCATGATAACTCCTCCTTAAATAGTTTATACACACGCTATTACTATATTCTCTCCCCAACTTAAATAGTCCTCCTAGAAAATCGGACTTTAACGAAACTGTAATAGTTTTTTAATACGCATATCTATGAATATTGCACCATTTCCTTTTGAATAGTTTCCTTTATGAGGTCCATTACTTTTATCCTCATGTTCAGTTTTCTTGTAAGTATATCCGCTTATTTTCTTGAAATGCGGCAGGGATATCCGTTTTCTCGTCGAATTTCTTACTAACTCTAGAGGCTACTAATGGGAAGGAGGAGAAAAAATGAGACAAGCACTCTTAAACAATACCTTTTTCAATAGTTCATAGGGGAGATTGATGAAAACACGTTTCAGCTAAAACAACTATCTGCCTTAGAAGTTTCAAGAAGTCTTTCTTAAAAATCATTATTAGGAGGAGATTGAATATGAAGCTTTATTTAGATCCTGGTCATGGTGGTACAGATAACGGAGCTAGTGGAAACGGGTTATACGAGAAAAATGTCAATTTAGCTATCGCTTTACGTATTCGTGATACGCTCTTGAACAATTACGATAATGTTGAGGTTCGCATGAGTCGAACAACAGACACAACCAAGAGCTTACAGCAGCGCACAAATGAGGCGAATGCCTGGGGCGCTGACTACTTTTTATCCATTCATTGCAATGCCTTCAACGGATCGGCACAGGGATATGAAGACTATATTCACAGTAATTTAGCTGATTCATCCTTAACGGCACAATACCAAGATATTCTCCATACAGAAATCACCCGCGTGAACCAACTAACCAATCGCGGACAGAAGAAAGCAAATTTCCATGTCTTACGTGAATCAAATATGCCGGCACTATTAACCGAGAATGGCTTTATTGATAATAGCCACGATGCAAACTTGATGAAGCAAGCCTCTTGGCTCCAGGCGGTGGCTGAGGGTCATGTTAATGGGTTAGCTACTGCATTTAATTTACCGCCGAAACAGGCCGAAAGCGAAATCCTATACAAAGTAATTGCTGGCTCTTTCCGCGCGAGAGAAAATGCAGAAGAACGTGCTGCCTACCTGAGCAATAGAGGAATTGACTCCTTTATTGGAACTGTAACCGTTAATGGCGTCCTCTGGTATCGCGTTCAAGCAGGGGCATTTTCTACTCGAGACAATGCCGAAGAAAGATTAGTAGCCGTTCGTAATGCGGGAATTACCGATGCTTATATTATTGAGGAACAGACGATTACAAGAGCACCAGTCTCCTCACGTAATTAGCAAAAAATAGTAGGGTACTATTAAAAGTACCTCAAAAAAGAAAGCTCACGCAGTATCCATCTGTGTGAGTTTCTTGTTGCCCTCCAAATACGAGTAGGCATAATCCAAAACGATAGTATTTAAGCTGTGTTTTCATCTGTTAACCACCTCGCAAACGCAAGTAAATCCCCAAAATACATATCCGCTTCTGCTCTAATTCCCTCGCGCTTTCCAACCAATACCGTTTTCGCGCCAGCTTTCCGTCCAGCTTCGATATCTGGGTCTCGATCTCCCACCATATAGCTCTTTTTCAGATCAACATCATGTTTCGTTGCCAAGTCGATAAGCATCTGGGGCTCTGGCTTACGACAAGCACATCCTGCATGGGGCTTATGTGGACAATACGCAACATCATCGATTTCTGCACCAAATTCCGCTAAGTCTTCTTTCATTTTTTCATGGACGGCTTTTAAGGCAGACTCTTTCATATACCCGAGTCCAATTCCACCTTGATTGGTCACTACGAATAGTTTATACCCTGCATTGTTAAGCTGGCTTATTGCCTCGCCAACACCTGGCAGTAAATAAAAGTCACTCGGTCGATTAACGAACTTTACCCGCCGACTTAGCACCTCATTTATTACCCCATCACGATCAAGAAAAATGGCAGACTTCATCTATATCACCTTCCAGCTATTAACTAAATCTCCTGTGTAGTATTTCCTTAATTGTCCCTACCAAAACACCCCCTATATAGCGATTGACATATGTCAGAAACAAGGTTAAGTTCAATTTAACAAAACTAATTAGGAGCTATGATATGTCCATTATTAAAAAGCTAAATCTCAAAAAGTATACGAATATGGCTGTACTGAATCAACCTACTGATTATGATACGTTTGAAGAGGTTCAAGCATCCCTTTCAAACAATCACGATGCGATAGTTATATTTATAGAAACATTAGACGACATGGTTAACTATACCAATTTAATCATAGAAAACGAACATTATTTAATGGAAAAGGGCTATCTCTTCTTTGCCTACCCCAAAAAGGGCAACAAACGGTATGAAACCTATATTCATCGCGATGCCATTTTCCCTGCTTTACAGGTAAATGAAGCAGGATACATCGGTGATAGCGATATAAAGTTTGCTCGAATGGTAAGCATGGACGATGTTTTTACTGTCGTTGGGTTAAAACGTGAGAAAAGAAAAGTCAAAAAGACTTCCCCCTCAAGTCAATCTGTTTCAGATTACGAAGAAAACGTTCAGGATGTGGAAGCTTTATTAACGAATCATCCAAAGGAACTACAGTTCTATCAGCATCTAACTCCGGGATACAAAAAAGATTGGGCACGATACATCTTTTCAGCTAAGCAACAGCAAACCCGCGACAAGCGTGCTGAACAAATGGTTGATATCCTTTCAAAAGGCTATAAATCCATCGCTTTATACCGGATGAATAAACAATAGCGCCACCACTATCAAACACTAAATGAACTGCACCTCTATCTAGAAGTGCAGTTCGATTTTATTTTATAATCGTTAATACCTGTAACAGATTGAGCCATTTATTCACATTTGCAGGAAGCTGATGAAACCTTTCGTCCGTGATAATGTTTTCATTCGGTAATTCCGTTATATTAAGCGCTGTACATGTCTGTTCAACCAACGCTAATAATTCAATTTCTTCCTGATCAAATGCAGACAAAAAGTTCGCTTCACCTAACGCTTCTTGAAGTAATTTTTCTAGTTCCATTAGTGTGCGACTATTAATTTGATACAAGTCTTGAAAATCTATTTCTACGAGACTTCTTAAATGATCATCGCCAACATAGGACCATTTTTCTGTATAGATTTCGGGAATCATGAAAATAGCATCCTGACTACTATCACGATTAGTGCAATGAATTTCCATGCCACAATGATTACAGCTAATCGTTCCAACTTGGCCATAGTTAGCCCGCTGATAATGGAAAAATCCATCGACTTGATTTCGACAAGATGCACAATACGCTGGGGTTACTGTAACGTTCAACGAACTACCATCGACCTTAAACGTAATCTCGCAATCTATTTCTCTTGCAGGATTCTCGATTAACATGATCATAAAATCCCCCTCTTCTTCTCTTTTTAACTCTCTTTATAGTATTCGAGATAAAATGAAAAAACCCTTTTTATTACAAAAATCACTACGATATTCGTTTGATAAATTCGCTAACTTCTTAAAATGGACACATATTTCCGCTATGGTTCCCGTATGCTTTATCAATTAGATGGAAGGTGGTGAATGGTATGAATACAACCGTACAGTTCAATGTAAATGGGATGCATTGTCCAGACTGCCCAACAAAAATTGAAAAAACAATCGCCAAGCTGGATGGCGTCACTGCGATTAATGTCCAGTTAGCGTCAGCTCGTGGGCAAGTAACCTTTTCTCCTGATCAACTAGCATTCGTCGATATTACTGAGGAGATAAGAAAACTAGGGTTCGATGTAAGCAATAGCGCTCCTATTAAAAAGGCACGGTAGAGTTACACAAGTTAGAATCCTTTTGACATACCTACGAAAATATAGTACATTACCTAAGGACGAACAATTTCGTTCGGTTTCGAATAAATATTCGTTTTTAGGGGTGAAAGTTATGGAAAATGTATTTGATTACGAAGATATCCAATTAATTCCCGCAAAATGTGTTGTAAATAGTCGTTCAGAATGTGACACTTCCGTAATGTTTGGTGGACGTAAATTCAAATTGCCAGTTGTGCCTGCAAATATGCAGACGATTATAGATGAAACAATTGCACTACAGTTAGCTGAAGATGGCTACTTTTATATCATGCACCGCTTTGAGCCAGAAAAACGAGCTGCCTTTATTACCGATATGCAAGCACGTGGCTTAATTGCATCGATTAGTGTTGGGGTAAAAGAAGAAGAATATCGCTTTATTGAAGAACTAGCTGCTAATAATCTAGTTCCAGAATATATTACAATTGATATTGCGCATGGTCATTCCAATTCTGTGATCAAAATGATTCAGCATATTAAGAAGCTGTTACCAAAGAGTTTCGTAATTGCAGGGAATGTCGGAACACCAGAAGCCGTACGCGAATTAGAAAATGCTGGAGCTGATGCAACGAAGGTTGGGATCGGCCCCGGAAAAGTATGTATCACAAAAATTAAAACTGGATTTGGAACAGGTGGCTGGCAGTTAGCGGCACTTCGTTGGTGTGCAAAAGCCGCAAGTAAACCAATTATTGCTGATGGTGGTATTCGCACACACGGCGACATCGCTAAATCCGTACGGTTCGGTGCATCCATGGTGATGATTGGATCCTTATTTGCCGGACACGAGGAATCGCCAGGGGAAACGGTTGAAAAGGACGGAAAGCTGTATAAAGAATACTTTGGTTCCGCATCCGAATTCCAAAAAGGTGAAAAGAAAAACGTAGAGGGTAAGAAGATGTTAGTGGAGCATAAAGGTTCCCTAAAGGATACATTAATTGAAATGGAACAAGACCTACAATCCTCCATCTCCTACGCAGGCGGAAACAAACTAGAAGCCATCCGCAACGTAGACTATGTAGTCGTAAAAAACTCTATTTTTAATGGGGATAAAGTATATTAAGTTCCATGAGGCTGTGACAAAGTAAAATGCGATAGTAAATCACGAACAAAACATTAGCACTAAATCAGCGACGTATTTTTCCTGAGCGGATACATGTGCCAAATACTCATTTTGTTGTTCATATTTTCTTCCTATTTACTTTTGCCCCAGCCTTTTTTTCTGTAAACAAAAAAGCACGTGTCTCCACGTGCTTTTAAATGTTAATCAACCATTTTTTGAAGCTCCTGCAATTGGAAGGTCCGAACAGATCTAGGTAAAAATCGACGAATCTCATCCTCGTTATACCCTACTTGAAGACGCTTTTCATCAATAATAATTGGTCGTCTTAATAGACCAGGATTTTCTTGGATTAATTGATATAAATCCTTCATTGGAAGCTGATCAATATCCACATCAATTTCCTTAAACACCTTTGAACGCTCGGAAATTATCTCTTCCGTGCCATCTTCTGTTAATCGCAAAATGCTTTTAATCTCGTCAAACGATAACGGCTCCGAAAAAATATTTCGTTCTTTAAATGGTATATTATTGTCTTGGAACCATGCTTTAGCCTTTCTGCAGGATGTACAACTTGGCGTAACGTATAGTGTTACCATGTAATTACTTCCTTTCTCTAAAGTAGAGATTTACAAATTCAACCATAATGTATGTACTATGGTTCAATTCGCCTGAAGACTTAATTTATTGCCATATTGAACTGTATTAATCTATACATGTTAAATGTCTTTAATTCAATATAATACTAATACAATTGGCACTTTGTGTCAACCTTGCGAGCTTCTGTTTTCCTGTTATTCAAGCCCTTTTTCATGGAAAATACATAAGTCCTATTGCTTCAGTATGCCCGTTTGCCGATACAATTTATACAGGTTACCGGATGGATATTTTTTTGCAAAAATATTGAAGCAATTGCTGCCCTATTTACCTGTCATTCATACAAACACGCTACCGGAATCCAACCAACCTCACCTGTGAACTTTTTAACGAGGACATATCCCGCACAGCTATCATCCACCATTTTGACAATTTCGTTTTTATCAACGGATAAAAACGTTGTACTGAGATCATCTCTGCAGAAGAGGGTATTATCCTTCTCCACTAAGTATTCATTCTTAATCCACTGCTTTACGCTTACGTTACGATTTTCACATAAGGTGAAGTATTCTTCCTGTTCTAGCTTATGCATCTCATAGTTTGGATATGTTACGGTTCCTACCCTATTTGTTGTATCTTGGTGTGCTCGCTTCACCACTACTTGTTTATCCAGCGCATCCACAAACGTATGCGAAATTTTCCCATTTTCGATAATCAAGGCATTAAGCTGCCCATCCTTTTTAATTTGGTTTCCGCCATCAATAGAGATAATACGTTTTTTATGGTCGATTAAAGGATTGTGGCTACTTACCTGATCGGCACGATAATTGACAACTGGCCAATGCCCGACAATGACTGTTTTATCTGCTTGATGTCCTGATTCATGAAATGCTTTTATATACAAGGCATTTGTTTCTTCCGTCTTGCGCCAATCTATGCGATTCTCAATACCAGCATGAACAATTAAGTAGTCCTCTAGTTCGTAAGCAGTTGGCAAGGACTCCAGCCATGCTAGCTCTTGGGAAAAATACGTACGGTAATAGTCTGCTAGTTCTGCTAAACTCGAAAAATCCTCCATAGATTTTCCGTGCTTTGCCATCATTTCATGTAGTAAGGAGTTTTTCCGCCATCGCATATACGGTAAAATCTCTTCGTCTTCCTCAAGCACATAGCGAAATGCAACATCACAATTACCTTTTGTTAAAAAGATGGTTGGATGCTCCTGAATGAAGGTCCGAATATAATGAACCAACCCTAAACTATCTGGTCCCTTTTCACAAAGATCTCCGTTGATAATGAGGTAATCATCATCCTTGAAGTCTACTTTTTCTAATAGGTTTTTAAAAAGGGCTATATCTGCATGAATGTCTGAGGTGATAATGAGTCGCTTCGTTGCATCGAGTTTTAGCTTCTGTACTTCTATCATTGATCTGCTTCCCCCATCTGGTCGTTTCGTTACGTTCCATTTTCACTACCTGCTATCATTATTCTATCCCTGCTACCTCATACTTTTCAAGATTGAACAAAAGCGCAGAAATTTCTACGCTTTCTCATATTCTTGTATACTAACGATTCTCCAACCATTCTTCTAATTCGCTTGCAACCATTGGTTTTCCAAAATAGTAGCCTTGCACCTCGTCACAGTTTTCTTGCTTCAAGAAGTTTAGTTGTGATTCATTTTCAACACCTTCTGCAATCACTCGTAGATTCAAATGATGTGCCATCGTAATAATGGTTGACACCATCATTTCATTAACCTTGTCCACCTCAATTTCATTAACAAATGATTTATCAATCTTTAATTTATCAATTGGAAAACTCTTCAAATAATTTAAGGAGGAGTAGCCAGTTCCAAAATCATCGAGCGAAATTTTTACACCTAGCGTTTTCAGCTGTTTAAGCTTCTTGTTGGTATAGCTATGATCAATCATGGCCATACCCTCCGTAATCTCAAGCTCTAAATAATTCGGATCAATTCCGGTTTCTTGAATTACCCGCTTCATTACGTTAACTAGGTTTCCTTGCTGGAACTGTTTTGCCGATAGATTAACAGCGACTTGAATCGCTGGACAACCAACATCAGTCCACTCCTTCATTTGTCTAGCAGCAGTCATTACAATCCACTCTCCTAATGGATTAATTAACCCTGACTCTTCTGCTAGTGGGATGAATTCTGATGGCGCTATCGTCCCTAATTCCGGATGATTCCAACGAACCAATGCTTCTACACCCGTCATTTTCATGGTTTGAATATTTATCTGCGGTTGGTAATGAAGCACAAATTCCTGATTTTCTACCGCTTTATGCAAATCTTTTTCTAACTGCGCTTTCCTTATTAGGCTATCGTTAGTTTCTTGATTATAGAAACAGTACTGATTCTTACCATTTTCTTTTGCTCGGTACATCGCGACATCGGTATTTTTGAAAATTTCCTCTGGATTAATGGCGTCGTCCGGATAGATACTGATTCCAATACTCGCAGAAGTAACAATCTCATAGCCGTCGATAATGAACGGTTCAGAAAGTCTCTGAATAATTCGTTTAGCAATGTTTTCTGCATCGTTTCTCGTTCTATCCTGAGCAAAAATAACAAACTCATCGCCACCAGTTCGATATAGACATTGATCATTTTCAAGCAGCGGCTGCACCCGGTTTCCAACTTCTTTTAACAATTCATCGCCAATGGTATGGCCAAATGTGTCATTGATAAATTTGAATCGATCCAGATCGAAAAATAGCACTGCTGTGTTCTTGTCACTACCTTGACCAATAGACTTATTCAAGGTTTCTTGCAATAACCGTCGATTTGGCAAACCAGTTAAATCATCATGGTAGGCTTGAAACTCAATGGTTTCCTTATAATTCGCAAGGTATGTAGACATTTGGTTTACACCATCTGCCAATGCCCCTAATTCATCTTTTCGATTTGTCTTATGAAAAACACCAAAGTTTCCTTTCGAAATTTCTTTTACTTTTTCATTAATTTCTAATACTGGCTTTGCAACTCTGGCTGAAAATAGGTACATGAACACAAATACAAATAGAATTAGGATACTTGATGAGATTACATTCCGCACGATATATCCGTGAAGGACACTGTTGACGTTGTGATAATCCTCTACAATCCCCACTACATATTCCTCGTCCTCTTGCATCGGATAAAAATGCTTAATAATCTCTTCTCCATTGATTTCAGTAACATAGCTGACCAAATCACCCGTATCCATCGCAAGCTTTACAGCTGCTTCATCTTGCTTGTCATCGCGATACCAGTAATCCCCAAACAAAATGGGTTGCTTGTCCATCGGGATAAAGGATGTTCCATTAGGAGCGGTATACCAAATTGTTTCTTCACCAAAATAATCTGGGTTGTATCCCGTTATTTCTAAGATGCCGTCATTTTCTTCCATAATTTCATGGATGATTTTATCCGTCGCCAAATTATCCTGATAGCCGTAAAAAGAATCAATATTAATATACGGATTAAGGATGTAATTCGTCGTACCATCATAGTAGTAACCGTATTTAACGACTTTATCTGGATTGGATAAGGAAGTATTAATCGGCCCTGCCCAATAATTGTTCAGTGCTTGCCCTTCTGGAATGGTGACCTGATATTTCGTAAATAATTGATTAAATGCGGTATACCAATAACCCCATTCCTTGGTTCCTAACCCGATTTCTTTCGGATCGGATGATTTTTGGATGACAATATCATCACCTTCTTGTACTAAAAGTGAAATATCACTTACCCCCAGCCGCTTACTTAACCGTTTTAATTCTTCATTTGTAACGTTCTTACTATCACGATCCAATTTATTAAGTGCAGCAATCGAGGCAAATCGCAAGCTGCGTCCAATCATATTCTCTGCATTTCTTGAACCACTTTCTGAATTTGTGATCGTATTAAACACACTATCTATGACAATTCGCATGTTCTGTTTGCTGTTTTCTAGTAAATTATCTTTCGTAGAATAATAGCCACTTGCTGTATTTATAATTAAAAAAATCGTAATTACGAGTGATAATATTAGTGAAAGCTTCGTACGTATTGACACAGTTGCACACCCCTAAAGTCTAACCACGCTAGTTAAAAATACCTATATGTTATCCAGGCTACGTTTTAATTTTTTTCCTAATCTCAAAATAACAAAAACACCCAATTATTATATCATAATAACGGGTGTCGTTTGTTCACTTTTTAGATTAATCGGTATCTGTTCTTTGGTCTTCCTTTACTGCCATATTGGGCGATTACCTCAACCTCTCCCTTACTTTCTAAGTACGTTAAGTAGCGATGTATCGTTTGGTAAGCGATTGGCAATGCACTCTTTAATTCGTCTATCGTGACTGCTTTCTGTTGGGCAAACAAATAATTTTTAATTGTCATTAATGTGTCTTGCTTAATCCCTTTATTGACATAGGCAGTATGATGATCTGCTGTTAGCTTACTCAATTTCAAATTCAACCGCAGTCTAGCAATTAAATCCGGTGCTTTGATTGGCTTTATCGCAAAGTCCGTTGCTCCTGCTTCCATTGAAGAATCTGCTACCTCTTGCCTCGCATCAGCCGTTAGGATAATGATTGGAATGTGCTTATTCCGTTTTCGTATTGACTTCGTCGTGCTAACCCCGTCACCATTCGGCAGATGATAATCTAGCAAAATCAAGTCTGGCTTCATAATATCGAAAAACGTGATAGCCTCCATTCCATTTGCTGCTTCTACAACACGCCAGCCCGCAAATCGGCATATTTCTTTTAACGTATAGCGAATGCCTTCATTATCATCCACGACTAAAACGGTTGTGCTCATATCACATCACCTACTTTTTTCGAATTATGCTATACATGTGATGGCTTCTTCCGCTCTCGTTGTTTTGCTTTATCTCCTTCAATAACTATTGCCCGGGAAAACCGTCCTTCTTATCCAAAAAAGGATAAAGCGATAACTTTATCCTCTATCATACTATTAAATTTACAGAAATGGCACTATCGTTTTAATTTTGGGTCTAAAGCATCACGTAGACCGTCACCAAATAAGTTAAATCCTAAAACAAACAGGAAAATAGCTAGTCCTGGGAAAGCGACTACCCATGGTGCATTTTGCAAGGCAGCTCGCCCGTCACTTAACATGGCTCCCCATTCTGGCGATGGCGGCTGCGCACCTAGACCAAGAAAACTCAGTCCCGCAGCATCCAAGATTGCCGTACCAATCCCTAATGTTGCTTGGACAATAATTGGAGCTAAGCTATTGGGTAAAACATGTCCTAATAAAATCCGGCCGTGTTTGCCACCAATGGCACGTGCCGCTTCGATAAATTCCGTTTCCTTCACCGATAGAACAGCAGAACGTACAATTCTAGCAAATTGAGGCACACCTACTATTCCAACCGCAATCATAGCATTGCGCAAGCTCGGACCAAGCACTGCCACTAATGCAATTGCTAGAAGAATACTAGGAAATGCCATCATAATATCCATAATGCGCATAATAATCTGATCGACCCAACGACCAAAGTATCCAGCAATCGCTCCCAAGGTAACCCCAACTATCATGGATATACCTACCGCAATTACACCAATTTGAATGGAAATTCTCGTTCCATAGACGATCCGGCTAAAAATATCCCGGCCTAATTCATCGGTTCCTAGCCAATTTTCTCCTGTTGGCGGCTGATAACGATTGGGAATATCCTGTGCAATCGGATTATGGGTTGCGATTAATGGTGCAATTAGGGCGGTAATAATCAGAATTAAAATAATCACTAACCCGACAACTGACGTTTTGCTTTTTACTAGTCGATGGATTGCATCCACCCATAAATTTCTAGATTTACTCGGTAGTATTTCTTCCGTTGTCATATCTGAACTGGGAATTGGTTGAAGTGGCATGAGCTGCACATCCTTTCCTATGGTCTACCATGTAAGCTTCTGCTCGCGTTGGTTATTCGAATTTAATTCTTGGATCCAAATATTTATACAAAACATCCGTTACTAGATTGACTAATACAAAGATAATCGCAATCACCAAAATTGTACTTTGAACCACTGGGTAATCGCGTCCAAGAACCGCTAAATATACATATCTACCAACACCAGGCCACGAGAAGATTGATTCGGTTAAAACCGCTCCTCCGAGCAACATGCCAAATTGCAAGCCAATAACCGTCAGTACAGGTAACGAAGCATTTTTTAATGCGTGTTGAAATATTATAATGGGCTTCTTTAGCCCTTTGGCATTTGCTGTACGGATATAGTCCTGGTTCATCACTTCAAGCATACTGGACCTTGTCATACGGGCAATAATTGCCATGGGGATAGTAGCTAATGCCACACCAGGCATTAGTAAATGGGTTAATACATCCCAAAACGCCGTCCAATTTCCAGTAAGTATACTATCTAGCAGATAAAAATTCGTGATAGTTTGTAAATCAACCCCAGTTGATAACCGACCACTCGGTGGAAGAATATTAAAGGTAACCGAGAAAATCCAAATCATCATAAGTCCTAACCAGAAGATTGGTAGGGATACCCCAAAGAGTGCTCCGGTCATACTAAGATTATCGAACCAGGAATATTGTTTAACAGCTGCAATGACACCAGCTAATACACCAATAACAATTGCTAGAATCATAGCAAACACAGCCAATTCCATCGTTGCTGGAAGCTTTTGAAATAGTTCTAAACCAACACTTTCTTTTGATTGTATAGACTCCCCTAAATTCCCCTGCACTATATCCCCTAGGAACCTACCATATTGCATAAAGTATGGGTCATTTAATCCTAACTCTTCTCGCAACGCCTCTAATTGATCTGCGGTAGCTTTTTCTCCTAATATGCTTCTAGCCGGATCGCCTGGCACTAAATGGATGAGGGAAAAGGCAAGTATGGAGACACCGATCAATACGGGGATTAGCATAAGTAGTCGACGAATAATGTATTTTACCATTGCTTATTCCTCCATTGATAAGGAATATGTGCTGCCTCCTGTAATTAAAAGGCAGCACAACAAACCCTTCATCACGTCATGTTTTGTTACTCTTGAATATCGATTAGATTGAATGGTTCACTTCCAGTTGGGTGCGGTACATAGTTCACAATACTGCTTTTTGCAGCAAGCGCTGGTGTTGTATGAGCGATTGGTAGCCACGGTGCATCCTCATGAATAATTTCCTGTGCCTGCATGTATAGCTCAGTACGAACATCTTGTTCCATTTCTATTTGAGCTGCTTTTAGAATGTCATGAAGCTCATCATTTTGATAGAATGCAATATTACCCGCAGATCCTACCTTCGCATTATCCTTATCTAATAGAACGTATAAGAAGTTATCTGGGTCTCCGTTGTCACCAGTCCAGCCTAGAAATGCCATTTCATGATCCCCATTCTCTGTAGCTGCTAGGTGAGTATCCCAGTCACTTTCAATAATTTCTACATTAATATTTACTTCCGCTAACATTTCTTGAATTGCCTGTGCTGTTACTTTTGGTTGTGGCATATATGGTCTTGGATTAGAGAAGGTATTTAACGTAATATCAAACCCATCTGGATATCCAGCCTCTGCCAGTAAGGCTTTTGCTTGTTCTACATCATAACCATAATCTTCAATCTCATCATTATAGCCCCATAAGGATGGTGGAATTGGGTTTTTCGCTGCTTCTCCAATCCCTTCGTATAATGACACTAATTCTTCTTTATTAACCGCTAAGTTAATCGCTTGACGAACCAGTTTATCCGCCAATGGCCCTTCCTTTGCAGTATTCATCGCTAAATAAGCAACGTTCATAGAAGGTCTACGAATAACCTGTAAGCTATCATCACCCTCAGCTGTTCCAATATCCTGCGGGTTTAAATCCGCCATTAAATCAATTGTTCCTGCCTGCAATTCCATAAAACGAGCGCCATTATCTGGGATGACGCGGAAAACAACTTCATCAACTTTAGCTACTTCACCAAAGTAATCCTCATTTTTAGATAAGGTAATGCTGTCATCTGGTACCCATTCTTCAAATACAAATGGTCCTGTTCCAACCGGGTTTTTGAAATAATCGTCGCCAAATTCTTCTACAGCATCAGGACTTGCAATCCCAAACGGCGGCATTGCTAATGTTTGTAGGAATGGCGCATTTGGTTCAGATAACGTAATTTTCACCTCATAATCACTTGTTGCCTCAACGCTTTCAATAATGCCTCCCATATCATCCTCAGAAGCGCCAAACATATAGCCGTAGTACACGAAATCAGCGGATGTCGTCCAACGTTCAAAGTTGAATACAACATCTTCAGCGGTAAACTCTGTTCCATCGTGGAAGGTAACATCATCACGAAGCTGGAATGTCCAAACTAATCCATCATCTGAAACACCCCATTCGGTAGCTAGCGCTGGCTTAACCTCGGTATTTTCCTCCTCATAACGAACTAACGTGTCATAGATTTGGTTAGTTACATAGATTGATTCACCATCTGTAACAGTTGATGGGTCAAGCTGAATGGAGTCTGCTCCACGGCCAAACACGAGTGTCTTCTTGCCTCCACCATCACCGTCTGCGTCTCCTCCTGCATCATTACCACATGCACTTAAGATCATGGCAATTACAGCTAATAGCATTACTACATAACGTTTCTTCAACTTATTTCCCCCTCATGGATTACTAAAATTTATTAAAAACGCAAGAATTGTATGGTTTCCTGCCGTTTTTTACGAAAGTTGTTCCTGTAAGATGACTTCTTTGACAAAGTGACATGCAGCCAGTTGTCCGCCTTCTGAAACAGGCTTTAGCTCCGGTTCTTGAAGCCGGCAAATTTCCTCAGCAAATGGGCATCGCGTATGAAATTTACACCCTGCTGGCGGATTTGCTGGAGATGGTAGGTCTCCTTTTAATATGATTCGCTCTTTTTCCAGCTGTGGATTCGTTTCCGGCACGGCGGATAAGAGTGCCTGGGTATAAGGATGTTTCGGATTACTATAAAGCTCCTTCGCTTCTCCAATCTCCACAATTTTTCCTAAATACATTACCGCGACACGATCACTGATGTGGTGAACCACACTTAAATCATGGGCAATAAACACATAGGTTAACTGAAATTCCTCCTGTAAATCCTCCATTAAATTAATCACTTGCGCTTGAATGGATACATCTAGCGCGGAAACTGGTTCATCACAGATGACTAGCTTCGGCTCTAATGCCAGTGCCCGGGCAATCCCTATCCGTTGCCGCTGACCACCACTAAACTCATGTGGATAACGATTTTTATGATAAGAGCTTAAGCCCACCACATCTAGCAAATATTCCACGCGTTGCTTTCGTTCTTTTTTTGCCATGCCGAAGATTTTCATTGGTTCGGATAAGGCTTGTTCAATCGTTTTTCGTGGATTTAACGAGGCATACGGATCTTGAAAGATAATTTGCATTTCCTTCCGAAGCCTCCGCAAGCTTTCTCCCTTATAGCTTGTGATGTTTTTACCCTCGAACCAAATTTCGCCTTCTGTTGGTTCGAGCAGCTTTAATGCTAACCTGCCAGCAGTAGACTTCCCACAACCACTCTCACCAACTAATCCAAGAGTTTCACCAGATTGCACGGCAACAGATATGCCATCAACCGCTTTTAAAACTGGCTTTTCACGGGTTAGAATCTTATCGCTTTTTAATGGAAAATGTTTTTTGACGTCTTTAAGCTCTAACAGCGTACTCATGTCGTTACCGCCTTTTTCACTTCTTCGTATAATAAACAACGTACTAAATGATTTTCATCAACTTGGATAAGGGTTGGATCTTGACTCAGACAGCTTTCCATTGCATGCTTACATCTCGGGGCAAAGCTACAACCCGCCGGCAAATTACTCAAATTAGGTGGTAGTCCTGTAATCGGGTTTAGCTTTTCTTTATTCGGTGAAATTTTCGGAATGGAGTTCATTAACCCTACTGTATAAGGATGTTTTCCATTATCAAATAACTTCTTTGTTTCGGTGAATTCTGCTGGTTTTCCAGCATACATGACCATGACACGATCACAAACCTCTGCCACTACCCCTAAATCATGCGTGATCATAATAATGGCCATATCTAGCTCCTGTTGCATTTTCTTAAACAGCTCCAATATTTGGGCTTGGATGGTGACATCTAATGCAGTAGTTGGCTCATCTGCAATTAGAAGCGATGGATTGCAGGATAGCGCCATCGCAATCATGACACGCTGCCTCATTCCACCACTGAATTCATGTGGATAATTTCGAATCCGCTTCCTAGGGTCTGGTATCCCAACCAAATTTAATAATTCGATTGCCCGTTCCTTCGCCTGTTTTTTGGTTAAATCTTCATGGGTCATGATCGTTTCCACTAATTGCTTTTCCACGGAAAAGACGGGATTTAATGAGGTCATTGGATCCTGGAATACCATTGCGATTTCCTTACCTCGTATACCACGCATTTGCTTTTGACTTTTCTGCAGCAAATCCTCACCCTTATAGAGAATTTCTCCATCCACTATCTTTCCAGGTGGTGATGGAACTAGTCCCAAAATAGACAAGGCTGTGATACTTTTGCCTGATCCGGATTCTCCTACGATCCCAAGTGTCTCCCCTGGCTTCACATCAAAATTAACGCCATCAACTGCTCGAACCACTCCAGTCTTCGTAAAAAAATGCGTATGTAAGTTCCTCACCTCTAACAGCGGCCTTACCGACTCCATTCTGTATCCCCCTTCGATGGCTTATAAAAATTACCAGATAAATACGAATTATATACATTATACATATCATTTCCAAAATTTATATTTTTTCTCTTATTTCTCAAAAGCGGTGCCTGTCACCACCCGAAATATGTCGAATCAGAGGGCTTTGGAAGACTTGTTGGTCGATTTTAGGATAGTTGTAACTTCCTATTTACAAGTAATCTATTTGATTGTACTATTGCTTAGGGACACGAAATATTAAAGGCGGAGAGACAACATGACAGTATTCATCCATGAATGGTCAGCACAATTAAAGACGTACAATACGAATATTAAGCTAGCAATCTGGGCCAATATTTATTCGCAAATTGGTTTGGGTATGTTTATGGTAATTTACAATATTTATATACAAGAACTTGGTATGAGTCATGAGGTCAATGGTCAAGTAATTGCCCTAACCTCCCTTGCAACAGCTATTATTCTCGTACCTGCAGGGATACTTAGTGACAAACTAGGAAGAAAGCGCATTATGTTCTATGGGGTTATTGCTGCGGGTATCGTTTTACTCTTACGTAGTGTTGTGGAGCTTCAATCACTTCTATTAATCGCGGGGTTTGCCACCGGGATTTTTACTGCGTTCTTACAAGTGTCGTCAATTCCATGGCTAGCGGAGAACTCGAAGCCAAAGCAACGTGTGCACTTGTTTAGTCTGCATGCTGCGATTATGACGGCAGCTAGTGTGATTGGTAGTTTGCTAGGTGGAACTTTAACCGATTTCTTTTCACTGTTTACATCAGAGCTAACCAGTATTCGGTACACGTTAATCATTGGGAGTATTTTCTATTTAGTTGCCTTTATTCCGATTCTAAAAATGGAAGAACGAGCAAAACCAAAACAAGAGACAGCGAAGAAAATACCGTTTAGAGAATTTTTTCAATCCAATAAAACCGGTTTTAAAGTCATTGCCTTATTTGCGGTAGCACAGCTTCTCATCGGATTTGGTAGTGGACTTGTTATTCCATATCTCAATCTATATTTTGCCGATCGTTTCGAAGCAACCAACTCGGTCATCGGACTAATTATTTCCTTAGGGCAAGCGGCAACTGCTGTCGCAATGTTCATTGGGCCTCTCGTCGTGAAAAAAGTAGGCGAAGTAAGGGCTGTTGTTTACTTACAGCTTTCCTCACTCCCATTTTTATTGTTGACGGCTTACACCGAAAACCTAGTCCTTGCAACGATTGGTTTTCTATTTAGACAGGCGTTAATGAATGCAGGAAATCCAATTCAATCATCGCTGATGATGTCAAAAGTGGATGACTCTGTTAAAGGGTTGGCTAATTCAATCAACCAAATGGTATTTCAATTAGGATGGGCATTTATGGGACCTATCTCAACAGCAATTGTCATGTTAAAAGGAGCTTACTGGGGATATGCACACGTCTTTACCATTACGGCAGGATTGTATTTAGTAGGATCCTTGTATTTCCTTATCGTATTTAGATCGTTGAAATCTAGCGATCAATAAGGTAGATAGGACATAAGTGACTTTATCGAAGAAAATCCGAACTAACTATAACTTTGGGGTGCATATAACTTCGTATATTCCCTACCCTAAATTAGTGCTTTAATAGCATCTAAATTTTCTTTCGTCCCTTTACTTACTCATTTCACTTATGTCCCAACCTCTTCTTATAACTTAATAGAAACCTTCGTACCGTCTGATGCTTGTAGATTCAATATTGTTGTTCCTCTATAATTCTGGAATTCTTTAATGGTAATCTTTAGAAGTGGTTTAATTAATTGCTTATTAATCGGAGGATATATTCTAGTTGTGTCCATCGTAACGTTATCCATATTTCTTGTTATTCGTTTCCATACATAATTAGAGCAAATTAAAGAACTAGCAAAATATAAGGAAAAATACGGTAATAGGATTGTTAATTTAATTGAATTCTCCAATCTAATTTTAACCTTTATCATCTAATCACCTATTCAACAAATATGGAGATTTTATCACCATTTCCAGAAGTGATATCTACAATTTGCCCCACAAGTTCTTGATCAATTGCTTCGATAATTAAATCAACATCTAGGTCCTTGACATACTTTTCTGCCTGCGGAATATTGCCAGCAATGCCATGCCCCGTCTTTAAAATGACTTGAAAAAGTCGGATTGGTAAATTAACGTTTACATTATCGTTCTCTTCTGACGTAATACGGACTTTTAGAGTCTTATCAAGATAACTCTTGGATGAAGAAGATTTAACATTTCCTTCCTTTTCCTTTAATAGGGATATTAGTTCTGCAGCCTTATCCGCATCAATCTTTCCTTGCTCCATCATGCTTAATACTTTCGCAATTTCTTCCTTCATATTCCCTTCCTCCTCTATTCTTTTAACATCGCTATTGCTTCTTCAGGAGAAATTTCTCCTCTTTCTAACATACCAACAATTTTACGCTCGTCAGTAACCTGTTTTGGCTTTGTATCATGTCCAAGGCCTTCAATAATGTCATTCAACTTGCCTCGTACAGTTGGATACGAAATACCAAGCTCCTTTTCAACCTCTTTAATGTTACCTCGGCACAATAAAAATGTTTCAATAAATTGAAGCTGTTCTTTCGATAGTAAAGATAGATTTGAAAACGAAAATTCATTTTCAATTGTTGTATCACAGTGATTACATTGTAACCTTGTGACAGTAAGTGTGTTTTGACAAACTGGACAATTCGTTAATAATGGGTGCGGCATACCAATTCCCTTTCCTTCTTTTGCTATCATTATATAATCAGTCACACGGAATGTAAACAATATTTTAAAATATTTAATGATTTAGTTGTCGTATGTCAATAAAATTAATTATCTTATTAAAATTATTAAGTTTATTTTCGCGCGAACTTCCTTACTTCTAGGTGAATATCCTATTAAAGCAGTAATTATAGGAGGAATACGTATGCAAACATTCTATACCGTACAACCCGGAGATACATTAAGTGGAATAGCAAGAAGATGGGGAATTCCCCTGAATTCCTTAATCGCTGCCAGTAATGTACAGAATCCAGATAGAATTTTTATTGGTCAACAGCTCGCCATGCCGCCTGGTATTGAACGCTACCGGGTACAGGCAGGTGATTCTCTTTATCTAATCGCAGCTAGCTACCGCGTTCCGATTTCGGTGATAATAGAAGCAAATAATTTAACTGCTCCATACACCATTTATCCTGGTCAGCTGTTAGAAGTACCCCCTGGGGTTTCCTACTATGTTGTACAGCCTGGAGATTCACTTTATCAAATAGGCTTACGGTATAATGTCACAACTGGTGGACGTGTGAATACGGAATTAATTCAGTTACTAAACAATTTAACCTCTACAACAATTTTTCCTGGAATGACCCTAGAAATTCCATATGCCCCGTTAGGCGAACAGGAAATGTTTGCTTATACCGCTGGTGATGCCAATGGCTTTGATATTTGGTTATACAACGGGGCAACTGGTGCAAATCACCTACTGACAACTGGATTAGGAGAATCCTTCTCGGTACCGTATTGGTCTCCAGATCGGGGAAGAATTGCTTTTGTCGGGAAAAATAATATTCTTTACGTTATCAATTTAGGTACAGGAGAAATCGCCAGCATCGATCAGTTTCCTAATGAAGCAGGGATTTTCTTAAACTGGTCACCAGATGGCGAGTGGCTTGCCTATTCAAAAGGAAGTACTATTACGCTCTATAACATCACGACACATGCGGCACATCAAATCAACCAGTCTGGCGCAACTGATGTACAATGGTTCCCAAATGGACGTGAACTAATTTTCCAAGCACATGATTCGAATGGGATTAGTCAATTGTATCGGATTGGTGTAGATGGAACTGGCTTACGACAGCTTACTGCTAATACGGAAGGAAATTTAAATGATGTAAGACTTTCACCAAATGGAAGCAAAGTACTCTACACGACTCCTGGTGCAAGTATCTCCATTATCCACATACTAGACCTATCTACCGGAAATACAATGGAAGTACCAGGTGGGCCATTAGCCAAAAATTACTTCCCAACTTGGTCTCCTAATTCGTCTTCCATCGCCTTTAGCGCAACTGCTTATGAAGATAGAGGCTACTATTCGCTTATTCGATTGGTAACTAACCAAGGAGGAAGGGAGCAAACCGTTGCAATTTCCAACTGTTTTTCGAGTCCTGTTGATTGGTCTCCTCATCAAACGAAACTAGCCTATCTTTCTGGATGTTCCGCTGATGCGGCAGCGAGCGAAATATGGGTTACTGATTTACGACACCCTGCACCAAGACGACTTGTAACACGCAACAATATCATGGCCGTACAATGGGCACCTACAAGCAATAGTACATCGAAAGCAACTTTCCGAAACCCTACCTTTCGCATTCAATTCCAGTACCCAGCTGATTGGATTCATATAACTCCGGAGCGCTTTGAAGGACCTGAAGGATTTTTCCAAATTAGTGCTCTCTCATCTTCCGGTTCACTTGATGACGTATGTCAAAGTGATGCTTACCATCAGTTAATGCCATATGGCTCCAACCCTACCATTACAAGAATTCAAATTCAATCACAGGAAGCATGCTTTATTTACCCATCTGACGACCAGCCACAGCTAATGAATAATCAGGCGTCCATCATTATACGGTACCCAACTCCAGTTGTAATTGGTGGTAACACCTATCAATTCTTTGTTCTTTGGGCTGATAAATACCATATTGAAGAGATTGCTTCGACTATTCAATTTCTCTAAAATTCCAGGAGGCGCAAATTCCCTACCGCCTTCTTTTTTCTATTCCCGCTCTACTCAAACTTCACACTAACTTAACAGTAGGTTTACAATCCGTTGGTATAATTTACTATATATACTATCGGTGGAGGTTAAAACTTGAAAAGCTCGGAAAAGAAAATACGTCGCAGCAAACGAAATATCAGTCTTCGGAGTCGCCTTTTAGGCATCTTTATCACACTACTTACGATTTCTATTACAGCTGTTGGAATAAGTTCCTACACGCTTGCACGAAATGCCACAATTGAATCCATTGAAAACCGTCTCGTTCGTGAAGCAGAGCTTATGGGTTACATTGCTGAAAACCTAAAATTCCTGTATGTCAGTGATGATGACTACTTTATGCAACAACTGGAAAGTAATATTCGCGCGCAAAAAGAAAAACTTGCAAGTGATGGGATAACTTCTGACTATTTCTACCTCACCGGAGATAGTGTTGCAGCATTTAATGTTAGTACTAATTCCTTACCAGAAATCCCTGAAACCCTCGTCCAAACCATTAGCGAAATGAAAAAAGGACTGCTACAGCACACAATTGATGGTGAGGAATATACGTTAAGTTTTCAAGAAGTGGAAGGTATTGATGGTATCTATGTTGTACTAGTTCCAAACGCTTCCTATATGGCTACTATCAATCAAATGGCCTACTACATAATTGGTATCATCTTGATTAGTATTAGCATTGCAACGGTTGTCGTGTTATTTTTTGTTCGCAGTATAACCAAACCACTTGGACTCTTACGGGAAAAAATGAAGCAAATACGCACTGGTGATTTGCGTGTGGATTCCAATGTGATTCAAACAAAAATACCGGAAATATCCTCATTAAGTACAAGCTATCAAGCCATGATCACCAATATGCGAGCGATGCTACATCAAATCAAGGATACAACCGCTAACTTAGAACAGACCGGTCAAGAACTACAGCAAGCTTCTAATGGAACACTTGCATCTAGCCAGGATTTAATCGATGCCATTCAAGCCGTTAAACAAGGAGCAGAACAAACAGCAAGTAGCTCAGAAGGGAGTTCAGAATCCTTTAGAGCGATGACAGTAAAGATTGATGACATGATGAAAAGCATGGAAACGATCTTTTCTAGCTCCTATGACATGAACGCCTCTGCTAAACACGGTGAGCAAAGCATGGCGGAATTAATCAATACGGTACAAACCTTCCGAGATGATTTCGACCATTTAACCAAAACAATTAAAGATGTTCAAAACTATTCTAGTTCCATTAATAAGCTAGTCGATTTGATACAAGGGATTGCCGAGCAAACGAAACTACTCTCTCTAAACGCGTCAATAGAAGCAGCACGAGCTGGTGAGGCTGGAAAGGGATTTGCGGTTGTTGCTAACGAGGTTGGAAACCTTGCTCAACAGTCATCCAGTGCAGCAGTTCAAATTACCGAGTCGATTATGAATATGGAAGCTGTTACCCATACCGCTACGAAGGAATTTGAGCAAATGTTAGACAAGACGAACACAACATTAAAAAAATCAAATGAAGCTAAAGTATCGCTTGATGATTTATTACAAGAAATTAAAGTTGTCAGCACAGAGCTTCAAGGGGTACAAGGAGAACTAACAGACCTAGAGAACATTTTACCAACGTTGGAAAAGGAATCCCTCGGCTTCCTTTCCGTGTCACAGGAAACCCTTGCCAGTGCAGAAGAAATGCTAGCTACAAGCGACAATCAATTGAAGCAAGTAGAACAGACACATGCTATCGGATTAAAATTAACCGATCTCTCCAAATCATTAACCGAAAGCACCAAACATTTAAAATAACAAACTAAAAAAGACTGTGCTCGCTGAACACAGTCTTTTTGTATCATCAATTTTTGGGGGGGGAGATGAAATTTTAATTCTTAACCGAAACGTCCAGAAATATAATCTTCTGTACGAATATCGGTTGGGTTCGTAAAAATCGTATCGGTCACATCAAATTCTACTACTTCACCGTCCAAGAAGAATGCCGTACGATCTGAGATACGAGCAGCCTGCTGCATATTATGCGTGACAATAACGATGGAATAATCCTTCTTCAATTCCTGTACTAAGTCCTCAATCTTCAAGGTAGACTTCGGATCCAGTGCAGAGGTTGGCTCATCCATTAAAATAACATCCGGCTCGATTGCTAGTGTCCGGGCAATACATAGACGTTGTTGCTGTCCACCTGAAAGTCCGTAAGCATTTTCCTTTAACCGATCCTTCACTTCATCCCAGATGTAAGCACCACGCAGACTCTTTTCTACGATCTCGTCTAGTATCTTTTTGTTACGAATACCATGAACTCTTGGGCCATAAGCAATGTTATCATAAATCGACTTCGGGAATGGATTTGGCTTTTGGAACACCATGCCCACATGAGTTCGTAAATCCTCTACTTTAAAGGATTTATCCAAAATACTTCTTCCTTTATACGTAATCTCACCGGTCGTACGTACAGTAGGAACTAATTCAACCATGCGATTTAAGGTTTTTAAATAAGTCGATTTTCCACAGCCTGATGGACCAATAATCGCCGTAACCTCTTTCTCATTAATAGCAAGGTTGATGTCCTTTAGCGCATGTGTATCTGCATACCAAAGATTTAAATCCTTTGTATCAAATACTACATCATTTGGTTGTGCTGTTGTGATTGTATCGTTGTTAGTGTTGGTTTCCATTCTTATATTCTCCTTAACTGTTAAAAGACTCATGAATATCCTCCTTCATATTAGTTAGTAACGAGGATGCCTAAACAATGATTAGAAACGTTGTTGGAATTTATTCCGGATTAAGATTGCTGCTGAATTTAGTACAAATAATAGAATGAGTAAGACTACAATCGTTGCAGCTGCAAGATTTGCATATTCGGCTACTAATGATGAATCAAGTGTCCAGTAATAAATTTGCATTGGCAGTGCGGTAAATTTATCAAAAATCCCACCTGGGAACGGAATAATCAACGCTGGTATTCCAATGACAGTAAGTGGTGCTGTTTCCCCAATCGCACGAGAAAGGGCCAAAATCGCACCAGTTAGAATACCTGGTAAAGCTGCCGGTAAAATAATGTTCTTAATCGTTTGCCATTTGGTTGCCCCCATACCGTAGGAAGCTTCACTTAGAAATTGTGGTACCGCACGAATCGCTTCCTGTGCAGCCACGATTACAATCGGCAAAATTAATAGTGATAATGTTAGTCCACCAGCTAAAATGATATTGCCCATCTCCATAGCACGAACAAAAATAGTTAAGCCTAAAATTCCGTACACAATCGATGGCACCCCAGCAAGGTTGGCAATATTGGTCTGGATAATTGCTTGCAGACGACCTTTTTTAGCATAAAGTTCTAGATAGATTGCTGTACCAATTCCCAAAATAAGCGTAACTGGTGCAACCACGACCATCATCCATAGGGTTCCAAGTACCGCTCCCATAATTCCAGCCCGATCAGCACTAGTAGATAATCTTCCAGTTAGAAAATTCCAGTCAATCCAGCCAAGACTATCGGCCACAACGCGATAAATTAATATAGCTAAGACTATTAGTCCAAATAAGGTAGCAAGAAAGAATAGTGCTTTAAGGATATTATTTTTAACAATTCGTCCCGTCATACGTTTGGAAACTTGTTCTGCATCGATATATTTCATGATTAGTATTCCTCCCTGAACTTACGAGAGACATATCTGGCAAGTAAATTCATGATTAGCGTAAATACAAACAATGTCATCGCAACCGCATATAAGCTGTAATAAATCGTGGATCCGGCCGCTGCTTCTCCACCAGATACTTCTACTATATAAGCCGTCATCGTTTGCATGGACTGGGTAATATCAAAGGTGAAATTTTTGGAACTACCACTGGCAATAGTAACAATCATGGTTTCCCCAATGGCACGAGATATCCCTAATACAAAGGAAGCAATAATACCAGATAATGCGGCTGGTATAACCACCTTGAATGTTGTTTCTAGCTTGGTAGAACCTAAGCCCAAGGCACCTTCACGCATTGCGTTTGGCACAGATGTCATGGCATCCTCTGATAGCGAAGCGATCATCGGGATAATCATAATCCCCATCACAATTCCCGGACTCAAAATATTCGTTGCTTCTACTTCTGGCCAAATTGAACGAATGAGTGGCGTCACGAATGTAAAAGCAAAAAATCCATATACAATCGTCGGAATCCCGGCAAGAATTTCTAGCATTGGTTTCAAAACTCTTCTCACTCTATCGGAAGCATATTCACTTAAATAAATTGCCGCCATAATCCCGATTGGCCCTGCCACAAGCATTGCAATTAAGGATGAGATGATAGTCCCATTAATAAGCGGCAGTACACCAAATTCTGGGTTTTGACTAAGTGGTTTTAAAACCGTCCCCGTAAAGAATTCCCAGATTGGTACTTGTTTAAAAAATTCAACTGTTTCTGATAGTAACGTTACAACAATTCCAACGGTTGTTAATATCGAAATGATAGCAAACAAGAAGAGCAATATTGGTATTACTTTCTCTGTGACACTCGTTATGCTCTTGGATTGCTTGTTTTTTTGAATCATCCCTTTAACATCAACACCGTTTTTCTCGTTTCGCTCGATGTTTGCTGCCATACGGCGCGGCACTCCTTCCAAATCTAAAAAGTCACAATAAGATGAGAGCATATACGCGCCCTCATCTTATGGTATTTTAAGTCTTTTGTTCTATGATATATTCAATTATTGAAGAGCTTTTAATTCGTCAACTAGTGCTTGCGCTTCTTCATCTGGAATTGGAGCGAAACCTGTTTCACCTGCAAAGTCATTTGCATTTTCCATCACATAGATTGCATAGTCTAATACTTGAGGTTTTTCTTTTGCTAGGTTTACGTTCAAGTACGTGAATACTGGGCGTGTGAATCCTGCATAGTCACCATCTTCAGCGATTGTGTCAAGAGATGGAATAACTGGGCCTTCACCAAAGTCAATTCCTGTTGCTTGAACTTTTTCTTTGTTAGAGTCATAGTAACCAAAGCCAAAGAATCCAATGGCATTCTTGTCTTCAGAAACTAATGTTACTAATGTTGAGTATTCTTGTTGAAGATTAATACCTTCTACTAGATCTTGCTCTTCTAAAATTGTTTCATAGAAGAATTCGTAGGTTCCATGATTTTCGTTTGGACCATACGTTTGGATTTTTTCACTTGGCCAGTCCGGATTAATGTCAGACCAGTTAGTGTATTCGCCAAGGAAGATTCCTTTTACTTGATCAACCGTTAATTCTGTAGCCCAATCATTTGCTGGGTTAGTTACGATCGTTAAACCATCTAGTGCAACTTTTAATTCTTTTACTTCTATTCCAAGTTCTTCCGCTGCTGCTTTTTCTTCATCTTTAATTAAACGAGATGCATCATTAAAATCAGTTCCATTTTCTTGTAGGAATTTTTCAAATCCTGCAGAAGTACCTGCGCGGCTTACTTCTACTGATACTCCTTGTTGTTCATTAACCATATATTCTTCTGCTAATCGTGACATTAATGGATAAACCGTACCAGATCCATCGATTACAACACTGCCTTCTAGTTCTGCTGAAGCCTCATCGCCACTTCCGTTATCTGTGTTTTCAGAAGCGTCATCCCCTGTGTTATCTTCTGCGTCATTCCCACATGCTACAAGCACTACTGCTAGCGCTGCAACGAATAGGAACATCAAGTACTTTTTGAATTTCATCAAAATTGTCCTCCCCAAAGTGCAATTTGTATTTTTTGGTTTTTGTCTTACAAGTTAAAGTATAGGAGAGGAATATTAAGTAAGTATGTTGAAATTGTAAAGGGTTTGTAAATTCTAATAGAATACAAGCACAAACTTTTTTACTATTAATACATGGTGGGGTTGTAAGTCTATTTTCCTATTAATAGCGGTATACCGAGAATATAGTAGACAACCGCAAAAAAAGTGGTAGAATTTAAACAAGTCAGAATAAGGGGTAATTCTAATGAACCTGTGGATGAGAAAATTAATCGTTGCACTTATCGCCATTTTGACCCTTGGATTATATACGCCTACTTATTTAATTCCGGACGAGGATAATAATGAGGTTGTGTCTCCAGAGGTCCGTGGACAAAGCAGCTCGACTGCGCTCATTTCAGCCGAAGAAACACTTGATGAAACGGTTGAAGAAACAGATATTCTTAGTACCTTTACGGAAAAAGCGAAGTACCAAAGCTTGACCAAATTTGGCCCAAAAATCTCCGAAAAAGTTGTAGATGAGTTCACACAAGTGATTTTACCAAATATGGAACTTGCGTTAGCTTCAATTATAGAAAACGAAGATAATACCTACCTTGCAATCACAGAGGAGCCATCGGATGGGTATGGGGAACGGATATTTAATGTAACAAATTCCCTAACCAACGAGGCAATTGCTAAATTTCACGTCAGAAGAGAAAACAGACCACTTGATGGTTACTGGTTTAACTTCCATTATCACGTGAAGGCCGATAACTTCGAGAAGCATCATACTCTAGGTGAAATCTACTGGGATAAAAACACACCACCGAAATGGATGGCATAACTAAAACATTAAGGACCTCCTGTGATTAGGAGGTTTTTTTGGTGTTATTTTTTCTGGACCAAAAATACATGATGAAGAAAGCGCTCTTTAGCGGAGGAAATGTGCGAAGACTCCTGCGGGAGAAAGGGCCTAGGCGTGGCCCCGCAAGATCATGCACCTGCGTCTACTAGTATCGCTACGAAGAAGGTTTTCTCGGTGCAAGGTTTTTACATTTGCTCATATAAATTCGTTAGCTGCACATCTATTTCTTGTTGTGGATCATCTAATGGAAAAATACGAGCGGTGTTATTTTCATTAACCTGCTGGATATAGACGGCTTTTCCATTATACGTGACATGCTTCATCTCGGGTGATTGTGCAATCTCTTCTGCACGCATTCGATGCATTCCATTCTCCTCCTTATTAAAGAATAATCGGCCCTGTCTCACTTAATCCCTCTATATCGACCTCTTGTACGTGATTCATGGCGTCAAGCGGGAAAATTTTTGCTACGTCTTCTTGAACCGCTTGTAAATAAACCGGAATACCGTGATAGGTTACATTGACAAATACATCGGCATCGATAATTTCTTTAGCGCGATTTGGTTCCATTTTTTCCTCTCCTTTTGCTTTTCTCATATACCTATTGTCATCTTTTCAATTGGTTCTATGTGTGGCGAAAAAGGGGTTATTTGAAACAAATTTCCAATTGCCAATGCCAAGGTCCAAAAAAAAGCCCAATCAAGCGCTAATTCATCGCGCTATTAGGCAAGTATTCCAATTTGCTTTTCTTCTAACGATGCCTCGTATTCCTTCAAAAGGGTTTCGAATATGGCATTCCATGATTGGTTTAGGGCATGCTGTCTTCCGTTATACCCCATTTCTTTGCGCATATGATCATTGTCCACCAGCTCGGTTATGGCTTTTGCAAATTGCTGTGTATTATTGCGTTCGCACAACAGTCCTGTCACACCATTGTTTACAATCGATCGTACTCCACCCTCATTTGCACAAACTACCGGTGTACCACTTGCAAGGGATTCTAACACCACATTGCCAAATGTTTCGGTTGCCGATGGGAATACGAATAATTCTGCAGCGGCATAGACATCTGCTAGCTCCTCTCCATTCAAAAAGCCCGCCAATGTCATCTGCTCGGGTGCTTGTCGCGCTAACGCTTCTTTTTGTGGTCCATCTCCTACAACAATCCAATGAACATTTTCTCGGATATGTGCTGGTAATTGTTCATGGATGAGCGGTAGCAGCATAACATCTTTTTCAGGGGCTATTCGGCCAACATATAATAGGATATGCTTCTTGGTGATATGGTATTGTTCGCGTATCGCTACTTGCTGATTTCGATTCGGATGGAACAGTTTGCAATCAATTCCTCTCGACCATATCGCTAAATTAGTAAATCCATGCCGTTGTAATTGTTGCATCGTTTCCTTAGACGGGACAAAAATTTTACGTAATGGGCGATGAAACCAGCGCATATAACGCCATAATAGTTTTTTCAAAAACGGTACCTCATAATAGTCCAAGTACTTGTCAAAATCCGTGTGATAGGATCCGACTACTGGAATTCCTAACTTTTTGGCATAGTACAACCCACATAAGCCCACATTAAATGGTGTTGCAACATGAATGAGATCTGGTTGGAATTGTTGCAGTTCTTCTTTCACATG
Organism: Ornithinibacillus contaminans; assembly: GCF_001038425.2. Taxonomy (GTDB): domain Bacteria; phylum Bacillota; class Bacilli; order Bacillales; family Amphibacillaceae; genus Ornithinibacillus; species Ornithinibacillus contaminans. The sequence goes on from NZ_LDPV02000050.1 coordinate 130,327, forward strand.
CAGCATATTGGGAAAAGCCATCCGACATTCTGGATAGAGAAAAAATGGCAAACTCTTCATGGCATAAATTTCACTGGTAAAATGTTGACCAGCGCTTTTTGGTGCAAACACTCGATAGTCAATCCCTTGTGCTTCCAAATAATCAATCAAGCGTTTTAATGTCATCGCGACGCCATTTACATCTGGTGCAAAGGTATCCGTAAACAAAGCGATTTTCATGTGCATTTCCCCCTACCGTTGTTTTTTTATAAAAACAGAAACAGAAAGTTATGCTTGATGATCAAAAACGAACTAATACCTGCAAATGAACCGAGTAGACTTCCAACAAGAATGTCGGTTGGATAATGTAAGCCTAAATAAACACGAGAGATTGCTACAATTATCCCTACTGGTAATAATAGAAAGGCTGTTAACGGATTCCATAACATAAACGGTATAATGACGGAAAAAATGGCTGTTGTATGACCAGATGGGAATGAGCAATCAACTAATGGATTATCGGTGACTTGACTGTTCTGTACTACTAAATAGGGTCGTTTACGTGGATACACTTTTTTCACAACCGCAACTGGAATATGGCTCACCGTAAGAGAAGCTGCACTTGCTAATGCAGTAAACTGCATTGCACCCTTAGTGAATACTAGTAATGCTAGTACAATGGAAATCATTAAACCCGCACCACCAAGATGGGTAGCATAGCGCAAGAATGCATTTAACCGCTTGTGATCAAAATACTGATTGATACATCGAAAATAACGACAATCTAATTCATACACTTGCTGAACGTATTTCATCACAACTCCTCCATTGGGGTTAGTAGGTAATGTAAATCAAGATGGCAGATAAGCAAACCGTTACTTTCATCAGTAATTTCATGTTCGCACCTCCACATTTTCTGTCTTCCTACCCCCAGTCTAGAGCAAAAAGATTAAGGAACTACAAACAGAATGTGAATTCCATGTAAATTTCCGAGGAAAAGATAGGCGTGTTTCCTCCCAAAAAAATAAACCAGCTATGATTATAGCTAGTTTTTTACATGACTATCGGTTAAAGGTTTCCCGAACAACTATTGTTTGCGTTATTTTTTCCTTTTTCACAGCAGCAAAATCACTTTCTTCTACTAAACCTAACTTAATCGCTGATTCTAATTTTTCGGTATCCGGGATTTCTTTTTCAATAATAAACTCTCTTAAATTTAGTTCAGCGAGCTTGGCGATTGTTCCTTGGTCATCGTAGGAGGTTGTGGTGCGGATCTGACGTTGGAGCTTATAATTCCCGCGCTGAATTTCTCCTTTTTCTTGTTTTCCAAACGACGTATCCAGTAATGCATGAAACTTCTTCTTTAATTGGGTCATTTCTTCCTCTACTGCTTTCTTCTGTCTATTCAATTCATAGTATCGCTTGATTTCCTCTTCCGTTACCGCTAGCACTTGTTCCATTTCGTAACTCCTTTGCATTTTAGTTGTTTATTCATTTCTATGAAAAAGTGCACGTCTTCATGCTAGAAATGGACAAGTTGTACGGAAGAAAAGGCGCATATTTTTCAGAATTACAGAATACAAATGGTGGATAAACAGTGGAGGTGGTCGGTGTGGGTCCAAAGATTATAAAGCGAGAATCATTTCAGCTTATTGGCTATCATCTGTTCACAAACCTAAAGGAAATGGCGGAGAAAAACGTTACCGAAGAGACTATCGCTAGGCTAATGGAAGTTGCCGGTACGATAGAAAATCGTGTTAGTGATCATATCTATTTGCTACAAATTTATCCGATGATGGAGGAATTCAATCCGTTAGAGGATCGGTATAGCCAAATTATTGGATTTGTGTCCGAGAATTGCAGGGATTTACCAGATACTACTATTCGTTACCACGTAGAAGAAAATCTGTATGTTCACTGGAAACATGATGGCGCCAAAGCAGATAGCTATAAAAGCTATGACTACTTGTATAATCAGTGGATGGTAGAAAATCGCTGTATTCCATTGGGATATGAAATAGAAGTCTGGAACCCCAAACAGCAAGATGCCCCCGTGGATATTTATATCGCCATCAGCAAACTAAATGGCGTCTAACATTTCTGTTTATAGCCCTTCTTGCCATGGTAATACTACTAACAACAAAGATACATCGAATCGCATTGCAATAGATCTTTACATTATGATAAGGAGTGTTCCAAATGAAAACACATCCCTACTGGAAGCTGGGTTTTTTCGCTCTCTTAGTTGTCTTACTCGCATTCCTACTTCTCACTAACCAAGAACCGACCGCAGTTACTGCCACCAATGAACCGGCAGAAACAACAAATTTATCAAATAAGCTGACAGAAATACTAGATGACCCCTTACTTGATGGGACAACAACCGGTGTTAGCGTACGGGATGCAGATACTGGTGCGCTTTTATTTTCCCATGCTGGTGATCATCGCCTACACCCAGCATCCAATATGAAACTACTAACGACCGTCGCAGCACTTGAGAAGCTCGGACCGGATTATCAGTTCACCACCGAGGTTTTAACAGATGGCAAACTGAAGGGCAATGTGTTACAAGGCAATCTGTATTTGAAAGGAAAAGGCGATCCCACACTTCAAAAAACCGATCTTGATCGCCTAGCTGCGGATTTAAATGCAGCCGGAATTAAAACAATCAAAGGAGACTTAATTGGGGATGATTCTTGGTATGATGATGTACGACTTTCCCAAGACTTGAATTGGTCGGATGAATCGTTTTACACTGGTGCACAAGTATCAGCACTTTCCCTTTCCCCGAACGAGGATTATGATGCGGGGACAGTGATTGTTGAAGTTTATCCAGGAGAAAAGCCTGGGGAGAAGCCGATTGTAAAGCTGATACCTGAAACAGATTACGTTACCATCGCTAATAATGCGAATACCGTTAACACAAATCATAGCAAAACAATAAACATCGAGCGGGAGCATGGCTCTAATACGATTGTCATCGATGGCGAAATCCCATTGCAAGGCTCTAGAGCACGTACTTGGATAGCGGTTTGGGAGCCAACTGGTTATGTACTAGATGTATTCCAAAAGTCACTTGCCCAACATGGTATGACGTTCTACGGCAATTCCACCACTACCATCGGAAAAACGCCAGCGAAAGCTACCGTACTCACATCTCGGAATTCCATGCCATTAAGCGATTTACTCATTCCATTTATGAAACTTAGCAATAATGGACATGGGGAACTATTAACGAAGGAAATGGGCAAGGTGATTTACGGCGAAGGAAGCTGGGACAGAGGATTGCAGGTCATTAAGGATGTGGTGACTAAATTTGGAGTAAACGGAGAATCTACCCTGTTTCGTGATGGCTCTGGAATGTCTCATAAAAATTTAATTCCAGCCAACAACCTATCCTATTTGCTGTATGCAGTTCAAGAAGCCGATTGGTTTCCTGATTTTAAACAATCATTACCAGTGGCCGGTAATGCCGAGCGAATGGTGGGCGGCACATTACGAAATCGGATGACAGATGGGTTAGCTGCCAATAATGTACTAGCCAAAACAGGATCCTTAACCGGCGTCTCCTCCCTATCTGGCTATGTGACCACGAAGGATGGCAAACGACTAACATTTTCCATTTTGATAAACAACTACTTAGGCAATTCCAGTACCATCACCGCAATAGAAGATAAAATCGCAACAGTATTAGCGAATCATGAATTTTGACCGACAAGATGATCCATTTGGGTCATCTTTTTTATCCCTATCCCGTTACTTTTTGTAACTTTGTATTAAAAAACAATCAATAGTAGTTGCAAATAAAACGGAGAGATGCTACTATATTCATGTTGAATTAAATTATATTGAATTCGAGATATATTATTTCGATTTTTACGAATAGCGTGTATCTTATGAATTCAATCGACTAAGAAAAATACAGAGGAGGAAATACAATATGTTAAAAATAGGTATTGTACTAGGTAGTGTTCGTGAAGGACGTAATGGGGAAGCTGTTGCAAAATGGGTTTTAGACTTCGCAAAAAACCGTAATGATGAAGGAGTAGAATACGAGCTAGTAGATCTTGCAAACTACAACCTTCCATTCTTAGGTGCTCCTTTAGCTGAAGCACAACAAGCAGACGCACAAGCAGCAATTAAAGGCTGGTCTGAAAAAATGGCTTCATTTGATGGGTACATCTTCGTAACACCAGAATACAATCACGCTGTAGGTGGCGCGTTGAAAAACGCATTGGATTTCTTAAATCCAGAAGTAAACAACAAAGCTGCAGGTTTTGTAGGATACGGAAGTCTTGGTGGCGTTCGTGCTCACGAGAACCTTCGTTTAATCTTAGGTGAGCTACAAGTTGCAGACGTACGTACTGCAGTAACCTTCTCCCTAATGGCTGACTTTGAAAACTTCAGCGTATTCAAACCAGCTGCTTACCATGCAGATAATGCGAATGGCATGCTTGATCAAGTAATCAGCTGGAGCCGTGCATTAAAAACAGTACGTTAAGTAAACGATTAAAAATCGCAATGCTGTCGACAGCACTGCGATTTTTTTACTTTCATATTTTACTTTAAGCTCGTTCTTTTAAATTCGTAATCTCTACCTCAAACTCACGGTGAAGATTATCCAGTGGAAATACCCTAGCCCTGTTATGAATTGGATCAACTTGTTGTAAATAAACCGGGGCGTCCTTATAATTTACAGCAATCAAATCTAGCGACTGAACAATTTCCAATGCACGTTTTCTGTCCATCTATAGCCTCCTTCATGTCATTTACGATTTAGTGCCGCTTACTCGGTAGCTGTTTCGTACGATTCGCACCACTCTGTCTTCGCCGATTTTGCTCATCCTTACGCTTACGTTCATTAAAGCGCGCAACAAAGGTAGATGTATCCTCCAAGAATATTCCTCCTTTTAAAATTTTCGTTAGTATAAACCTATGAACAGGAAAATATACGTGTAACTGAGAAATATTGCTAATTTTTTATGAATGTTTGAGTATGAAGTGCTTGTATCTGCGTAACCCATCCCCTCCGAAACAGAAGCTAATAATAAAAAGATCTCTCTGCACATGTGCAAAGAGATCTTTTCCCTTAAAATAAGTCTTCAAATACGTCAAACATGGTTTTCTTTTTCTTTTTTTTGTAGCCGTAATGACCATTTTTTGAATCATAGCCCTTTTGATAGTCATTTGGTCTGTGGTCAGGGCGATTTTCGTAATGGCGGTCATGGGAGTTAACTGTTTCTTCATAATATTTCCGGTCGTCTTTGAGACCTGCAGTGATTTTTTCTAATTCACCACGGTCTAGCCAGACACCTTTACAGCTAGGACAAATATCAATCAGAACATTTCCTTTTTGTACTTCTTTCATTCGTACATCATCACATATTGGACAATTCACATTAACCCTCCTCGAGTTCAAGTACATTTTCTTTTATAATTTGAATTTGTTTCAGACTTCTACCATCAACCTCTAACACCTTAAATCTCAGGTTTTCGCGAGCAAGCACATCCCCTTGCTGTGGGAACTGCGTGAATTCCGTTAGAAGATAACCAGCTAGCACATCCTCTTCCTCTGGAATATCCGTATCAAATATGGAATTCAGGCGATGCAAGGTAATTTTCCCATCACAGATTATTTCTGTTTCGGTTAATTTTTCAACTAGCTTTTCACTTTCTAAATCCATCTCATCTTCTATTTCTAACCCGATCATCGCTTCGATGATATCTTCGTGTGTTAGAATTCCTTCCGTTCCACCATACTCATCTAAGACAATCGCTAAATGCTTACGCTCACGGGTCATCTGTCGAAAGACCATCTCAATCGAATGAAATTCAAAGAACACCATTGGATCTAAGTCACAATACGATTCCAATCGTTTCTCTGGTTCAATCGACCAGCTAAGTAAATACTTCGAATGAAACACACCAATAATATTATCGATATCATCATCATATACTGGATATCGCGTATATTGGTTCTGTATAACAATGTCCCGCACTTCTTCATAGGTTGCATTGTGGGGTACGGCTACGATATCCATCCGTGGCGTTTTTAGAACGTCCTTTACATTTAAATTCTGAAAATCAAGTACTCCCTTGATGCGATAGGATTCTTCCTGTTTGAAAGTTCCTTCTGTACCCGCAATATCCACCATTGCTCGTAAATCCTCTTTGGAAATGGAGACATTTTCTTCCTCATCTTTTGATAAAAGCTTGATGATTAAACCTGTTAAACCATTTAAAAGTAATGTAAATGGCTTGAAAATAATGGTAAAAAATCGGATGACAGGGTAAACAATATAAGCAATTTTATCTGGAAATGCCGCAGCAACTGATTTTGGCAATACTTCTGATAACACAATAATTGTTACCGTTAAGATTGCCGATGCAATCGCCACATTCACACCATAATCCAGTGCCACCATCGTTACTAATGTTGGCAGGATGATATTTGCTATATTGTTCCCAATTAAGATAGCTGTGATAAATTCACTCGGTTTCGAAACCAAGTTCAATAGATTTTCTGATTTTTTATCATTATTATTCGCTTTTGTTTGTAATTTCATCTTATTGGCAGCTGTCAATGCTGTTTCACTACCCGAAAAGAAGAAGGACACAAACAATAATAAGATGATCGCAATGATCACTAGATAGTTCCCCCTTAAAATTTTACAAAACCTTTATATTATGGTTACTTCCATTGTATAAAATATAGAACTCGATTACACGTCACAACCTTTAAAATGGGCGAAAAATTCCTCAGAGATGCTCAAAGAACATGCGAATAACATCTGCTCCGCCAACAAAGGTTCCGATCGAACTACCGATGTTGGAAAAAATAACAACAAGTAGAACACGGGTAACTTTATTGTTCCAAAATCCTTTGAAGCTATGGACGTCCTCGGATAATGTCTCAAAATCTCGTACGCTAGGTCGCTTAAAATAGGCTTGTACAAACCCAGCAAACCAACCGGCTGCAAGAAATGGCTCGAGTGACGTAATCGGTGCCGCTATAAAAGCCGTGAGTACTGCTAATGGATGCCCAAATGCAATTAAAGTTCCAAGTGCTGACAAGGATCCATTCCACAGCACCCAGCTCATAATTTGCGCAACTCCAGCCTCTGCATTGGTCATTAGTGTGTACACAATTAGTCCAATAATAAGGATTGGAATAGCCCAGCCAATTAGTTTTGGTGCTTTCGATTTAGGTGGAAGCTTTGCCAATTGTTTTAAATCGTGGTCCTTTTTGATTTGCTCTTTAATACCAGGGACATGGGCTGCACCTAACACAGCAACTACTTTATCTCCTGGCGCTTGCTTAATTTTCTGGGCTAAATATTGATCACGTTCATCAATAAGTGGTTTTTTTAACTTCGGGAAGCTCTCGGTAAACTCCTGCAGCATGGAATCAATCATGTCTTGAGACTTCATTTTTTCTAATTCTTCTTCACTAATACTTTCTTTTGTGAATATCCCAGCTATTACTTGTGTTAACAGCATCGCTTTACCCTTTAACCCAATTCCACGCCATATCCGGGAAAATGTCACTTGAATGTTTCGATCGGCCAAGACGAGATTGGCATCTATTTCTTTTGCAGAATCAATTCCTTGAATCATTTCTTGACCAGGGTTTATTCCAAATTGGCTAGCCATCCGCTTTTGAAAAGAAGAAATGGCAAGGTTCATTAATAGTAGTGTCGCTTGTTTGTTTTTGATTACCTTAAAAATATCGGTATCTCGCCACTTACTGCCTTCGGTAATAGATTTATAGCGTTGCTCGTCCAATTCCACGCAAACTGAATCAGGCTGTTCTGCTTCGATTACCGCTTTTACTTGTTCCGCACTGTTTTTCGATACATGTGCAGTACCAATTAAGATGATTTCTTTCCCATCCATCTCTAGCCTTGATATATTCTCTTCCGACATAGCGTACCTTCCTTTTTGTAAACATCTATAGGTTAATAATAAACTAGTTTGGAATAAAATAGAATAACTTTAACATTATATGCAAAACAGACTAGGACATAAGTATTTTATCAAAGGCAAAATCCGAACAAACTATAGTGTGGGTGCGAATACCCTCCTCGGGAATATACTTCGCCAGGGTAGTGCTGTTCGGTTTTCAATTAATTGATTGATATACTTATTATCCCAGCCTGTTTCTCTTGGTTATTACATAATAGCCTCTTATTTTACAATCTCTGTCATCGGAAGGTAGTTCATGCGCCATTGTAGCCACTGACGCTCTCTTGTTTTCCTCGGTAAAAATTGTCTAATGTCATCAATGTGAAAGCCTACTTGAAGTCGTTTTTCATCAACCATTATCGGACTTCTCAGTAGCCTTGGATGTTGATGAATTAATTCCAACAGCTCTTGTAATGGTAAGGAATCAATATCCACATTTAAATCTTTATACACTTTGGAACGAGTGGAAATAATCTCTTCTGTCCCATCAACTGTACGACGTAAAATTTGTTGTAATTCTTGTACGGTTAGTGGTTCTTTAAGAATATTACGTTCCACAAATTCTATATTATATTTTCGAAACCATTCTTTTGCTTTTCTAGTAGATGAACATGCTGCTCCATAAATCATAACAGTCATTGACCATTCCCCATTTCAATTCAAATTTGAAAACTTAGTGTGCTACTGTTGCACATGTTTTTTAAAGGTTTCAATAAAATGCATTGGAGAAGATTTCACAGTATAGGAGTAAACCCCTCTAATCGTATGTAGGTAAAGAAGACCTGCACCTTCTTCACCAATTTTCCGATAGGATATATCTAGTACTTTTTCGATTGGAAACTCACGGTGCTTGCTCGTGATTTTATCATCATATAGATGCAAATAGCGTTTATGCTCAATATCCATTTGTTCTATGCTTGACACCTTTCGTTCCATCTTTATATATTCCTGCTTCGCTAGCAATCCCACGAAATCCCTCCAGCTATTTCAAGCTTATTCATCATCCATAATGCGATTCTCTTCTTCTAAGAATCGAATAAAATGATTCATCGAAAGCGCTGGTTGCGCTTTTATCGACTTAATGTAACGTTCTTTTGTTGTATCTGTCACAATGTCACTTTTTGATATTCGTTTTACAATGAGCGCTTCACTTACCTTGACTAGTTCTCTTCGCTGCAGCTTCGCTTCCTTTGATAATGCGAAACCAAATGCTCCTAATATCGCATATAGAATCAGCGCAACGGTTGACTTCGTCTCTGGCATAATCACGAGCATTAACACCAAATTAATGAGTGAAAATACGATTAGCGGAAATGACCAGAACGAATACTTCGATACTTTTTTAATAAAAGGTGATAATGCTTCATTTAGCTTATCAACTTCCTTTTTTATAGAATTCGGCATATCAGTTATGGGTAAATTCATTTTCAGTCCCACCTTTTTTAATGTTGTCTTTCACGAAAAATCATAATGTATTTGATTAGCTCCAGTAGTGCAATCAAGGTGCTTGCAACATATGTTAGTGCTGCTGCATTCAGCACTTTCCCTACGCCTTTTTCTTCTTGATTGGTAATCATCCCAAGTTCCAGTAGCTTATCCTTAGCACGCCTGGATGCATCAAATTCAACTGGTAATGTCACAAGTTGAAATAACACCGCTGCAGCAAAGAGAATGATACCTATGCCAATTAGATTTGCCCACTGTAGCAAAATGCCACCAATAAGTAAGAATGGCGCTAATTGGGAGCCAATATTCGCAAACGGGACTAGTTTATGACGTAGCACTAACATCGAATAGTGATTAGCATGCTGAATGGCATGACCAACCTCATGCGCTGCAACCGCAAGTGATGCTAACGAGTTCCCGCGATAAACTGGCTCTGATAAGCGAACTACTTTGGCAGTGGGATCATAGTGATCTGATAAGGCACCTCTTCGAGTAAGTTCAATTCGAACATCGGAAAGTCCCTCATGATCCAATATTTTTCTCGCAACTTCTACACCCGTCATACCAGACGATGCGCTTAACTTAGAGCCTTTACGAAAATTCCCTTGTACTCTCGATTGTGCCCACATCGCAAGTATAAAGGCGAGTATGATTAGAAAATCCATTGGATGAAAGAACATGTTGTATTCCTCCTAGATGTTGCATGCTTCCAGTATTGTTATAAGGCTAACCATTACCATCCCATTTTTATACACCTAGTCATGGATGTTTATAGTAATACGAATTAACCTTGTGTTTTGTTGCACAAATTACTAACTATTTTTGGATAGTTTTCTTATTATAGGATTAGTATACAAATGAATTATGAACTGAATATGAACTAAAAAAGGACCACCAACAAAATATTGGTAGTCCGTACATTATTGATTTATTGGGATCTTTACGGTGAAGCAGGAGCCTTCTCCCTCTTCGCTTTCGACATCGATACTGTATCGATGTATCGTAAGGATTTTTTTCACAATCGATAAGCCTAATCCGTTTCCATCAATCGACCGGTTCCTTGAGCGATCAACCTTATAAAATCGTCCAAAGAGTTTTCCAATTGCTTCTTTAGGAATTCCAATGCCATTATCTTTCACAAGCACACGAATCCGACTGGTTGAAATTCGAAGCGCAACATCAATTGTTCCACCGTTATCGGTGTATTTTATGGCGTTTGTTAGTAAATTTAACCACACCTGTTCCATTAAATCCTTGTCTGCAAAAATTTCTACCGGTTCCAAATCAAGATTTACGGTAATATTCTTCTTATGCCACTGTGGCTCTGTTGTTAAGACCGATTTACGAAGTTGTTCATCCAGTCGATACGAAGTTGGGTGGTATGGATGGTGCTCTGAATCAAGGGAAGCAATACGTAATAAATTATCGCTAAGACGCGACATCCGCTCGATTTCCTGATAGATAATCGTTAAATATTCCTGTTGATGCTCCTTTGGAATCACATCATCCATAATAGCCTTAGTAAATCCCTTGATTGACGTTAGCGGGGATTGTATTTCATGGGAGACATTGCTCACGAAATCCGCACGCATTGCATCAATTTTTTCAATTTCAGCCGTCATATGGTTAAAGCTATCAATTAACTCGCCAACCTCGTCCTGGTTTTTCCCGGGCTTTCGTTCAACGCGCACGGAAAAATCCCCTTTCGCAATTTTTCGTGCTGCATGTGTTAATTTTCGAATCGGATTAACCAAATAAGTGGACGCTAAAAAGATAAGCAAGCTTCCAACGACTAGAACCAATACTAATGACATAAAAATTCCTTGGCGGACATCCTCGTACTCGTCCTCATAATCGATTCTGGTCAACAACACGTACTCTTCACCCATGACCACCACTGGAACTCCGACAATTCTTGCTGATTCTTGCTGTTTATCCACAAGCACGACTGGGTCTTGGAAGGAGTGTCGCATAATTTCTTCCAAGTCTGATTGATTCACCTCAATCTTTGTCCCTGCTTTTTTTTCATATAATATCTGTTCCCCATTAGTTATCATGACATCAAAGTCAACATCTTCAAAATCATTCATGAGCTTCGGGATATCTTCTGGACCAACCAGTTGAACAATTTCTGCTAATCCAATAGATATTTTCGATAATTCCTCTTTAAAGATTTCCTCCTGCTCCAAGGAAAATGGTGTTAGGATATAGGAAAAGCTAATACTGACAAGCACAACTCCGATGAATGTTCCTACAATTTTTAAATACAAGCTTTTAACCATGAATTGCCTCCAAACGATACCCTAATCCCCTAACCGTCGTAATCGTCATCTCTTCAAAGATTTCCAATTGCTCTCGCAGTCGTTTAATATGGACATCTACCGTACGTTCATCCCCCTCATAATCATATCCCCAAATCTTCTCGATTAATTGGTTGCGCGTGAATATTTTTCCTGGTGAGCTTGCGAGCACTGATAGTAATTCACATTCTTTCTTTTTCAACGAAACCATCTTGTCCTCTGCTCTAACGGTGAGCTGATCTTTATCGATTGTAATTGCACCTAATTTAATCACATTTTCTGTCCCTATGCGGTATCGCTTTAGTAGCGCCTCCACCCGCAGAATAAGTTCAACAGGGTCAAAAGGCTTTACCACATAATCATCCGTTCCCGCCCGGAATCCCTTTACTTTATCTTGTGATTCTCCTTTTGCGGTTACCATTAAAATAGGAATATCCAGAAAAGACCTGATATCCTCCGTTAATTCATACCCATCCATCTTCGGCATCATTACATCCACAATCGCTAAATCTGGTGAATACTTTTCCAATATCGTTAAGGCTTCCTCGCCATCCCCTGCTTCTAACACATTGTAATGACTATTTTCTAAGTACAGCCGTATCAATTTGCGGATATGGCTATCATCATCAACTACTAAAATAGTGGTCATGTCACACTTCACGTCCTTTATACAGTAAGCATTTCTAAAATCAGTTTAGCGTAGGAATACCCCACCGTAAATCCACAACTCTTATCTTGTCATATTTCATTAAAATAGCATCAATATTTTTCCAGATAACAACTAATACTATGAACAAATAACAGAAAGAGGTGACTTACATGAAAAACATCTTTGTAAAATTACTAGTTGCGATTTCCTTGTTACTTGTACTTGCAGCTTGTAACACAGATGATGCCAATAATGATAAGAATACAAACACAAATACAGACGATACCATTTCTAGCATCAGCACCGACCAATCTAGTGGAGATTACCCACATACACAGCCAATCAAGACACAGGATGCCAAGTATAAATTTAAAGCAGTAGAAAAAGCCCCAAATCAAGGGCAACAAAATCAAGGTAATTTCCAAATTCCGCTCGGTGATCATACACCAAATACAAACAATACACCGAATACCCAACAGGGGAAAGGTCAACAGCCTCAGCAAGGGCAGCAACAACCTCAGCAGCAAGGAGATTATTCGTTAAGCGAATTTGAAAACGATGTTGTCACATTAACCAATCAAGAAAGACAACAAGCAGGGCTATCTATTCTACAGGTTGATAACAGCTTAAGCGGTGTTGCAAGGGAAAAATCAAATGACATGCAGCAGAAAGGCTATTTCTCCCACACAAGCCCAACATACGGTTCTCCGTTTGATATGATGCGTGACTTTGGCATTACCTATCAATCCGCTGGTGAAAATATTGCGCAAGGACAACAAAGTCCTGAAGAAGTGGTCCAAGCCTGGATGAATAGCGAAGGGCACCGTGCCAATATTTTAAATGGTGATTTCACGCATATTGGTGTTGGATATGATCCAAGTGGCCACTATTGGACGCAAATGTTTATACGAAAATAGCTGCAGGAGAGCACTTCTTGAGAGGTGCTCTTTTTGTTCGGTTTCAACCAGTAGTTGAATTTAGTGAATGCCCGATTCAACCAATAGTTGATAGGCTTACGGTAATCTCCTATGCTATTCTTAATGTAACAGGGCGCACTGTTCATTCTAATGTGGAGGTTATGGTATGTTAAATACGCAATTAATCGGTTCATATATTTCTAAATTACGTAAAAGAAATGATTTAACACAAGTAGAATTAGCAGAAAAACTAAACGTCAGCCACCAAGCTGTTTCCAAGTGGGAAAAAGGTGACTCCATCCCCGATGTTGGGACATTGATTGCATTATCAGAGGAATTTAATTGCTCGGTTGATGCCATTCTTAACGGCGGCGAAGAAGACTCTACCCTAAAAAATATAGGGGCATTGGTTCACAAAGTAGCAGCTGAACAATCCGATGAAGCCGCAGAACTCCTCAATAATGGCGAGACAGATATGGAGGGATTGGTTTCCATTGCTCCTGTTTTAAAATCAAGTTCAATTGGAAAAATCACGAGAAATCTTGATGAAATTTCATGGGAATATGTCACACGACTTGCTCCTTTTCTTGATGAAGAGACCTTAGAATTATTGTTCCAAAAAATTAGTACCGATGATGCTTACTCGTGGGATCATATCGTTCAATTAGCTCCGTTTCTCAATCGGGACTCACTTCTCCAATTAATAATGGACCAAAAAGAATCCATTAGCATCGACCAGATTGCGCGGCTTGCACCGTTTCTTGGCAGAAGTAGAGTTGATGAAATAATTAACCAAACACCAGTAGAGGATATTCCTACAAAATTATTAGTTCGACTTGCTCCTTTTGTTTCTAGAGAATTGTTACACGGTCTGCTCGATAAACTAACTGATGAACTGTCACTCGAAAAATTTCTAGCGCTTGTGCCATTTCTTGGTCGGGAAACCGTTGACAAGCTGTTGAAAGAACAGGATATCACGAAAATTGATTCCAAACGCTTAACGCGACTCGCACCATTTGCAAGCAGAGAAGTCATTGGGGAAATTGCAAGCACTTTGGAAATTGACGATGCATCCTTACTGAGACTCGCTCCCTTCCTAGATCGTGAAACATTAGGTGCTATGGTGGGAAAAGCAGATTTGGAGAACATTAGCCCATCTGCCATTGCACAATTAGCACCATTTTTAGATAAAGAAGCATTAGCAAATTTAATTCGTACGATCGCTAAATAGCCGAAGAGCCAGGGGCATAAGTACTTTTGACAAGATAAAATCCGGAATTGCGCGTAGTACCTTCTTCGGGAATATACCCCGCTGAATTAGTATACTGTTCGTAATTTTATCTTTTCATTCTACTTATTTCCCAAGCTCTTCTTTTTTTCAAAAGAATACCCTCATCATTTCTTCCTCGCCTTGATAATAAATGTAACGGGAACTAGTTTTGCTTTTTCCACAGAGTACCATTTATAGCGATCTCCCTCTGGAACAACCTCTGGTAATGCGACATCATCGATAACACGTTCCATTTCAAATCCCGCTTCAATAAGTGTATTGATATACGTACTTAATTTCCGGTGGTGAATGATTACTGATTTATGCCATGCTTCATTATATTCCGGTCCTTCTGTTACATAAGACTGCTCAAAGCGATACCCCGAATCTGTTGGTTTAACACGGTCATGCATCGGATGCTCCCAACTGAAAACCAATCGTCCTCCTGGCTTTAAATAACGATGTATATGAGTCAACGTTTTAGCTAAATCGACTGTCCATCCAAGTGCATAAATAGAATAGGCAATATCAAAGTAATCAGATGGAATGCCTGGATTTACTTCCATCGGTGATTCAAATAGTGTTACTGGAGGCGACTGACTATGTAATACTTCACGGGCTGTCTCAATCTGTTTCGTGGTTAGAT
Organism: Ornithinibacillus contaminans; assembly: GCF_001038425.2. Lineage (GTDB taxonomy): Bacteria > Bacillota > Bacilli > Bacillales > Amphibacillaceae > Ornithinibacillus > Ornithinibacillus contaminans. Next base: position 145,499 of record NZ_LDPV02000050.1, read on the forward strand.
CTAGTCCCCAAAGCTCCTTAGCACCTTTATCTCCCATGTATTTTAATGAATGGCCGCTCCCACAGCCAATATCCAACACCTTCTTATCCTGAATTTCGCCAAACAATTTAAGTTCGTCCTCAGTCGGAGCAAATGGACCGAATTCAGGAAGTGCCGCTCTTCCGAAAAACCGTTCCGCGCTTTGCTCCCAACTTGCTTTATTCATCGATAGAATCGCTTTTGTATCCATTTCTATTCCCCCAAATAATTTGTCATGACGTTTGCTTGAATTATGAAAATTATAATTTTTATGAAGCCAAATTACAATGGGATTCTTACTACTAGTAGTACTTTAAATTATAGCAACACAAATGTGAGGAGGGGGATTTTGGGAGGATTTAATTTTGGCGATATGCTTGTACAATTAGTTTTTCTCGGCATTATTATACTAATTATACTTGTAATCATTGGACTTATCCGTTCGAGTATAGAGAGAAGAAAACAGATATGGCGGATGGAGGAAAAAATCAATTCGCTGACTAAACATGACCCTAAGGATTAGGTATAAGTTACCATTTGTACAACCTATGACTTTCTGATGATTACTGCTTAGCAATTATAGGCTACAATAATACTATGCATGGTGAGTCGTTAGGGTGGGATTTTCACTTTCCCTCTGGATACCAATTTCTATTGGTGAAAGGGGGGATGCCATTGGATTTTGTGATATCAGTTTTGATGTTGCTGTTAGCAGCAGGATCGTTTCTAATATCGTTGCTCGAGTTCATTCGGCAGTTAATTCAGGACATGATTAACAAGAAGTGAACCCCCACCCGTGACGGCTAATCACATTTTGGGTGAGGGTTCTCTGTTCATATCTACTTGTTAGATGTTCAGAGGGAATTCCGCGCCTGAACTTCTTAACCATGCAGGCCGGGGATGTGTAAAGCATCCTCGGTTCATATTATGCTATTTTGGGATTTATTATACATCGTGTGTTAGGTGCTGTCTACCTATGATCCGATCATTATTGAGGAGAAAATAGATGAACAAAGAATTATTAAAAGCAATCCAGTTACGAGAAAATGGAATGTTAAAGGAAGCTAACTCCTTACTTCTAGAATTAGTTCATACCTATCCAAGCGATGCCGAGATTCACTATCACTGTGCATGGAGCTTTGATGTGCTTGGGGAAGAAACGAAGGCAGTTCCTTACTATGAGAAAGCTATTGCGCTTGGACTATCCGATGATGCATTACAAGGTGCACTTTTAGGACTGGGTAGCACGTATCGAACAATTGGGGACTACGTGAGTTCAAAACGAGTTTTGAAAAAGCGTTGGAACAATTTCCAAGCAATCGAGCATACCACGTTTTCTACGCCATGACACTATATAATCTTCATGAACACGCAAAAGCAATGGAGCTACTACTAAACAACATAGCCGATTGCACCACAGATTCCAATATAAAATCATACGACAAAGCCATTCGATTTTATGCGGATAAACTTGATACCGTTTGGAAATAAAAGCAAGAGCCACTTGTTACATCGTACCAAGGTAGCTCTTGCTTTATTTATTTTACGAGCGATTCAGATGCCATTAAAAACCTTTGATAGCTTTCTTTCCCTAGCGTTTCTGGATTATTCCGAAAAAGCCGCTTAAACGTAATCTCCTTGGCCTCGTTAGCTGGACAGCTTTTGGCATTCATAATTAATTTCATATACGCTACGAAGTATTCCTCACTAAGTGCTCCTCCGCGATTTAGAATCATAATAATCCCTACTTTCTAGCTTAAAATCGTTTCTCGAAAAGAACCACGTCGCGCCAAATGCCGTCTAGTTGGCCGATTTTTTCTCGATAGCCAACTTCCCGAAAGCCAAATTTCTTATGCAATGCCATACTTGCCTCGTTTTCTGGAAAAATGCCGGATTGGAGCATCCAAAATCCACGTTCCTTTGCTTCATGAATAATGCAATCCATCAGCTTAGAACCTATTGCCTTTCCAGTAACAGCTGGATCGATATACACACTTACCTCGGCAACGCCGCGATAGACGGCACGTTTTGAATAAGCAGATAACGCTGCCCAGCCGACTACCTGTTCATCTATAACTGCCACAAAGCGACCATGCGCTAGATGGTTCCGGTTCCACTCTTCCCAAGTAGGGGCACTAGTTTCAAACGTCGCATTTCTTGTTTCCATTCCTTTTTCATAAATGCGAAGAACCGCTGGCCCGTCTTCTGCTTCCATCACGCGAACATTCACCTGATTCATCATACGGTTAGCATCCACAGCAGCTGTTGCTACTTCCATTTGAAGTCACGCCAATAATTTGAAACTCCTTTGGTGTTGGACTTACTTTACAAACACCTGTTTCCGGTAGCTTTAATTGAACCTTCGTAGCCGCTTCAATATCTCCGGCTAAATAAGCAACAATCGATCGAACTTGTTCATAGCCTGTCGTCAGTAAGAATGTTGGCGCACGTCCATAGCTTTTCACCCCAGCAATATAGAATCCTGGTTCCGGGTGCCGCAATTCTTTTTCACCATGAGGTCGCACTGTTCCACAGCTGTGAAGATTCGGGTCGATTAATGGTGCGAGTAACGGTGTGCTTTCTACTGCCGGATCATTGTCTAATCGTAATTCACTTACGTAAGAAAAGTCAGGTCTTGCCCCTGTATTCACAATAATTTCATCCACGCTCACTACTTCCGAGCCTTCTGTTGAACGGATTGTAAAGCTATTACCTTCCTCTATAATATCTTCCACATAAAATCCGGTGTAAGTCTCTACAATTCCATTATCTACGAGTTGATGTGTTTTGGTCCCGAGCGCACCACGTGCTGCTAGTGCATCGGCTTCTTCTCCACCAAACGCTTCTTGAACCTGTTGTTTTCGTACAATCCATGACAGCTTCGTTTCTGGATAGATTTCCTTTATTGCTGTTAAATCAATTAACGTGTTCAATGCGGAGTGTCCACTACCAATCACGGCAACATGTTTATTTTTAAATTTGTCTACTTCTTCTTTCACATTCGGGATAATCGTGGTTATGCGCTCTTTCCATTCATCCATCCGCCACACACCATCGGCAAATGGTGGGTTCGGGTTACTCCATGTTCCGCTCGCATCAATAACTGCCTTTGCCTCAACCTTTGTTACCTTACCATTTAATCGGTAATAAATAACAAACGGCGTTTCTTCCCGGAAAGTCGATTTCATCTTGTCTTTATTTTTTCGGGAAACTGCCATAACTTCTGCTTGATAGAGAATTTTCCCGGTGAACTGCGGAAGAGCTGACAGCGGCTCTAAGTAATCCTCCACTAGCTCCTTACCAGTAGGAAGCTTCTCTAGTTCTGGTTCTGTCCAGTCCGTTGTTTGTAACAGTTTCTTAGCTACGGCATCGATGTTAAATTCCCATGGTGAGAACAATTGCACATGTCCCCATTCGCGTATATGACTTGCTGCTTTCGTACCTCTCTCTAGTACGAGAAAATCTTCATTCCGATCATAAAGATGTGCAGCCGCTGCAAGCCCAACTGGCCCAGCACCAATGACAACAACAGGTAAATTATTCATCCAATACTCCTCCTAATTTGCACAACCACAAGAAGGGCGTGCCGTCTTTTTTGTATCCGCTTTACGGAATAAACAACATAATTCTTCAGACAAGATGCTATTCATCACTTCGTTGTTTATGGAATAGTAGTGCCATGTACCTTTCTTTTCCTGCAAAATAAGATTTGCCTGCAATAGGATTTTCAAGTGGTAGGAAAGCTTTGATTGCGCCATCTCCATTGCATCCATTAAGTCACATACACAAATAGCGTCTTCTGGTGAATCTGCCAATAAATTAAGTAGCTTTAACCTTTTTTCATCAGCCAGTGCTTTGAAAGTCTTTTCGTACTGTTTAAACGTAGATGTTATATCTGCCGATGCTGTTTGTGTAATCATGAAAACATCTCTCCTTTACATCAAACTTTTTTGATATTTTGATTATATATCAAATAATTTTGATATTCAAGTTAAACATCAACTTTTTTTGATATATTTTTAAAAAGGTCATTTTATACAACTGAAGAGCCAGGAACATAAGATAAAATCCGAATTTACGCGTACTACCCGCTTCGGGAATATACTCCGCTGAATTAAGGCATTGTTCGTAATTTTATCTTTTCATTTTACTTATGTCCAAGGCTCTTTCTCAAAGATTATTCAACTGTGATGACTGTCTGCTTATGTTCATGCATGTCATCTTTTCTAAAGTGAAGCTGTAGATTGTAGTCACCAGGTTCAGGGAATGTATAATCGACCGTATATTCCCCGGCTTCAGCTTCCGAAGCATCAACATATTCGTGCTTCTCTGCTCCTTCTTTCCAAATTTCGAATTGGACTTTTGCATCAGATACAGGTTCATCATTTAGTTGGATATGACTTGTTAACGTAACCTCTTCGTTTACCGCTACTGTTTCATCCGCCATGATATGGAGAACTAAGCCTTCCACAGAATGATGATGGTCATGTCCGGAATCTGCTTCACTGCCATGATCATGCTCTGCGTGCTCCTCGTGAGTTGCTTCCTCTCCGCCAATCACGAATTCCGTTTGCGGCATAACATGCATCTCTCTTGCGGTTACATGGGCAATTACATAGTAAGTCCCTGCTTCTTCTACGGTCTTTTCAATGGAATAAATCCCATCCGCTTGGAATTCACCCGGAATCAGTTCGTGCTCCTCATCGGATTGGCCCTCTTTCCAAAATTCGAATTCTACTTCATCGGCGTCGTTAACATTTTCTGATCCTTGCGTTACCGTAGCACTTATCGTAAATGTGTCCCCAAGCGCTATTTCGTCTGTCTCGGGGTCAAATTGAACGTCAACGTTTATCATTTCTGGAACATCATCACTCGACTCATCCGTAGCATTCGTATCTTCTTTTCCACATGCTGCTAACAACACGAGGATTAAACTGATAAGTAACAAACTAATATACGATTTTTTCATGTGCTTTTTCTCCTTATTTTGTCTGTTTTGAACAACAGACTTCATTCATGTTTTGTGATAGTACGCGAATTACTTCATTAAAAGAATACAATTCTCCACCGAATCCCTTTTGGAATCGCAAGGCCCTATCTTTTGAATCAAAAGCAAGAAGCTGTGGTTTACAACATTGAATATCTATTTCGGAATCCATTAAATAGACGGCTGTTTTAGCACTAATGGTTGTCCCGAGTAAAAAATCGGTACAGATGATTTGTGAAACACGATCGGAAACAGCCTCATATCGTAGCAATCCACAATGTGCACAACAGGCTTGCTCCACAGATTGATCATTCATAATCAGGTGAACATTGTGCCGCGTCTCAACCGTTTTAAAACAATATGTACATCGATTTGCTGCAATAGCAGGTGCTGTTGACGCAATCGCAATACCTTTAGAGGTTTTCGTTATCTTATTTTCTTCAATTAGCGGCTTAATATCGCGATATATCGTCATTTCGGAGACTTCGAGTCTGGAACTAATTTCCGATACACGAAGCGTTCCTTCTTCTTCTAACCAGGATAATAGCTGCTGTTGTCTTTCAACCGGTAACATGATTCCCCTCCATTTCCTACATTAATAACGCTTACGTCTATTAAATCATATCGACTATGAAAAATGTGAAAAAATGTTACTGTTTAACAAATCCGTCACATCTAGTCTTTGTATATGATACGGTTCACCATACCAAGACTACCTTTGTGACAGCCAATCATAATAAAGGCTGCTATTCCTTGATCAATACGAGGGGGTAAGATAACACTTGGGATATCCACAAATGTCATTCCTGTAGGCAAGCAGAAGGACAGGCTATAGGTTGAAACTATGCTATTAATCGGAGAAAAGAAGGCATCGAACAAAAGGAACGAACAGGCCGGCACTAGCACGTACATGCTTAAGTGTACAAACTTTTTTAGATTCCGTTTATGGGAATGAATAAGCGGGCGCCACATGTCCATTGCAAGAAAAAACATGAAGCCATGCAAGGAAGAACTAGTAAGCTGTAATTGTTCAAAGAGTTTAATTCCATACACACTATGTTCCAGTGTTAAAAGCATAGCAAATAGTATTAATGAGAGATAGGGAGTTAGTTGAAGAAGCAAATGAAAAGAAGGACGTTTAAATGCTTTTACGTTCACGTTAGGTAGGCCGAGCAATAGTAATGGGGGGATAACGAAAAAAAGCACGCTTATCTCAAGCATGTGGACACTGTAGACTAGCGGATACTTTTCTGTTAATGGATGCACAGCTATCGTGTATAACAGACTAATTCCAATGAGAAGGAACATAACTTTTTTGTACCAATTATGATACGTATAGCCATACTGAATGATAATGCTAGCGTAGGTACACATGAGCCTTGTAGTGATATTCTTACGATGCAATTACTCTCACCCACTTTAATCGATTTTGGAAAGAATCACATCATTTTATGAGCGCACACGGTTAATTATTACTTTTTGGAAGGAGAACAACTAGTGAGCAGGTTCGTTTATAGTTGTCAGAATATAAAATCCATATTACATTTATACTAGGACAGCGCCTTGCATTGTCCACACAACTTCATATCGGTTTACCGGTAAAAATGGTGTCTTTCATAGACTTAATAGGGAATCTGGTGAAATACCAGAACTGTACCCGCAACTGTAAGTGCTGATGAAATAAGAGTTATCCACTGTCTTAGGATGGGAAGGCTTAAAGTAGGATGAAGCACAAGTCAGGAGACCTGCCTTTTTATTTCGCATGATCTTCTTCGGGAGCTGAGAGGGTTAGTTAGTAGGTGTGTTTGTTAAACGATAGGTGATTTTTTATGGTCCATTATTCCCTGCGTTAGCTTATCTAACTATACGTCCAGCCTCTTTAGAGAGTGCTGGATTTTTTATTGGCCGCGAAGCTTTTGTATGAAGTCAATACGATCACTAATGAAAGTAGGCGTGTTATGGAAAGCTTATCAACCAATGTTTCACGAACCATTCAAACAAAACTTGTACTACCACCCGATACGAATCATTTAGGCACTATTTTTGGCGGAAAGGTTTTAGCTTATATTGATGAAATTGCGGCTATTGCAGCTATGAAGCACAGTCAGTGTGTCGTCGTTACCGCCTCCATTGATACTGTGAATTTTTTATCATCAGCACGGGTTGGCGATATTTTAACCTTGGAGGGTGTTGTTATTTCAACCGGAAGGACTTCAATGGAAGTGTATGTAAAAGTAGAATGTAAACACCTCGATACTGGTGAAACGAGTCTTACAACTACATCATTTCTAACAATGGTAGCAATTGACCAACAAGGTAATCCTGTTCCTGTTCCAGGTGTAGTTCCTGAATCAGAAATGGAAGAGGAATTATTTCAGCAGGCAACTAAACGGCGCAAGGAACGATCACGAGCGACTAGATAGAGTATCCGAAAAAATAAGAGGCTTGAGAATAATCTAATGGGATCTAGATAATTCCCATAGTAAATCACAACCAAAAACACAAAAAATCACATGATAATTCACAACAAAAGGAGCTTATTTAAATCAAGCCCCTTTTGTTATTTAGATACTATTCGTTTACATTATTTGATTTCCTAGTCAGTTTAAAAAGCAAATAAGTTGAGAAAAACAAGATAGTCCCCACCTCATTAAACTATATATACCTTTACTATTTCCGCAATAGAATTTACAGGATAAAAACCGCTAAGAAGTAGAGTTGGAAAAACCATAATCAGCAACATTACCTCTAATTATATTTTTCAATTTAGGGAACTTTAACACTCCAATAAGGGTTTGCAAAACAATAATAGATACCGATCCTAAAGTTTTATATTCAAAATTAATCAATTCAAACCAAAATATACTTAATGGGAACGTAAGAAGAATAGTTAACAAATAAGGAAAAGCTAAAACGATGTAGTATCCTATTCCTTTTCTATAAGTAAAAAAAGACTTCCACTTCGTTTCGTTCATATTAAAGACTTTTTTGATAATCAATATAAACAACAGAATTATACCAACAAAGAACACGGAAAATAAAGTTGCTATTAAAATGTATGATAAGATAAAGACAAGTAAGTCCAAGTTGCTGCCCCCTCTTTTTATAAAGAAAATTCCCTTCCATTAACAAAGAAAGTCATACTTCCGTCTTATAGTAAAGCACCCGTTACTTTAAATACAATTCTTCACAATATCTACCATTATTTTATCATATGATTCAGATAAATTTATTAATATGTCCTAACATTTACTTTCATTAGTTAAATTCATAACTTCATTCACAATGTTTTCGTACTATGATTCATATACAATATAGTTATTTCATTCTATGTAAATGGAAGTAGTGCTCCAATCTATTTAAAACCTTGTCATAATAAATAGCACCGTGAATCGGAATGAGAATCACCGTGCCATTTATTGTGTAAATGATAATATGTGCACCTCTAAACAGAGCGGGTCCCTTTAAGTATCAAGCCCTCTAATTCATCCTACCGCTTAAACACCCGGTCCCCATCATAACTATAAACCGTCAACTTATCATCCACATACGTCTCCATATAAACCTTCCTACCCCACAGCTGATAAATGTAAGGAAGCACATTTTCGAGATAATGTAGATCTAATTCCGTCCCTTCATACCCATGCACCAAATATAATTCCCCATTCCGCATGTAATCGCCATCCTCTACCGAGATATAAGGGAAACCACCATTGACACGCATGGAAACTAATTGGTCGCGAATATTTTCATAGTCCTTATCCGAAATCCGGTAATATGCCCCTTGTTTTTCAAAGAGGTACATATCCTCCTGCTGGACTAAGTCCTTCGTGAGGTAATTACGGATAAAGGAAATGTCGGATTCAATTTCGCGTACTTCAAAAATTTTATCACGACCAGAACCTGATTTCACACCTCGCAGCAGCATTTCTTCTGATGGGTTATTGTAGCGTTCTTCAATGTCCTCAAATATTTTCAGTCCTAAATAATATGGATTAATCTGTTGTTTCGATGGTTGGACGACAGCGGAATTTAGTTTAGCAAACTCGACTGTTTCATCCGAGGTGAGGTCTAGTTCCCGCATGATGCGTTGATGCCAGTAGGAAGCCCAGCCTTCATTCATGATTTTCGTTTCCAGTTGTGGCCAAAAATACAGCATTTCCTCCCGCATCATGGTGAGGATGTCACGTTGCCAGTCCTCTAGCTCTCTTGAGTAGTGCTCAATAAACAAGAGCAAATCCTTTTCCGGTCGGGGCGGGAATTTTTTCTTCTTCTTTGCCCTTGGTCGTGATTCTTCCCGTACCTCATCCATATCCCAGAGGTCATCATATGGCGACTGTGGTTTTTTCGTTTCTTCTTCCTCTTCATCCCACACATATTCTGGTAATTTGGGACGTACAATCGAAGGATCAATATGCTCTTGAATAGCTAAAACTGCATTCAAAAACTCTTCTACTTCCTCTTTTCCATGAATTAATTCATATTGCGCGATTCGCTCGGCAGTTGCTGTCATGCTTTCGACCATATCACGTCTCGTATTGGAGAAGCGAATATTATTCTTAAAGAAATCACAATGCGCAAGAACGTGCGCGATAATGAGTTTATTTTGAATCAAACTGTTTGTATTCAATAAAAAGGCATAGCAAGGATCGGAGTTAATAACTAACTCATAGATTTGGCTTAATCCTAAATCATATTGCAGCTTCATGCGATGAAATTGTTTACCAAAACTCCAATGCGAGAAACGAGTGGGCATCCCGTAAGCACCAAAGGTATAAATGATATCGGCAGGACATATCTCATAACGCATCGGATAAAAGTCTAAACCAAACCCGCTCGCGATTTCCGTTATCTCCTCAATGGCTTTGTTTAGCTCCTTTGTATCGGTCAACCTGATCCCTCCAATTTAGCTTTTTATAGTTTATGAGAAAAATAGAGAATGATGAACGGATAAAAGGAATAAACATAAATCGTAACGATTACTGTTTACAAATCGTAATCATTACGATATAATTCAAATTATCTTGAGAAAGGGAGAGATTTACCGTTGAAAAAAATTAGTATCATTATTGGGTTATTCGTTTTGGCCATCATTTTGAGCGCTTGTAATTCAGAAAGCACAACTTCCAGTTCGGATAATTCCAAAGGGGAGGACGTATTAACCATTTATACGTCCATTTATCCATTGAAGGATTTCACAGAAAAAATAGGTGGCGATTTTGTCCAAGTGGAAAGCATTATTCCTCCGGGTGCAGATAGTCATACATATGAACCGACTTCAAAGGAAATAATCGCTATCGCTAAAGGAGATGCTTTTATTTATAACGGTTTAGGTATGGAAGCATATGCAGAGACGATTCAAAGTACCCTTGAAAAAGAGGACATCCTAATGGTAGAAGCCGCCCACGGTGTCGAGACTATCGAACATACGCATGATCACAGTCATGGGGAAGAAGGTCATGATGAGGACGCTACTTCTGAAGAACATGACCATGATCATGAGCATGGTGAGGACGCTACTTCTGAAGAACATGACCATGATCACGAGCATGGTGAGGACGCTACTTCCGAAGAGCATGACCATGATCACGAGCATGGTGAGGACGCTACTTCTGAAGAACATGACCATGATCACGAGCATGGTGAGGACGCTACTTCCGAAGAGCATGACCATGATCATGAGCATGGTGAGGACGCTACTTCTGAAGAACATGACCATGATCACGAGCATGGTGAGGACGCTACTTCTGAAGAACATGACCATGATCACGAGCATAGCCATGGTGATAAGGATCCACATATTTGGTTAGATCCATATCGTGCCATTACACTTGCTGAAAATATTAAAGACGCACTAATTGAATTAAAACCAGAAGAAAAAGATACATTTGAGAAAAACTTTGAAACTTTGAAAGCTGACCTGGAAGCATTAGATTCTGAGTTTCATACCGTAATAGATTCAAAGGAACATCCAGAAATGATTGTTTCGCATGCTGCTTACGGTTATTGGGAACAAAGCTATGGCATCACGCAAATTCCAATAGCTGGTCTATCGCCAAGTGAGGAGCCATCACAATCCGAGTTAACTGAAATTGTTCAGCTAGCAAAGGATCACAACATTGGCTATATTATCTTTGAATATAATGTAACGCCAAGAGTGGCTGAAATCATTCGCGAGGAAATTAATGCAGAGCCAATGTACTTGCATAACTTAGAAACATTAACTGAAGATGACATCGCAAATGATGAAGACTACTTCAGTTTAATGAAAGCTAATCTTGAAACACTAGACAAAGTCTTGCAATAGGAAAAAAGCATTTGGAGTGCGTCTCCAAATGCTTTTTCCTTTAAGCTGATGTAACCATCACTTTACACATATTATTTGTAAACTCAACTGGATCCTCAATCGGAAGCCCTTCTATTAACAAGGCCTGATTAAATAGAATATTCGTGTATAGATTTAATTTGTCTTTATCTGATTCAAAGGCATCCTTCAATGTTTGGAAAACCTCATGGGATGGATTAATCTCAAGCACCTTGTCCGCCTTAATGCTTTGATTATCTGGCATCGCGTTGATGACTTTTTCCATTTCAATGGAGATTTCACCATCTGCCGTTAAGCAAACAGGATGTGACTTCAAGCGTTTCGATACGCGAACTTCTTTTACCTTGCCAGCAAGTTGTTCCTTCATATAGTCGAATAACGCTTTATTCTCTTCAGTTGTTTCTGCATCGGCTGCTTTTTCATCCTCAGATTCAATTCCTAAATCATTGCTTGATACGGATTTGAATTCTTTTTCGTCATAATTCATTAGCACTCGAATTGCGAACTCATCAATTTCCTCTGTGAAATATAAAATTTCATAACCTTTATCCGCTACAAGCTCTGTTTGTGGTAGCTTTTCAATGCGTTCGATGGAGTCACCTGTTGCATAATAAATATACTTTTGATCCTCTGGCATTCTCTCCACATATTCTGCCAAGGTGACAAGCTTCTTGTCTTTGGAAGAATAGAACATCACTAAATCTTTCAAGACATCTTTATTAGCACCAAATTCGTTATAGATACCGAATTTTAATTGTCTGCCAAAGGCATTATAGAATTTTTCATAGTTTTCCCGTTCGTCTCGCTGTAAGTTCAGTAGTTGCGTCTTAATTTTCTTAGTGATATTTTTTTCGATTAGCTTCAGCTGTCTATCATGCTGCAGCATTTCTCGGGAAATATTTAGCGACAGATCTTCAGAATCGACAAGCCCTTTTACAAAGCTAAAGTGATCTGGGATTAGGTCAGAACATTTTTCCATGATCAACACGCCATTCGAATAAAGCTCAAGTCCTTTTTCATAGTCTTGTGAGTAGTAATCAAATGGACGGTTTTCCGGAATATAAAGGATCGCATTGTAACGGATTGTACCATCTACACTTAAGTGAATATGCTTTAAAGGCTTATCAAATCCATAGCGTTTTTCCCGGTAAAAATTCTCATAATCCTCATCGGTTAGTTCACTCTTATTCTTCTTCCAAATTGGAACCATGCTGTTAATGGTTTCTTCTTCGATGTAGTCGACATAGTCGTCACTGTCTTCTTCTTTCTTGCTCTTGGTAACATCCATTTTGATTGGATAACGAATAAAATCGGAATATTTCTTCACGACTTCTTTTAATCGATATTCTTCTAAGTACTCGTCATACTGCTCGTCTTCGGTATTTTCTTTCAGTTTAAGTGTGATTTCGGTTCCAACGGTTGCCTTTTCCGCTGGCTCGATTGTATACCCTTCTGATCCAGTGGATTCCCACTTAAATGCTTCCTCGCTTCCGAGGGCTTTGCTGACTACTGTCACAACATCAGCTACCATAAACGCAGCATAGAATCCAACACCAAATTGCCCAATTATATCATGGCCATCTTTAATTTCATTTTCGCTCTTAAAATTAAACGATCCGCTCTTGGCAATCGTTCCTAGGTTTTTTTCAAGCTCGTCCTGTGTCATACCGATACCAGTATCAATAAGTTTCAGGGTCCGGTCAGCCTTGTTCGGGACAATTTTTATATAATAATCCGCTTGATTAAATGTTAACGAATCATCGGTTAGTGCTTTGTAGTAGATTTTATCAATCGCATCACTTGCATTGGAAATCAACTCACGCAAAAATACTTCTCGTTGTGAGTATATGGAGTTGATCATTAGATCCAATAATCGTTTGGACTCCGCTTTAAACTTCCTTTTTCCCATGTAACCCATCTCCTTTAGTCCTGATTTTCTTATATGCTTATTCTCATTTTAGCACTCTGTCATATAGAGTGCTAATCTCTATCATTTTTTTATCATATCTATTTTGGTTGTGTCAATTGGAAAGCTAATAGACCTAAATGCCTCGCATATTTCCCGTCAAATATGGAAAATGTAAAGGCAGGAGGGATGATATGGACCATCAGTTTTTATCGGTTGAGGAATTTAACGCTTTATTTCAGCAGTGGAGCGGACAAAAGGTAAAAATCACAAAGCACGAAATGGATGATATCGATCAAACCATTATGACCCTACAGCAAATATCCTATGACCAGAACACAAGAAGAATTGATGACTATGTACCGAAGCATAGCTTGCTGTTACATGGTGGTGGGCAGATTGAGACATTGGCAGCCATGAGTGAACAGCCGCTTCCATCACCAGTCTATGAAATACCACTTCAAGACAGTACGCTGTATGAATATGATGGGCAGAAATTTTTCATTACAACAGAACGTGGTGTATATAAAATCGAGCTCGCGAATTCATAATGAGCACAAGAAAATCCCCAATGGTTGTAACTATAACACAACCATTGGGGATTTCTTCTACACTTACACAACGGCAGCTTCTCGCTGGAAAAAGTTTTTCATTGCGTGATAGACGTCGCGTTTTTCCTTTAAAATAAAATGGCGGAATTTCGGATCTTCAATGGAATGATAAGCGCGCATCAGGGTGGAGTGGCGATTATAAATGTTGACCTCTGCATAGCCAAACATATTGGATACATCCATAATGTCGCTAACCAGCCGGATACATTTCGGATTGTCAGACGTAATATTTTCACCATCTGAGAAATGAAATGGATAAATATTATAGCGGGATGGATGATAGTGTTCATCGATTAGCTCGATTGCTTTGGCATAGGCCGAGGAGCAAATCGTCCCTCCGCTTTCTCCTTTTGAAAAAAATTCTTCTTCTGTTACAACTTTTGCTTCTGTATGATGAGCAATAAAAGCAATTTCCACCTGTTCATATTGGGTTTTTAAAAAGCGCGTCATCCAGAAGAAGAAGCTTCTTGCCATATATTTTTCAAATGAACCCATTGATGCGCTTGTATCCATCATTGCCAGTACGACTGCCTTCGATTCAGGCTTGATGACTTCATTCCACGTTTTGAACCGTAAATCATCATTGTAAATCGGCGTGATTCCTGGTCTTCCTTCTCGTGCATTTCGCTTAATGGCCGTTAGGATGGTTCGTTTTTTATCGATATTTCCCATTAAGCCTTTTTTACGGACATCATTAAATTCCGTATCCTCGGTTATAATTTCTGCTTGTTCTTTTTCTTGTAAATCCGGTAACTCCAGTTCTTTAAATAGGGCTTCCTCTAGCTCTGCTAATGATACCTCCGCCTCATAGTAGTCACTTCCAGGCTGTTCTCCTGCCTTCTTTCCATCGCCAGGGCTTTTGTTTTGTCCCTTCGCATTAGGATCTCTTCCGACTACATCTCCTACTTTACTGTCTCCGTTTCCTTGCCCTACATGCTTCGATTTGTTGTAATTATAACGAATCTTATACTCATCCAATGAACGGATGGGAATCTTTACGACATCCTGCCCATTCGACATCACGATGCTTTCTTCACTGATTAAATCAGGTAAATTGTTCGTAATGGCTTCCTTTACTTTGTCCATGTGACGTTGTTGATCTTGAAAGCCTTTGCGATGGAGGGACCAGTTTTCCTCGGAGACAACAAAGCTGTGTTTACCTTCCTGCATACCTTCCCCTCCTATACAGTTTTTTAGAAAAACGCCCATTCGCTAAGTGCTAGCGAGTGGTTAGTTTTCCTTATGCCAGCAGGAAAGTTGTTATGCTTTCCTATTGGCTAAACATGTCGCAGCCTTTGTCAGAAGATTACGATACGTTTCTCTATCATATGCAGCTAGGCGCATAATATTGCACTTTCCTTTGAAAATTGGGATTACAAAAAAGTAACAAGATTAGCATTTTCACTAATCCTGTTACCCTCAATTTGTATAATTATCGATTCAGCAAACTACCGACATATCGCAACAACTCATTCGCCGAAACCGAATTATAGCCGTGTTCATCTATCAATCTAGCAATGACTTCATTAATTTTCTTCAGCTGTGATTCATCCGGTGTCTTGGATGAGGTTGTAATTTTGACAACATCCTTTAAATCTGCAAATAATTTCTTCTGAATTGCTTCGCGTAGCCGCTCGTGTGAGTTGTAGTCGAATCGCTTCCCCTTCCGTGCGTAAGCAGAGATTCGGATTAAAATTTCTTCCCGGAAGGATTTCTTCGCGTTTTCTGAGATGCCAATTTGCTCTTCGATGGAGCGCATTAGTTTTTCATCTGGGTTCATTTCTTCCCCAGTTAGTGGGTCACGTAATTTATTTTTATTACAGTATGCTTCAACGTTATCTAAATAATTGTCCATAAGTGATTTGGCTGATTCCTCATAGGAGTAAACAAATGCTTTTTGTACTTCTTTTTTCGCAATGTCATCGTATTCACGTCTTGCGATGGCAATATAATTCATATATTTTTCCTTATCTTCGTCAGAAATCGAGGCATGCTGATCTAGCCCTTCTTTTAAGGAACGCAAGACATCTAACGCATTAATGGAAGGCACTTCTTTCCGGATGATCGCGGACGAAATACGGTTAATCACATACCTCGGGTCAATTCCGTCCATCCCCTCAACCGGGAATTCCTTCTTCAATTCCTCCACATCGAGCTGATTAAAGCCTTCTACACTTTCCCCGTCATAAAGCCGCATTTTTTTAAGAAGATCCATACCTTGTTTCTTCGAGTCTTCTAGTCTCGTTAAAACAGAGAAGATCGCTGCGACTCGAAGGGCGTGAGGGGCAATATGAACATCGGCAATATCGCTTTGCTTGATCATTTTTTCATAGATTCGTTCTTCTTCACTTACGCGTAAATTATATGGAATGGGCATCACAATAATTCGAGAGTGTAACGCTTCATTCTTTTTATTGGAAATAAAAGAGCGATATTCGGATTCATTCGTATGGGCGATGATAAGCTCATCTGCTGAGATTAGCGCAAATCTTCCCGCTTTAAAGTTCCCTTCTTGGGTTAGGGAAAGCAGATGCCATAGGAACTTCTCATCACACTTCAGCATCTCCTGAAACTCCATCATCCCGCGATTAGCTTTATTTAATTCGCCATCAAAACGGTATGCCCGTGGATCGGATTCCGATCCATATTCGGCAATCGTTGAGAAATCAATACTCCCGGTAAGGTCAGCAATATCCTGTGATTTCGGATCTGATGGACTAAATGTTCCAATTCCGACTCGTTTATCCTCGGAAAAAAAGATACGTTCCACCATAACATCCTCCACACGGCCTCCATAATCCTTTTCCAGTCTCATCGTATTTAATGGGGATAGACTTCCTTCAATGCGGATGCCGTATTCATGATAGAAATCCTCACGCAAATGCTGCGGAATGAGGTGTAGGGGGTCTTCATGCATTGGGCAGCCCTTGATGGCATAGACAGCACCTTCATCGGTTCTTGAGTACTGTTCCAGTCCGCGCTTGAGCATGGTTACGATGGTTGATTTACCACCGCTGACAGGTCCCATTAATAATAGAATCCGTTTCTTCACATCCAGCCTTTTCGCTGCCGGGTGAAAATATTCCTCTACCAATCGTTCAATCGCCTCTTCTAATCCAAAAATCTCTTCCCCAAAAAATTGATACATTTTCCTATTATTTCTCTCTGTGACGCCCGCAGCTTTAATCATATTGTACATACGTGAATGTGCTGTTTGGGCAACTTCTGGCCTTTCCTTCACGATTTCCAGGTACTCCGCGAATGTACCCTCCCACTTCAATTGTTTCTCTTCCTCACGATAGCTTTTTACCTTATTTAGAATATCCATGTTTGTCTTCCCTCCATCTAGGACGCGGTTTATATAGCTTATGCGTGAGGTCGCATCGTGATGCCGACAAGTTTAGACGTTGCATGGATGCAGCCAGTCCCCCGGGCTTCTATGGTACATTTTGTGTTGCTGTTTTGCCTGAAATGTCCTTGATAGAGGTTCTATGGTACATTTTGCGCTGCTTTTTTGCTTGAAATGTCCTTGATAGTGGTTCTATGGTACATTTTGCGCTGCTTTTTTGCTTGAAATGTCCTTGATAGAGGTTCTATGGTACATTTTGCGCTGCTTTTTGGCCTGGAATGTCCCTGAAAGTGGTTCTATGGTACATTTTGCGCTGCTTTTTGGCCTGGAATGCCCTTGAAGGAGGTTCTATAGTACACTTTGCGCTGCTTTTTGGCCTGGAATGTCCTTGATGGAAGTTCTATAGTACATTTTGCGCTGCTTTTTGGGCTGAAATGTCCTTGATAGAGGTTCTATGGTACATTTTGCGCTGCTTTTTGGCCTGGAATGTCCTTGATAGAGGTTCTATGGTACATTTTGTACTGCTTTTCACTCGTTAATGTCCCTGAGCGATGTTATCAGGGACATTCTGCATCACTTTTTAATCGATAATGTCCTTGAGGAGCATTCTCTGAGACATGTCATCATTATTTCTCCCTCCATCTGTACCAGAGGGCCAAGGCAAAACCCTAAGGCATGCCCATCCAACGGATAGATACTATTTTTCTAAGAAAATTTTTACCAGATGGTGTATAATAGAAACGGTTATATACTGAACTGGTATTGTGGAATGCCTTATAAATATTTAGTACCAAGTAGAAAGTGAGCGATTTTTTCATGGGACGTAAATGGAATAATATTAAAGATAAGAAGGCAGAAAAGGATAAAAACACGAGTCGAATTTATGCTAAATTCGGTCGTGAAATTTATGTTGCTGCTAAGCAAGGGGAGCCTGATCCGGAGGCAAACCAAGCATTAAAAGTTGTCTTAGAGCGTGCTAAAACATACAGTGTGCCAAAGCATATTATTGAAAAGGCGATTGAAAAAGCAAAAGGTGGCGGCGAGGAAAGCTATGACGAGCTTCGTTATGAAGGATTCGGACCAAGTGGCTCCATGATTATCGTGGATACGTTAACGAATAATGTGAACCGCACCGCTTCTGAAGTACGTGCTGCTTTCGGTAAAAATGGCGGAAACATGGGTGTGAGTGGTTCTGTTGCCTATATGTTTGATTCAACTGCCGTATTTGGTGTTGAAGGAAAATCAGCTGACGAAGTATTAGAGCTTTTAATGGAAGCTGATATTGATGTACGTGACGTACTTGAGGAAGATGAAACGGTTATTGTTTATGCAGAGCCAGATCAATACCATGCCGTACAGGAAGCATTTAAAAATGTTGGCATTACCGAATTCTCAGTTGCTGAGTTAACGATGTTACCACAAAACGAGGTAGCACTTGATGGCGATTCACAAGCACAATTTGAAAAGCTAATCGATGTATTAGAAGACTTGGAAGATGTGCAACAGGTCTACCACAATGTAGATTTAGCGTAAATACTATTAATGGAAGCAGTCCTTGTGGAAAATGGACTGCTTTTTGTTTGGGAAAATACTCCTATGCATTACTAAAAAAATAGTGCTGACGCACCCCGAATTGATAAATTATTCTGATAACAATTAACATTCCCTTCACACTCGCTTAACGATAGGTCTGTACAATAAAAATCGTAGTAAATAAATCAAGCGAGGTGATTGTGTTGAAGCTTAAAAAATTCTTATTAACATTGTTATTAATGGTGCTTTCAACAGGAGTATTGTTTGGATGTGCAGCAGATGACGAAGAGGATCCAGCAACAAACGATGACTCTACCGAGCAACAAGACACTGGTGATACGGAAGAAGATCAAGAATAAGTACATGAAAAGAGCCTTCCTTGGAGGGCTCTTCTTTTAATCGTGATTTGTACGAATGCGCTAAAAAACAGAACGTTTTACAGGGTTTTATAGCCTACTCGTAAATCCTTACTATTTTTCCAATTAATTAAAATGGGCTTACCCTTACCGCTCAAGTGACAAACCTCTGGCATACTCTAGTTAAAAAGCGGAGGAATGCACATGTTTTATTACCAATATTATGTTCCACAATTTGTACCGGTACCTGTCCCATATTACGGGGAGCCATTATATACCGATATGAGACAACGACCTACGACCCAGCAAGTATTACAGACGATTAACTCACAGCACAGCAATCTATATACCCAGCTTACAAATGCGGGGATGAATCGGCAGGTTGCGCAATATATCTTTTCCCTTATGGTGAACTATACGCTCACACAGGCAAATACGAATCAATCTGCAGCGCAAATCTATAGTCAATTCCAACGACAGGTTCCTTGGTTTAACGCTATTTTCGGGCAAGCGAATGTCTCTCAAAGCGTTGCCGACCAAGTAATGCGAAGGGTTATCCAGGTTGTATTAGATCTATTAGCTGGCGGAGGCACAACTCCTGCACCAAGTCCTAGTCAAGGCTGGTCTAGCTGGGAAGACTTAGGTGGTACGATCACAGGAGCACCCGCTGTTTCCTCTTGGTCCGCGAATCGTTTAGATGTATTTGCTCGTGGTACCGATAATGCGCTTTACCACAAATGGTGGGATGGCTCTCGTTGGAATGATTGGGAAAACCTTGGTGGCACCTTAACGAGCGCACCTGCAGCTGTCTCTTGGGGACCGAACCGGATTGATGTGGTTGGCAGAGGAACCGATAATGCACTTTACCATAAATGGTGGGATGGTTCCCGTTGGAGTGATTGGGAAAATCTTGGCGGCACCTTAACTAGTGGTCCAGCTGTCTCCTCGCGCCGGGGAAATCAGTTAGATGTTTTTGTTCGCGGAACTGGAAATAGACTATATAAGCGGACATGGAATGGTACCCGTTGGGAGGATTGGGAAGATCTTGGTGGAAACTTAAACTCTGAGCCTGCCGTTGTTTCCTGGGGACCAAACCGGATTGATGTGTTTGCAAGAGGACAAAGTAATGATCTCATCCACAGATGGTGGGACGGCTCTCGTTGGAGTAACTGGGAAAGCCTCGGTGGTACTTTAACTAGCGCACCAACTGTTTCCTCACGCCGTGCAAACCAATTGGATGTTTTTGCACGTGGTAGTGGTAATCGATTGTATAAGCGGACATGGAACGGCTCTCGTTGGGAAGACTGGCAAAACCTTGGCGGGAACTTAAACTCCGCACCAGCCGCGGTTTCCTGGGGTCCAAACCGAATTGACGTCTTTGCAAGCGGACAAAACCGGTCGCTAATCCATTCTTATTGGGGTAGATAATCGTTATACCTCGTAAAAAAGATCTGTTTTATAAAAAGTGAACCCCACCCTTTTGTGGACTAAATCAAAAGGGTGGGGTTCTTTCCTCGTGTTCAGGAGGTAATCCACCCAACCACCAGTAGTATTCCAAACCGGGAATGTTCACGCATTCTCGATTCTACCATCAAATCACTTATTCTAAATAATGATCTTTCAGTAGCTCAATCTCTTCCTCTGATAATCCAATTCCATCTCTTATGTAGGAGTCAAAGGTATCATATTGACGCTCGATTTCATGGAATAACTCCCGGATGTATTCGATTCGTGCTTCATATAATGCCGCTACAATTTCTTTATCAATGACATCTGGTAACGTATATCCGATTGCTTTAAATCCTGCCTCAACTTCAGCTAACACGTTATTGGTCATGAGATAATCTTCCTCTATTATTTCACGGGGTACTTCTAGTAAACTAAGTAATAACGCCGCGAACGAGCCTGTTCTATCCTTTCCTGCCATGCAGTGGAACAGCATCGGCTTTCCAGGAGAATCGAGCAATACTTGAAAAATCTTTCGGAAACCTGTTGTATTAGAAACTAACTTCCGGTTTAGGGAGAGCAGCATTTCCCCGGGCTTACTATTTAAAAGCTGCTGTTCAAAATGATTAAGATCCCCTGGTTGGCGCACGACGCCCTCATCTTGAATTAAAGAAATGTGATGCCACTTTATTCCTTCCATTTCAGGGTCCGGATGCCTCGACACTTCATCAAGGTCTCGCAAATCACAAATATTCTTAATCGCTAATCCCTTTAAAACTTCTATATCCGCTTCTGTTAACCGACTTAAATTACCCGCTCGAAACAGCATTCCCTTTTTTACACGGCGTCCAGAAGCTGTTTCGTATCCGCCTAATTCACGAAAATTAAAAGTACCCGCTAATTGTGTCGCTTGTAAAACTTGTTTCATCTCATCTCCCCATTCCCTTGATACTTGTTTTCCATTATACAAGATTAGCAGATGAAATGGCTTAAAGAACTATCTTCCGTTATAAATCCATAGACCAAATTTCTGTTAGAGATATTCCTCCTCAGAGAGCTGTTAGTAATTTAAATTACTCTAAAACGTAACTATTAGTTGCTTTGGAACGTAATATATATTATCATACAAAGTAAGGAGGTGAAGAAAATTATGGAAACTATACGGTTGAATGTATCGTTATTACGCAGAAGAGTACCAAATTTAACGAGTGCAGCGAAATCAATTGGTTTACGTCCCGCTACCGTTTCAAATCTTTGTACTGGAAAAATCCCAATTGAACGCGCTGAAGTCAAAACCTTAGTAGCACTTGCAACACTCGCGAAATGTAGTTTGGATGAACTAATTTTAAGAGGGGAGTCTGTGGAAATGATTGAAACCAAAATTAAAACAGTTGATTTATTTGCACCTATTTCCAAAGGTGGAACAGTTGGCTTGGTAGCCCGTCCAGGAATGGGGCAACTTGTTTTGTTACGTGAATTATTTTATCGATTACAAGATGAAGGCTATTCCATCATTCTATTAAAACCTGAGGGCAATCATCCTGAATTGAATGATTTAACAACATCAGCATCCGTCACCGTTGTTGATTCTATCGAAAAAGCGTATGACGAAATTATTAGAGTCGGTGTTGAAAAGGAGATTATCTTTACTGCCGATCGGTCACATGTTTTAACTGGTGACATATTTGAACTACAAGACCAACTCCAAAACTACGACATAAAATCCATCACGACGTTCTTACTCGACTTAAAAGGTGCCGTAGTAGATGAAGACTTGCCATATGGCCCATTAGAAACATTGCTATACTTTGATGCAGACCTCTCAGCAAGACATAGCTTCCCTGCTATCAACCCAATCTTTTCTACTTCTTCTGTTTTAGAGGGCGCTCACCTAGATCAAAACCATTTATTCACACAGCAACGCGCTAGAAAATTATTACGTCGTTATCGAGAGCTGCGTTCCATTGTAACGGTTCGTGGACTGGATAAAATCCCTGAAGCAGATAGAGAGATTTATCATCGTGGGGAACGTTTAGAAGCCTATCTAACCCAACCATTCTTTGTCGCAACGGAATACTCGGGAATTGAGGGGGAAGCAGTGGATTTAACGACCACTTTACATGATGTACGGAAAATATTAGACGGCGGAGCTGACTCGCTTGATACGAAGGAATTAACCTATATCGGTAACCTTTCTTAATTTTAAGCAGGAGGTGTTACATTGCATAACACCTCCTACCGTTTAAACGGATTCCTCCACTCCATTAGCGCCGCATAATTTCGGGATTCCTCATCCTCTAGGTAATTAGCCACAACCCCAACAGGTGTCCTGCCAGCATTCAGTAAAAAGGTAATCACAGGATCCTTTATCACTCCATCAACAACAGCAGCAAGGTATTCTTCAGCCGTCATTTCACCTGCATACTTATGAAATCCTGGCATCCTACCGCCGCCAAGCAACCGGTTAAGCCCTTTTTGAACCACCAGTTCATACATGGATTGCATCAATACTTTCCCCAGTGCAAGCTTCCGAAAAGATGAACGAATACAAATATCAACTACATAGAGCGTGTTTCCAGCCGGATTATGATTACGAATATAGCCGTTATCCGTAATCTCCTCCCATGTGTGAACTGGATGTGCCGGATCAAAATTTACCATTAAGGCAGTCATCGAACCCGCTATAACGCCATCCACTTCCACACATAATGCCCCCTCCGGAAACAAGGTCACATGATTCTCCAATTGCTCCCGATTCCACCAAAGCTCTGACGGAAAAGGGGGCGGGAAGCTTTCCATTTGAACCCGAATTAATTCATCGAAGTCTGCCCGCTGATAATTCCGTACCACCGCTTGAACAAAGCCATCATTACTTTTTAAATATAATTGTTTTTGGTAACCCATCTACCCCATTCCCTTACGATTTACTTAAGTCAGGATATAAATCTAACCGTCTATCGTTCCATGTTGTAACCGAACCCGCTTCCCTTACGTCATATAAAAGGGCTAAATCAAGATCTGCGGTAATCAGCATATCATGGTTAAATTCACCTTCCATTAAAATTCCGTTTTTCGGAAATGGAATATCATTTGGCGTAATAACAGCAGCCTGCCCATAATTAGCACGCATGAAATCAACATTACGCAATGCCCCAACGGTTCCAGTTGTCACGACATAGACTTGATTTTCAATCGTTCGCGCATGACATGTATACCGAACACGATGAAAGCCATGCAAATCATCGGTACAAGACGGAGCAAAAATAACGTCCGCACCCATTCCGCGCACCATCCGCACGATTTCTGGGAATTCCATATCGTAACACGTTAATAGCGCAATTTTTCCCTTTACCGTTTCAAATATTTGAATCGATTCACCCGGTGTAATATTCCAATCCTTTTTCTCAGTTGGTGTCATGTGTAGCTTCGCCTGTTCCGCCACACTTCCATCTGGGTAAAATAAATGGGCCGTGTTATATAGGTTGTCCCCTTTTCTTACCACATGTGTCCCACCAATTAGATGCATACCGGTTTCCTTCGCTAATCCAGAAAACAGGTCTATATATTGATCCGTAAACGCTGGCAGCTCATCTACACGATTGATCGTGCTACCTGTCATCGACAAAAGCTGTGTGGTGAAATACTCAGGAAAAAGCACGAATTCCGAATCGTACTCCGCTGCGGTTCGTACATAATGCGTCACCTGTGCGGCAAAATCATCAAAGCTATTAATGGTCTCTAACTGATATTGAACTGCTGATACACGTAATTTCATCTATGAAAAACTCCTTTTACTCGTAAAATTCATCTATTCTACAAGTACTATATGGTATTACCACCAACAATTCAACCTAATATTTCTTGATTTCAAGCTACCACGCAAAACACTGCCAGCATTTTAAGAAAAGCTGTGAGACCAAATAAATCCCCCTATACCAAGCAAATGGAATAGAGGGACCTATCTGGTATGCTTATACTACTTCACTAAAGTCCTCATCTCCTGTTTCGTCCATTTCCTTCATCGCAATCCCTGTAATTCCATAGAATAGGGTAACAATCGGTGTTAACATCGCTAAGAAACTAAACGGCAAATAAACTAATGAGGAGGAAACGCCAAGTGTCGCTGCCGTAAATAGGCCACTGGCTGTCCACGGAATAATTGGCGCACTCTGTGTCGCCGTATCCTCTAGCACCCTCGATAAATTTTCCGGATTCAAATTAAACCGTTCATAGAGTGGTTTCATAATTGTACTCGTCATAACAGCTGCGAATGAAAAGGAACCACCAATCCCTAAGGAAATATAGGAGGCGATCATCGATACAAAGACAAGCATCCCCCTACTTTTAATTCTGGCTGTGACGGACAGGATAATTGACTCCAAGATGCCTGATTTGTGAAGCAAACCACCAAGTCCTAGTGCAAATAAGAATAACGCAACGAGCGGTAGCATGCTCAGAAAGCCACCACGCTGCAATAACGTATTGACACTCTCAATAGTTGATTCCACATAATAACCATCATAAAAAATGGAAAATACCTCGTTGATGGTGACACCCTGGTACACCACCGCAACGACAGCACCTGCCAGAGCCCCAATAAAGATGGAGGTAATCGCGGGCTTTTTCGTAATCAGTAACACAAACAAAATAACGACCGGCAGTAATGGAATAATCCCGAGATTGAAGTTATTGGCCAAATAGCTCGTCAACTCATTAACTTCCCCGGAATTAACAGTTCCTCCACCATAATTTAACCCGATTATCGTAAAAATTATCGCTGTTATCGCGTATGCCGGAACCGTTGTCCAAAGCATATGCTTAATGTGTGTGATGAGGTCGGTTCCTACCACTGCAGCAGCCAGGTTGGTTGTATCGGATAATGGTGATAATTTATCGCCAAAATAACTTCCGGCAACAATCGCACCAGCAGTCATCGCGACAGGAATACCCAAGCTATGACCAACACCAATCATAGCAATACCTGCCGTTCCAAGTGTTGCCCATGATGAACCGGTGGCCAAGGAAACTAGTGAACAAAACAATAAAGTAGTGACGAGAAAAAATTGAGGTGAAATGGATTGAATTCCATAGTAGATTAAGGTCGGAACAGTACCTGAGGATATCCATGAGCCAATCAATATACCGACAGTTAGCAGGATAATTGATGGCTGCAGCGCAGGAAGCATTGCTGAAAAAACACTTTTTTCCACCTGCTTATACGTAAATCCAAGACGCATGACGAACGGTATAATCGCTAATAAGGCTAGGAACATCATTAATTGAATCGTTGCACCAAAGGCTAATGTTCCAATAGCAATAATCGCAATTACCATTGTTAGTATCGAAATCGAATAAACCAATGTTGGCTTTTTTCTATCGCTATCCATCAAAACACTCCTTTTGTATTGTTATATGGTATGCACATTAGCTCAGAAAGTTAAAACGTATACTTCAATTATATACAATTTTTAGATAATTTCAAAATCTATTTTTCATGCTTATGTTAGAAAATAGCAATACCTGCAACCATTCTATTGATTTAGTGCCCTATCTCCTATGATTTAAGCCAATAGCTCGAAAATGCTCGGAAATACAAAAAAAACGAATCAGCTAAGGTCAGATGATTCGTTTCTATTCCATACTTTTATCGATACTTCCGGTGGAAAGCCCCAACAGAGAGCGTGATAAATACAATACCGATTAGCATTACCATTTCAATCGTAGCATTTATACGAATATAATCGTGTAGCACTTCTTCCTTCAGCATCATTTCACCAGCTGTCCAAGCAAGCAGTGCTGCCCCGAAATAAACGACACCGGAATACTTTTCCATCAGTCGCAGGATAAATTGACTTGCGTATAACATAATCGGAATGCTTAAGATAATGCCGATGATAACGAGCACCATATTATTATTGGCCACCGCAACAATTCCCAGCACATTATCCAAACTCATCAGTAAGTCCGCAAAAATAATAATAACAATCGCTTCCTGTAAGGAACTTCCGATTTTAATTCGCGTATCCTCTGATTCAACATCAACTAACAATTTATAAGCAACCAGTAAAAGCAGTAACCCACCGATCAAATGAATGAACGGAAGCTGCATGAGATACATAACAATAACGGTAAAGATTATGCGAAATACAACTGCCCCCATCGTTCCGAAAAATATTGCCTTCTTTTTTAAATCATCCCTCAAATTACGACTCGCCATCGCAATCACAACCGCATTATCACCACTTAAAACTAAATTTATCATTAATATTTTCGCTAATGGCTCCAGTATTTCCAATGATGACCCCCCCAACAAATTAACAACCACACCTTGTCCATTACCCTTTTACTAATCTAAATGTATGTAAAACACCCTAGGCACATTACAATTTTATTTGCACCAACCAATCAATTCTTTTAGCCCAGATAACAACAAAAGGATGATTTTTACCCCAATTTCCTTTATGATGGATAGAAACGTTCTAACGAATCATCGTATTTCGGTTATTCGTGTACTACTATTTTGCAAGGGAGTTCCATAACATCGTGAATAGATTACGCAAAAAAAACATCCAAGATTTACTCAATCACCAGAAAGGAGTGCCGTTCAACCGAACACTAGGCGCCTTTGATTTAATTCTACTCGGGGTTGGTGCCATCATTGGTACTGGCATTTTCATCCTACCTGGCACAGTTGCTGCTCTTCATTCTGGTCCAGCTATCATTTTTTCATTTATTATTGCTGCAATTGTTTGTGCCTTTGCCGCGATGTGTTATTCTGAATTCGCATCATCCATCCCAGTAACCGGTAGTGCTTATACGTATGGTTATGTGGTGTTCGGCGAGGTTATCGCCTGGTTTGTTGCGTGGGCACTATTATTAGAATATGGATTAGCAGGGGCATCCGTTGCAACTGGTTGGTCCTCGTACTTCGTTTCCCTATTAGAGGGCTTTAACATCATTATTCCGAAAGCCATTTCTGGTTCTTTTAATCCCGCTGACGGCACCTATATCAATTTACCCGCCGTCTTAATCGTACTTGCGATTGCCTTTTTACTAACCTTTGGGGTGCAGGCATCGGCAAGATTTAATAAAATCATGGTATTTGTTAAAGTAGGCGTTATTCTGTTATTTATTGCGGTTGGTGTTTTCTATGTGCAACCGGAAAATTGGCAACCGTTTATGCCATTTGGTGTGGATGGAATTTTAACTGGGGCAGCATTAGTATTCTTTGCGTATCTTGGCTTTGACGCCGTATCTGCTGCAGCTGAAGAGGTAAAAAACCCACAACGAAACATGCCAATTGGAATTATTGGATCGTTATTCGTTTGTACGTTATTGTATGTGGCAGTATCCCTCGTCCTCACTGGTATGATTCCGTTCACCGAACTAAATGTCAGTAATCCGGTGAGCTTTGCCATCCAGTTCGTCCACCAAGATTGGATTGCTGGCTTGATTTCCTTAGGTGCGATCGTCGGCATGATGACCGTCATCCTTGTATTGTTATATGGTGGCACTAGAATACTGTATGCCCTTGGTCGTGACGGATTATTGCCAAAGCGCATGGCATCACTAAGCAAAGGAAGACAAACCCCTGTTGTGAGCACATGGATTTTTGCGATTCTAATCGCGTTTTGTGCTGGAGTGGTTCCATTAGCCAAATTAGCGGAGCTAGTTAACTTAGGGACCTTACTAGCATTTGCTATTGTATCTGCTGGTGTGATCTTCTTGCGGAAGGATTCACGTTTACAGACGACTGGATTTAAAGTACCCTTCTTTCCTGTGATTCCAATCATGTCGG
The DNA here is from genome assembly GCF_001038425.2 of Ornithinibacillus contaminans. Lineage (GTDB taxonomy): Bacteria > Bacillota > Bacilli > Bacillales > Amphibacillaceae > Ornithinibacillus > Ornithinibacillus contaminans. The sequence continues at coordinate 173,828 of NZ_LDPV02000050.1, forward strand.
TGTTATTCTGCTTGTTCTTAATCCTGCAGCTATCCACTGATACTTGGATTGCGTCTGCGATTTGGTTTGCCGTTGGATTAGTCATGTATCTTAGCTACGGAAGACGTCATAGTTTAATTAAAAATGATTAAAACACAAATAAGGCTCCGTCCTACTAATAGGAACTGGAGCCTTTTAATTATCCGATAACAGCTTTCACTTGTTTCGTGTAGAAATACCGGACGATGAAAAAGTATACAATTTGAATCACTAAGAAAATACTGAGTACTATTACCGATTCTGTGACCAGATTATAATCAAATAACCGAGATAACGATGTCAATGCAACAGCACCGTGAATAAGTGCAACGATGATTGGTGCAAAGAATAATAAGAATGTTTGTCTTGTTAGTACTTTCGTTAATTCTTTATCCGTTAAGCCTAACTTGGATATGCCTTTGAACTTCTGCTTATCCTCGTCTAAATCCGTGTATAGTCGGAAGTAAAGGAAGCTTCCAGCCGAGACGAAAAAGACAATTCCTATAAATAATCCAACAAACAAGACCGGTCCATAATATTTATTAATCTCATAAACCTGATATTCCCCTGATAAAAACTCATATGGCGATAGCTGTTCTGATAACGTTTCAGCTGCAGCTAATACATGCTCCTCCCCATCTGTTGCTTGCCACGCATAAAAGCTCTCTTCTCTTTCTGGAGTAGATAGCTTTTCGTAATCTGCATTAGAGACTAGGAAATAGGAATCTGTAGCAGGAAGTGCACGTGCATACACAACTTCCTCCTCTGGCTTCAGCTCAACACCATTCGCTAACGGAATCGTTTGTTCCATTAACTCTTCTGTTTGATTAAACGGAACACCATCAAACTCTACTACTTTCATCTGCCCATCCTGAACGTCTACCTGATCCTCGCCAATTAACGCTGCAAAACGGTTGAAATCTGACTCCCGCGCAATCACAACAGTATCTACCCCATAATCATAATAGCGCAGAACCACATGCTCCATTGTTGCTGGAATATTTTCTGCCTGTAATGTTTCATTGATTAAGGCAACATCTTGCTCTTCACCCTCATCCACAGCGGTATAGGTAAAGGTATTCGGATTGGTAATCTTCATCCCTGCGGTCAAATACGATTGAAATCCAAACAGTGTCCCAATCGCACTAAAGGCAACCGTTGAAATGATGGCAACCATGAAGAATGTCCGCGCATTATCCTTCATCCGAAACGATAAATCAGATAGTAACAGCATGTTCGTCTTCCGCAAAAAAACAGAATCGTTCTTCTTTAATTTCCGAATGACATACACACTTAACTGCGTAAATAATAGATAGGTACCGATGGTCACAACGATGACAACTGGTAGTAGTGCAACAACGACGGCTAAACCTTTTACGATTAACGCAACCGCATAACCAGCACCCAGCAATAAAATAGCAAGCATTGTTAAAAAGATATTTGCTTTTGGCTCGCCTTTAGACTTCTTGCTCCCTTTTATTAGATCGATTAGCTTCCTGCTCCTAAGAACATAAGAGACAAATAAGGAAATAATGAAAAACAACACCATAAACGCAGTAAACGTCAGTAGGATTGCTTCAAACGGAATGTAAAAATTAAGGGAACCTTCCAGAACCAATACATTTTCAGCCAGTAATAAGATCCCTTTTGAAAATACTAATCCAATTAAGATTCCGCCCACCGTCGCAAAGAACCCAATTAACATATTCTCTAAAAATACCATCAATCGAATTTGTTTCATCGACATACCGTGCATCATCAACAATCCAAATTCTTTTTTTCGAGATTGTAAAAACGAACTCATCGAATAGAGGACAAAGAAGAAGGAAAAGACATAAATAATTCCTGCCGAAACATTCATTCCTTTTTGGACACTACTATTCATCTCCTCACCACTTAACACAGGGTGAAAAGCGAAGATCGCAAAGGTAAAAAACACCATCACCGTGAACATGCTACTTAGAAAATAAGCAGCATACAATCGCTTATTTCGAAGGACGTTATTAAACGCGAACTGACGAAAGGTCATTTGCATCCCCTCCCAGCAGTGACAATGTATCGATTATTTTTTGGAAAAAGGCTTGGCGATTATCGCCGCGGTGAATTTCTGAATAAAAATTCCCATCACGAATGAAGATGACACGATTACAATAGCTTGCTGCTTGCGGATCATGTGTCACAAGCATCATCGTTGTTTTTTCCTTTTGATTAATGGACTCAAGCATTGCCATCACATCTTTAGAGGCTTTCGAGTCTAAATTCCCGGTCGGTTCATCTGCTAGTAACAGCTGTGGGGAATGAATCATGGCTCTGGCTATTGCTACTCGTTGCGCTTGTCCACCAGAAATTTCATACGTACGCTTATTCATAATAGGCGTAATCCCTAGCTTTTCCGCTATTTCATGTGCCTTTTGCTTCATTTCCTTTACCTTCTTCCCGTCCAAGGTCAACGGCAAGACAATATTTTCTTCCACGGTTAAGGTGTGAAGCAAATTAAAATCCTGGAATACAAAGCCAAGCGATTGTCGACGGAATTTGGCAAGAGCATCTTTTTTCAAGGTGTGTGGGTTATTTCCGTTAATTAAAATTTCACCAGTTGTTGGTTCATCAATTGTTGCGATCATATTAAGTAGCGTTGTTTTCCCGCTACCAGACGGACCCATAATCCCAACGAATTCCCCTTCTTCAATCGTTAAATTAATATCAGTTAATGCTCGGTAAGCGACTTTACCTTCATAAATTTTGCTTACTTGTTTTACAGTTAACATGACTAAAATCTCCTTCCACTAACGAATCTAACGTTAGTGTACCGCTCACACGCCAATTCAAACTATCGATTCAGCTTTCACTTTCCTTACAGTGGTGTAAGGTTTTGGGGCTGGGAAAAAAGTGTTAATGGTTAGATAAAAACCGAACGTTGGTGCACGATACCCGCTCCGGGAATATACTTCGCTTTCCGCGGGGGCTGCTGAGCCTCCTCGCGCTTACGCACTGCGGGGTCTCACCTAAGCCCTTCCTCCCGCAGGAGTCTTCGTATATTCCCTACGCTGAATCAGTGCATTGTTCGTCCTTTTATCTTTTCATTTTACTTATGTCCCAGCCTCAAGGTTTTGTGTTTCTGAGAATATAATTCGGCATGTCGTCCCTTCCTTCACCACAGATTCCACCTCCATCCGGTGCCCGAGATGGTCTGCCGCTTCCTTAGTTAAAAACAGACCCATACCAGTTGATTCCCGAAACTCCCGTCCGTTTTCTCCCGTATAAAACGGATCAAAAATACGGTTTATATCGGTTGCTGGGATTCCAACGCCAAAGTCCTTCACTTCTAATACCGCTTCTTTATTTCGTTCATAAATAGAAATAACGATACGATTACTTTTCCGAGCAGAATATTTCACGGCATTGGTAACGAGTTGTGTCAGGATAAAAAACAACCATTTTTCATCGGTTTCTACGGTAATGCCTTCCTTTGCTACCGCTAGCTTTGGATAGACTTGATTGCGTATGTAGTAGCGTTTATTCTCGCCATTGACATCATTCACAACGTCGGAAAGCAAAACTGGTTTGATATGAAAATCCTGCTCAATCGTCCGAAGGCGGGCCATATAAAGAACGGTATTTAACCCCGTTTTCATTCGCTCTGTCTCTTCCCGAATACTTGATGAATCAGGCTCATCTAAATTCTGCGCTGTCAGTTCAATCACCGAGAGCGGTGTTTTCATTTGGTGCACCCATTGATCCATAAAACGCCTGTGTTCTGCCTGTTGATCCTCCGCTGATTTAAGCTTCGTTTGATACAGCTTGTACTGATCCCGTAATAACGAATCCAGCGCCATAGAAATAGGTGCTTGTTCCGTCTTCTGAATCGATTCATCCAATGTTGCTAGTGGCCTACTCAGGCGCTGGAAAAATCGTTGATGGCTGACGTATTGATAAGACAAATAGCAACCAAGCAGGAAAAAGCTAAGAAAAATCACATACAAGAATAGCTTCCAATCCCGATAACCAGCAAGCCAAAAAATACCTACCACGACAGTAAGCTGGATGAACTGGGTCACTACTAAAAGTGCATGCTCCTTGAGAAACAGCCTCATCCTTCAGCCTCCTTGCTCCAGGAGACATGTAACCGGTAGCCTGCACCCCTGACGGTTTCCACCGCATCTGTTATACCAAGCTCTTGAAACTTTTTCCGAACCCTTGTGATGTTCACGTTCAGCGTATTTTCATCGACATAGGCGATGTCATCCCACAATTTCTCCAGTAAATCCTCCCGTCCGGCTACCCTTGGATAACGCTCCATCAAACTTTCGATGATATCTGCTTCTTTTTTGGATAGGGAGACGGTTTGCTTATGATAGGATAATTCCAGCCTTTCCGGAAAAAGCTCCAAACCGAATTTTTCCAGCACGCGTTCTTCTGCTTTCGCCGCATACTCCCCGTATGCACGACGAAGCTGACTACGGATTTTTGCCATAACGACTTCCGCGTGGAACGGCTTGGTTATGTAGTCATCTGCCCCATTTTCAAGTGCCATTACTTGATCCATTTCCCCAATTCGAGCTGAGATAAAGATAACTGGACAGATCGATTGCTTGCGAATTTGCCGGCACCAGTAATACCCATCATAGCGCGGCAAATTAATATCTAATAAAACTAAATCAGGTTTTACCGTATGAAATGCGTCCATAACGTGTTCGAAATCTGTTACCCTTGTGACGTCAAACCCATAATTATCGATATAGTCTTGGAGATGCTCCGCAATTTTCGGATCATCCTCCACGATCATAATTTTTTGCATCGAATCACCGCCCTCTTTTTCAAATCCATTATGGCATAGAAGAAAAATATCTACAAAATTGAACCAAGTCTAGTAGAAAAATGGGCATAACAATTTTCCATTGTCATGCCCATTATTACGTCATCACTTTAGTTTAAATGTTCGTTTAAGATATTTTCCTCTAAGACAGATGTATCGCCATACACTTTGATAATATGTTTTTCTCCCCACATACATAGTGCATCTAAAATGCCTTGGAGGCTTTTGCCATATTCGCTTAGCTCATATTCCACTTTTGGTGGGACTTGGTTATAGACGATTCGGTTAATAACACCGTCTTCTTCTAGCTCGCGTAGTTGCTGGGTTAACATCTTTTGCGTAATGTTAGGCATTAGTCGTTTTAGTTCACTTGTTCTTCTCTTACCATGATTCAAATGGCATAGAATAACACATTTCCATTTGCCACCGATTACTTCTAGTGTTGCTTCTACCGATATATTGTACTTCTTTTCCTTCATAGAAAATCCCTCCCAATGGATAGGCACTAAAAAGTACCTATATAACTTTTTGGTTCCTATATCACTTTAAAGTGCGTACTTTTCTTTTTCTCACATAAGCACCATAATAACATTTGCCGGTCAAAAATAATAGCATTTATCTAAAATCGTTCCCATTTTGGCCTTATATTACTACGAAATAGGTAAGGAGGAGAAAAAGTATGCCTATTGAAAAAAGAAGAAGCACATTTGCATTGCTTGCATTAGCAATAAGTGCATTTGCCATTGGCACAACAGAATTTATCAGTGTTGGATTATTGCCGTTAATTTCAAATGACTTAGGAGTTTCGATTACAACTGCTGGATTAACGGTTTCCCTATATGCCTTAGGTGTCACATTCGGTGCACCAGTTCTAACATCCATAACGTCCGGAATGTCTCGCAAAACCTTATTAATCTGGATTATGGTCATCTTTCTTGTAGGAAACAGCATCGCTGCTGGTGCCAGTAGTATTGGCGTACTACTTGTTGCACGCGTGATTTCAGCCTTTTCACACGGGATTTTCATGTCGATTGGTTCCACGATTGCGGCCGATTTAGTTCCCGAAAATAGACGAGCTAGTGCGATCTCCATAATGTTCACCGGGCTAACGGTTGCAACCGTAACAGGGGTACCATTTGGAACCTTTATTGGGCAGCAATTTGGCTGGCGCATTGCCTTCTTAATCATTGTTGCTGTCGGGTTAATTGCACTCATTGCAAATAGCATCCTAGTTCCTGGGGATTTACGAAACGGGAATAAAATTTCCTTTAAAGATCAATTCAAATTAATTACGAATGGTCGCCTGTTGCTTGTATTCATTATTACAGCACTTGGGTATGGTGGGACGTTTGTTGTTTTTACTTATTTATCCCCATTACTACACACAATCACCGGCTTCCAAGAGGAAACAGTCGCTATTATTTTACTCGTATATGGCGTGGCTATTGCAATTGGGAATATGATTGGCGGAAAACTAGCGAATCACAATCCTATTAAAGCTTTAGTATATATGTTTATCGTACAAGCTGTGATCCTGTTCACGTTACACTTCACAGCACCATTTAAGACGATTGGGTTAATCACCATCATTCTAATGGGACTTTTGGCGTTCATGAATGTGCCTGGATTACAAGTCTATGTCGTCACGCTAGCAGAACGTTTTGTCCCCACTGCTGTAGATGTAGCCTCTGCGATAAATATCGCTGCCTTTAATGCCGGAATAGCGATTGGTTCTTATTTTGGTGGCGTCATTACAGACTCGATTGGCCTAATTCATACCGCTTGGGTCGGTGCCTTGATGGTACTTATCGCGGCACTGCTTGCAATCTGGAGCAACATTTTAGAAAAGAAAAATTAATTATTGGAGGAATACAAGATGATCACAACTTTACAAGATACAACAACATTAACGAACGGTGTGAAAATGCCTTGGCTAGGACTTGGCGTATTTCTAGTTGAGGAAGGTCCTGAGCTAATCAATGCCGTAAAATCTGCCATCAAACACGGATACCGTAGCATTGATACGGCAGCAATTTATGAAAATGAAGCAGGCGTTGGCCAAGCAATTCAGGAAGGATTAGCAGAAACAGGACTACCAAGAGAAGAACTCTTTGTTACATCAAAAGTTTGGAATGCGGATTTAGGATACGAAGCAACACTTGCAGCCTTTGAAACGTCGTTAAACAAGCTTGGTCTTGACTATTTAGACCTGTACCTGATTCACTGGCCAGTTGAAGGCAAATACCAGGATGCTTGGCGAGCATTAGAAACTCTATACAAAGCTGGTAAAATAAAAGCAATTGGTGTGAGTAATTTCCAAATCCATCATTTGAAAACATTATTGGAAACAGCAGAAATTAAACCTATGATCAATCAAGTAGAGCGCCATCCTCGCTTAACACAGGAAGAGCTAATTGCTTTCTGCCGTGAGCAAGACATCCAAGTGGAAGCGTGGTCTCCACTTATGCAGGGTCAGCTATTTGATAACCCGGTTTTACACGAAATCGCTACGAAATACGGAAAAAGCATCGCACAAATTATTATTCGTTGGGACTTACAGCAAGGCATCGTAACCATTCCAAAGTCTACAAAAGAACATCGGATTATCGAAAATTCATCTGTGTTTGATTTCACGTTAACAGCTGAAGATATGGCGAAAATCGATCAACTAAACCAAAATCACCGCGTCGGTCCAGATCCGGACAATTTTGATTTTTAATAATAACAGCAAGATGGACTTCTCCCGTTAGAGGTCCATCTTTTACGTTTCAGCTGTAATATTAATAAACTTCACCAATTGCTCATTCAAATAACTAACCGGATAGGAAAAATCATGTTGATACCAGTCAAGGATCATCCCAATAATCGCATTGGCTTGATAGGCACTATGAAGCTCATGATTAATCCCTTCAGCTAACAACCCCACTTGGTCATGTAGTAGCAATGCTTTGACTTCCTCAAACAATAAATAGTAATACATCATCGGTACTTTTTTGGAAAAAATAATTCGGTAAAACTCTTGATATTTCGCAATATGATCAAAGATCTGAATCGTATTTGGATCTAATTCACTCGTTTTGAGGACGGACACATGACGGTAAGGCTCCTGGTAGGAATTTGCTAAATCTGCTGTAATTTCTTTAAAATACTCTTCAAATAAATCTTCTACTTGATTGTAATGTAAATAAAACGTTCCTCGATTTACCTTTGCCATTCTACAAATCTCGGAAATCGTAATCTCCTCTAATACCTTCTTCTGTAATAATTCTAATAGCGCATGGTGCAAGGATTCTTTCGTTTTCACCACTCGTAAATCAATATGGGACATTTTTTCACCTCTTATTGAACATATTATCGCTAATGTGTTAATTAATGAACAGAATGCATTTTTTTGCTTATTGTAAGCACTATCATTTCCTATTATAATTTTTATTGAACAACTGTACAATAAATTTGAAGGAGGCTGTTTTACATGAGATTAGAAAACAAAGTAGCAATCGTTACTGGTGCTGCATCTGGAATGGGTAAAGCTATTGCAGAGGGCTATGCAAAAGAAGGTGCAAAAGTTGTTGTATCGGATTTAAACCTAGAAGGTGCACAAGCGGTAGTAGATGGTATTAAAGCTAATGGCGGAGAAGCTATTGCTGTTTCTGCAAACGTGGCATCAGAAGAAGATGTGAAACGCTTATTTGATGAAACAACGGTCACTTTTGGTAAATTAGATATTTTAGTAAACAATGCTGGTATTATGGATGGCATGGAACCGGTTGGCGAAATTTCTGACGAGCGCTGGGAGAAGGTGTTTGCGGTTAATACAACTGCTGTGATGAAATCCATGCGTATTGCGGTGAACCTTTTCTTAGAGCAAGGTCACGGTACAATCGTAAACAACATTTCTGCAGGTGGTTTGTATGGTGCTAGAGCTGGTGCAGCATATACTGCCTCTAAGCATGCGGTTGTTGGATTAACGAAAAACACGGCATTCATGTATGCAAACAAAAACATCCGTTGTAATGGAATCGCACCAGGTGCTGTCATAACGAACATCACTTCTTCTATGACAAACATTAGTGAATATGGTGCCGGTCGCCAACAATTAGGGTTAGCAATCAACCCTCGCGCTGGTCAACCAGAAGAAATCGCACAATTAGCGATCTTCCTAGGTTCAGACGAAGCAAGCTTTGTGAATGGACAAGTTATCGCTGTTGATGGCGGTTGGACTGCTTACTAAGCACATAATTGATTACAATTTTTTGAGACCACCATTTCGTGGTCTTATTTTTTTTGCTGGTTTAAGAGGTTATGAAAATCTCGTGACAAATTGCGAAAGACAAGGCTATATAAATCGATTACATGTATACTTATATTAGTTATCATCAACCTAATGAAAAGTCATCATTAATTTTGTAGCTGGGGGATTAATAGATTGAAGAAATTTATTAAAGGATTCCTTATATTTATCGCAATTATGTGGGTATTTCATACATTATCCAAGAATTTCATGGTTGATCCTACCTTTGAAAAATTTATTGCTAAAAAAGATCAAGTGTTAACCAATGAATCTCTGTGGATACTAATGATCCGAATTCATATTTTACTAGCTATCATTTCCCTTATTACCGGGCCGTTGGGAGTAATCAAGGAGATTCGCAATAAATCCATTACTTTTCACCGTTGGAACGGTCGCGTGTATGTCCTAACGATACTATTAAATTTCATTCCAGGTATCTATGTTTCTCTTTTTGCAACCGGAGGATGGCCAAGCACATTAGGCTTTCTTATTTTGAATACATTATGGCTCGGAACAACTATACGCGGGTACTTGCTCATCCGACAGAAAAAAAGAAATTTACATCGAAAATGGATGATTCGAAGCTTCTTGCTAGCCTTTGCCAACATGACGATTTATATTGTGGTGTTACTCACCCATAGCATCTTGAATTTTCCTTATGGGACTTCGTATACGATTGCTGTTTGGTTATGCTGGATTCTCAACCTGCTACTAGCAGAAATTCTTATTCGGAAAAAGGTATTTCTATAGAATTTTATTGTTGATTAGTTATATAGAAATGAGAATACACCAACGGCATATTCTCATTTCTAGGTTAAGTAGTTATTTTGACTAGTCTTCTTTATATTTACCCTTCACCGCTTCAGAACCGATACCTGCAACAACCATTAAAACTAAGGGGACAAAATTCCAAAGGAAAGATCCACCAAACAACGTTATATCTAGTGCAGTAAATTTCGTTAATAGAATACCCACTATTTTAACTACGAATAGAATTAGTCCGATGACAAATAAAATATCAAACGTAAATTTTAATTTCGGATGTGCTAATTGTTTACTATCGTTTATGACTTTCTCTTTCAATTCATCATCGCTCCTTAATAATTCATCAACTGTGACCTCAAATAGATCACTTACCTTTAGTAGAACTTCGATACTTGGATAGTTTTGGCCGTTCTCCCATTTCGAAACAGACTGCCGACTAACAAATAGTTTTTCTGCCAGCTCTTCTTGAGACCAACCTCTATTCGTTCTCTCCTTTTTGAGCTTTTCACCGAATTCCATATTGTAATCACCTTTCTGTTAACTATATCTCATTATGATTAGATTCCGAATAAAATGTAAAGCTAGTTATTGTTGCATGGTGCCGCAACCGTTAGTTGCCACCGGTTAATCCTAGCACTTATCCATTCGATTGCTGCTATTAGTATATACTAACCAACATTCTACCTTACCATAAGAAAAGAAAGCAGAAGTGCTACCTCCTGCTTTCTTCCGTCTTTCATACCATTAATAGGATTGTCTTAAATTCCTAAATACGCTTTTATTCCTTTCACAATAGCTTTTGCAACCGATAGCTGAAAGTCATCTGTAAGCATTTGCTGCTCATCCTGTGGATTGGTTAAATAACCAATCTCCAACAAAACTGCAGGCATTGTCGTATCTTTTAGCACAAAATAATTTTCCTTCTTAACTCCCCTATCATTATATCCCGTTGCCTCGATAAGATATTGATGTATCTTGTTAGCAAAGGTCTTAGAATTACTATGATAATAATAGGTTTCCGTTCCAGATACAGTTGGATCAGTAAATGTATTGGCGTGAATGGAAACAAATACATCCGCACCTAAATCATTCGCAAAGTTTGGTCTCTCTCGGGCCTCTGATGAGAGAAATTCATCAGCTTCTCTCGTCATGGATACAGCTATTTTAGAATCCTGTTCTAATAATGACGCGACCTTCTTCGATACACTAAGTGTAAAATCCTTTTCATAAGAACCACTTGCACCGATAGATCCCGGATCTACGCCACCATGTCCTGCATCAATCACTACTTTAAATGGATCTATTTCTCCACTATTGCCATCCTTTTCGGTAACCGTATCGTTGATGTTTGGTTTTGTTTCATTACTCGTTACATACACCTTATAGAAACTTACGATTACGATAATTCCTAGTAAACATACTAAAAGACGAATCCATTTCTTCATTCAGCATTTCTCCTTTTTATTCCCTACATACAGCTTGTTTTTCTTATGCATTACTAGCGTAAGTGACTGAGGTAAAGATTAAATAAAGATGAAATAGAGTTAACCTAAAGATTCTCCAAAACGAAAAAGCCACCTGTTCCGGAAAAAATCACGAAACAGATGGCTCCCCATATTCAGTTCAATTGTTTTTGTTCAAGTAAAAATAGAAACATACGCCTTTTGCTGTATTGAAAACGCCATATTCAACGCCGTGCAGGGTCAAAATATTTTTAGCAATAGCTAGTCCTAATCCCGTTCCTTCTTCAGAACGCTGTGTTTTATCACCTTGATAAAAACGATCCCAAATTTTATCCAGTTGGTCCTCTGGAATGTGACTACCCTCATTCTCAACGGTAATCTTCACTTGATCCACTTCATTAACGGTGGATAGGACAATAACACCTTCATTTGGTGTATGGCGGATTGCATTCGTTAAAAAGTTGGTGATAACCTGTTCAATCCGATGCATATTGGCAACTACTTCTGCACCATCTAGATTTATTTTGACCTGTACTTGTTTTCCAGAAGCTTTTAATACTAGCTGGTTATAGACTGTTTGAATCAAATCGTCTATATAAAATGGAAGCATTTCTAGCTTATATGTCCCTGACTCATATTTCGCTAATTCCAGCATGTCTGCGATTAACCGATCCATTCGATTCACTTCATTTTCCATCGCTTCAAAATAATGCTCTCTTTTCTGAACGGCAACACCATCATGAAGAATTGCTAAACAGCCTTTCATAATGCTTAACGGTGTTTTTAGTTCATGCGATACTCCGGCAATAAAGTCCTTCCGTGTTTTTTCTAGCTTTCTTTCTTTCTCCACATCCTGTTGGAGTTGGTTAATGTGGGATTGTACTGTGTCCGATAAGAAATTAATGTTATTGGATAACTCGCCAATCTCGTCTTTTGATTTCACCGTAATTCTTTCGGTAAAGTCTAAATTAGCCATTCGTTTAGCGGTATCATTTATAGTCAGTAACGGCTTGGCAATTCCCTTCGAATAGTAGAACGCCGCCAGAAAAATCAATATCACAGAAAATAGGATGATATAAATATAATATTCCTCTACCATCTGTACCGCCTCATTAACTGGCTGTAAAGAGGCCATCGTAAAGTAGTAGATGGTATCTCCATTGCTATCCGTTTCCGGACTTACTAATAACTTATAGGTGATGCCGTCTTGTTCAAAGTCTAGTAATTCGGTTTCGTTTATGCGCTTTTCATCCAATATAAGGTCAGCTTGGAATTGCTTTAATCGTTCGATAAATAATTGATTGGAAAGCGTTGCATAGTAGTTCATCGTTTCATCAGGCAAATGGATATCCTTTATCCGGCCATAGATAATAGAATTAGCATCCCTACCAGCCTTGTCCCTTTTCACGAAAAGCTGCTCGTTTTCCCAGAAAGAATAGGCATTTAACTGCTGTAATTCAAAAGGGACTGCTATTGGATCCTCCGCTTGCTTGGCATCCCAAAATATTCGGTAGGGATACAGGGCGGAATCCTTCTCAATACTATGAACCTCTACCGCCTGATAGTCAGCTAGGTAATTATCAATGTCAATTAAATCATCCGGATTGATTATATAATAAATAGGAATTTTGATACTTTTGTCTGTATAACGTGTTAGTTCTCCATGTGTATCGGAAATAAAAAACGCACCGTCCAGCTCAAGGTAATAATCATCCATCCCTTTTGGATTTCCATTTTCATCTAAGACTGTAATCCAAGCATTATTCTCCCGGTAAAATTCTTGCTCTAATTGAACTGCTTCATCATCGTCATGATTTTGGTAATCCTCTTTAAATAGGTCTACAGCCTCGGTTAATTGATTAACCTTTTTTTCCGCATAAAACCGTTCAAAGAAAATTGTTTGCCCAATATAAATTGCCGCTAAAATAAACAGACATAATCCTGATGTCAACAGAAACAATTTTAATACGATACGTTTTCTCATTATTTCTCCTCAAACTTATAGCCAGCACGGACAATTGTTTTGATCAAGTCAGCGCAATTACCCAGTTTACTTCTTAAATTCCGCATATGGGTATTAATTGTCCGATCATCGCCTGTATATTCATATCCCCAAATTCGTGTTATTAATTGGTCCCTTGTGATGACTATATTTTTATTTTCCATTAAATAAATTAGGATTTCATATTCGGTGTGAGTTAATTCAACTGCTTCTCCATTCACTTTGACAGAACGTGAAAGAAGATTCACCTCTAGATCATTACTAATTAGCATGTCTTGATTTGCACCTGTTATCTGAGACTGTTGGGAGGAAAGCAAGCGATTGGCTCTAGCCAGTAATATTCTTGGACTATAAGGCTTTGTTACGTAATCATCAGCCCCTAATTCAAACCCTAATAATGTATCTTCCTCATCCGCTCTCGCCGTCAACATAATAATCGGAACAACCGATTTTTCACGTACTTTTTTACACACCGTCCAGCCATTTAGCTTGGGCATCATAATATCCAATACGATAAGATCGATTGCATGCTTTTCAAATAACGCTAATGCCGTGATACCGTCCCCTGCTTCTAATACGTGATAGCCTTCTTCTTCAAAGTAATCTTTGCTAATTTCGCGTAAGACACTCTCATCTTCTACGATTAATATCGTCTGTTTCATATTTTTCCCCTTATTTATCTACCTGTATTTAAAATAATTATTTGATTCCACGGTGTCATCATAACAGAAAAAGATAAAGATTAGATAAAGATTATCTTAATCGAAATACGTAACGGAAATAAGTGTTTCCTTTAGTATTGCCTAGATTGGTTAAATTCACGAGGAGATTATATTGCATTAGATGCTTACAAACCTGTAAGTAAAATGTAAGGATAATCAATTTCTTCCACAGCTCTTCTTTTCTATAATTTTCTCCAGTACATATAAGGAGGAATTTTGACATGTATTTATCAGAAATGAATAGCACCCTATTTCGAATGATTAATGATTTAGGAAAAGAGTTCACTTCTTTAAATCCAACTATGGTCTTTATCTCGAAATATATGGTTATTTTCTTGGCTTTAGCCGTTATCTTGTTCTGGTTTACTAGACGTAACAACAATCGAATCATGATTATTTGTGGGGCAATTACATTCATTGTAGCAGAAATCCTAGGGAAGCTTGCTGGACGTATCCATTCGAATAATCAACCATTTGCCGAGCTCACCAATGTAAATAAACTTATTGAGCATTCAATCGATAATTCCTTTCCAAGTGACCATACCATTCTATTCTTTTCCTTTTGTATGACGTTTTTTCTGTTTCGAAAAAGATGGAATTTTTTATGGATAGTGTTAGCAGCCATTGTTGGTATTTCACGGATTTGGGTAGGTGTACATTATCCTGCAGATGTTTTGGTAGGGGCTGGTATTGCTGTTGGATCTGCCTTACTCGTCTACCTTTTTATTCCTAATCTACAAATTATCGAAAAAGCCTTACGTGTTTACGAACGAGGGGAAAGATTGATTATTCCAGCGAGGTCACGATCAAACGACTAGAGAGAAAGGTATCCTAATTAAGCCATTGCACCAAGCCGCTTCCATTGAACCTTCTTTTTACTTATGTAAAAATAGGCATGAAACATACAACGTCTACCATAGGAGTGTGAAGAAGTTGCGTGATAAAGAAACATTAAAACAAGAAATAATGGATGCTTTTCATTTCCGCCATGCGACAAAGGCATTTGACCCGGATAAGAAAATTCTCGAGGAAGACTTCCGATTTATTTTAGAGGCTGGTCGATTATCCCCGAGCTCATTTGGATTCGAACCATGGCGTTTTGTTGTTGTTCAAAACGCAGCGCTCCGGGAGAAAATCAAACAAACATCTTGGGGTGCCTTTAGCAAGCTTCCCGAGGCAAGTCATTTTGTCATTCTTTTAGCCAGAACCAAGCTTGACACGGTCTATCATGCAAAATATTTAAAGGACCATTTACGAGATGTTTTACAATTTCCTGACGAGGCACTAGATAAGTATCTAACAAGAGTCGAGGAATTTCAGCGTGATGATTTCAAATTATTAGAGGGCGATCGCCCGTTATTTGACTGGGCTTGTAAGCAAACCTATGTTGCACTAGCCAACATGATGACTGTTGCCGCCCAAATTGGCATTGATTCTTGTCCAATCGAAGGATTTAATATGGATAAAATGAATCAGCTGTTGGAAGAAGAAGACTTATTGGAAAATGGTCATTTCGGCATTTCCGTCATGGCAGCCTTTGGTTATCGGGTGAAGGAGCCTCGCCTGAAGACCCGCAGACCGTTTGATGATGTGGTGAAGTGGGTTGACTAGATACGATTTATAATAAAACGTTTACAAAAACATTCCTTGAATGAACAATCAGGGGATGTTTTTCGTTTATAATGGAGATGAATGACTTGATAAAAGGAGTAGTTAACCGAATGAAGAAATTCCTAAAAGGGAAGACGAGTAAGTTTATCGCACTTTTAGTTATCCTCTATCTTTTAAACTTAGTTTTCCCAAAAACCGACACATCACTTGATGAAACGTGGTTTCCAGCTGATAATGCAGGCCCGCTCGTGATTGCTCACCAAGCAGGGAACCAGGAGCGTCCATCCTCTACAAATCTTGCATTCCAGCACGCCGTAGAAGTTGGTGTGGATATACTAGAATTTGATGTTGCCCTAACAAAGGATGATCAGCTGATTACCATTCATGACCTGACACTAGACCGGAATACAAATGGGTCCGGGAAGGTTCGAGAGCATACCTATGAAGAAATACGCGCACTCGATGCAGGGTATGGATTAGAGGATGAAAATGGACAGGTTATTCGCGATGTAGCTAGTAATCCTTATATTGAGGAAGGGGCTTATATCCCGAATCTGGAAGAGATTTTCACTAAATATGGCGATTACAAAATGATCATCGAGCTAAAGGATTCCGGTGAAGTTGGGAAAAGGAGTGCGGAGGTCTTCTGGAAGTTAGTTCAGCAATATAACATGGAAACTAATGTTGTTGTCGCTTGCTTTGATGAGGAGACATTGAAAGAATTGCGCCGCGTGTCCGATGACCAAGTCATTACCTCGGCAAGCGAAGGGGAAATGTATCCATTTTACGCATTTCACCGATTAGGACTTCCCGTTCTAAATAATTTTGTGTCATTTGAAATGCTGCACATTCCGACTAGCTATGATGTGAAAGGCTTCCATATCAATCTTATGACCGATGCCCTGCTGAATGATGCACATAAGCGCAATATGGCGGTTTACTATTGGACCATTAATGATGCAGAAACAATGCGAGAGCTTATTCACATGGGGGTTGACGGCATTATGACCGACCGCCCTGAATTACTTCTAGAAGTGTTAGAGGAAGAAGGACTCAGGTAATATGTTAGTAGAACGATAAAATAGAAGGAGGGAATTACGGTTGAAAGCGGAAAAAACATTACGGATTTGCGAAAAGGGACATCGCTATTATAAAAGTAGCGACTGCCCAACCTGCCCACAGTGCAATAAAGAAAACAAACCCGAGAGTGGCTTCTTATCGAAACTAAGTTCACCTGCTAGAAATGCTTTAGTTCACGAAGGAATTGATACACTACAAAAGTTATCCAATTTCAGCGAAAAAGAAATTCTTAAACTGCACGGAGTTGGACCATCCTCCTTACCAAAATTGAGAGCTTCATTAGAAGAAGAGGGGTTAGCATTTAAGAGCTAATGGTGGTCTAATTATCAGCATGAATTATCCCCATTCCCCCCTAACTTCATTTACCTATTAAATATTTCTAATATTATGTTATTATTAAACTAGATAGGTAATCACTAAACTTAGGGGTGGATTTTATTGGATATATTAGAAAATAATGAACACGTTACCGTAAACAATCCTGAGGAATTACTTATGGCCGTAAAGAACAAAAAACCTTACATTCTAATTAGTAGCGACTATAAAGATGAATTTTTGGAAAACACTGATCTGCCACTTTCCGAAATAGAAATAATGGGATTTGAACTCGGAGCCCGTGGTAATGCACAACTTACTGGTGGACTTCTTTATCCAATCATCAATTTCTTCAGCAAGGGCAGTAAAGTACAGAAGCAAATTGACAGTAGGCTCCGTAAATACACATATAAAAAAACTAGTGAACATGACATTCTTTTGTATTTGAGGCATTTTGATTATTGAATGTCATTCTTAAGTAACTTAAAAGGCAAGGAATCGATATTTTATCGGATCCTTGCCTTTAATAGTTTTCTTATAATTTCTTAAGCAGAGTTCTCTGGCATCCATTTATACCGCTTTTTCTCTTGCAGCAACCATTTTGTTGAGTCCTTCTCTTGCTGATTAACAAAGTCACTAAGCTTACCTTGGTGAATCAACTGAGACCCTTCATACCCCATAAAATCACTTGGTTTCACCAGGCTCTCTGGTTTATTGGTAACGGCTATTCCTCCACTCGTTAATACTGCCGCAACAAACTGCGAACAAAAATAAGCGTTCTTCGTGTCTATTGTTCGGTTAAACAATACGCCAACTAAGCCCACAAGATTATATTTGTAATAACACTGATCACGCTCGATTTTCTGAACAAATTCCCGCATATTCTTGTATTGCTGCATCGAAACCGGCACTTTGTAGATGGCACAATCCGCCCGACGAAACAATTTTCCAGCGGTATCTTCCTTCACGAACCCACCGATAAACGGATTATTGGCTCGTTTCCGCCCAAAGCTGTAGGTAGAGCATAATTCTTTCGTGAATGAAATCGACGCGTGATTTAACGGTTGCCTGGTAAACAAGCGGATAAACCGTGTAAATAATGTTCCAGTATTGGTTAGTACAATATAAATATCCTTTTCCATTAATTCTCCACTGTAATACTTCCATTATCCGACGCTAGTTTAATGAGATATTTTCCATCGCCAATGACAGCATTTCCATTATATGTTCCTAAAATATCTACTCTACCATTGTCGACCTCAACATCAAATTCCACATTCGTCGGTTCTTTTGCAGTTTCTACCGTAATGCGTCCATTATCGGTTTCTAAATTGATATTACGATCAAGATCTTCCGTAATAAGCGAGATACTTCCGTTATTCGTTTCGCCCTCTAAATCGCCTTCCACATGGTCTAAGATGATTTTTCCATTATCGGTTTCCATGAAGGTAGATTCGGCTAGGATGTTATTTAACTCAATCCGTCCATTATCAGAATGTGCAGAAGCGGTTTTTGTCTGGATGTCTCGCATTTCGATTCGTCCATTACTAGTACGAAAATCAAGCGATTCGGCTAATAATTGTTCCGCAGAAATATAACCATTATCACTAGAGACGATTAACGATTTATATGCTTTTTCTGGCAGATACACCATTACGGATAATCCATCTAATAGTTCAAGAAAGTTGAAATTGAACCACTTCAAATGCTTTTCTTTAACCGTAATAAACAGTGTAGAATCCTCAACGTTAGTATCAAACGTTAGGTTATCACTGGACCTAGATTCTCCATCTAATACGACCGTAATATCAGAAGCAGCCGTTGGCAGTATCTGAACGCGAGCATTATCAGTATCCACTTGAACACTTGTAACTTGATTGTTGCTTATGACTTTTTCCTCCGAAATTGGTTCGGCAGCATTTAAGCGAAACGTGAATGCACTACCGATAACACCAATGATAATAACTATAGTTGCTATGATTGTAAGTCTCTTTTTATTTTTCATGCTTTAAACCACCTTTCACTAATGAAACATTATATGCCAAATATTTGACGAATCCTTTTGAAGCTAATTTTGAAACATACAGCATTCCCACGAGAATGAAATATCCAATTCCGCATAGAACAAGCGAGAAGAATAAATCAAAAAATGCGAATCCGTTTGGATAGACGACCATTTCAAGCAAAACAAGGAGCGGTGATACTAAAAACGATACCCCTACTGTCCAGCCCGAAAAAATGATGGCCGCAATCGCAATGGCTGGTCCAAGTACAATGACAAGATTAAAAAATCCTAAGCCAATGACTGCCCATAGTGCACGAAATATATTACCTGTGGTGGCATTAGTCGTTACTTTTTCCAGATGATAATTTGCTTGCAGCTCTTTAGCGATCTGGCTTGGCGATCCTAACGCGCTAGCAATTTCCTCTTCTGTCTTTCCTTCTTCTAACCCAAAGGCAAAGTGTTCCTCGTAATCTTGTAAAATATCGGTACGCTCTTCCTCTGGGATTCTTTTTAATGCGTTTTTTAATTGCTGCATGAAGCTTTCTTTAGTCATTAACAACACCTTCTTTTATTAATTGATTCACACCGTTTGTAAACTCCCGCCATTCCTCTAGGAGCAAATATAAATATTCTCTTCCTTTTTCCGTAAGTGTGTAATACTTACGAGAAGGACCTTCTGTTGATTCCTTTAAATATGTTGTAAAATATTCTTCTTTTGTTAAACGTCGAAGTAATGGATAGACAGAGCCCTCTGATATTTCAATCTGATTGGATATTTTTTGTACGAGTTCATAGCCATAGCGGTCTTGTTTATCGAGTAAAACAAGGACACAAAGTTCTAAAACACCTTTTTTAAATTGCACGTTCACGTTTTTTCACCCTATTCTTTTGTTAAGTTAACTACTGTTTATTGTATAGTACCATTTTATACGCGTAACCGGTTGAATATACTATAGCATTTAGTATTATTTATTGCAAGGTACTATATAAAACTTTTTTCTCAAGACTGCTACTAAGGGGTTCAAACAAGTTAAAGTGCTTTATTTCTCTCTAAGTCTGTTCCATTTATTAACGTCCGTTCTGATTACGAACGAGTTAAAGAGCCGTGTTATTCTATTGAACTGAACCATTATTCTTTTTATGTCCAAAATAATACATACTCAACGGCCACCATAGAACTGCAAATATTGGGTAGACCGCCCATACATGTTGTGGAGAAGCGATAGCATTTAAGCTAATAAAAAATACACCGATTAAAACACTTCCATGTACAGAGAACTGGAAATACGTTCTTTTTTTAACGTGATAAACCGCAAGCGGCCACCAAAGTATTGCAAATGTAGTAAATATCGCCCATGGAAAGTATGGCGATAATACTAAGTTCAACAAGACATAGTAGACTATAATCCCAATACTTCCACCTAGTGCGACAGGAAATGTTCCCGCCTTTTTCCCTGATAACATTACTACTGGCCATATAACTAAAGGAGCAATGGCATATAACACCCAAGGAATAGTTGGTGTGTACATGTAGTTAATGATGCTAAGAAACATCAACATCAATATACTCACAATAATGGAATGCAGTGTATATTGCTTTTTGTGAATAAGGATTAAACTAATAGGAAACAGCAACAGCGCAAAAGCTGGATAAATAAACCACGGCTCATCATTGCTATGCAAATAATTGACTATCATAAGAAAAACGATTGTCATGATACTGCCTGCTGTTACAAAACCAATATCATATTTCTTCAACTTCTTTCACCCCTATCTTCGTTTCATCCATCTAAAGTACATCGTTAACGGCCACCACAATACAGCAAACGTAGGATATACAAACCATATGACGTTAGGCGTGTAATAGAAATTAATAAACATAAATAATGCGATGATTAAAATGCTTCCCCAAATCGAATAAGCTAAATTAATTTTGTGCATACCCTTTCCGGTTGGCTGCGGCACATCTAACTCCTGCTTCAAATCTTCAATATCGCCAAAATCAACGATTGCTTTATTAATCGCATCCTCTTCTGCTTTTCCTTGCTCCATTAAATCCATTACTTTCTCTTCTAGATTCTGCAGGACCTCATGGATGATTTTTTCCTTTTTTTCACTGTCTGGAATACCTTTAAATAACTCATTGACATGTTTTCGTAACTTATTCAATTTAACCCCTCCATAAATAAATCGATAATTTCCTTTGTTTCTTTCCATTCTTCTGCTGTTTCTTTTAGGAATGCTTTCCCAAGCGATGTAATTCTGTAATACTTTCTTTTACCACCCTTTGAAAAACTTCCATAATAGGATTCTATTAACTCCTTCTTCTCTAATCGTTGAAAAACCGCATACAGCGTCGCCTCTTTAATTTGAAATCGATCATCCGTACGTAAACTGATTTCCTTCGATATTTCATAACCATAACGGTCTTCTTCATAAATCAAACGCAAAATAATTGAATCCAAATGTCCACGAATAATATCACTTCTAATCAACTTTACACTCTCCTGAATTTCAAACTATTCTACCTCGTAGAGTAATAATACTTTAAATTACTCTATCTGTCAAAGTAATTTTTTGAATATGATAAGATGAACATTCAACTAAAAAATGATCCCATCACGCGTATGTGATAGGATCATTTTTTAGTTCTATTTTATTGTTATTACTATTTATGTCGCATAGCGACGTCTTTGTATAAGAAGCATAATAAATCCTAGTAAAAGTATACACGCCCCAAAAAACATTATCGTATAACCACCTGTTGCTGTATACGGCAATTCACCATGTTCTACTCTGATTAATTTTTCTTTCGCATGTTCTAATAATTGCAATGCTTTATCCACTTGAAGTTGGGTCGCCGCTTCATCTAGTAGTACATCGTTAGCGTTTGTAAGTGCAACATGATACTGTTGCCAGCTTGCCTCGGTATAATCATGTTGGATGAGATAAACAGCTTTTTCCTTCTCGGTGTTAAGAGCTGTTTTATCCACAGTTAGACCTGCTCTTGCATTTTCCAGTGCTGTCTTTGCTTCATCAATTGCTTCTTGTGTGGATGTCGAATTAGCCAATACCTCATCTGCCTGTTTCAGCGCGTTTTTATATTCCTTCCAGCTATCAGGCGAATAATTTTCCTGAACTAGATTGGCAGATTCGCTTATCTCTTTTTCTAGCTCGACGGTATACACTAATTCATCGTAAGCTTTTTGTAGTGCTTGTTTCGCCTTATCCACTTCAGATTGGGGAGCTTCGGGATTCGTAATGACGATATAGCTATGTTGATATGCTTTATCAAATATGGCCCAGGAATCTTTTGTATAGGCATTCTCATCCAACTTTTGAGGTGTGATGTCTTCCTCCAGTATCACGAGCGGTTCTTTGTCCACAATCGTAAAGTGGTGCTCTTTGATGACTGCTGGTCTGCCGTCCATCGTTGCTGTTGCTTCCACTACGTATTCTCCTGGCGTGAGTTCTGTTTCCACTTGGTATGCCCAGCTACCATCCGTATTCACGGTGACATTGGCATCGGAAATGACGACGTCTCCATCTGGTCCGGTAATCGTAAGCGTCACATTCTCCGCTCTTGTATCGGCCGTTCCTTCAATCAATGGGGTTATATCATTTGTAATCCCATTTGGTTCATTAATTTGGAGTGAATGGCCAAACAGATCTTGTGCCTGGAACGTGAAGTCTTCTACCGGTGTGCCATTTTCCTCATCACCGATTAAATTAGCTTTGCCGTTAGCTTTGTTATATTGGACCTTGATAACAGCGTCACTTGATAACACGGTTTCCGCCGTTACTGATAGTGTTAGTTTGGATGTTTGATCATTTTCATCTACGTCTACTAGTTTAGCAGAATCAATCGCTATTGCAGCATTATCTACTACTACCGTAAACCCATCCGTTTGGTTTGGATTAACTTTATCGAAGGTTACGGCTTTATCAAATTCGATTGTAATGTCATGGTATCCATCTTCAAAAACGGCATCGATTGGCTTTGGCGCATATTTTTCCAGTTCATCTCGTGCTGCTTGAAGATCTTCTAATGCAGCATCAACTTCAGCCTGTGATTTGGAGGAATCTGTGATTGTATTTTCAGCCTCTCGGACCGCTTCCTCAAACACTTCCCACTCCTCGGCATTGCGGTAATCTTCTTCTTCAAAGCCTTTCACTTCATCATACTCGGCTTGCAGTGCATGTTTGTCAATCACGGTGAATGACGCCGATTTGCGAATAACTCTTTCCGACTCATCATCCTTTGCCGTTACTTCATAGGAATAGTCCCCTGGCTCAAGCTTATCATCATCTGAGACAGTGTATGTCCATGAGCCTTCATTTAACGTGGCATCTACATCGGTAAGGCTGGTAACCGGATCGTTTTCACTATCAACAACCGATAAGGTAACGTGATCCGCATCCTGATGGGTCTCGCCTTTGATGGTAGGTGTCTCGTCATCCGTGTTTCCAATCGTTGTCATAATCTGGAGTGCGGCACCGAAATCATCCCGTGACACGATTTCAAATGACTCATCTGCTGAACCATTATCTTCATCACCAAATAGATTTGGACTCGTTTCATTTTTGGTATAGGTTACCGTAATATTTTTGGTATCACTATCTAAGACGTGATCAACGGTTAAGGTTACGGTATTATCAACGGCAACCGCATCTGTTACCTTATAAGATGTATCGTTAACCGTTACCGCAAATCCTTCTTCTTTGGCATCTGCCGTTAAAATTACATCTTTATCAAAGGTGATCGTGATGGTTTTTTTGCCATGCTCATAGGTTGCTGGTGATTTCTCTACTGGAGAGTGCTTCACGAGTGCCGCTTTGGCATCTTCTAAATTTTTTAATGCTTGATCAACAGCTGCTTGGTTGGGGTTGGATTCATCCGTTGAATCAGCAATATCCACTAGTAGATCTTTCGCAGCTTTTAATGCCGTTTCAAATTCTATCGCTGCGTCCTCATCATCTTCCCAGCCATCTTGATAATCCGCTTCTTGTAAGTCTTTCACTTGCTTGTAGTACGCTTCTAAATCGGCTTTGTTTACAAACGTGAACGTAGCGTCCGTTGTGGCAGTTGCTCCACCTTTTGTTGCCGTTGCATCAACTGTATAATCACCCTTAATTAAATCATCAGTAAGTTCCATTGCCCAACTACCATCTTCTTTAACGGCAGGCGTTCCATTATATAACGTGTCCCGTTTCGGTCCTTTAACGATTAGTTTGACCACGGATCCTGGTACAGTTTTTCCTGTAATTGACTTCTGTTTTGCATCATAGATGACCGATCCATCGGAAGGTTTAATGGTTAAGGAGGTTCCTAGCGTTTCTTCGGCTTCTTCTGCCGTGCTCATGTTGATCACAACCGTAGAATTCTCTGCCTCCACTTCATCCCCCTCGTGGTTTATAATAGAAATTTCAATCGGTCGGTCACCGCTGAAGGCTGTGTTTTGGTACTGTACGAGTTGGACGATGGCATCCGCAACACCGGGAACAACTTTTGAACTTACTACCCGTACATTATCAATACTAAGTGTTGCGCCATGTGAGGTCCCATCTGTTTTATTAAAGGATCCCGCTACAAAGCGGAATCGATACGTACCATCCTCAGGAATCTTACCCGAATTGGTTGTCCAATCTTGGGCTGAACCTCGTCCATAAAGAATTTCTGTATGCTCTCCGGTTTCCTCATTGACTAAAAAGCCATACACTTCATAGTCGTCGCCACCTTCATTCGCTTTCCAGTCAAAGGATAAAGAGTCTCCTTCAGCTGCTTTAAACGGGCTACTTATCGCTTCAATACCAAAAGACGATGCGATGGCATTGTTTTTATCCCCATAAGTCCCTTCCGTTAAATAGGCCCATAAAAATCCAATTTCAAGTGATTTACCTTTTGCAGTATCAGTATCGTTATATATCGCTTGCGCAAAGCCTGCATCACTATATCCTGATGTCCAACCGTCAAACACCGCTTCAAATCCTTCTATATTAGGCACGTCGCCAGTTGTGGAAGGAGCCCCATCATTATAATCAACGTTCGTAACATAGGAATATTCATTAGTTGGCCCTGTTACCGTATAGGTGCCATCACCATTATCGGTAATATGATCATACGCACGACCTTTTGTTTGCGTTGCCAGATCGCCTAACCAAATTTGGTTGATGGTTTTTCCATCCTTTTCACTCGTTTTATTTATCGTCCAATCTGGGATCGTTACTTCTTTACCGATTTCCCCCGCTTCAAAATTCCCATTTTCCAACGGGGCAGACAAGTCAATTTGAAGGGCGCCACCTTCACCATTCATGTTATCATTCACAGAAGCTATCGGAACACCGTTCAACAAGAATTGACCATTCTTATAAAGAAGCACCGAATCATCCGTTAACGTCACACGTGAATTTTCCGGGATAAATAATTTTTCCGTACTAACATAGTCCGTATCTTGTAGGTCAAAACGAATATACCCTTCCGCGAGTTGTTCTCCCGCTTGGGCTTCATGGTCGTAGTTAGGTGCTACTGTAACACGTTCTCCTAAAATTGGATCATAATCAATATTTGCTAATTCCGCAGCTAATACAGTACTTCTACCACCCCCTGAAAACAGGATACTTAGACTAAGCACTGTAATTAATAAAACGGCTATTTTGGATTGATGTGTTTTCATTTTTCTCCCCCTTGCTTTAGAACGATTTAGCTTTTTCACATGATAATAAAGGCATGCAAGTTAATCATGATTTCATCCTTCCGTAATATGGTTAGAAGTAAGACCGTTCTGCGATTTCCGACT
The DNA here is from genome assembly GCF_001038425.2 of Ornithinibacillus contaminans. Taxonomy (GTDB): domain Bacteria; phylum Bacillota; class Bacilli; order Bacillales; family Amphibacillaceae; genus Ornithinibacillus; species Ornithinibacillus contaminans. Next base: position 199,713 of record NZ_LDPV02000050.1, read on the forward strand.
AGTTTCGACTTAATTATATAATGGAGCTAGTAGTTAAGTACTGTAACGAAAGTACTAGAAAGGCAAAAAAAAATAACCTTGCTACATTTTTGCAGCAAGGTTTTTACATACTATAGAATTATTGTTGGTGGATATAATCCGCTCTGGGAATATACTCCGCTACACTAGTGTCTTCCTTCAGTTTCCTCATTCTAATATTTAGTACTTTATCTCATATTAATTATTTCCAGACGCTTTTGTTTCTTTATCCAACGGTCGTTCTACGTTTAGGTCATTTGGTGTTAAACCAAGCGTCTGTGCTGTATTAGTATGAATCGTATGGAAAAGCTCTGGATTTTCCGCTAGTGTCACGCCATAGGACGGAATCATTTCTTTGATTTTCGGCTCCCACTCTTCTAGATGCTGCGGGAAACATTTTTCCAATACCTCCAGCATAACATGCACAGCGGTAGAAGCTCCTGGAGATGCCCCAAGCAAGGCAGCAATCGAACCATCAGCAGCAGTTACTACTTCTGTGCCAAATTGCAATGTACCTTTTCCACCTGCTTCGGTATCCTTAATCACTTGCACGCGTTGTCCGGCCACAACGATATCCCAATCCTCACGTTTAGCTTCTGGAATAAACTCGCGTAGTTCTTCCATCCGTTTTTCATTAGAAAGTAGCACTTGCTGGATTAAATATTTGGTCAAGGAAAGTTCTTTCACACCAGCTGCCAGCATTGTCAGCAAATTATTCGGCTTTACCGACTTGATTAAATCGAAAACAGAACCCGTTTTTAAAAACTTAGGCGAGAAGCCCGCAAACGGTCCGAACAATAATGTTTTTTTATTATCAATATAACGTGTATCCAAATGCGGTACAGACATTGGTGGTGCCCCGACCTTGGCTTTGCCGTACACTTTTGCTTGGTGCTCCGCGATAACGTCTGGATTGTTACACACCATAAATAATCCACTTACAGGAAAACCACCTATATGCTTGGATTCTGGAATACCCGTTTTTTGTAGTAACGGCAGACTGCCTCCACCGCCACCGATAAAGACGAAATCCGCCGTATGATAGTCAACACTTCCACTAACCAGGTTCTTGACTTTTACGCTCCAGCGATTATCATTCGTTCGTTTCATTTGCTTCACGAGATGCTTATAGTGAACTTGCACACCGTTGTCCGTCAAATGATCCATTAGCATTCGTGTTAACTCCCCAAAATTAACATCTGTTCCTGAATCAATCTTCGTAGCCGCCATCGGCTCGGTAATTGTACGCCCTTTCATTATTAGCGGAACCCATTCCTTCAGCTTTTCCGGATCATCGGAAAATTCCATCCCATGAAAAAGCGGACTGTTTGATAGCGCTTTAAATCTGTTTTTTAAAAATTCTACATTTCGTTCTCCGTGCACAAGACTCATATGTGGTAATGGGCGAATGAAATCCTGTGGATCCCGAATAAGATGTTGATTCACTAAATAGGCCCAAAACTGTCTCGACAGCTGAAATTGCTCATTAATCTTTACTGCTTTCGTTATATCAATTGTTCCATCTGGTTGTTCAGTCGTATAGTTGAGCTCGCATAATGCAGAATGCCCAGTCCCTGCATTATTCCATTCGTTAGAGCTTTCCTCCCCTGCACGGTCAAGCTTCTCCAATACGTTAATATTCCATTCTGGTGCCAATTCTTTTAGTAACGAGCCTAATGTAGCACTCATCACGCCAGCACCGATTAAAATAACATCTGCTTTTTCTCGTAAGTTGCCCATTCTACCGTCCCCATCCCCTATGACTAAAAATATCGGTGCCCGCACACGACACCACGTATACCGTTACTTATTTACCCAACTCTAATCATATCATAATCTACAAAAATTACAGATTGATTTTAAAAAACTACTATTATCTGACTATTATAAACTAAATATCGCGAATTAAAAAGGACAAACTCCAACCAAATTACTCAGAAATTAAAAACAAAGCCTAAAATGATGCTCCCCGCAGCACTTTAAAACTTTGTCTCTATCGATTGATTATACTACCAGCATGTTCGCTAAGGCATTTACACTTGTTACAAGATGGGTAGGATTGGCATTCGCTAGTTCTTCATCTGAGCCATACCCATAGCTGACGCCAATCGAATCAATACCCGAATTCGTCGCACCGATAATATCATGCATACGGTCCCCAATCATCACGAAATCCTTTACTGCATACTTTGGATAATGCGATAATATGTACTGAATAATTTCTTTCTTAGAGGTTCTCGTTCCATCCAGGTTACTACCAACAACAAGGTCAAAATACTGACCAATCGAAAAATACGTCAAGATTTGTTCTGCAAATACGGTCGGTTTGGAGGTTGCAACGACTAATGTATAGTCCTGTTCCTTCAGTGCGACTAAAAGCTCAGGAATACCCAAATATAATTCATTTTCAAACATGCCTTTCTCCTTGAACCGTTCACGGTAAAATTCAATCGCTCGTTTCGTGCTTATCTCATCCAACCGATAGTACTCCGCAAACGAATCCTGAAGTGGTGGTCCGATGAAGGGTTCGAGTGTAGATAAATCATGCTCCATAATACCCATTTTCCCTAACGCATATTGCACAGATCTCGTAATTCCGACTCTAGGATCAGAAAGTGTCCCGTCCAGATCAAATAACACTACCTTATATGCAGCCAAGTAGACCCCTCTTTTCTTTATCCTAATACTGTTGCACCGATTTTTTGAAAGACGTCATGTTCAGTAGCAACAAAACCAAATATATCCCCGCAATAATGAAGGAATATAATCCATAATTTATCTCTAGCAACGCATTTCCTCCAAATAACGGCGTGATGAAGAGTATGTAGAACGGGTATTGCAAGCCAGAAACGATCCCATAAATGGCATTATCAAATAGGCCCATTTCTAGAGCGTGAATGATAGAAACGACAATCCCACCAATAGTTCCAACTAACAAAAAAGTCTTAGCCCAATTCTTGCCTTTTAGAGATAGGACTACTAAAGCCCCCAAGAAGATTATGGTTACGATTATATTAATAGCGCCAATCTCTGAATCTGGAAATTTGATCGACGGAATGAAATTACATACTAGCGCCAGAATATAGGCAATACCTACTATCAATCCTAGTTTTTTCAACGTGTTCACCTTTTCCTCGTTCATTTATCAAGCGAATCTTTTTTCCATTTTCAGTATACCAGTAATTTCGTTCTAAATGTTCTAAAAAAACAAAAAACCTCTCGTGTGGAGGTTTTGGATATAGTATAGTATTCATAATTCAACTGCAATTTCTCCTTATTTTTCTTTCGTTTAAGAATCCTTACAAAAACCCTTTGCTGCGTTATGCCTTCAAACGACTTACAAAATCATGTAAGTGTTCTATAGCGGTAATGTTTTGATTACATACGTCACTATCTCGGCATATATAATTACCTTTCTTTGTATACGTTCCTAGCACCTGCCCCTTTTTCTCGGTTAGGAACAGCCCCACTTCTTCATGGCCATTACAAATCGCACAAATCCCCTTCTGCTTAATCGGATCAAATGTGCCATGCACCCCAACCAGTTTGCCGTTCGAGCGCGTGATGATAAATTTTTTATTCATACTATAATCTATCCAGCTTAGATAACAGATTTCCTGTAAATCTAGCTTTTCTAATTCTGGCACCTTTAGCTTTTTCACTTTTGGAAATAGCTTCTTAATCCCCTGTTCCGTCACATGAAAGGGAATCACATACGGCTTAATATCAGCGAAAAATTTTTCCGCTTTTTCTTTATCATCAATCAGCGGAATTGGGGTAAGGAGCTGTTTTTGCTCCGCTATCATTTCTGGAAATAAAGCATCCACACGTTCAACAGCGAGTGATATAAACGTATGGACAACACCTTTATCATTCGAGGTTACATGCGCGTTCACGATGTCCAGAACTTGTCGTTTTATAAAATTAAATTGATCCACGTGGATAAATGCTTCCATTCTAGTCACTCCAGACGATTTTTACTTGTATTACTAGTATATTTAAATAGTTATCTTGTTAATAGGTTGAAAACAATTAGAAACCATTTTTTACCCAAAAGGGTTCTTGTCTACTCGCCCAAATTTGACTATGGTTAGTAGTAAGAGGTGCATTAGATACGAGTTGATCCCGTGTTAACGAAGAAAGAGTTGAACGAAATCCGAACGCTTCAATCGATTTGCAAGAGCGAAAGTGCTATTAACCTGAAGCTAAAATTAATAGGGAGTACCCTCCATTCTTACGTATGCAAGACTTGGAGAGGTACTCCCTTTGAAAATTCATTTACTATATAGTATTTTTTTAATCGTATCTGGCGAAAGAAAATATTCCGCTACCAAATCATCTATTGAATGCCCATCTTGATAGGCTTTCTTTATGGAGGCGTTTCGTTCTGCAATTGATTTTCTTGCACCGGAACTCGCACCCCATTTTAGGTAGTTTGCTTTCTTTTTTGGAATATAGATTGTTTCCCCTTCAACAAACTTTTGAATTTCTTTTAGTAATGATTCTGGTAAAATAGCTTCCGCTTTCACATAGCTCATTATAGACAGCTCCTTATTTTAAATGTAGATCAATAAGGTGCAAAGCCTATAATTACGGCAGGCGAATTATTTTTCTAACCTCACGCAAAGATTCGCCCATCATAATTAGGCTTTGCATGAGTAGCTGCAATAAGTGACATATTTCTTGTCATACTAATCACCTTCTTTTTAAAATTGAGTTAACGTATACCCAGTTCTACTGTAATTGAAATGAATTTCATTTTCAAATATTGCTCTTGACAATTTTTAATCTATCATTAATCTGTTCATATCGAATATACCCTTCATTTTCTACTGACAATCCGGTACATTTAAACACGCCAACAAATCTATATCTATTAAACCCGAGATTATCTTTGTACTTTGCAAAAACAGCTCTTTCTCGCTTGTGTTTAATTTCTAGTTTATATTGCTCGTTTCTCCCATCAACAATCACTTGGTCTTGATGTGATTCGTCGATGTAAGACCAGTCTTCTGCTAATAAATTCACCCAACCACCGGCAGCTGACTTCACATTACCATCTATTATTATGGATAATTTTGGGCACCATAACCACATATTATCTTTAACTCTAAACCAACTTTTTTGATATCGTTTTGAATTCTTTCCGAATATAGTGTTTGCAATATCTTTTATATCCTTAAAGGAATAACCTTGATGAATTGTTATATGTTCTTGTTGTTTCAAGCTATTTAATTCCTCTTCGTACGTATGCCACATTATCTCTTTCCTTGACGCCTTATCTTGAATAATAGATACTATTTCATCTATTCTTTCGTTTATATCTTCAATTGTTTTTGTTGCATCAACCCTTAGGCATATAAAATCTTTAATAGCTTCCTCACTAACAGCAGAAATAATGTCATCCATTCGAAATTTATCTAACTCCTGATTGTCCTTATGGTATGCTTCATCAATTTCTATGCCGATATGTAATTGTGGAAAATACAAATCCATCAATGCATGAGAACCATTTTTACGCTTAACATACTGCTGACTAACTGGCTTAACATTCATATTGTCAAGCTTATGCCAAATACCGGTCAATATATAATTCTCGTAATCCTTTCTTTTAGTACGAGAAAATGTCTTAACTAAATAATCTCGCTTATCCATCAATGCTCACCTCAATAATGTTTTCTGGAACAATGAGATTCCTTTAGACTCCTCCAACAATCAAGTTGAAACATTAATTCTGAATGGCTCGTCTTACTAAACCTTCTTCACAAACTCCGACTTCAATTTCATCGGTCCAAATCCATCAATTTTACAATCAATATCATGGTCACCATCAACTAATCGAATGTTTTTTACTTTAGTTCCTTGTTTAAGAACGGACGAGCTCCCTTTCACTTTAAGGTCTTTAATGACAGTAATCGTATCGCCATCATTTAACTCATTCCCATTCGCATCTCTAATAACGCCTGTTTCTTCCGCGTTCTCCGCGTCTTGTTCCATTGGCCACTCATGTCCACATTCCGGACATACAAAAAGCACGCCATCCTCATAAGTGTAATCTGAATTACATGCTGGGCAGTTTGGTAGCTTACTCATTGGTTATTTCCCCCGTTAGTGTATTTATTGATTCTACATTCCTTTCAGTTCGTATATCTACTATAACAAATAAATGGAATCGGTTCCTCTGAAGTTATGGATCGTTCCTTTTAATAATAATCTATAAATTAATTAAACCTACCAAAAAGATAACCAGTATAATAACTCACTTTACCTTTTTAATTCTAACTAATACTTTTACCACCATAAATGCATCTTCATACCTTGGTAAAACGTGTAGGTGCTTTGTCTCAATACTGCGTCATATTATAAAACGGAATATCCCCTTGTTTACTATAGAGAGTTGAACTTTGTCTATCAACTTTATAAGATAACGTCCAAGTACCTTTTTCATTTCCTTTTTTCCAAATCTCCGTGAAAGTAACGATGTAAATTTCTTTCCCCACTTCTTCTGCACTTGTTTCTCTTATAACTTGATACTCTCCGATGGTACCCTCCCATTTCCCAATATCTTCAGGAAATTTATCTATTATTGTTCCTTTACTAGAAGTTGCATTATCAACAGCATCTTCTTTTGTAAATGGTGGCCTAGGTGGGGAGATTAATTCCAAACAGCCCCAACATAATATAAGTGAAGCTAATGGTATAACAAAAAACGGTTTTATACTTTTTCCCATTAAAGCTCTTTTATAAAGCCACTTATCTAAAATTCCATATATTATAGCAGCAACCATTCCAAATAAGGCAGCCATTACATCTTGAAATAATACTCCATTAGCCAGACCAAACAAACCAAGAATTAACACATATAGCCAACCATATTGTTGAAACCATTTTCTTTGCAAATATTCTATTGTTATAGAAACTGTATTTCCATAGATTAAGATAATCAGGCCGATAAACATGGCATATACAACAAACCAACCGATGAAATCGTTCCCTTGATTGTACGAAACTCCAAGGTCATTACTGAAATAGACAATAACAAAAAACACCGAAAGAATTGTGGTGGTTACAAAGGTTACGGTCAATTTTCTTAAAAGAAGGCTTTTAAAGCTGTTCTCCATATGTTTACTCCTATCGAAAAGGGAATTAGGTTCAATTTATGTTCCCTTTTTATACAGAATGAATAAATCCATGTTTTTATAGATTCTATAAACTATCCAGCCCCGTTAACATAATATCGTATAGACAAATAGCAACATATTTCTATAAAGTAACTAACTGAATGGCGGAAGTTTAGCGGGTTGTGCAAATTATATAAATAAAGTTAATAACAACTAATAATAATGAACCACTTAATGTACCTAATATGTAAATTAGATTAGGACTCACGATCAAATTTCCAATACTTCCTCCAATAAATATTACTAAAGCTATGTAACTTAGCCACCATCGAGAAAATCTTTTATTCACTTTTAACCCTCCCTAGTGGTGTTGGATTGGGTTAATTTCTAAAAGCTCATTTAGGAATTTTTGTGATGTGTTTTTTAAACTCACCAATATTGTTGAACAATACCCTTGGGTTACTATTTCGAAATTATCTCTATCTTTTCAGTAAAACGTACAGGGGGATCTGATTCTCCCTCTCCATCATAATAACCAACTATTCGCTTACCTATCTCTAGGCCCAACTCTTCATACTTTTCTTGACTGACATTGTAATAAGCACCATCATTTTCTTGTGCTAGTATAATCAATTCATCTCTTGTTTTATCTGAAATGTTAATGTTCTTTACACTTGGTAAAGTCAATATTAAGTAACTTTGATCGGAAGTATCCTTCTCTACATAAACAATGATGCCCTCGTCTCTTTTCTCATAAGAAGTGTTTTTGTTGTTTTCATTATTTTGTTGACTACAGGCTCCCAAAATAACAACGAGTAAAGTAAAAGATAATACTCTTATCAAACATCACACCTCCAAATTAATTTTATGACTTAATCGGCAAATAAATTTCTACTTCTTCTCCTCCCTCAATAGGGTGGTATGTCTCGATAATATAGGAATCGAAATCTTGTTGATAACCCTGTTCTTCTCCCCATTTCAATAAATTCAAATGCAGTTCTCTCAAATTAGAAATATTTCCCCTAGTAGTTATGTAACTTCTGTTTGTTTCAATATAATGCATTCCGGATGGTATTTTATCTAATTGCTCCATCACAATTAACCCTACATAATAATGACCCACCCTATGCTCGTCATCCCTTTTTGGCTCATATAATGCAATCTCGGTTTCTGTTGAGTTTAGGATTTCGTTCGAACGACTTAATAGTTCCCTTGCCAGAAGGGGTACTTCATTACCAAAGTTTACAAATTCCCCACTTCCTTTTAATCCAACAAGCTTAAGTTCTTTGTTGACCATCATAAACGACATATTACCTTCCCCTTTTTATTTCTTTTTCTCCATTGATTTCACCTTTGTATAAAACACATAAACGATGTTTGCAATAACTAATCTAATATTATTGCTGCGGTTAAAAAGCCAAGTATGGAGTATATGTTAGGACCAAGCATTAAGTTCAAAATAGTTGCCAAAACAAACGAGCCCAAGCCCATTTTACTAAGATACCATCGCTCTCTATTTTTAAACATTTGCTTCTCCCCTTCCCCCCTCGCAGTCGTACCGTTCCTTAGTCACCTATTCCGATATCTACTATTTTTAACGTTCATTATTTTGTACTACCAAAAATTCCTCCAAATTCGGAGATTGATTATATTTAACTGCAGCTTCCTTATCCTTATTAATAATAGCCTTTGTTAAATCAATCTGATTGATGCTCGCGATGGCCACCGCGTAATGGATAACATCCACTAACTCTTTTTCTAAAGAAGCATCCTCTGTATTTGACTTTCGCCCTTCTAACTGGTTTAGTACTTCTGCTACCTCACCAATTTCTTCTACTAGTTTCATAAACAAAGATGATGACGTGCTTCTTCCTTTGTATTTTAGAGCTAGGTAGTTCTGTAGCTCATGAAATGTTAATTGCTTCATATGTATCCTCGCTTTAATTATTATTTTTTTCTCTAGTGCAGTGCCAATTAAAACATTATCAATCTACTTTAAATAGCTTCGAGAATGATATCCATATTAACCCTATTCCAATTAGCAATAAGGCAAAAACTAATATGTTGTCAAAAACATTTGGCATTGATGGCTCTGAAGGAATTGAAGATAATGCCGGGTCAAAGGATAAAATTGCATAATAAAAAATAGATAAAAACCTTTCAAACGTAAATAAAACACCGCTTATTGCTATTAAACATACCCCTGAAACTAAACTGACTTTCTTCATTACTTATTCACTTCCTTTTTAAAGTTTCTCATTGCTTACGTAACCAACTATCTTATGTGTTCAATTTTCTATTTTTGACAAATAGAAGAATGATAAAGTTTACCCAAGTTATTATTGGAATAGCAAATATCAAGAAATATAATCCTGAATGTCCAAATCCAAAAGCCCTTGCTTCATCATCTATATTATAAATAATCCAAGTCGCCACAACTAAAATCAATGTGTTTAAAATAAAAGCAGATAGCATCTTAATAGTTTATTATTTTTCTTTTTAAACATCAGAATAGATATGATCGTTGAAATCGATAGAGAAAGAGAAATTATAACGTAAATCAAATCCACACCACCTAATCCTCTATTCTTATTGAACAATCCTTGCCATCTGTTTAATAACCTACTCCAAATCACGAGTCTGATATTTCCACGCAATATACAACAAAACCAGTGTAATAATGGTTAGTTATACTAATTTGTATTACTCCAAATCAATTTTTCTGCTGCAATGATTAAGAATTACAGCTCCTATGATTTAAAATAATCATTAAAACATTACAAACTAGCCAATTATAACCCCTACCCAAATAATAACACAATATTTAAAAAATATATTTGAGCAAATAAAAATGAACAATATTCCGAATTTACTTAATATACATCCCAGATTATGTTATACTTTTCCTTACTGAAACAAGGAGGTACAAGTCCAATGGTAAAAAAATAACACGAGAAAATCTTAAATTATTTTAATAACTTTAGAATAAACATGTAGATTTTCTCTTTCATAGAACGAATGTATAGAAAAGAGGAAAAATAACATGTTAAAAAAATTAAGCGATACTATTTATTATTTATCTAATCAAGATGATAAAGAACGACCAACATTAGGACTTGTATGTGGTGATCGATATAGTCTAATAATAGATTCTGGTAATTCTCCTCAGCACGCTCAGGACTTTTTACTGGAAATCAAAAACCTAAATGTGCCACCAGTTAAATATGTTGTTATTACTCATGCGCATTGGGATCATTTTCTAGGAATGAATGAGTTTGATGCAATTGTTATAGTTAATAGTCAAACAAATGAAACGATAAAAGAATGGCAGGGTTTATCCTATGACGATTGTTCACTACAAAAATATGTGACTACTAATCAGATGAGTGCTATGTGTATGAAGATTATACAAACTGACATGCCAAACAGGGATAGTTTTAAGTTGAGATCTCCGGATATAACCTTTGAAAATACACTAACTATTGATTTAGGAAATAAAGTTTGCATACTTGAAAGAGTCAAAAGTACTCATACAGACGACTCTACAATTATTTATATTCCTGATGAAAAAGTTATTTTTTTAGGTGATTGCGCATATGGCACAACGACAGATTCTTTATTTCATTACAAGCAATCATTGTTATTGCCTATGATAAAAGATATTCAACAATATGATGCGGAAATGTTCCTACTTGGTCATGAATCTATCTGTGATTCATATGAAATGAATATATATTGGAAAGAGTTAACAACAGCAAGTCAAGTTGTGAAGTCCAGCTCACTAGAAAATGCGATAGAATCCTTCAAGGCAGAAAATAAAAGGGGCCCTAATGATAATGAATTATTTTTCATAAGAGCTTTTGTTAATGACCATATTGTTCAGTCACAGTAGTTGTATAGAATACAACAATCAGACATAAACAGTAGCCACCTCATTAATTGAAATGAGGTGGCTTTTTATTAGTAGATAATGTATGAGCCTTCTTAGTAAAAATGCTTTGTTTTATTCTTCAAAAGGGATAAACACGCCCTCTCTTGTTCCACTAAACCGCTTTAATGTGTAGCCTAAAGGTGTACTTAAAATAATAAGAAGAATACCTAAAACAAAGAAAATCATTGCCTGCTTGTTCATAAATCAATCCCCAAATATATTTTCAGTTCTTTATACCTTGATCAATCATTTCTAAAATCTCATCTGTGGAGTATACATTATTGTATACAATATCTTTTTTTGCTTGTTGTAACCTTTGTTCTAACTCAGGTCCTGCTTCAACATCTTCTTTAACATTAGTAATCGAATACGCCAAACCCTCTAATTTTTTCATTCAATCACCCCTCCATTTTAGTTTTTACTTTCATTTTTTATGTAACATCAGCATATCCATCAAAACATTCTAGTGTTTCTGTGATGTGTTTTTAACTTTAGAAATTATCCCACCATTTAACAACCATATAAATATTACTCACTTCGCTCAGCGTAATTGGGTTTCCATCCTTATCTATATATCCTTTCCCTTCAATTGCTCCAGTTGATTCCTTTGCAATATCAGTTCCTGCACCAGATTCAGAACCGTAGTGTACTACTATATCTTCACCGCTAATAATTGCGTGGGTTTCGAAATGAAAAGAGTCTGTAACGTATTCATTTCCATTTTTCATAGTTAAAGTACCATGTCCTGCTTTAAAGTTTTCTGGTGTTATCTCAACTTTATATCCAGTTCCACAAACCTTTCATTTTTTACTTAATAAACCTCTGATTAATTTACTATGACTAAGATAGCTTAATTCTTTCATAGCAGATTTTACAGTGAACTTTATTTGAATGCTTGCTCAACACTTTATTCAAAACTCCAACTGGCATCTTACGCTCACTTGGTAAAATGAGACTTATAAATATCTCATCACCAGAGCTAAGCGTACAACCACAGTTTGTACATTTTAATTTTCTTTCATTTAAAAACACTACTAATTCCCCCTTTAACAAGAATGAATTATTAAACTATAACAAAGTCTCTTATTTATTCATTTTTCGACTATAAACAACTCTCGACCAAAAATAAACAGCTGATCCCAACAATAAGATTGTCATTTGCCACCCATAATCACCTGTAACTATAAAGTCATATAACGACCAAGCTAATAATGCAATCGTGTAGAAAACAAATCCATATTTTGAAGATTGGTCACTATGGTATCTTTCCATTTCATCAGCTTTTCTAAAATTCATTTAATTCCCCTCCTCAAACATAAATAAATCGTCTAATTTCAGATTTAGATTTTTAGCTAACTTAAAAGCCAATGCTAGCGTAGGATCATATTTATCATTTTCTATTGCATTAATAGTCTGGCGTGTTACACCACATTTTTTTGCAAGATCTTCTTGAGATAATTTACGAGATTTTCTAATTTCCTTAATATGATTCTTCAATTTAATCACCTTATAACTTTCGAATGTAAAAACCTTTTTACACTTTTCATTATAAAGAAACCAACAAAAATGTCAAATGTGTTTTACATTTTTGTTGGTTTCTTGTTAAATTATTCGCCTTACATACCCTGGTGACTTCTGTCTCTTTTTAAAAAATTTTTATATCCTTCATTTTCTATTTTTCCATCGCCTCATCAACTTTTTGTTTAACCGACTCTTGATAAAGATCAGCGTAGGTTTTCGAATCTTTAATCAGCTCGTCGCAAAAAGCAGCAACGTCTTTTCCTGTGACGTCAAGTACGCCTTTCCCAGCGGCTACACCTTCTTCAAAGAAGTCAAGAATATCCGAGAGTGGTCCGATACCTTCACTTAGCGTGACAGGACCAACTTTGTAGAGATACTTTTGGATTTCTTTATAAACAATTTGGTAGTCTTCCGGAAGCGCCTTAACACGCGAAACATGGGCTCTCCATTCTTTTTTACCTTCGATTATTTTTTTGATACTCATGATAATCCCCCTAACTTTCTTGCTATATTTTTGTTGAGTTGGTCACGCCATTTATCACGATAGTTTTTGGCACCCTCATCACCAACAAGTGCTGCGCAGAAACCTTTGATATCATCGCCTAGTACTTCTTCAACGCTCTGGCCATCTGCAGATGCAACTTCAAGCAATTCAAGCGCACCGTCAAGAATCGGCATCAGATTACGCCCAGTGAAATCTGCGTGCATCCAGAGATTACTTGAAATTTCCTTCCAGGCTGTTTGAAATTCAGCTGGCAAGACGTTTACTCGTGCTTCAAAGCCTTTCATTTCTTCCGTCATATCGCTACCGGTTATTTTTTCAAAAAAGTTCATGTTACCATCTCCTTTTAATTTCTTTCGTTCTCGAGTTCATTCATTTTACTTTCGATAAATTCCCATCTGTCCCATACCATTTCAAGCTGCTTTTGACCTGCTGCATTCAGTGTGTAAAATTTCCTTGGTGGACCCACAGTGGATCGTTTTTTCTCGATATCCACTAGATTGTTCTTCTCAAGCCTCATGGTAATGGTATAAACGGTGCCTTCAACCACATCCGTAAAGCCAAGCTCCCGCAGATGTTGTGTGATTTCATAGCCATAAGTTTGACCGCGGCTAATGATTTCTAATACACAACCCTCGAGTACCCCTTTCAGCATTTCCGTGATATTTTCCATATAATCACCCATTTTATTTCATTATATTTTTTTAAACAAATGTTCATTCATAAGTCTTTGCGTTTCATTTCATGCAATTTCCATATCCTCTAGTGTCCTTATCCTACCTGACTTTTAAACCGTTTACTAGCAAAGAAATATGCGATGACCATAATACCTACGCACCAAGCAAGTGCAGTCCAGATATCGTTACCAACAGCTCCTCCATATAAAAGGGCACGAATGGCATTCACGATGGAAGTCACGGGTTGGTTCTCAGCGAACACACGGACAATTGTCGGCATGCTATCGGTTGGAACAAACGCCGAACTGATAAACGGTAGGAAAATCAGCGGGTACGAATAAGCCGTTGCCCCTTCCATCGATTTCGCTGTCAATCCAGGGATGACTGCCAGCCATGTTAGTGCTAGCGTAAACAGTACAATTATTCCCGCTACCACTAACCAATCTAAGATAGTAGCACTGGATCGGAAGCCCATTAAGAGCGCTACTAGGATAACAATCACGACAGTCAGCAAGTTGGAAACGAGTGAGGTCAACACATGCGCCCACAATACAGATGAGCGCTTGATTGGCATGGTAATAAAGCGTGCCATCAGTCCGCTCTTTACATCATTAAACAGTCGTAATGACGTATAAGCAACACCGGATGCGATCGTGATTAGCAATATTCCCGGCAACAAATAATTGACGTAATTGTCCATGCCTGAATCGATCGCTCCACCAAATACATAGACAAACAATAGCATCATCATAATCGGTGTAATTGCCACCGTGATAATTGTGTCAGGACTGCGCATGATGTTGCGCATTAAACGACCTAGTAATACTCCTGTTCTACTTTTCATTTACAATCTCCTCCTTTTTGCCGATGATTGCGAGGAAAATTTCCTCTAATGTCGGCTGCTTCTCGATATATTCCACTTTCGCCGGCGGGAACATTTCCTTAAGTTCCGTTAGGGTACCCGTCGTGATGATTTTTCCGCCATGTAAGATGGCAATTCGGTCTGCCAGTTGCTCTGCTTCCTCTAGGTACTGGGTTGTTAGTAAGATCGTCGTCCCACCACTAGCAAGCTCTTTAATCGTATTCCAAACTTCAATGCGCGCCTCAGGATCAAGCCCTGTTGTTGGTTCGTCGAGAAAAATAACTGGAGGCGTCCCGATCAGACTCATGGCGATATCGAGACGGCGCTTCATCCCACCGGAATAGTCGTCAGCCCGGCGGTCAGCAGCTTCAGTCAAGCTGAATCTTGCTAACAGATTGTCAGCAACTTGAGCGGGATTGGAAACGCCCCGCAGTTTAGCTATCAGAATCAGATTTTCCCGTCCTGTAAGCATTCCGTCTAGTGCTGCGAACTGCCCTGTCAAACTGATACGTTGTCGAACTTGATCCGGATCTCGCTGGACGTCATAGCCGCAAATACTCGCTTCGCCTCCATCTTGCTTCAACAGGGTTGAAATGATGTTGACCGTTGTTGTCTTACCTGCTCCATTTGAGCCTAGCAAAGCAAAAATCTCACCTTGCTGCACATCAAAATCTACTCCCTTTAACACTTCCTTGTCTTTAAAGGATTCTCTTAATCCTTTTACAGAAATTACTGCTTTACGCATACTTTTTTCCTCCTTATAATGTGCACTGCAAGGTCGCTCACGAGATGTTCTCCTTCTAACAAAGTGGAATCATTATCCGGTTGAGTGCCTTGTGGTGCTTGAATCCTCTATTCCCCTACTTAGCAATACAGATAATCTGTATCACTTAGTACTGGGGTAAAAATAGAACTGAATAGTGAAGGTAGCCATTCACATTTGCACCCTGCTGTAACCTGCTATTCAGTCGTAATAACCTATTGTATTTCGTTATTTAATTACCTTTACTCACGGCCAATCGTATCGTTTAACTTCGCGCGGTATTTGTCCTGCCACGTTTTCGTATCCTTCACTAGCTCGTCGCAGAAAGCAGCAACATCTTCGCCTGTGAGATCAGTGACCTTCTTACCATCCGCTGCGCCTTCTTCAAAGAGCTCAATGATACCAGTGAATACACGGCTCATGTCCTTCCATTCCGTTACACCACCAGAGGTCCACATATATTTCTGAATCGCTTTATACGCATTATGGTACTCTTCCGGAAGTGCCTTCGCGCGAGCCTCCATCGCCTTCCATTCCCGCTTCTCATCCAAACTACCAATAATTTTTTCTAAAAAACTCATGTTACCATCTCCTTTTAATTTCTTTCGTTTTAAGTTCGTTCATTTTGCTAGCGATAAATTCCCATTTACTCCAAAACATTTCTAATTGCTTTTGACCTTCTTCATTTAGTGTGTAAAATTTTCTCGGTGGTCCGACTGTCGATCGTTTCTTCTCGATTTCCACTAACTTATTCTTCTCCAGCCTCATGGTAATCGTATAAACCGTGCCTTCCACTACGTCTGTGAAGCCGAGTTCCCGAAGATGTTGTGTAATTTCATAGCCATATGTTTCGCCGCGGCTAATGATTTCAAGCACACAACCCTCGAGCACACCTTTCAGCATCTCTGTGATATTTTCCATCTTCATCACCCATCTGTATTTTCATTTTTTCAGTATTCTGTATCACAAGTATTCGGTATTACTTATTACTACTACATAGTATTACCGAATAGCAGAAATGTCAACCATATTTTTAAAAAATTTTTTAAATTTATTTATACGGTATTTAAAAGGGCAAATTAGAAGCTGATAGCCATGAGAAAATCATAATCCTATTCCTTATTTTTTCACCTATTTCAAAAGCTAAAAATTGGTGATTCCAATTTTTTCGCTACCTTGGGTGAATCGGCCATCTGTTTTACTATTTGAAACTTAGTATCTTCCAATGTCATGTCGCATTTTACTTGCATCTTTACTAAATGACCAAAAAAGCCTGTAGAGAAATAATTCCCGACAGGCAAGGTTCCCATTATGGACAGGTTTTGACGTTTTATTAGTTTTATTCCAGAAAGGAACGTAATTATTGCGAGTAGAGCCAATCGCAACCATGCCATATAAAGCCAGAAGTCACCACCATATACATCGCTTGGCGAGGATCCGGACTCATCAACATATATCGCTATATTCCAAAATAGCTTCAATGAGAAGAGTAATGAAATCAAACTCAACACAAAAATGATGATGTTAAGACCACTTCTTTCAAAGTTTCCACCTTTCTCTGTTTTCATGAAATATACCACAATAAAAATACATAAAAGTCCTAATACGAACGCAGCATTAAAGAACATCACTTTATTAGACATAAGACCTATTCATTAATACTATTCGCCAACCGTCGGGGTCTTCCACTGTTATCCCTAGCTCTTTCCAATATCCATTCTCTGGTTCAACCTCTGGATACCCCAAATTCTTTAACCGTTCCGATACTGTTTCTATTTCGTTTTTATCAGTTATATAAAAAACTAAAAGATTATCCTTTGAGGGGGCAGGACAAGGACTACCATCCATATGACGGGTAAATTCTAGGTGATAATTAACATCTGGCAGGCCAAATATAACTCCTTCATATCCCCCTCCATTAAATTGTTCTATTTGTTGAAGTCCTAAGCCATTTTGATAAAAATCAATAACTTCTTCAAATTTATCAGTAGGTCTAGCTATTCTTACTTGAACTGCTGTAAAATCCTTAAATTCCAAATTTAAAACCACCCTTTCAGCATCTAGAACTCAGACAATTTTAGTTCTGCTTCAAAACAGTAATTATTCATTCACAAGTACATCAATAACGTTCTTAGCCTGCTTAATAGCTTCTGACCCCTCAGGTTCCCACACACAGGTTGTAAGCGCCTTCCAAAGAGCCCAGCCTCTAGCTCGGTCTATCGTATCTTCATCAAGTCCGATGGAATTCAAAAAAACATCTCTGCTTTTATCATCAAAGAATGTCCAAGCCATGGCAAGGTCAGCAGCAGGATCCCCTACAGCCATAACACCAAAGTCAATAACTGCTGATAATCTACCATTCGTTACAAGAAGATTACCAGGAGCAACATCACCATGTATCCACACAGGCTCTTTCATCCACTCAGTAGACTTTGCCCTATTCCATATTTCAAGACACTTTTCTCGATCCACGGAATTACCTAGGGTTTCAAGAGATGACAACGTCCATTCATTAAATTTAAATTCAGTTAATGGACACCCTCTATAATAATTATGTAAACCTCCATATGGACCACCACTTGCGTCGATAGACTGTAACTCTACTAAAAATCCCCCTAAATCCTTTGCAAATTGATTCTTATCAACTATATTTTCATGGGTTACTGTCTCACCCTCTAACCATTTGTAAACGGACCAAGGGAATGGATAATCCTTATTTGGTTCTCCTTTGGCAAGCGGCTTAGAAATTGGTAGGGAAAGCTGCTTAGCTAACACCGGCAACCATGTATGTTCTTTTTCCACCTGAGACACATACCCTTCACCACTTGGTAATCTGACACTCATATTTTCACCTAAATGAAATGTTCTGTTATCGTGTCCTCCGTTTTTAACGGCCTTTATTTCTAAATTGGACCACTCTGGGAACTGTTCTTTAATTAAATTCTGAACTAAATCAACATTAATCGTCAACATGTCTTTGATTACCCCTTTAAACGTATGTTATTTATTTTTTTTAGAGATTTTGTACAATTTGAATTGGATTACCGTCCGGATCTGCAACCCAAGCAATGAGTAGTCGATCAAGCCATTTGTGCGGAATGGCCAAGGCTTCAGCACCTTTTGAGATGATCGGTTCAAATGCCGCAGCGGTGTCCTCGGTCCATAAAATCACCGCAACGCGCTGCCCGTGAGACAAGGGATCTAGGTCATGATCATCGCGTGTTGAATCTACAGATGCGATACCTATTTTGTAATCATCAAGAACTAAATCAACATGTATCGGTTCGCCTTCTTTTGGCACTCGGAAGGTCTCGGTAAACCCCAGACTTTCATAGAATCTAGCTAATCTAACTACATCTGGACTAAAAAGAATAACTTGTGGATTACGGAAAATTGTCATTTTTTATCCCCCCTATTATGAATAGATGTGGATTTAGTTGATAATCTTTATGTAAAATGAAGAGAAACTTAAATTTAACTTCGACGCTCTACTATGACTTTTCCTCTAAATCTTCAATTCTCTTTTCCATTTCTTTTAATTTATTTGTACTCGTCACTGCCGTCGTAAAAGCAATAAGTCCGAAAGTAAATCCCATCGCTCCAAAAGTGAATCCCATAAAACCGAAAACCTCCACAAAATCCCCCCCATAAATAATCTTATGATATACTCCTTTAGCTAACCTTCTACCTAAAATAATAACATAATATTTCGAAAACATTAGTTGAATTTAGATTAATTGAAAAGGTGACCCTACGCTGATCACCTTAAGCTTTCCTTATTTGACCTAGATTCCCCAAGCGTAAATAGCGATACAAATTACTACTTCAAAAATCAAAGCACATACAACGATCCAAACTATTTCAATACGGATAAAAGAATGCATGACACTACCATGTTTTAAATCAGCTACCTTTTTAGCAACTTTCAGATTGAACGGTACAAAGTACAACGAAAACAGGATCCCTCCTGAAAGGGAAACACAAACATGTATAATGAACAAATTAGATGTTACATCCGCAACGGCACTCCCGATGATAAAAATAGGAACACCAAACCATATAAAGTATGTCATAACCAATAAAACGGCTGCCATGAGGACTAACATAAAATTATTTTTAAGTACATTTGCGAGACTTTGGAAATACAGACTCATGTTTTCTCCTCCATTTAAGCAATGAAATCGTCAAGTCATTTAACGTTATGAAATGCTTTATTAACTTTTAACAAAATTCGATGTGATGCTTTCACCCACATGATAGTTTTCCATTAATGCCCGAATTTTCCCTGCAACTTCTGCTCGTTCAATGTTTTCTTTCGCATACCGTTTCACGTCATTATTTCCGACGCATACACTATGTATGGCATGTTCAAACAAGCATTGGTCGTTACTATCGTTTCCAAAGGCAATAAATTGTTGAATATTCAACTTATCGAGTCCACTAACTTTATTAATACCTAGAGGGCTAATGTCGATTGCATGCTCAGTTTTATAATGTGTTACTGTGACTGGAAATGTTTTAAGCAGTTCTAACACTTCTTCATTTGGTTGGAATAAGACTAATTTGCAGACTGGTCTTAACTCTCCCAATGGTATATTAGTTGAATTAGTTTTATCGATATTTTGATAAATAGGATGTGCACTATCACCTGTATAAGCATAATCCCAATCACCATCTGCTAAATATTTTAATTGATGGTGATGAATGAGAGAGTTGAGTTTGTCTAAAAGGTTTTGTTCAAAATGTGTCGATCGAATTTTCCCATGTTCATAAGTAAATGTTCCGTTTCCTCCGACCAATAGGCCATCATGAAAGCTTTTTGGTATGACAGGTAATAAATCACGAATCGGCCTAGCTGAAGCAAAAATCACCTGATGCCCTCTTAACTTTAATTCTTGCAGTGCCTCAATTATTTCCGTATCAATACGCTTGCCATCAAAACAAAGTGTCCCGTCTACATCGAATACAAAGTTCATATATATCCCTACCTCTTTATTAATTAATTACAACTATAGTAAACAAAAATATCAATCACTTCACACTACTAGATATAAACATCGAGGCATCTTGATTCATAAAAATATGATTTCCATGGTGGAATGTCCTAATTTCAATTGATTTAAATCCAACTTCGGCTAATCTTTCCTTCAGTTCTTCATGCGAAAAACCGTTATGAACTTTCGGATGATTAATTTTATCGTTTTTGTCAAAATCGATAATAATTAACTTGCCACCATCATTTAAACTATTGAACAATTCTTGTAAGATTTTAGTAGTGTCCGGTATATGAAGAAGAACTAGCGACATTAACACTATGTCCGCTTTATGCTGAGGAGTTCCTTGGGTAAAATCAGAATGCATCACTTCTGCGTTAGCAATTCCTCTTTGGGAAATTTTAGCTTTCGCAACCTCTACCATTTGTTCTGAAGAATCTACTAACAAGATCGAATTTACTAAATCCGATAACGCTAAACCAATTAGACCAGTACCACTTCCATAGTCTAATAAGGATTTAGATTGACTGTTTTGTAATTCTGTTCTAACTTCCTTCACTATAATGTTAGCTAATTCCATTCTTTCAGCTGTATCATATCTTTTTGCCATTTGTTCAAAGACGTTATTTTCCATGTGACACTCCCTCAATAAAGTTTTAAAGTACTTAGTGATCATTATAGAAAAAATCAAAACCTTGTGGACGGTTCTTTTCGCTTAAGACATTTGTTGTTTCACTAACCTTGTTTCACATAATTTATAATATCTTAATTAAACACCTCTTGAGATAGGTCTGTATTTACTCCTATTGCGGCTCTATTCCCTTCAGCCGCTGCAATAATCACTTGTGAGGGAGCGATAACGGATGTATCACCAGCAGCATAGAGCCCTTCAATATTTGTTCTACCAAATTGATCTGTTTTGATTCCACCTAGCTCGTGTGTTTCGCACCCTAAAGAATAACCGAAAGTGGTGGCTTGAATCCATTCAGGTGTCACAAATCCTCCTTTCCTCTTTACCTCTTCATCATCTTCAAAAATTACAGCTTCTAAATCTCCATTTCGACCAACAAGCGATTTAATATTTTGCTCATATACTTTTATTCCCTTTTTTTGTAACATGTCTTTTTGCTCTGGGCCAAATGTTTTTTTCCCATTTGTACAAACAATTAAGTCCTTGCTCCAATTGTAAACTATTTTAGCCATATGAATAGCAGATGGGCTCTCTGAAATAACCATAAGTGGAAGGTCTTTCAACTCCCAGCCATCACAATATGGACAACTGAAGAGACTTTTCCCATAAAAATCCATGATTTTTTCAATTGATGGATGGATTTCTTTGAGACCAGTCGCTAAAACAACCTTTTTCGCGTTAATAGATTCACCTTTTTCGGTCACTAATTCGAAAATATTTCCCGTTTTTTTAACATCTGTAATTTTTTCATTTCTTACCCTGACGGAAGGATACTTGGCTATGTCTTGATGAGCAATTTCCCTGAATTCTTTTGGCTTAATTCCATCTCTAGTAATAAATCCATGCGACTCTTGGGTCACTGCGTTTCTCGGAGAGTTATTATCGAATAAAATAACTCTCCTTCTTGCCCTACCTAATACAAGTGCAGCGTTTAAACCAGCTGGACCTCCACCGACAATTACACAATCTAACATTGTATACACTCCTTTTAATTAAATACCTTTATTATCTAGATTAATTACTAAACGCATTAATCACTTACATTAAAGACCTTTTATATCTATAATAAAAAGATAAAAAAAGACATCATTTTTTATTTAGATGTCTGAACTAAACCAGCTAGGGTTTGTCTTCTTAATTCTTCTTCCATTTTTTCTTCTGATTTCAACATTACTTGTTGAATCCGACAGTTCGGGCCATGATCTAATCCGCACTCAAACAATGACGACTTTCCTTCAATTGCAAAAATAATATCTAGAAAAGAAATGGATTCCCAACCTTTTGTCAATGAATATCCACCATTTGCTCCAGATGCAGAAGAAACCATTCCTTCCTTTACAAGCTTAGTTAGGATTTTAGATAAGTAAGTTGGTGAAACATTTTGCTGTTCTGCTAGTGTCTGTACACCAATGGGTTTGGATGAGTTTGACAAAGCTAAATTTAACATTGTATGAAGCGCATAATTAGTCGCCTTAGAATACTTCAATGTTTTCAACCTCTTTCACAATTAAAGACTATATGACTCTATAATATCCATTATAGTTGTTTACATACAATTGTCAAGGTACACCTTTTCTTCAACTACCTTGCTCCGTAAGTTTAACATGCGGTTATTATTCTTTTGAATTTCCTTTTTCTATATATATCTCTCGGACTTTTCCGTTGCTCTTTTAGGCCACCCGAATTCATTTCTGAGCAACCTACAATTAGAATGAAGGATACCGCTAAAAGCAACCTATTTATTTTGTTCATGCTTCTAATAGCTCCCCTTTATTGTTCATTTGCTGATGTTTCTCTATCCAGCCCTGTTAGCGCAATAAGTATTAATCATCTTAAATTAACTTCCAGCTTGTTTCTAACAATTGATATCTACAATGACATCATTCAATTATTTTAAAACCTTATAATTGGAATGATATTTGGAATGAAACTTAAATAAGAATGGAGGTATTGTAAAGACAACAGCACAGAACACTAGATTAACTAAGAAAAACAAGAAAAGTGATAGAATATCGAATGTATCTAACCAAAATAACACCAAAGATAAGCTTGTTAGTGCCGCGAACGACATTAAAATTGAGCTTATAATTCTTGCTTCTGTACTTATAACATGTTCTGTGTCGCACATTCTACATTTTAATATGCTTCTATTCCAAAACGACTTCCATTCATGCTTATAAATTTCAATCCATTTAAATTTGGTGTGACACTTCTCGCACTTTTGCAACCTATATCCCCCTTGTAATAAGAATCAATTGGGTTATTCTAATTAGGATTACCTGAGAGGAAGAACTTCTTTGCTATTCCTGCCAACACAGCGGATAAAGGAATAAATATAATTGGAAAAAAGACAACATCCATTACATCCGATTGAAATAAATCAACCAATATCTGACTGATAAAGTAAAAGTAAAAATGATAACTCACAAATAGAAATATCACAAAAAACATCCAAAATAACAAAGTGTCTTTAACCATCTAATATTCTCCTTCACTGTAAAGTCTCATTTTTTAAAAAACTGCTCCGTTAGCACAATAACCCATAACCCAATACTAACATAATATTCCAACAAGATTTTTGAAATCTGGATCAACGGAAAAGATTACTTTACTATTGATAACCTTCTACAACTAAAGGGGGTTAGTCCTTGTTTCACATTGGTATAAATATTCCTTACTAACAAATAGTAATATGTACAGTCTATCTTAAAAGGAGATGTCATATGAGGTTGAAAGTAAGAAGTTTATATTTGTTGCTAGCAATAGCATTGGTCTTTTCCACGTTATTCTCCCATCCTGATGCAGTCGACGCAGAAGTTAAACAAGTACCTACTGCAGGAGTATATGTTAATGGAAAGATTGTAAATGGTATCAATCCAACGCTATATAAGGGAGAGTATTATGTTCCCATTATCTACATATCCAAGATATTGGGATATAACCACATTATTTTTGAAAAAGACACCAAAACCTATCAACTAACAGACGGATCTACTATGATAAGAGTTACCATGGGTGGTACTAAAGCAAAACGCGGAGATGGGTATATCAATATCAAACCGCCATTATGGACAGATGTAGATAAGACTGGGTATTTACCATTATCAAGTGCAAGTGTCCTATTTAATGCTGATATTACCTTTCAAAAATCAGACGGTTCCATCCGAATAACAACACCAGC
The DNA here is from genome assembly GCF_001038425.2 of Ornithinibacillus contaminans. Classification (GTDB taxonomy): domain Bacteria; phylum Bacillota; class Bacilli; order Bacillales; family Amphibacillaceae; genus Ornithinibacillus; species Ornithinibacillus contaminans. The sequence continues at coordinate 223,974 of NZ_LDPV02000050.1, forward strand.
GAATTATCATCTCGTACAAAAAAGTGATACATTATGGAGAATAGCGAAAGCGTATCATACAACCGTTGAATTGTTAAAAGCGGTAAATGATCTGACTTCTAATACCATCTATATCGGGCAGAAATTAAAATTACCACCAAAAGACCAAGTACAGGAACGCGAACCAGAAAAAGAACACCAGGAGCCAAAAATAAACCAAAAGCCAAGTGGTACAAATTTAGTCGATAAACTAATAACGGAAGCGAAAAAATATATTGGTGCCAAATACAAATTCGGTGCAACATTAGAAGAAGCGCCTAATTTATTTGATTGTTCTTCCTTTACACAATTGGTGTTTTTAAATAACGGTGTGGAACTACCGAGGGTATCAAGAGATCAGGCGTCAATCGGCACAAACGTATCGAAACTTCAAAAAGGCGATTTAATGTTCTTTACCACGCCTGATTTATACTCAGATGGACGGGTTGGACATGTAGGTATTTATATGGGAGATGGGAATATGATCCACGCTTCAACGTCTAAAGGTGTAACGATTACCGAAGATGTTTTACAAAACCCTTATTGGTCTAAGAATTATTTATTTAGTAAGCGAGTAGTTCAATAAGGAATCGGCTGTATAGCATATAGCGAAAGGGCATGGAGGGACCATGCCTTTTCATTTGCGGTTATTAACTTACCCGTTTATTTAACGTGAAAAATGACATTTTATATCACCTTGAATCATTGTTAAGTATAAAGTCTTTATTTCTTTTTATTCTAGAAACCAACATAAATAGATGATAATAAAGATTCGATGCTACAACACAGCATAATGCAAAAGGAACAATCTCTAGCGTATAGATATTTTGATCAAATAATATAAGCAAAATAACACTTACTAGTAAACCTGCCAAGGAATACAAACTTAACCCCAAAACATAACGTAGTAATCTTGAAGAATTATTAATTTTTGCAAGTAATCGATCGATACCAATCGAAATTGGCAATCCTGCAATATAAATCGGCGTAGCATAAATAATGACAATAATTATTGTTTCAAAGAATCCAAAATAGTAGCCATTAGGGTAACGCTGAGAATGTGGGACGTATAAAATCCAAGAAAGAAAAGCTGCCAGCACTATAATTGCTAACAATACGGTTAAGAATCTTCTCATTAGTAACCTATCACTGTTACTTGTATTCTGGGAATCTATCGTACGCCTCTTTCTTTTCAGGAAAATACTATAGCCTATTAAGATTAGGCTATAGACACTTAAACCAACTATCATGAGAATAGTTTCCCCCGTATAACTAGTCGATACATATCCGCCATGGGCGTTGCTATGATATTCTTCCCCTTTATATGTGGACCAAATAATTGTAGCAATAAAGACATATAACATTATCAGAAGTGCCGACTTTACTCTAACCAATATCTTATTATTTGAAGCCATTGTTTGTAATGTATATAGAAATAGACCGCCATATACAAGCATGAAAATGATTATTTCGGAAATATCCATTTTGTACCCCTCATGTCCTTAAACTAAAAAAAGATTAATTTCCAAGAAAGTCCTACTATTTTTAAACTAAAGAATACCGGATATATTTTTCCAAGAAGTGAATCGGAACTAACATTAGAAGTGATATTAAGATTGAAACTGTTAAAGGTGTAGATAAGTTTTCAATTATCACAACCATAAACAATGCAGTTGGAGCCGCAATGAGGTAGTTTAAAAATGACTCTTCTGATTCTCTATGTCTAAAGTTAATGCTAAGAGACGCTATAATGATAAATCCATAAACAATGTTCCTGAGGTTCCCAAAGGCCAATTCCTGACAATATGAAGGATAAGCTAATTGTTAACAACACCTATACTACTAAAGAAAATTTCTTTGCATTCATCTCTAATAATTTAGCCATTCCTTCAACTCCCTGTTTCAATTACTCTTTGTCATATAAGCAACGATCTTTTTAAACTCTTTAAAAAACAGTAGAACTATACCAATTACCATAAAAGCAATACTTAAAAAATATGGGACATTGACCATAGTTTCATCACGAGCTTGTTGGAATTTCTCTAATGTGTTGCCGCCCCACCCAAGCATGCTCGGAGCGTAATTAGCAATGGCAAGATGTATGATTCCAAACAGCAAAACGCCACAAATTAACAACGTCGCTCCTAAAAAATCAGACCTTTTCATTTGTATCTCCTCCCTTAAAACCCGTGAAATACTAGTACATATCTGCTGATGTTTAGTTTAGTTACTCCCCCCGATTCAAATACCCCTCATACCGCTCCTCATATTCATCCTCCGTTACTGCCTCAAACAACACCTTTTCATCCGCCATCCAAAATGACAGGTTAAAACTACTAGCATCCCCTAAGAAATCACCTTCCAGCTTAACGGATTCCCCATCAACAGTCGTAAAGACCTCAATCATGTTCCCGTCCGTGATTCCGTTCCAATCATAGGTAATCGATTCCCCTGTATCCATCACCACCAGAAGCGTGCCTGAAATTTCACCCTCAAGAAATGCCTCATCGATTTTCATAAACAGTTGGTACGCATTATCTTCATCTGTATACAAATAACCATATGCCTGTTTAAGATCAGCGAAGAATTCTGCAATTCGTTCCTTTTCCAGTTGTTCCGTCTGGTCAAGGTCCTCAGGCTGCAATAGCGGATCCTGCTCCTCCTGTATTTTAAAAGCAATCCAGAAACAAGCACCAATGAGCAATAAAACCAGTACACCCAATCCCCAACTCTTAAACTGCATCTCTTTCCCGCTCCTTTTTTCAGCTTCCAGCATCACGTTTAACTTTCTAACTATTCTTAGTTTAGCATTGGCGAGCCAATTCCATATAGTTAATTTCACCTATATTTGTCCAAACCTAAGAATATTAGCCTATAAATGATATTCGTTTCGAGATTTTTCTGATAAAATTATAGCGATAGAAAAATTAAAGGAGCTTATACATGTCAATCGAACAACTAAACATCGAAACTTTACGAAGAAAAAATAAAATCATTTTAGCCATGCTAATTCTTTCGGTCGTGTTAGGTACCGTCGTTGAAATTGGTCTTGGAAAATCTATTCAGCTTATCTTAACAATCGCGATTGGTGGCGGATTATTATGTGCAGCAATTGCCTTCTTCCACATAACAAAACGCTTAACCAAGCAAATCGCTTATGTATCCATCATCGGCTTAGTAGTACTATTAGGAGCAATCATCTTAATTAGTCCTTCTGAAAACAATTTATCCTTAATCTACTTCTTATTAATATGTTCTGCGCTTTACATGAATCTCATACTTTATGCCATTGGAGTAGTATGTGGAGTAGGATTACTAATTTTCGCCTTTGCGTTTAATGGGGAAATCTATTCATCGGATATTTACACGTATCTATTACTATTCTCATTAGCTATTATCGTATTATTTTTCCAACAAAAAATCATGGGGTCACTGGAGAAAAATCTAGCAACCTCTCAAATTGCTATGGAAGAGAAGCTACAACAAGAAGCGGGCCGAAGCGCTGTTCTTGCAGAGAACTCCGACGTAATTGCGAGTAACATGTATAAGATTGAAGAGCAATCAGAGGCAGAGAAGCTAGTCAACAAGGAAATTAATGAAGCGATTCAAGAAGTTGCTTCTGGAACGCAATCCCAAGGAAATGCGATTAGTGATATTACTGTTGCCATTGAAACGACAGCGAAGCAAGTAGTGGCAATGACCGAACAAGTCGAGCAAATCACAAGCTTCACCACGCAAATGACTGGCCAAATTGATCAAGGTCGTTCCCAGTCACAGGTTTTAAGTGATCAAATGAACGAATTCAAGCAGTTTATCCAATTAACGGAAAGCAACATGAAACAGCTAAGTGAAAATATCGAGTCTTCCTTAAGCTCGATCCAAGCGATTCAAGAAATTACGTCACAAACCAACCTTCTTGCCCTGAATGCTTCCATTGAAGCAGCACGTGCAGGAGAGGCTGGAAAAGGCTTCTCCGTAGTAGCAGAAGAAATTCGAAAGCTAGCTGAAACAACGGATAACACCGCTGTACAAATTTCGGAAAACTTAAATCAAATCCATGTGAATAATCTAGAAACACAAGAGCAAATGACAGTTGTCGCAAGCAAAATGGATGAAAACATTGATGGAACGGAGAAGAACCAATCCATCTTTGAATCGATTCAAACATCGATCACACAATTAAAAGAGCAGGTTCACGCATTTGGATCTGTTGCATCAACAATCGATCAGGAAACCGGGTCTATCGAAGGCGCAGTGAATGATTTCGCAGCGATTTTAGAACAGGCTTCTGCATCGTTAGAAGAAATTTCTGCTACTGTTCAATCACAGACGGAAAATAGAGAACAACTAGCACAGCTGATTCAAGAAACGAACAAAGCAACACAGAATCTAACAAACTTGTTTAAATAAGCTATAAAAAACTACGAAGCAACCATTCTAACTGGAATAGACGCTTCGTAGTTTTTTTATTATCTATCATTTTGTGGCAAATTTCTGCTCATGCTCAAGCAGCCATTCCTTCCGCCACAGACCTCCTGCATAGCCTGTTAGCTTCCCATTTGAGCCAATAATCCGGTGGCAAGGAATGACAATACTTAACCTGTTCCTACCATTGGCACTACCCACAGCCCGAATTGCTTTTTCATTCCCAACGGACACCGCAATGTCCTTGTAGGAAGCTGTCTTGGCATAAGGGATTTCGGTTAAGGCGCCCCATACCTGCTGTTGAAAATCTGTTCCATGAACGTGATAAGGGAAGGTAAATTCTTTTCGCTTCCCTTGAAAATAGTCATCGAGTTGGGCCTTGCAATCCGCTAACACCTGCGGAACCTCCTGCTGAGCAGCCTTTGGTCCCTTCTCATCCTCCAAGAACAAAATCGATAAAATCGCTTCGTCTGTGCCAATGATTTCTATTAAACCTAATGGTGATCGATAATACGTTTGATATGTTTTAGTCATATAAAAACCTCCAGAGATAGAAGGTAGCATATGCCTGCCAGCCTTCCCATTTTTCCGATAATGCTTCTAGTTCTTCTAATGTTGGTCTCCGTTCGTTTCCTTGTAATGGTTTCAGCGCATTGTGAAGTCCGACATCAGCAATCGGGTAAGCATTAGGAAAATGTAAACATTTCATCATGACATAGTCTGCGCTCCATGCCCCGATGCCTCTGTAGTGGATTAATGCCTGTTTAACCTGACGATAATCCCCTTGCTTCCAGAGTGCTTCCTTCGTTAATTCACCATTTTTCATATGGCCTGCAATGCCAATGATATATTCTGCTTTCCGAGCGCTAAATTGCAGCTCGCGCAATTTCTCCACCGTTAAGGAAGCCACTTTTTCAAATGATGGAAAAAGCCAATGCGCTTCCCCGTTATAGCTGATGCTTTCCCCGTATTGCACCACAAACCGTTTCTTCAACGTGTAGGCAAAGGGTAAATTAATTTGTTGCCCCAAAATTGCCCATACGAGTGCTTCAAATAAATCAGGAATTCCGATCATCCGTAACCCAGCGTATTTGGGAACAACTTCTTTTAAAATGGAATCCTGAGTAGCCATGTCATAAAATCCAGCTAGGTTTGTATCTAAATCAAACCATTCCCACACATAGGCTGCCACCTTTTCCCGTGCTTTTGGTGACGGGAATCCATTCAGGAATTCCACTTGAAGGGACTCCTTGATGAAGCCAATTTTACATAAAATCAGCTCGTCCCCTACTCGGATTACTTTATATATATCATCGCCTTTTAGTTGGTAAAGAATTTCTTGATCATCTCGGCCTAAAAATACAAGGCATTCCTCATAATTAAATTCCTTCGGTGGATTAAGTTTTATGGTTGTGGGAGCATCAGTCCAATTCATGATTCGAACCCCCTAGCTTGCGGTATTCACTTGGCGAACAGCCTTTCAACCGTTTAAACACCCGGTAAAAATTGGACGGACTTTGAAAGCCAACCTCATAGCACACTTCCAAATTCGTCTGGTCTGTCGTCACGAGCAGATGGGTCGCTTTATCCACACGGATTTTTTCCAAATAGCTGCGTGGTGTTTCTCCGGTTTCTTGCTTAAACGTCCGCTCCAAATAATATGGACTAAGGCCAACAGAGTCGGCTACATCCTGTAAGGTAATCGGTTGTTTAAAATGATTGACTAAGTACGTGACGACACTCCGAACGAGCGCTACATTCGGGGAGAATTCCACCTCTGGCTGGCATCGTTTACAGGCGCGAAACCCTGCAGTTTCTACTTCCTGCCGATCAATGTAAAAATCAACATTGATTTTCTTCGGTTTCCGCGACTTACAGGACGGGCGACAGTAGATGCCAGTTGTTTTCACCGCCGTAAAGAATAACCCATCATATTTCTGATCACACGCGATAATTTTCTCCCACATCTCGTCAAACGTCAGGTTGATCGTAGCCATCATTGGTTCCTCTTTTCGTCCTGCCTTAGTTTTCATATAACAATGCCGTATCCTTTGCTTCTAGTATCGCTTGTGCATTCGCTTCCATAAATACGATGACCTTGTCAGACAAGGCATTCCCGAAGCTAAATCGCTTCACTCCTAGTTCTTTCAGTTTAGTACAATACGTAAGGCCAGGTAAAGCGAATACATTGAGTGGTCCGTCAGTATGAGCGGCTATTTCTTGAATCTCTTTATGATTCGTTACACCTGGAACAAAAATCCCACTTGCCCCACTTTCGATATATACGTTCGCTCTTTCAAGCGTTTCTACTAATGGTTTTTCCTTATGGAAGTACGTATCGGTTCTTGCATTTATATAGAAATCCTTATAGCCATGATTATCCAGTGCGCTTCGGATTTTGGTCAGAAGTTCACCATGTTTGGTTATGTCTCTTAAGCCCTTTTCGTTTTTTAGGGAGTCTTCAATATTGATTCCTGCAACACCAATGTCCGCCGTTCGTAGTACATTGGCGGTAATAGTATCCACATCGTCACTATAGCCTGCTTCAATATCAGCAGATACCGGTATTTTCACATTATCTACCATGTTTTTGATGATTGCCAAATGCCTGCCAAAGTCGATTAATTCCCCGTCAGCAAACCCTAATGAATTGGCAATCCCCAGCTCGTTGTCCCAATTGCTTTGAAACCAACCTTCTCGAGTGTTAAAGCGGATAATAAATCCCATGCGCCACCTATAAATAAAATTTCCTCTGTTTGATGCAACCGATTGAATTCCTAAATTGTTGTCATGTTTACTACCTCCTGTTATGTTGTATAACTCATTTTAACAAGTAGGTAGACTTGAATTCGTCCTGATTCTTGCGGTTATGGTCTGAACATAAAACAGAGAATCATCATCTATTCTTCAATACCTCTGCAAGTTCTGCTAGCATAGGCTGTTGTGTCACCCGATAAGTCCGCCCTTCCTTTTGCAAGTACCCTTTCTCGCAGAACTGTGTCAACACATACAATAAATGCCGGTAGGATACCCCTAAATAATCACATACCGTTACATGCTTCTCCTTATAAACCCCTTGATCTGCCGTTTGTAAAATAAAATCGGCCAAGCGGTTTTCCAGTGGGAAGGCCAGACTTTGGGTATATTTTGCCGCCATCTGGGTCGCCTTTGTACTTAGGAATTTGGTTAATTCTCTTAAGAACTTCGCGTCCTCTAATAATAGCTTTCGATAGTAATGAATCGGCAGTGCAAAACAAATCGTCTTCGTGGATGCTTGAATCCCTTTGGTATAGTACACATCATGCAATAATTCCATTTCGCCAATGTAATCATGGGCATTGATAAAATTAATTAAGGAAACCTTCCCGTTTTGATGGGTGATGTAGATCTTTGCTTTTCCTTCGATTACGTAAAAAAGAAAATCCGGTCGCGAGCCTTCTTGAATAATCCAGTCATCCCGCTTGTACTCGTGGACTTCGATAGATTCCGCTACCGGGAAAGAAAATAAATGGGCAATCGAATGCTTTGCTAAAAACAGCTGTTTTTTCTCACCTTTATATTTTTCCATTTTTCACCTCAAAATAGGAGATATCTCATATTTTTCTCGCTATCCCCATGATACCATGCAATCAGTGAGGGGGATATACATTGAACACACAACGCTGGATGAGTACACAGTTTTTTAGTTTCTTTTTGACATGGGGGATTTTTCTACCGTATTGGTCTGGGTGGATGATTTATACAAAGGGAATTACTGTCGCAGAGGCGAGTTTGATCATGAGCTTAGGACTCGTTGCACGGGGCGTTTCTACACTATTTGCCTTCCCTTATTTTTCTGGGAAAGTTAGCAGTAAACTATTATTACGTGTCGCGGGGATTGGAACGGTGGTGGCACTTGTCTGTTATATCCCGGCAAGTTCTGTTACTAGTTTACTAGTCATCACGATTCTGTTACATCTATTCTATCCAATATTGATGCCCGCCTTAGATAGTGCGGCAAGTGTCCTGGTACAAAGCAACCAATTAAAGCATTATGGTAGAAGCCGCCAGTGGGGATCGATTGGGTTTGTCTCGATCGGTATGGTGTTAACGATTTTCACCGGAATCCTTGGTGATGAAGTAATATGGTGGGCACTATTACTTGGTACACTGGCATTTGTAGGGCTTGGGTTTAGAGGTACACCAGAAATTTTAGCCAAAAAACCGGAAGTAGATCGCAGCCAAAACGTAGGGTTCGTTCATTTATTCCGTATCAAGCACTTTAGTTTGGTACTGATTATCGTGATCTTACTGCAAGCAGCACATGCGACGTATTACAATTATGGCTATATTTTCTTGCAGGACATTGATGCACCAGTATTTTTAATTGGTCTGATTATTAACATTGCCGTGATTGCGGAAATCATATTCTTCGCTATTGCGGATAAACGCTTCAAGCGCTTTTCTGTTGGATCATTATTGACCTTAGCAGCAATTGGTTCGTCATTACGGTGGATACTCGTATTTGCTTTTCCAAGTGTGTTAGTTTTCTGTTTGGCGCAGACCTTACATGCCTTCTCGTTTGCGATGGCACATTATGCTTTTATGAAATACTTAATCAAAAACATTCCAAACGTCCAAATTCCAAAAGCACAGGGAATTTATTCCGCACTGGCACTGAGCTGGAGCACAGCTGTGTTTACCATTTTCGGTGGGTATTTGTACGAAATTGAGCCGAGATTTGCTTTTATTGGGATGATTGTTTGTAGTTTACCGGCACTGCTTCTTGCGGTTGTTTATCGGAGAGTGGAGGTTGGGAAGAACGTTTTGGTTACTGATTAGTTTAATAATGGTGCCATTTGGCAAATGATAAAAAGTAGTCAAACTGTATATCACAACGATTAGTATATCCGTGCGTTTGAATGACGCACGGATATTGTGTTTTATCAAAGTAAACAATTCTACTTTTTTTCGAAAACTACATCTCATTAGGCGCTTCCATCCCTAAAAGACGTAATACTTCTTTTAAGACAAGTTGAACGGCATGTACAAGGGACAATCTTGCTTGCTTTTGCTCTTGATCATCTACTATACGAACAGATCCATAATATTTATTAAATGCTTTTGCAAGTTCAAGTACATACTTAGCAATTTGGGAAGGATCGTTTCCTTCATAAGCACGCTTAATTGCATCTGGGAAATCCATTAAACTTTTAATGATGGACCAGGCTTCGTCATCTGCAATCATTACTTTTTCATTACTTTCCTTGTAATCACCTTTTCGTAATATAGAAGAGGCACGTGCGTGTGTATACTGAACATATGGGCCAGTTTCACCTTCAAATCGCAACATATCTTCTAAGAAAAATTCAATATCATTTAAACGGTAGTTTTTTAAATCATGAAATATAATAGCACCTGTCCCAACATGGCGGGCAACAGTTTCTTTAGAATTAAGCGTTGGATTCTTCGCTAAAATGTTATTCTTGGCAAGCGATATTGTGTCGGTTAATACGTCTTCTAATAATACAACCTTCCCTTTACGTGTAGACATTTTTTTACCGTCTTTTAACATCATTCCAAACGAAACATGCTGAAGTCCCTCATGCCATTTGAGCCCCATTTTCTCTAAAACAAGAAAGAGTTGTTTAAAATGTAATGTTTGTTCGTTTCCAACGACATATATTGATTTAACAAATTTATACGTATCCTGGCGATAAATCGCGGCTGCTAAATCACGTGTTGCATAAAGCGTTGACCCATCTTTTTTCTTGATTAAACACGGTGGTAAATTATCATTAAGTTCGACTACCTGAGCTCCTTCAGATTCTTTTAACAGATTCTTTTCCTCCAGTAGCTGAACCACTTTATCCATTTTATCATTGTAAAATGCTTCCCCGTGAGTTGAATCAAATCTCACACCTAATCGCTCATATATGGTTGAAAACTCCTGTAAGGATTCATCCCTAAACCATTTCCACAATGTTAAGGCTTCCTCATCTCCATCCTCTAACCGCTTAAACCATTGTCTTCCTTGATATTTAATGATTCATCTTGTTCTGCCTCTTCATGGAAATGAATATACAATTTAATAGCTCTTTTATTGGGTTTTCTTTTACCTTTTGTTCATCGCCCCACAGTTTATAATCCACAATTAATTTGCCAAACTGTGTTCCCCAATCACCTAAATGATTAATTCTAATTGCTTTATAGCCAGATTTTTCTGAGATTAGCGCTAATGCATTCCCAATGACCGTTGAGCGTAGATGTCCCATAGAAAAAGGTTTAGCGATATTGGGAGATGAAAAGTCAATTGTAATTACCTCTTTATTCCCAATGTTTATATCCCCATATTTCTCTTTTTCCGATATGACTTTATGAATGATGAATGATGATACTACTTCTTTATTTAAGAAGACATTAACATAGCCATTTACTGCTTCGACATTATTAAATATATTAGGTACAGCCATTTCCTTGGCAAGATCAATAGCATTTTTTTGTGGAGACTTCCGATAAATCTTAGCTAATTCAAAACAAGGAAACGCCAAATCCCCCATATTTTCATATTTTGGTGTCTCAATCATACTTTTTAACTTACCTTTGTCTAGATGATCTTTTAATTGGTCATATAGGACATCAACAAAAATATTTTTACTATCCATTCCTATTCCCTCCTCTACTTCCCATTAGGCTAAAATAAAAAAACTCTCATCTCTTTTCGTTTGAAAAGAGATGAGAGTTTTAATTGGCCCGTGGTACCACTCTACTTGTTTTGTAAAAAAACCACTCTAGTTGATAACGAGGTTCACCCCGGCTTCCCCTACTTACTCTGTTCAGGAAAGCATCTACAAAGTGCGGTTCATTATTTGAGTCCAGACCAGGCTCTCACCACCCCTGATTCGCTTAGCTTTCACACAAATAACTACTCTCTTTGTCCTTGATTTTAACAACGTATTTCAAACTATTATACCTACTTATGTCAGAATTACAAGACCAAACTTATAATGAAAACATTATTTCTCTACCCAATTACCTCGGACCGTAATCAGCAACTCATCGCTAACCTTATCCTTCATCGTAACCGCTGGGGGTAGTAAAAATATTTCTGCCTTTGCCATTGCATTTACCTTTGATCTTGAAATACCCAAGATTTCTGCTAGCAACTTATCGATTCGAAGGCCAACATCGTATTTACAGCAAATTCGAATGGTCACTTCATTAGAAGCCGACTCGGGACTTTCCTTTCTTACCACATAACTAATATCGCGATTCACTGCATCACATAGTTTCCGTAATTTCTTCATTTGAAAAGCATGATGCCAAATAGTCTCTTTATCATTATTCATAAACTTTTGATGCTGTATCGGATCAATTCGATTGACATGTACTCGTGATAAAATCGGGTAATTCCAGGTGCCTTCACAATGGATACACTTATAAATGAGCCAAATATCCACGATTTTTTGATTGGCATTCACCCTGAATTTATCACTACAATAGTGTTCTGTGCTCTGTTTGCAGTTTTTACAATTCCGTATGACATTCGGTGTTTCCTGGGCAATAATTTCATACGTCACGATATTACTTAAACGCATAACCCGTTCCTCCTAGTTATCCAGAGGAACGTTAATAATAGCTGAATGGAGAATAATTTTCCCATATAAAAAAGCAGCATACCACACAGGTATCCCGCTTGGAATTACAAAACAGATTACCGCGTTCCCTGTAATGGTTAAAAATAAGCACACTTCTCCCGTCGGATGAACATACGTTCAAAAAAGAAATGTACTATCTAATTGCGTAACCATTACAAGTATGTTGGCAAATCCAATTCCACCTTCCGATCTCTCCTATTTAGAATTATACGGTAATTTAATTTTTAGTCAACAGTTATCGCCAAATGTAAAAGGTGCTAATAGAAAAAACTCCATTAGCACCTTTTACATTGCCTTATTGATTCGTAAAATCAAGAATCCGCAATAGATTTCCCGAATTATCCTTGTAAACCGCATAGCGTCCTGGTGGAACATCCACAGGAGTCTTCACAAATTCCAATACATCTTTATTTTCATTATAGAAGTCATCCACACTATCTACTCCGAAAATTCCTCCAGCTGTCGAACCTGCTTCATAATCTTCAATCATGATTTGAACATCAGATCCAGGTATCTTTAGTCCAACCGTGTGCTCTCCTTCTCGCCATGTTTCCTCAAAACCAAGTGTGTCCCGATAAAACGCTAGTGATTCTTTTAGATTGTTAACGGGATAATACAAAAAAACTAACTTCATACTACTTCCTCCTTCTCCATCTAATTGATAATACGTAATTGAATTATGTAATAAATAATTATGTTATGCATAACATAAATCTTTTACGTAATCTTGTCAATGTGTTATGATAAATTTATGACAAGAGAATGGATACCAATACCAGGAACAAATAAACATACATTAATCCACGTAGCATTAGAAGAATTTAGTAGTAAAGGTTACAAAGGCGTTAATATTACAGAATTAGCGAAAAAAGCGAACATGACAACAGGTGCTATTTATCACCATTTTGGTTCAAAAGCCAAGCTATATGAGGTCATTCGATCTGAAATGGAGCAACGAATCATGGATAGAATGGAGGGAATAACTTCGGTAGTTGACGACCCATCTGAAGGGATGCAAGCAGCACTGATTACAGGATTAAAATTTGCTGTGAAGATGAATATTTGCCGGCTGCTTTGTGAAGATGCGCCAAATGAAAAGGTAGATAAAGTTGCCGATTTTTTAGCTTCCTTTAATGAGGATCCTAATCTACCAGTAAGTATCCTATTGATTTCAACATGGCGTTCTGTTCTAAATGCAATCTCAGAAGAACAAATAACGCTTGAACAGGGCGAAAATCTTATCAAGTGGATTTTTAAAAAAGGGACAAATTAAGCCCTATTTTAGAAACAAGTACCAGGTTGTAAGGAAATGAATTTATTCAAGGAGGAGATTATTTATGTTTTTATCTGCCCACCCAGATTTATACACAAAAGATATTCATCAAGCGTTGAAATTTTATCGTGATCTTCTTGGATTTAAACAGACTTTTCAATTCCCGAAAGAAGGGGAGCCTGAACATGTTGAGCTTCGCCTCGGAGACTCCATGATTGCGATAACAACCAATACCGCCGCGGCAATTGGTGGCGTGTCAGCACCAACTCCAGGCCATCCTTTTCAGCTTACGGTATGGGCTGACGATGCAGACGAAGAAATTAGCCGTCTTCAGGAGGCTGGTGTACCGGTTATCATTGATACGCATGATCACAAGGCAGGAAATCGACGTGCTTATGTGACACACCCTGATGGTAATTGGGTAGCAATCGTTTCCCGTAAAAAATAAGCTCGTTTGATTGGTTAAACTAAAAAAATGACCAGCCAAGTTTCTTGGTTGGTCATTCTCAATACAGCCTCCCGTATAATGTTTTCTAAAGCCTGCTCGCATAACTTATCGATCCAGAAAATGCATAAAAAAGTACATACTCCATATCGAAATCGACGAAGTACCCCAGAACCTTCCTGCTTTGTAGATGATCAAATCAAATACCATGTCCAAAATATGCACGATATACAGGAGTGCAAAGACGGCGATTTTCCAACCCCAGCGGATTCCAGTAAAATAGATTACCATTGTAATGACGCCAAACAGTACCATGTATAGGGAGGCTAAGATAATCATGCTATGTTCCTTGCCCTTTCTTCCCAAAGCTTAAAACAGTGATGTATACAGTGATTTTTATCTATTAAGTATGTGTTAATTTAACGATAGCGGATAAAATCAAAAGAAGTATTGCTTGCAATTCTGGACTTCTATTGCTGTACCAAAGTTATTATTATATTTTCATATTCTTGGAATAAGGACTTATGAACCTCTAAAACTTGCTCATTCTTCAATGTGATTTTAGTATGATCGTTTTTTTCAAATTCGTATGATTCAATTATTTCGCCTTCAAATCCATTTAAAATTTGGATAAAAGGTTTTTTTACTTCCTCATTGTCTTGACCCACTACGGTGTACTTTAGTAAATAATTTCCTTCAGGGATTTGTTCACCGACTATATAATTACCTGAATGCTCTATTACAATTTCATTTTGATTATTTAATGACAGGCTCTCAAACCCTGCTGGTGTCATTTTTATTGTTCCTTTTCCATCAACTATTGTATGAGAGTTATCATATATTACTTGTCCCAACAGTTTGTCTTTATTAGATAACTGGATACCATTAAAGATAACTTCACCCTCCATTACTACCACATCATAGTAGCCCGGTTCGATATCTTCTCCTGCGATATAATCACCTTTTGCAAGTGATTGTTCTTTTGCTAAATCTTTGATTTGATCCCGATTGAAAAAACCCGATAAAAATGGCGAGACTATAAAAATCACAAAAACGCCTGCTATCAAAATAAATATGACTACCTTAGATCTACTCATTTATCAACTTTCCATCTCTCATTTTTATTGTTGTATCACATAGCACTGATATATCCTCTTTAAGATGGCTTGCAATTAAGACTGTTGCTCCTCTATCCCTTTCCTCACGCAACAAGTCGTGTACCATTTTTATTCCAGATTCGTCTATTGCATTTGTCGGTTCATCCATCAATAAGATATCCGGCTTCTCAAATAGCGCTTGTGCAATATTAAGCCTCTGTTTCATACCTAATGAGTATTTTTTAACCTTTAATTTTGAATCGGGATCTAAACCAACTTTTTTAATAGTTTCCTTTATATCTTTTTCTGTAGCAACTTTTTTTATCTTAGATAATATTTCTAAATTAGTAAATGCATCGTATTGAGGTAATAGTTCCATATTTTCAATTATTACACCTATACTTGGCGGAAAAGAGATATCTTTATGTAGTTTTTTCCCATCAATTTCGACCTCTCCTTCGGAAGGAACCACCAATCCAGCTAAAGTACGCAATAACATAGTTTTTCCAGAACCATTTCTACCAAAAATACCATAAATTTTGCCTTGTTCAAACGTATAATTTATATTTTCCAAGACAAAAGTTTTTCTTATTTTTTTGCTTACATTAACAATTTTAATCATGAGCTGCCTCCTTAAACAATATCCATCTTTTTTAATCTTACAACCGAAAAATAAATAACAATTCCTTTAATTATTAACAGTATAAATACTCCAGTCCAAAAATTTATTATTTTGGGTTGATCGTTTAAAACGGAACTAACTCCATTCCTTAATCCCATACCAAGGGTTGGAAGTAAGATATAATAAACAATTCCCGGAATTTTTAGTGAAAAAAGTTGCTTAGTCAAAATTATTGAAAGAACAATATAAATTGAAACCATCATTTGAGAGACTTGTGGAGATACGTATAATTCAAGGAAAAGTTGAATAGTAAATATAGTTACTAAGAAAAGATAATATGCAATAATTAATTTTAAAAATTCTATTACTCCTACAAAGTGATAGTGACCACCTAAAGAGGATACTATATAAGAAACAGAGATTTGACTTACTGTAAAAATAGTAACTATAATTACCATATTAAAATATCTTTTAATAATCCATTTGACTTTACTATAATTTCTCAACAAAATCATTTCCCCATAAGTTCTTAAAACATCTTTTATATAACCCGAAAAGTAAAAACTCAATCCTACTATAGGCAAAAACCAATATAATAGTAGCTTTAATTCAAATTGATTTGAATTAAAGAAAGGAACTCCATGCAAAAATCCAAAGGAATACTGAAGTGTATTCAAATATAATAAGGATTGGATAAATGTAAGTAAAAACACAAATAATATGATGCCTTTGCTTTTTTTCAATTTATAATGTCCTTTCTAAAAAACACTGTTGATGCAACCAAATAAAGAATTAAACAAATAATACCCTGTCTTAGGTAAACCAATGTTACGTTGCTAATAAACCATTTTTTTTCTAATAAAAATTGAAACACAACTAAATCATTAGTTGGATACCAGATACCATCAATAAGTAATTTCCCAATAAAATATAAAACTCCTATTAGTATAAAAGCAAAAAAGTATGCTAACCCTATTGAATTATTCCAGTCATAAAATAGACGATATAAAATACCAATCCAAGTAAAATAAACAATTAATGTAACCATATTGATAAAAGCTATAACAAAAAAGTTTTCTTCAATTAATATATTTACATCTAATAGAATAGAAGTTAGAAAAATATTTACGAGCATTTGTAATACAGAAAACAAAAACGCAGAAATAACTATTTCTTTTATAATTTTGTTGTAAAATTCACTTCTGGTAGTCCATTTTACAATTGCAAAAGGCTTATATATCAAAAAGAGGTGATTTAAAAAGATAAAAAAAGGGATTGGATAAAATAAACAATAAGCTAAAATGGAGTTATAACCAAAAGCGGTATTATTTAACCAATATATTGCTTCTTGAGTTGGTAAATCTAAATATGGTCTTCCTTGTAAAAGCCAGACAACACAAAAGAACAGAAAGCACCATATACATATTGCTATTCTTTTAATCAACATTGTATTTCACCTCATAAATATAAACTCCCAGAGGAATAATAATAAATACTGATAAAGTTAAGAATAATATTGGCATAAGCACTTCAAATCCATACTCCGCAAAAGGTTGAAATAAAAACATAAGTGATTTTTCTTTTAAAACAAGTAAAAACCAAACAAAAAATGTAGCGGTATAAGTGTATTTCTTATCATTAAAAAATTGACTAAAACTAGAGCCTACAACCCCTGCAAAACCGGCAAGCGTACAAACTAATAAAGTAAAGAATAAATCAGTTAAATATGGATGCTCTATACTTAAATTAAAAAGCAGATTATTTGCTAACACTATCTCAGTTAAGCCTTTTGTATACGTACCATTCCAAAACAATAAATTAACTAGAATAAAATTTATCGATAAAGTGATAAGCATTGTAAAAAACGAAACTAGAAATGACGATAATAATTTTGTTAGGTAATATTTCTTCCGCCCTGTTTTGCTAATAAGAATATTCTTATATCCCGTTTTATAATCTTGAATAGCATCGTCCGAACACAGCAGTAAAAGGAATAAAGGCAGAAACCACAATAATAAAATTTGTGCCACATGTCCTCTACTAGATCCAGCCAAATAAAATGCAAATGCAGGATTAAATTCAGTTCCTTGCGTAAATTTCATAAGAAGTAATTGAACTATTTCTATACAAGGAATTAATAATATAATAAAGAAAATTATTCTACTTAATTTATTTTTATATAAACGAAAAAATTGACTTTTAAACAATCCACCCACCCAATTCTCATGAAATAGGAAAATATCCACAATCTATCAATTAAATTTAACGAGGCTAGAACAAAAAGTTTTTTAGTAAGGGCAATCTAAAATTCAAACAATGATTATCGATGCAACTAGCCCGCTCTGAAAATAACTAAGAAATTATTTGCGCCAAAGGCTCGCCGAATGAAAAACCTCGCAATATTTACCGAGTATACATCACATTGATCGGTTTTTAGTTGCTCATCATACTTTTGTTCTAGCCCCTTTTTAGATTATTTTACCAAATTTCTTCATCCCAATAACCACTAACAGAATAAGTGTTAGATGAATAATTATTGTTCTCTGCACCTAATTTCACATACGATTTATTCGCTGTTGAATAAGGCTTATAGGTGTGAGCACCTGTACCTTGAGTTATACTTTTGTATTCAGAAACTCGATTACTACCTTTATGGATCCAGAAGGTTGTAATCGTACCAGCCCCTTCAGATGAATAAGCTAAATTAACTTTCCACTTATTGTCAATACTATCAGTTTGACGATACCTCTCTGCCGAAAAGCTGTTGCTATAATAAGATCCTATTTTAAATGAAAAATTATGATTGTCATTTGATGCAAAGACTACCCCGGATGTTGCCAATAGAGATAACCCTAATACTGCCGCAGCTAAAATTCTAATGTTCTTTTTAAAAATTTCTTTCAAAACCTTCACTCCTATCATCAATTATTTCTATTCTAGTAAAACTAGTAAATTGTCCCCCCTTTATAATACAAATTAATATATAAAGTTGAATCTAAGAGGATAATTATTGTAATTAGCAAAAAATAGGCTAATAACAAACAGAATCATAATCTTATAAATTTACAAGTTACTAAACTAATTATGCAATATAACACTATACATATATTACCAGTAATATATTATAAACTCAATAAATTTTTGGATTATTTTAAATGATAAAAATAAACCAGAGAAATAATAGTTGAAATTTATAGAATAATACTCACACTAATCTCGGGATTTTTGCTGATGTTTATAAATTTAAAGCATCGAAAATCTAGTAAACCTTCCATCGAAAAATCTATTGAAATTCCATATTTTAACGTTATCTTTTCTCATCCCTAAACCCATACAATTTATCCAGCAAATACGTATAGAAGTAGACACTCCATATCGAAATGGATGTAGAAATCCAAAACCAGCCTTCTTTATAGATGATCAAATCAAAGACCATTGCTAGAAAATGGGCAATATATAAGAGCGCAATGACGACAAGCTTCCGTCCCCACCTGATTCCAGTAAAATAGATAAGTATAGTGATGACGTTAATCAGAATCATGTATATGAATGATATTGTAATCATGCTTTGCTCTTTTTCTGAAAGCAATCCTTCGCTGAATGTCTGGAGACCAGTTATCCGTAACACCCAGAGAATCGTATTCTGATGCAGGGTCACCAAACCAAGATATATATACACATAGAACAAAAATCCCTTCAATTGCGTCAAACAGATGCGGTAGGCATGCTTGGTTATCCAGAAAAAGATTGGCAAAAGCGTCATCGTCATCCACGTTCTATACCAATTATGCTGATAGATACCGAGAGAAAGAAATAATTCCTCAATTCCCGCGTACAGGAGTATAAAAATAACATACCAGTAATATTTCAGTTTCAAAACGGCAATTAACATTGCTGTTGCCGTAACGGAGAATTGTGAGAATAGGTTCCCAGCAACCGAATCGTCCGACAAAGAGCTCGGGATGAGCATTGGGTAATAGGTATATGCTTTAAAATAGGACATAATAACCATCTCAAAGCTAAACGCAAACCCACTCATCGTAATATAGAAGGCAAGTGCGGTCTTGCGGTTTTTTACTTTAGCAAAAATAACGACTAACGTGATGATAGTCGTAAGTCCAAGCAGGATAAACCAAACGGTATTAGTCCAAAAAGTGATCCCCATCGTGTTAGAACGCCCCTATTCCGCAAAACCAGTTTGTCTATAGCTTGCCTCAGTTTTTAGTGAATTATTACCAATGAATCTTCGAACAAAAAAACAGAAGGAAAGTGTTTGGATTCAGCACTTCTTCCTTCTGTCTTATTTTATTATTCCTCGATAATTTGGTACTTCATCCGCCAGCGATAAGTCGTTCTTTTCCTGTTACAAACTTTAGACCATCATCGTTAATAGAAATGCTATATATAGAACTCCTAGCGTAATTATTGTTAATAGAAATGTCTTGAACTTTTCCACTTCAAAACCATCCTTCCCCGAAAGCATTTTTCGCGACAATCAATTACTTACATAAAGAGGTTTCTTCATAATTATAGTTTCCTTTACAGCACTACCTAAGAACTTATCCAACAATCCTTGTTCCATGCGCTTCATTAATCGATAACGCCGTTGTGATAGCTGAAAGATTTTCATCCGTAATGCCACCACCTGGAAGAATAATAATTCTACCAGCGGCATGATCTATATATTCCTTCAGCCTGTCCAAATTAGCTTCTATCTTAGAATCTGCCGGTCCCCCGTGGGTTAAAATCCGGTGCACCCCATGCTCTACCAGCCAATCGATCGCTTCCAACTGGTTTTCAGGAGGGATTTGGTCAAACGCCATGTGAAAGGTAACCTCCAAACCGTCTGCTAGTTCCAGCAGCGAGAGCACTGCCGCTTCATCAATCCAGTTCGCATCTGTTAGACAACCAAACACCACACCATCTGTCCCTAACTGTTTGAGATGAACAAGATCCTGTTTCATCATCTCCAGCTCTTCAGTACTATAAATGAAATCTCCACCTCTAGGTCTAACCATCGCCATAACCGTAACATTTTTACTGTGGCAATAGTTAGTCGTAACAGCAGCAACACCAGCACTTACGGTTGTTCCACCAACAGCAAGATTGTCACAAAGCTCAATTCGGTCAGCCCCTTTGGCAATAACCTCCGGAACCCTTGTAAAATTTTCTACACATGCTTCTTTTAACATCGTCATCCACCTTAGTCATCACTTTAGTTGTTTGTGTATTTTGCTGCTAGCTAACGTAAACTTCTCCTTAATCTCACCAACCACTAATCCTGCATCATTCTTCACGATTGATGGTTTTAGCGCGCGTAACCTAGCAACGGTTTCTTTGTTTTCATAGTTGATTTGCTCTAGAATGCTCGCTACAACCGCTGGCCAAACGTCTTCTGATCCAGTTAATACTTTTAACGCGAATCCGATTCGTTCCTTTTTCAGGCCCAAACAATAAACTCCTTGTGCGCCACCTTTGGCGACAATATTTGGATCCTCGAGCAATGTCGTACAAATGAAGTTCTCCGAAGCTACGATTCGCGGATGCTCGTTCATCAAGCTCGTCATTTGGTTTACTGCTTTTCGCAAGTCGGCGTCTTTAATGACATCTGGACACGCTAATTTTAAATAGGTAAGTGCCATGTTGTTTAACGGAATTGCAAAAACAGGGACACCGCAACCATCCATACCAATATGTATGTCTGCTTTCGGTACTTCTGAAAGCTCAGAAAGAACGTCTAGGAGTTGCTGTTGTAGTGGATGGTCTACTTCCCAATAGCCTTCAACCGGGAATCCCATTTCACGGCAAACCGTGATGAACCCCATATGTTTTCCCGCACAATTATGATACAGCCTTCTTTTTTCCCTATTCTCCCGAAGCATTTCTTCTTTTGGCTCGTTATTTAACGGATATGCTGCTGGACAGTACAATTCATGTTCGCTAACCGGTAATTTCGCTAACATCGATTCTAGTGCCGCGATATGATACGACTCTCCTCGGTGGGACGCTGTAAATAAAGCCGCTTCCTCATTCGTCAATCCATATTTCGCAATGATAGTTGTTAAAAATACTGGTAATGCTTGAATTGGTTTCGACGCAGACCGGTAATAGGTATAATGCGACGTATCACCCGCATGATAAATTGTCTCCAATTGGTCATTTACGCCTGCAATCATCCCTGTATGGACGTTCTCCACTAAACCTGCTCTTGTTTCTTCAACTAAGGTTACAGCCTTCATGTTTTTCAGCTCCTTCTGATGGAAATCTCTAGTTATTCTAACTATAAGCTAAAAGTTAAGTAGTCGGCTAGTATTTCCTTATCAAAAAAACAGGATGAAAAAAAGCTTGAATCCTTCCCCCGAAAGATTCAAGCTTTCCTATTCTTACAGTTTAACCATCGCACCTTCATCCACAACAACCGTTACATTCGGATGGTTACGTAAGATAGAAGCTGGGAAGTCCTCTGAAATTTCTCCTTCTGCTAGGCGGGCAATTGCTTCTGCTTTTTGCTCACCTGATACAAGTAGGAGGATTTCTTTACTTTCCATAATCGTTGCAATTCCCATTGTCACCGCTTGTGTTGGAACGTCTGCCAATGATGGGAAGAAGCGAGCATTTGCTTCAAGCGTAGAAGCTGCCAAATCCACGACATGGGTTCTACTGTTAAACGGTGTTCCCGGCTCATTAAAACCGATATGGCCGTTAATCCCCATTCCTAAGATCTGCAAATCAACGCGACCCGCTTGCTCAATTTGCTTGTCATACATGCGGCATTCTTCCGCTAGATCACTTGCCGTGCCGTTTGGCAAATGCACACGTTCTAGATTGATATCCACGTGATTAAATAGCTTTTCCTGCATGTAACGGTAGTAGCTATTCACATCTTCACGACTTAACCCGACATATTCATCCAGGTTGAAGGTTGTGACATCCTTAAAAGAAACCTTCCCTTGCTTGTATTGTTCAATGATTTTTTGGTATAAACCCTCTGGTGTTGACCCAGTTGCGAGACCCAGCACCGGATTTTTTAGGTTATTTATTTTTTCGATCATAATGGCGCATGCTTTATCACTCATGTCCTGATAGTTAGTTACTTTGATGAATTCCATGTTTATTACGCTCCTTTAAATGCTACTTCGCCGCGGCAAATGGTGTAGGTTAGGTTTAACTGATCATCGACCAGTAAGAGGTCTGCGTCTTTTCCGACAGCGATACTTCCTTTGCGGTCAAAAATACCAACTTGTTTGGCAGGATTGCTGGATGCCATTTTCACAATATCGGCAAGTGTTACGTCCTCGATTGCTAGCATATTCGCTGCACCATCACGCATTTTCACAATACTTCCAGCTAGGGTGCCATCCGCTAACTCCGCTCGGTCCTCGGTTACTTTTACTGGTTGTCCGCCAAGCTCATAATCACCCGCAGGTAATCCTTTAGCACGCATCGCATCGGTAATTAAAATGATTCGGTCACTGCCAACATTGCGGTAAATAAGCGCCATCATATCCGGTGCCACATGAATGCCGTCAGCAATCAGCTCGGCATGCAAATCCTCTAGTTGAAACGCTGCACCAACTGCACCGATATCGCGGTGGTGGATT
This sequence comes from Ornithinibacillus contaminans, assembly GCF_001038425.2. Lineage (GTDB taxonomy): Bacteria > Bacillota > Bacilli > Bacillales > Amphibacillaceae > Ornithinibacillus > Ornithinibacillus contaminans. The sequence continues at coordinate 247,092 of NZ_LDPV02000050.1, forward strand.
CCATTCATCGCATTACATAAATGCGTTAATTGGCGCACCCCATGGCTAACCGCTTTTTTTATTCCAGCAAAACCAGCGTCGGTGTGGCCTGCAGAAACATTGACGCCACTCTCGTTTAACGCCTTGATAAACCGTCCATCCTCATCAAATTCTGGTGCCATCGTAATGGTACGAATCTGGTCGCCAGAAAGCTTTTGCCATTTATTAAATTGCGCTAAATCTGGTGCTTTAATGTATTGTACGGGCTGTGCACCGGCCTTTACTTTGTTAACAAATGGCCCTTCCAGGTGCACACCAATCACTTCCGCATGTGCTGGCTTGTTTGGATAGTTTGCCACATTTTCCAGTGCCTTTTCGATGTTTTCAGGCGACTGGGTAATAGTCGTTGCGAGGAAGCTCGTCGTACCCTCTTTTGGCAAGAGGACTGCCATATCATCGAGTGCTTTTTCCGTTGCGTCCATCACATCGGCACCATTGGCACCGTGTATATGGGCATCGATAAATCCTGGGATAAGATTTAGATGGCTTCCATCAATGACGTGGACATCCGAAGCCACGTCCGTAGCAGGCTTTTCTTCGATTGCTTTAATTTGTCCATCTTCAATCCAGACAGCACCGTTTTCGATGACGCTCGATTCTAAATAAATTTTTGCATGATTAATGAGTAGGCTAGTTGACTTCAACTTGGCTCATCCTTTCAATAAGTATAGTTGTCTATACCAGTTTATATGTGTACAGGCTTACATTCTTTTGGTAAAATCGATATTAGCTTAATTTTTCCCAACAAGGGGGTTTTGGGTTGATTGATAAACAATCTCCTATACCTATATATTATCAATTAGAAGAAGAAATAAAAAGCATGATCCATCATAAACAATTAAAACCTGGCGATTTATTACCATCTGAGCGTGAATACGCCGAAAAATATGCGATAAGCCGAATGACGGTTCGGCAAGCGATCAGTAATTTAGTAAAAGAAGGGCTTATTTATCGTCAAAAAGGAAAAGGGACATTTGTTGCCGATAAGAAAATTGAACAGGATTTATCCGGTCTAACGAGCTTCAGTGAAGATATGCGAAACCGTGGGTTGATTCCGTCCAATCAATTAATCAGTTTTGATTTTATCCCAGCAACCGAACAGCTTGCGGACATTCTTATGATAGCCTCTGGTGACATGATTTGCAAAATTAAACGGGTGCGGCTAGCAGACGAGGAGCCGGTAGCACTTGAAACGGTTTATACCCCGCAAAACGTCATTGGCGATATGAATTATCAGGATTTCTCGGAATCCTTTTACGACTATGTGGAAAAAAAGCTCCACTTTAAAATTGGCTTCGGTCATCAAACGATTGAAGCTGCACTTGCAAGTGACGAGGAAAGAGCGCATTTACACATTCAGAAAGGAAGTCCTGTCCTCGTCATGCAGCGGACAACCTACTTACAGGATGAACAGCAAACACCGATCGAATACGTAACCTCAACGTATCGTGCGGATAAATACAAATTCAAAATGAAAATGAAACGGGATTAAGTGCTCGGCATCTAGCACGTATTTTTCCCCAAGAAGAAGGCTAGTATCCATCACGGGATACTAGCCATTTTTTACCTTATATTAATCTTCTTTACGAATCTTTCTTACTTCATCTGCTACTGCTTGAACTTGAGTTCCAACAATAACTTGGATATTATTCTTACCTACAACATTGATTCCTGGTACGCCAGTTGTTTTAATTTTAGCTTGATCAACCGCGTCCATGTCTTTTACTTCAACACGTAGGCGCGTTGCACAGTTATCAACAGAGACAACGTTCGTGTCGCCACCAAGACCAGCATAAATTGTTTCTGCCATTACGCTGAAACGATTAGAACCTGCTTGAGCGATTTCTTCATTTACTTCTACATCATCATCTTCACGTCCTGGTGTTTTGAAGTTGAACTTCACAATTAGGAAACGGAATAGGAAGTAATAAATGACCGCAAATACTAAGCCTTGAACGATTAACATCCATGGTTGGTTTGCAAGTGGTAGCTGAGAACTTAAGACAAAGTCAATTAATCCGGCACTAAATCCGAATCCAGCTGTCCATTCAAATAATGCTGCGATGAATAAGGAAATACCTGTTAACACCGCATGCACCACATATAGTGCTGGCGCTAAGAACATGAATGAGAATTCAAGTGGCTCTGTAACCCCTGTTAGGAATGCTGCAATACCACCAGCTAATAGTAAGGAAGCAGCTTGCTTTTTACGCTTTGTTTTCGCTGTATGGTACATCGCAAGTGCTGCAGCTGGTAGACCAAACATCATGATTGGGAAGAATCCAGCTTGGTAGCGTCCAGTAATACCTTTGACACCTTCACTAGCCCAGAAGTTACCGATATCATTAATACCCGCAACATCGAACCAGAATACGTTGTTTAACGCATGGTGTAAACCAGTAGGAATCAATAGACGGTTAAAGAATCCGTATAATCCGGCACCAGTAGCACCTAGATCACTAATTGCTTCCCCGAAGTTAACAAGTGCAGTGTATACGACTGGCCAAACAAACAGCATGACCATGGACACAGCCATCATAACGATTGCCGTTAAAATTGGAACAAGACGCTTTCCACTAAAGAATGCTAATGCGTCTGGTAGTGTTACATTACTAAAACGATTGTATAATGCCGCTGAAATACACCCAGAAAGGATACCAATAAATACGTTCTCAATACCGCCAAAGGCCATATTGACATCTTCCACGGCGATTTGTTGCAGGTTCGCAACACTTGCTGATGAAAGTAATTTCGTAATAACAAGATAACCAACTAAACCACTAAGTGCAGCCGGGCCATCCTTCGCCTTTGTCATTCCAATGGCAACCCCAACTGCAAATAGAATCGGGATAAAGTCTAAGATCGATTGACCTGCGCCAATGAAAAAGGCAGCAACAGGGTTACCAGCACCCCATCCCTCATGGTCGATTGCATACCCGATACCCATTAGAAGGGCAGCAGCAGGTAATACCGCAACCGGAAGCATTAGGGACTTACCAAGATTTTGTAAGTATTTCATCATGGTAAAAAAACCTCCTCTTAATTTGTAGTGTTTAATAATAAGTACAAAAAAATACGATGATTGCGAAAAACCATTTGAATGCGTTTTCAAATAGTTTTCTCGGTTCGATTATAGCATTACCTAATATAGTTGTCTATACCAGTTTTGATGACTTTTATGATAGTTTAATTCGTCCGCGATATTTTTCGATAAGCGCAGCATTATGCTCGTCTGCTCCGTCCACATTTCCACTTAATAAAATAGGCGGTTCAAAGCCACTTTCAGCCATTTGTGAAATTGCCTCAGCAAGCATACTATTTACAATCGCAATCCCTACAACCGATGATCCTGGCGCAAATTTAATCGCAACCCGCTCATCCTTAATTAGGGCATCCCCAACTGGAATATGGTTATCGATGGCAAGATCAGCCGCTTCGTGTAGGAATTTCCCACTAGAATGACGGGACGTTTGCTGCTCACCGTACACTTTAGACGAAATACTAATGACAAAAGCACCTTTTTCTTTTGCGAATTCCACAACATCAATCGGTACCGAATTTCTGCCAGAAGTCGAGATCACAACGAGCACATCATTGACTCGGATATCTTCATCCTTCATAAAGCCCCCAGCATAGCCTTCTTTTCGTTCTAGTGCAGATGATTCTGTTGCATTTTCATGCAGCATTAACGGCTCATGGAAAATTGGGTTGATCGGAACTAATCCGCCAGCCCGGTAAAATACTTCCTCAGCCAACATATGGGAATGCCCACAGCCAAAGAAATGAATTATGCCACCTGATTGGATTGATTCAGCAATTTTGCTTGCCGCTTGCTTTAGTGTCTCGGTTTCTTTCTCTTCCACAGTATGAAGAAGTTCGTTTATTTCTTGAAAATAGTTACGTATCATCAAGCATGTCTCCTTCTTATTTGGTAGCTTGAATTAGGACAGTTTCACTTGCTGTTGCTTGTTGCTCATCAGTAAGCGTGAATGTCTTTCCGCTTGTCCCGCTGTTCGTAATCACAATCGGTGTCACGGTGCTTTTCGCATTTGCTTCAATGTAAGCTAGATCAAATTCCATTAAAAGTTGTCCAACGGTAACAGAATCACCTACTTGAATATGTAGATTGAAGCCTTCTCCATTTAATGCAACTGTTTCTAAGCCAACGTGGATTAGGATTTCGTTGCCATTGGTATCTTCAATCCCAATCGCATGCTTGGAATCCATGACTTGCACGATTTTTCCATCTACTGGCGATACGACTTTTCCTTCTGTAGGTTGGATAGCAATTCCCTCACCCATCATTTTTTGACTGAAAACTGGATCTGGAACTTCCTCTAGTTTTACGATTTTACCGTTTAAGGCTGCATAGATTTTTTCTGCTTCTTTTTTCTTGAATAGGGATTTTAGCATGGTTTATGTCCTTTCTGATGTTAGTCATTGTTATGGTAGCATTATTGGGGGTGGGAGTGCAATTTTGGAAGGTTATAGAAGCTGATATAGTGGGTTTCGTTAGTCAATAAAATCCACACCCTGATTTAGGCTGCGGCTTTTAGTATTGTTTTCATATTTAATGGTCTTCATACGGAATTGATTACGGTTAACTTCTAACACATCCATTCTCATCATAGAGCATATTATTTTATGTGTTTCAGGAAATATGACTTACCATGGATAATTGGAAAAAGTCGCTAGAGCTTACTCACGAAAAATTTCCTAAAATTTTTTTAAAAGATGTCACATCTATTTACCCTTTCTCGTCTTGAGTTATGAAATAATTTTTAGGGGGTTATCTTATGACTCAAAAATGGGATATTGTTATTGTTGGTGGTGGATTAGCAGGTTATGTTGCAGCAAATTATTTAACTGAAACCAGTTTATCTGTTTTACTAATAGAAAAAGGAAAAAATATTGGTGGCAGGGCTAGAACGAACAAGGTGAATCAACAGTATTTGAATATAGGTCCGCATGCTCTTTCTAAAAAAGGGAAAGCCATGACTATTCTCAAAGATTTAGGTATTAGTCTCAGTGGAAAATCACCCAAATTAGACGGTATATTAATTGAAGACAATATCGAATATGCTGCCCCGCTTTCTCCTCTTGAACTTTTTAGAACAAGTCTTTTGAATAGGAAAGAACGTATGGAATGGATCGCGGTTTTGTTTAAAGTAATGCGTACAGATACTGAAAATTTAGCAGCGCAAACATTCCAACAATGGGTTATGCAAGTAGGCGACTCTAAAAGAGTTCAGTCATTACTATATATACTTGGCAGACTTGCAACCTATTGCCATGCTCCTGAAATGGCGAGCGCCAAAGTAGTAGTATCGAATATAAGAAATGCTATGGGAGGCGTTCTTTATCTAGATGGTGGCTGGCAAACTATTATTGACCAACTTCACAATAAAGCAATCAGCCTGGGTGTTCAGGTTCAATCACATACGCTTGTTAAACAGATTGATCCCGCCCAACAAGAGGATCAATTTAAATTAATTCTGTCTAATGACGAAGAAATTCACGCGAAATATGTTATTTGTACAACTGGCCCTCATGAACTTCATAAAATGGTAAACGAAAATTACCAAAACAGCTTTTTTACCCAGATAAAAGCTGTTAGAGGGGCGACATTAGATCTTGCTTTATCACAACTTCCTAATCCAAGTCGATTATTCGCCATGGGCATCACAGATCCCCTTTATTATTCTGTACATTCAAATTATGCCCGCCTTTCTGATGACACAAAAAGTTCAGTTCTTCATGTATTTAAATACCATCACCCAGATGATCACATTGATAGCACAAGTATTAAAAACGAGCTTGAACAATTCTTAGATAGATTACAGCCAGGTTGGCAGCAATATGTGATTACAAGACGATTCCTTCCTAATATTACGGTGAACCAGCGCTTACCCCAACTAGGAGATGAACACAAGCTACAGCGTTCTAAAACAGAAATTCCGGGATTATATATAGCAGGAGACTGGGCTTCCTCCGACTCCATTTTGGCAGACGGAGCAGCTAGCAGTGGAAAACAAGCGGCTGAAGAGATCATTTTAAACGAGAAGGAGGAAAATAGTGCAAATTACGAAAGAAGATTACCAACTTTTTAAACCATTGTTGTTTTCAATAGGTTATCGGATGTTAGGTTCAGTAGTAGAAGCAGAAGATATTGTCCAAGAAACTTTTCTACGAGCTTCCCAATTAAATGAGAAAAACATAAAAATTAAGAAAGCATATCTCTGTAAAATGATGACGAACCTCTGTCTTGATGTATTAAAGTCTGCACGGTACAGACGAGAACATTATGTGGGACCATGGAATCCCGAGCCATTATTACTAGAAAAATTACAAACCATTGATCCATCTGAAACGCTTATACAGAAAGAAGGATTAAGTATTGCCTATTTGCGTATGATGGAGCATTTGGGAGCAGATGAACGAGCAATTCTCCTTTTAAGAGAGGTATTTGATTACCCATACTCAGAGATTGCTACCATAGTTGGAAAGAAAGAAGAAAACTGCAGAAAAATTTATAGCAGGGCTATGCAAAAGATCTCACGTGTAGAAGGTGAAAGCTTAAACTATGAGAAGAATACGTTACTAATTAATCGCTTTATAGAAGCATTTCAAATGCAAAATATGGATGCGCTATTAGAGCTTATATCCGAAAATGTCACACTATTTTCCGATGGTGGCGGTAAAGTCACGGCTGCTATACGTCCAATCGTATCCTCCTCTAATGTTTTATCCTTATTATACGGAATCATGAAAAAGGCGCCTGAAGACTTTTATTTTGAGGTGAAAAATGTCAATCGTCAACCAGCAGTCGTGATATACATGAATGGTAAGATTCAAAGTATCCTTAGTTTTTATATTAGTAATGAGAAAATAGTCGAAATGTATATAACCATGAATCCAGATAAATTACCTATTCAGTAAAAGCTATCGAGCAGAGGGAGAAGGACCTTGCTCGCAGCAAAGAAACCTCTACGTACTCAACCATGAGCTTATTGACAATGGTTGATAGAATGACGGATGATAGAGTTAGGTAATAATTTTTCATCAAAGGGAGTAACAGCAATGAGCAATTTTAAAAAAATTAACCCAGCTTCGGGGGCTATAATAATGGCAGTGGGAATTTTCCTTTATGCAGCAATCGAAGCTTTTCCTTTCCTAAATCACGTTTTAGGAGAGGTTTTTACTGTTTTACTTACGATTATCGGAATAATAATGTATGCCTTACTGATGTGTCAATTTTTCCATAAAAGCTTTCTAGTTCCGCTTCTAAATAATCCTGTTAATTCATTTTTAATGGGAACTTGGATTGCTGGCGTTTCCGTCTTATGTAATGTCATTCATAAGTACTTTCCAGAAACGATCGAAATAATTCAAGTCATTGCATTCGTAAATACGCTTTTTTGGGTCCTTTTTATAGGGGTATGTGTGTATAATTTTAAACAATTATTAAAAGACCCAAGGAGCCATTTGATTCATGGTGTTGTGTTGCTGTCTACGGTTGCGACACAATCAATCATTATTGTTTGGGAGGAGTTATTTCCCTTTGTTTCTTCTTATTTTATGATTGTTTCTATTTCACTAGGTGCTTTGTTTTATGTGCTTGGCATCCTGCTGATTTTGATCCGTTACCTAAGGAATACACAATGGTCCCTTACAGAGGATTGGACGAACACCAATTGTATTATACATGGTGCCCTGTCAATAACCGGTCTGGCGATTGTTACATCGAACCTACTGTCACCGTTAGTTGTCCTATTTATTTGGCTATTTGTTTTTACGTTATTGCTCATTGTTGAGGCAATAGAAATAACGAGGGCCATAAAGCGCATCAAGCTACTTGGTTGGAAAAAGGGAGTTCTTACGTATCATATTAGTCAATGGTCACGAAATTTTACGTTTGGTATGTTTTACGCGTTTACGATGGCGATGCATGAACATTCCAATTATCTGTCTCATTTTCTGAATGTCTTCTTAACGCTTTGGGCGTGGGTAGTATTAATTGCGCTTATTGCAGAGGTTGGTTTGTTGGTTGAGGCAAGATATGGATTTTTTGAGAGGAAGAGACTGGAGAAGGTTGTTTAAACCGCATGCTTGGAATTCAATGATTGCAAGACTTTGCCATTAATAGATGTTAGTAGAGGACTAATTGCCGTGCTATTTTCATCGCTAATTGGAGTTCTATTTGTAAATCAGGGTTCGATAATTTTATGATAAGTCAGAATATATGTTATAATAACTTTATAAAATTATGTAATAAAAAAGAGTACATATTGTAAGTGGAGGAGATGATTTTTTGGTTGATCTTCTGGATAATATATTCCAATTATCAGCAATAATACTACTCATATGTTCACTCTATTATTATAGACATTTTAAAAGAGTTAAGAGAGATAGGAAATTGACTGTATCTGAACTTTCAATTTACGTCATAACTCAAGTTGCAATTTATCTTTGCGCAGGTAGTTATTTACTTCTGTTTTTGGATAGGAATTTTGGGTAGAAATTATTGAACTAATAGGAGCTTTAATGGAGTAAGAAACTATACATGAAAATAATGAAATAAAAAAAACGCTTTGATACCTAGTTTATCCAAGCGTTTTTGCGTGCTAAATTAAGTGTTGGTTGTTAAAGATACTACGAAACCATATGCGATTTGTTATGTGATTCGATATTTTCCCCATAGTAAGTGAACTACTTTTTTAAGGTGAGCTTTTATTGTTTTTATTTTTACTGGTTTTCATACGGAATTAATTACTGCAGACTTCTAACAAACCCATTTTCACCATATTCAATCTTATTCCCATTGATATAAAATGGCTGACTTGTATCAATCCCCATCATTTCTAATCCTGATTTAATATTTTCATGATCTTCTACTGAAACCGAATGCGATTGTCCATTTGCGAAACGGATGAAATCATCAAGCGATTCCGCAATGGCGTGTAAGGATTGGTACTGCTTTTCACCGCCAATTCCCTTTACTGCATCAGCATGTTCCTGCTGCATTTGTTTAACAATGGCTAAATCCTCTTTTGACAGCTTTGACAGGTCTGGAATTTCATTAGAATTAGTAACATTCAGCATTTCTCTTACGGTTGTATTAAACTCATTCACATATGCCCTTCCAAGCGGTGTTGTATCCGTTGAAATACTAACGGATTCTTTTTCTACTGTTACATAAACCGCTGGATTGGTATAGGATGATAATTTAATCTTTGTTCCGGGAGTTAATGCTAATGCGCTTTCTTGATCTGAAAAAGTGCTTTTTATCTCCTCAAGCGTTAACAATGGCAAGTCTACTTCGCTAGCTTTTGCTTTTATAAAGTCTGATCCATTCGTATATGCATAATTGAGCTTAGTTAAGGAAGTGCTATCGGTATTGCTTCGTTCTAAGTATTCGTGGAAGTTTTGACTTTTATGATGATTACTTGCTTCTGCTTTTGTTTGATTTGGTAGATATTCCGTATTTTTATGAATGAGTAAAGTATTTGAGTTGGTAACTTTCATTTTTTTCTCCTTTCGTTATAGATTGATATTGTTACTTATAGTCTAGAATAACTTACTAGAAAAAGACATCTTTTGTCTTAGAGTAATTGTCCACTTATTATTATATTTTTTTAGCAAACCAGAATTACTTTATAAATCACTTGATTTAACAACTAATTTATCAAAAGTATGTATACGTGAGAATACAGATGTTTCTATGCAAATGAAATTGAATGATTTTTCATTAACCTACCAATTTCAAATATTGCAGCCAGTTCAAAGTTCGTTACTTCGCATATGGGTTCATTATCATATTTTCTTATATAGTTTCTGCCGATGTTTTAATAGCATTTAATTAACGATACGATTTATTTGTATCAAATATGAACGGGTAATAATAAGAAATGTCCCCTTAATGATGATTCGAGGGATATTTCTTATTTAGATAAAGCGAATTTATAAAACTACGCAAAAAATTGATTGGCATATGCTAACAAGTTTTCCTTTATGCCGCTAAAATCTTGTTGTAAATCAAGAGATACAACTAAAATTTGGTTACCTTTAATGTGATAAATATGGTTGGGTTGATTTAATGCAGTTGTTTTCGCATAAAGTAGCATACCTGCAACCGTTTCACCCGGCTCTTTTTTCCAATTATTTATATATGTAAATATTTGATAAAGGTTACCGGATTTTTGCTTTGCAGCTCCACCTTCAAACCTTGCTACCATATTTTCAGAATAAAATTTTGTATCCACTATCAATGTTTTTTTATCTTTTTGAATTACAAGGTCTGTTTGCATAATCGGTAATGCTTCTGTGAATTCATCATCAACACTCCACTGTATTTGAGGATGGGATACATTATAATTCGTTTCACGTTTAAAAAACGCATAGATGAACTTTTCATATAAAGACGATAATCTTTGTTCGTCTTGAATCTCCTTCATCATTTGAGATGTAGAGCTTTCATCAAATAATAACTGCTCATAAAGATATCTACACACGTCTACAATAAATTGATAGCGAATGTTTTGGCGGCTATATCTAACGTTTTTCCATAGCTTCAAATCTACTTCTACATCTGATACCTCTGTAAAATAAGGCAGCAAACCGTAGAATAATCTTCGCATTTTTTGACTTATTTTATTTGATCGCGATAGGTAAACAAGTGTTGCTTTAATAATTTGATTCAACAATATATTTTCAGAGAACTCATCATAAACCACAGCAATTTTCTTATTTACCAATGAATTTTTCTTTATCGTAGAATTGATATCAATTTTCCCCTTAATCACATTGGAAGTCTCTTCAACACCTATATAATCTTTACTTAATCCTCCGCGAATCAAAACAGGAATACCAATCGATAATATTCCTGAGTAAAGCTCTTTGACGTTCTCAAACTTTTCGGTTCCGATCTGTTTATACTCGGAAAGATTTAACGTTTGATAGGCATAGGAAAGCATATAGTATATATTGCGAATTGGAATATTATTATTTCCATCCATCGTAACAACCTCTTAGTCGTTCAGCCCAATCGTTTGCTTTCTGTTCATCATCAAACCAATACTCGAATAGCTGTGGAATGATTTCATATTCGATTACTTCCTCTACACGATTTGCAGTATCTACTTTATAAGCATCACCTACAAAGTAGCTATGCCCAATTTGAAAGCCTGTCCCTAGCTCTTCAACAATTTGATTATTTAAGCTTTTAATTTCATCAATGATACGATTTAAAGCTTCTGGATTATTTAATTCGTTTACATACGACTTAAATGTTTCATTTTGGAACGCCGGTTTAATTTCAAAGAATGAAAATCTTCTTCTAAGTGCGTAGTCTAATAAAGCTAAGCTTCTATCTGCCGTATTCATCATTCCAATGATGTATAAATTCGATGGCACAGAAAACTTATCATTAGAATAAAGGAGATTGATTTGCTCGCCTCGCTTATCCGCTTCAATAAGCATCATTAATTCCCCAAAGATTTTACTCATATTCCCACGATTAATTTCATCAATAATAAAGAAGTAGTCACGTTCTGGATCTCGTGCTGCTTTTCTAGCAAACTTCACAAACGGACCTTGTTTCAGCTCAAACCCATCTCCTTCGGCTTTTGGACGGAACCCTTCAATGAAGTCCTCATAACTATAGCTTTGGTGGAACTGAACCATTTGGACACGTGTTTCATCTTTTTCTTCCATCATGACATACGCTAATCGCTTGGCAATAAATGTCTTCCCTACTCCCGGTGCACCTTTTAAAATAAGATTTTTCTTATTTTCAAGTAAAGAGATTAGACTTACAAGCTCCTTCTTCTCAATAAAAACATTCGAAAGAAATTCATCCATTGTAAAGGATTCATTTTCTTGTACAGTAGGCTTAGAATCTATAAAGCGAATGTAGTAGTCAATTGAACTTCCCGATACGCCTTTATATTTCTTGTAGGATTCATCAGATATAACGACATCCCTTAACTGTTTTAGTTGATCCATATCTGTTTCGCCAAAGATAGCAGTGTCAAAGTGTTGCTCTATATCCTTTAACGCATTTACTTTTTGCGTAACGGTTTTATCATTCAAACTAGCTCCTGTTTCCATAATTTGATTAGATAGCCAATTTCGAAATTCATTTACTTCCACAATCTTTGGGTCAATAAAATCTTCGTTCATTAATTGATCCATTTCTTTAATAAGATTTGGATAAGAATTTAAACATGTTAACGTTTTTTGAGCAATAGTCTGATGTAGTTCCCACTTCCCAACTTGATGCCACTCTACTTTTCTTCTATGTTTATACTCGGCTGCTTTATCATCGAAGTAGTAATCTCCCGTAACAACACCACGTGCGAGGATTTTCTTAATTCCTTCTTTCACATATACAACGTCACCCATTTGAATTTCACGATAGAAATCCCACACAGCCTTTGTATCATTGACAGGGCGCACCCCATCTGCTCTTTGCTCAGCTATTTTTCGTTCAACAGCTTCCTTCGAATCATAGTTTATTAAATCTCCTAAATAGTCCCAACCAAGTGCAATCATATTTTCTGCGTGGAACTGATCCCATAATCTCGAATTTTCGCCTGGTGAAATTACCCAATAATTAATGCTGTTATCAATTTCATCTTCTTGGTTCGCAATTTTCTTCTCTTTTTTAGGATAAGTTAAAGTAGGATTTTCATCATAATATAAAAATATTAAATATGATCGCATTAAAACGCCCCAGTCAGGTATCCCACCTATATTATCAGGCTTACTTCTTACGCCGCGATTATATTCATCTTCCGCATATTTTTTTCTAAATTGAATTCTTGTCGTACCAAACTTTTCTGGATATCGTGGTGTACTTTTACCAGTTACTAATCTCTCAATATCCTCATCACTTTGTTTCGTTATTTGTTGATAGATATTTTTATATTCCGAATATGATTGATACTCAAAGAAATTTTCCTTATAGCCGCTACCTAATCCAAACTTTTCTAACAGGGTTCCAAGTTTTTCAAGATATGGTGTGTACCACATACCCGTCTTTTCACCTAAATTTTCCGTAACCCAATCTTTATATTTTTCTTTTTGAGTATTCACAACAACATTCATAGCGTACCTCCAAAAAAGAATTTATTACCTGAAATTATAACACTGCACTATATTATAAATATATTTACTTCCATTTTGGTTCTCCAGCATATACTAGATGATAATGATATTATCAGGTAAGTTAAAGTCTAGCTCCGTCCAAATCCCCTCATACTATTTGAAAAATCCACCGCTCCATATAATGATGGACTACTTTAGTCTTCTAAACTACTAAATTCTAAATTAAGGCGTCGTTATCGAGGAAGCTGCTGCATTCGCTTCATCATTCTTCACACAATCAATGGCAACTACAACTGCAATTACAATAGTCTCCATCGCTTCATCGAATATCGCTACCTTGTAGCTATCGCCCCATTAGAACCATTCCTTATTTACTTTTCCCACGACCTCACCATTCTGTATTACCTGAAATTCCATATCCCACCAATTATCTCGAATTTCAATACCTGCTGCATCAATCGTATAGCGAGCCTTGAAGAAGGAAAGTTCCTTCTTAATCGTTAACACTTCTTGTCCGTTTACCTCAACAAAAAACTTCGGAAAAAAGCTAAACACCTTCTTCGTAACGCGTGCAACTTCAGCATTTACTGTATTGCTAATCGTGAAGGTCTTAGGGATCTTCAGGAAGCTGCCCTCCACGTAATAAACATCGTTCTCCGCCTGATCATTCACCGTGAATTTCTCACTTAGACTGAATACTTTTTGCTTAATATAAAGTTGTTTCATCATTATAAGCCCCCTATACTTAGCCGCCATAATACAATCCCTCTTCCTACATACTAACATAATATTCCAAAAATATTATCCCAAAATAAAAACACCTATAAATGATACTTCCAAACCAAAATAATTCATCCGCATAATTGAGAATTGTTATCATTTATTGTATAGTAGATAATAACAATTCATATCATGGTGATAGGAGTATGATCATGCAAATATACTGGACGAGAATAAATAAGATTACCGAGGAAACGCCAGAGGTAAAAACGTTCCTGCTTGACCGTCCAGAAGACTTTACCTGGGAAGAAGGTTCCCACACGCACTTCGCACTGGAAGGCTTCAACGCCGGAGATAAACCAAACCGAAGTCTGATTCGCCATATGTCCATCTCCACATTACCTCACGAAAATACGATCGGCATCACAACACGGATTAAAGAGCAATGCTCGGAGTTTAAGACGATCTTAAAAACTATAGAAGTCGGAACTAAAGTAGCCATCTTCAAAACGCATTCGAATGTGCCACTTAGAAGAGAGAATAAAAATATATACCTGCTATCATCAGGTGTTGGATTGGCAACGTTTAGACCGCTTGTACTTGATTATTTGGAACGTGCGGACAATGTGAATCAAATCCATTCCCTGAACATTGATTCAACAAAGGATTTCTTATTCCCTACCGTTTTCAAATCAGCACCGGATAAGAACTTCACATCACTGTTTGTTGATAACCGTAAAGACTATTATGAAGAAGCGAGGAATCTTGCTGCAGATAAGAGCGGTATCTACTATATTGTTGGTAGTGATGAATTTATTGTTCAGAACATGGAAGTATTGCGCGAGCGGGGGATTACGCCTGAACAGATTATGCTTGATAAGCGGGAAAAAGGGCGGCATGAGTTATTATCATCCGTTTATCCCGGACAAGATAATTTCTTGATAGACGCTAAATAACGGGGAGTGTTTTTCACTCCCCGTTATTTTTTTGATTTCTTTTTTTTGGTTCTTTCCTCTTTCCATATGACCCTCAGCATATTCTCTACCCTAATCTTTTCACCACGTTCCGAAATAGCGGTACCATTGAAAATTCACTTCTTGTAAAATGTCTGTTAATTATTTTCACTTATGATAAGGCTCACCGTACCGGTTTGTAGGGTAAAATAATAATCTTTTCTGTAATATAAAAGCTTATATATTTTATCTTTTTTAAAGGTAGTGAAGGTTACTTTCACTACCTCTATTCTGCATTGGATGTATTTAAACCTAAATATGGTATCAATAACCAATGTTATCTACTATACTATTAAATATAGGAAATTTTTCATAAAATATACTCTTATAAACTATATTCGAATAGGTGAGTAAAATGGTCAGGTCTAGTGAAGCAACTGCAGTAATTGATACTAATGCATCCTCATCTGCATTTGGATGGGACTTCCAAAGTAATGCAGCGATTTTATTAGCACTTAAAAACATTAAGTGTTTAGAATCCTTAAAAGTCGAGGGGAAAATTGATGATATTGAACTTTACCTCAAAGATAGTAAGACTATATTTGTTCAAGCAAAATCACAAGAAGATCCTACTTCAAGTACAAACACACTTACCAAATTGAGAGATGCACTCAAAACTCTTATTAATGCAACTAATCAAAGTAAATACGAAAAAATTATATATGTATCTAATATAATGAATCCGCTAAAAGATAAAGAGCTGTTTTATTACTTTATGGGACATGGAGTTTTAAAATACACATATACAGAATTAAACAACCCAGCAAAAGGTATTATAAAAAAGTACATTGATAA
This sequence comes from Ornithinibacillus contaminans, assembly GCF_001038425.2. Lineage (GTDB taxonomy): Bacteria > Bacillota > Bacilli > Bacillales > Amphibacillaceae > Ornithinibacillus > Ornithinibacillus contaminans. Next base: position 262,766 of record NZ_LDPV02000050.1, read on the forward strand.
TGCTGCGAAAAAGTTTAACCTAAGCCTATCTTACTTAGACTACAATAAATTGGAAATCTGGTCATTTCCTTTCTTTGGTGAGGATAAAGAAACTAGGTATAGAATAATTAATGAAGCAGTGAAAACCTTTCTAGCTAGTGCGGATATAAGTGAAGGAATAGCCCAACATCTATTGGATTATTGGCAAAATATATTTTTTCAGAACGCTTCAACAAAGCTGGTAAAACTAAAAAAAGAAGATTTGATTTGGCCCGTTGTCGTTTTAGATTCCTCTATTTCATATTATGACAGCTTTTTTGATAACTACGACCCAGGTGAAATCGAAGAAATTGTACGGAAATATAATACATTTATTAATAAAAAATCCGAACAATTTGAGTTTGTTACCAAGGTTGTAAATGACTTTACCAAATTTCAAAAAGAAAATCATTCATTAAAGAGAAAAGAATCTATTGGTAAATTTATTGAGACCAATTGGAAATCATATGACTCCTTATTTAAAAATAACCTTTTAGAACCTGATATTAAAGAGGGTGTCATTAAACTAGTATTAACAAAGATTTTAACAAATAGATTTAGAATAGATAGTGTAAAAAAGGCGGCGGGCTTGTTATGAAAATTAATCATTTAATCATAAAATATAATGGAATTACAAAGAGATTCGATTTAGATGATAACTTCAACTTAATACATAGCAAAAAGAATAGCGTGGGGAAATCTACTTTATTAAGATTTTTGTTTTATTCTCTGGGTTACAACATACCTGGGACTAAAAATATAAAATTTAATAAATGCACCGTCATATGTAACTTTGATACTAACAATAAGAACATGGAAACAAGAAGAGAAAATAACATTATTACACTATCAATAAATAATACTGACATTTATACTTTTGTGCTACCTGAAGAGGAAATTGAATTACAAAGTTTCGTTTGGGGGACAACAAACGAAGACATTTTAAAAAATATACTTGGTGCAATTTATATGGATCAAGAGAAAGGCTGGACTTTACTTAATAGAGGAGTAGTCATCGGTAGTATTCATTTTAATATTGAGGAACTTGTACAAGGATTATCAAATAGAAATGTAACTCAATTACGAGAAAAACAAAAATCAATAGAGTTAGAGTTAAAAAAATACCAACAACTTCAAAATATTATAGAATACAAAGAACATCTTGCAACATCTGCAAATGATATAGCCTTTCCTGACTATACTTCTGAGTTGGAAAATAAAATCCAGATGCTTACTTTTGAAAAAAATGAATTAGAAGATAAATTGAAGTCTATAGACTCTATTAGAAAAGAAAACATCTATTTTACTAGTTTTATTGAGAAAATGAAATTAGTAGTAAAAGACGAAGATACCGGGAGAACGATTCCCGTAACAAAGGATACCATTGAACACTTTGACGATAATCAAAACTATATTCTTGCACGATATAACATGGTTAAAATAAATCTTGCAAAAGTTAAGAAGGAACTGTCAATACTTAATCAGAAACTATCAGAGACCCAAAATTTATTCGACGTTCAGACTGAAATCGAGAGATTTGATAGTCAAATAGCTCACTTAAATGTCAATCCAGATCAAATAAGAAAAATAATTATTCAATTAAATAACCAAAATAAAAAGCTAAAGAGAACTATTCTAGAAAGAACCATTGATAATAATCCTATTGTTAATGACTTACATAGATCCATAATTAAATTTGCCCAAAAATTAGGGGTGGAAGATGTTATTAACCTTAATAAAAACTATATTTTTACTTCTGATCTGAAATCACTAAGTGGAGCCGTACTACACAAAATCGTATTTTCCTTTAAAATGGCATATATCTTAGAGATTCAAAGAGTCCTAGGTATTAAATTGCCTATAGTCCTCGACTCACCAAGTGGTCGTGAAATAGATCAAGAAAATATCCGCGAAACAATGAATATACTTATGGAGGAATTTTCTGATAATCAAGTAATTATTGCTTCAATTTATAAGTACAACGAGTTACATCCATTGCATACTATACGAATTAGGAATAAGTTAATGGAGGGATAATCTTTATTTACTATTTCTGTATAAGTAAATAATACTGCATTATAAATTTGTAGTTAATACAAATTATATAGAGAAAAAAAAGGTTAAATAAGAACTGGGCCACAGTACTCCAGTTCTTATAAATTTGTTAAAAATGTCATACCAAAAAGGGTCTGTGTGTTTACACCATCAGTTACAAGTTGTTTTCAAAGATAAAGTACTTTATCTTAATCATTTCCATAATCTGGTTCATAGTCCGGCTCTACTTCTATTCTATTTGTAAATTCTTGGTCTAACCCTGCAGCTACTATTTCATCATGATTGCCTAGGACTAAACCACATGTCCTACATGTAAAAGAAGTTGCTAAAAATGTTATATCCTGGAAAAAAATCCAAGGATCATCGGGATTTGATTCTATTTCCCCTTCTTCAAGAGCTTCACCTTCAATAACAGCTTCAAAGGTACATGCGGGACACTTTACAACAATTTCATCCTCATTGATCCATGAAATCTTGAAGTTTTCTGATTCCTTCTCCAATTCTCCACCATATCTCTTTAACGCATCTTGTTTAAATTTATGTATTTTTGATTCAATAGTTTTTTGTAATACAATTGATTTATCATGTATTATTTCTTCTGCGCTTTTTGCTTCACTTTCCCCAATATAGTCTTCTAATGTTTTTCCTTGGTGTTCTAAAAGCATTTTACAAGTATCCCAGAACTTAGGTAACCAACTTTCCATATCCCTATCAACGAAAGGGAGTTCACCCGAGTGCAGTTCAGCATTTCGTAAATTCGCTAATCTGGTACAAAATTTCTTAGTGTCTTCATCAAACCTTTTAACTTTAATTAAGTTCCGTAGTCTATCAAAAACTGTTTTGGCAGTTATAGTTTTATAATCTTCACTATCAGAATAACCACTAGCTATTAATAACCCCTTGGGAGTTGAGGGATCTACTACAAGGGATGGATGTATCTTTGCCAAGGTTGATTTGCCTAGTAACTCTAATGCTATAGAAGCCCATAGATTAAATTCATCTATTTTACTCTCGTTCCTACTTTCTATTGCTCTTTCAATAAATACTTGTGACTTTTTCCACAAATCTTCATATTTAATACCCAATATTATTTCCCTCCCCATGATTCATTATAAGCACTCTATATAGTAATCGATCTATATTTAAAGCTTCATTGCCTTTTTGCCCTCTTCCATGAAGAAACCTCCAATTATCAAATATTAATAAATCCCCTTGCTCCCAATTAACTATAATAGGCTCAGCATTATCAATTAGCTTATTTAAGTATTTATCTGCTGTTTCACCCGTTTTATTTGCGGGCTTCATACAACCTTGGTCATAACGAATAAACTCACTTGAATTTTTTTCACTATTACTTATAATTGTAGTAAGAAAACTCCTCCGACCGTTTTTCACAGTAAATATTCCTCTCTTCAACACTTCATATTTTGTTTCATCAAAATCTAGTACAGTTGTATCCATTAAAATTGTTGGATAACAAGCAGATTTTATTTCTTTCGCAAATAAAATAACAAATCTTGCTGGGGTTTTCCAATGAGCAGTATCACTATGAAGGGGGAAAGTTCCAGTTCCGTGTATTGCGCTTAAAGAATTTGGATTTGCTTCGTGTACTTCCTGTAATCTCAGTTTATCTAATAGTGAACCATGTCTACGCGAAGCAATAGGAACCCCTATAGCTCTAGCTAGTTTTAATAATTCATCTTTATCTATATTAGATTTGTTTTTAATCAACACCCAGCCCTTATCAGAAAGACTTGTTTTAATTGACGCCATTTCAATTAACCACCTTATTTTATTTTAGATTAAATAGATATGGGGGACTCCACGGCTAGTATCTTACCTTCTCTTTTTAGGTTTGTACCGTTCCATTAAAGTGCATCCGTACCGGTTTGTAGGGTAAAATAGAGCAATTAGAGCTCCTCTAAAAAACCTTGTGAGGAGCTCTAATATATTATTCGGTATCCCAATAGTATTTTCGATTTATGATGTCCTTATTTTTGTCCTTAGTTCCCCTCATCTTACTATCAAATGTTCGCTTTTAGACAAAGTTATCCTTATTCTCCATCTATTTGTTCCATTGTTTAAAATCTAATTGTTGTTATTCCAAGTCGTAAGCAATGCTCGATTCGAGTCTCTCTAATAAATATTGAATTTCTTTCTTTGGTAACATCTGATCGCACCTCCCCAGCATTTTTAGTCTGTTTTATAACTATTATACTTCTCTCTACATATATATCCTTTATTCATTAATAACATCTCCTAGAAACCACTGTTCCAAATATATATTCCCGCTCTGGATTCAGTCCCTCAATATGCTAATGTGTTAGAGTAGCGAGGTAAATACCCCTTCATTCTATATTTTCTTCATTTATAAGTTGTGTCACTGTATCAGAATAGACTGGTGTATTTGAGTCCGGTTCTATTCGTGGTCTAGTTATCCTAGCGAATAATACGTCTTTTAACTCATTACTGGATATTATTGCTTCACCTTGTCCAAGTGCAGGCAGATAATTAATAATGTCTCTATTGGAGAATGGCAAAGAATGCATAACAATTTCTTTGTCCCTTTGATTAATAAGACGATGTGTAACAAAAGTTCCAATTTGGCTTAGGATACCTATTGGTATATCACGTGGCAATTGTGTTGTAATACATAGAAACAAACCATACTTTCTTCCTTCTTTCGCAATACTCTCAAATGCCTCTAGTGTCAAAACCTCGTTGTCCGTTGTAACAGACTTATTCATAAATTGATGGGCTTCATCAGCGAATACTGTTACAGGATCTTCTTTAAATCTTCCTTCTCTTGCAGTGTTTAGTAGCAACTGTCCTATTATATCAACAACGACCTCCCTCATTTCAAATGAGAAAGGTACTTTACTAACATCAATATAAAATAATTCCCCCTCATAACTATTCTCCTCTAAATATTCTCTTAATGCTTTCACTAGGTCTTTATCAAAGTTCTTAGTCTGTGTGAAATCAAAGATTTGATTATAAAACTGGTCATTAACTAAGCTTTCTATTCTAGTAATTAAAGTAGAACAATGACCAAGCGTACTCTCATCCGCCCCTCCAAATAAATGGTTGTCTGAATATCTTCCAGTTGGCCATACACACTCTTGCTGTACCTGGTCTGCTAGTCCTCGTATATCAAAATCACTATTATCTACTGAAACTTCATTTATATTATCATTTAGTATTTTTAAATAGGCGTCTCTTTCTTTACCTTCTTTTATAATCGTTTTTATATTTGATCCTCTTGTTACGATATAGTTCTTTTCTGGACTCGCTAGGTTAACCAATTTATCTTCAAACTTTTTTAGAAGTTTTAAACTTCTCACTGCTTCTCTTAACTTAGGTGCTTGAGCACTTGGTGCTGGTTTTAATAAGTGAAATAAATCCTGGAGCTTTAAATTTTTATAAGAGAGTATATGACTCTCTCCTAAAATAATCTTATTCTTATCAGCAGAATATTCATTAGCAAGTTTTCTATACTCTCCAGTAGGGTCAATTAAGACAACCTTTTGGTTATTTTCAAGAAGGTTAGAAATTAAGTTGGAGGTTGTCCAACTTTTTCCACTTCCGGTAGAACCTATGATTGCAGCGTGTCTACTAAACAATGCTTGAAAGGAAAGTTCAAGATCAGAGTTGGAATTTGGACTTATAAGGCTTGCAAAGTTATTTGTTTTTAATGAATAACTTTGTAACTCAATCCCCTTTGCATAATGCTCGATAAATTGGTTACTTGCCATGTATACCTTAGAGCCTACATTGGGAAAATCAACAATGGATTTATTGAAGTTCACATCCCGATAATCAAAGACAGATAAAATTTCGGCCTGTAACAGTGGATGGAAATCATCTCGTTTAAACGCGATTGAAGAAAGTTCTAATCTTTCTTTCTCAGGAATTTCCGAAGATATCACTTTTCCAATAAAACCTCTGTTTTCCCCTTCAATAACTATATAACCATTGATTGTTCCTCCATGAAACCTTTCTCCTTGATGAAAAAAATTATTCAAGTTAGTTGATGAAGGAATATGAATAGTGACATTATGTACATTAATTTTAGAAACATATCCTAAGAATAATTGATGACGAAAAATTGATTCATTCATACTTATCACCTGTATCTTCAAAAAATTGATCACTAAATGCTTTTTGTTTTAAATAAAAATTCTCGAATCTTGAAAAGTCCCCCTGAAAAAGCATAATATTTTGATACCCATTATCAATTCTATCTCTAAAAACTTTAAAGCTCTCTTGTTGTAAATCATAATCAACTATTAAAATTCTTAAACTCGGATTGTTTTTCATAGCATTTTCAACAATTGTTCGAATATGTTTATCAGCAAAGCTAAACCCTATGGAAATGAAAAGAGTATTCTTCTTTCTTAATTCCAATTGAAATCTAGAAAACATTTCAAAGTATGGTGGTTCATACGATTGTTCATACTTATTTCTTCTAGGATAAATCATTAATGCATGCTTTGGATCTTCCTGCTTTACTATTTCATTTTCTCCTCTTCTTTCCCAATCAATAGAACCATGAAGTTTATACAAATGAATTACTTTTTCAACATAATCGGGCTCATCTGTAACCTTATTGTCCCCTCTTCTTACAAAATCATAGTCATATATGAAAGGATTAAACTTCCTGGGAAAATTATATGTAAATCCATCAACTAAAATAAATCCTTCTTGTTCAGCAGCTTGTTCGAATAAAGTGTCGTAGTTTGTCGTAAACAATTTAACCCTATTATGTGAGCTTCTACGCATTGTTACTTTTTCAAGAAATCTTGGATGAGGATGAAATTTATGAAGTTGTAATGTGCAAAGTTCCTTAATTTTTTCTTCAATCGTATATAAAGTTCCATCAAACTTTACTTTTTCGTCTTCATTTATCGATATATACTCTTTTGCTGACTCTGCTTTAGATAATAAATCTTCAATATTAACCTTTTCTACAGAATACCTTTCATCTCCAGTGAAGTATTTTACCTTTTCTACAAATTCTTCTAGAGAAAATAAATCCGAATCATTTAAAATAGATTCTTCCCATAGATGGTCATTTATTTCTTTTGTAAGTTCCCAAACCGTTTTCCCTGAATACTCACTTAAAAGCTCTCTATTTTCATGATTTATTATCGAAGCTCCAGCACCTGTCAAAATTGTAGTATTTTCGAATTGCTCACCAATAAAATTATTTAGAATATCGGATATTTTTTCCTCTTCTATCTCTTGAATGGTTTTTGCGCTATTAGTAAGGTCTTCTTCAAGTCTTTTGTTATTAAACAAATACTGAAATCCATGTTCATCATCACCAAGCCCTGCCTTTTTTACCTTATCAGAAGCAGATATAATTATTTCTTTGTTTTCCATTAGTAAAATCTCTCCTCAAGTTTAATTATCTCTTTTATTTCTCAAATTATCGTTAGACTTTGGGTTCAGCACTATTAAAAATTTAATATCTTAGAGAAGCGAGGGGCTAAGCCCTTTCACCGATCATTACGTCCAATTCTCATCACTATTACATCTTACCAATCATCTCTGAAATCTCACTTTTTATAGATTTGCATGTTTTTATAAGGACGGGGTTTGTCAGATTCTAAAAAAAATTAATATAAGTGCCCTGACCCATACTTAGTATGGATCAGTGTTAACCATATTTTTCACAACAGTTAAATGATTACAGACACTGGTTAATTTGCTTCTTTTGATTGGAAAATTACCTGAGAAATATGTTCAACCATTTCATCTACAGTAAACTTACCCGTACTTAGAGCAAATTTATCAACCAAATACGGATTATATTGACGTACCTGTTCAGCCGACACATCGTGCCATATCGGCAATATAATTATTTTCTTTTCATTAATTTCTCGGTTTAAGAAGCTCTTAAATTCGTACTCAGACCATCCACTCTGAATGAAATTAGATGATAGGAAGACTACAACAAATCTTGAATTTAAAATTCCCATATTCATCATATCTGTTTGACTTTGTCCTATTTTGAAAACTTTAACATCCTCAAAAACTTTAAGCCCTTTTTCACTTAGCTTTTCAGACAGCTCAGTAACAAAGACTTCCTTGTCAAGACTTGAATGAGATAAAAATACGTCAAATTCTATAATCTCTTTTTCATGTGCAGTATGCTTAACATCTATAGCCAGTTCATTTAACCTTTCTGATACTTCCGATAATCTGTTCATATAATTTTCATTCGTGTTTGTTTGGGAATTAATAGCTTTCATCATTTTTTCGTATTCCCGTTTTTGTTCTTTGTCGACTCGTTCTTTATATCTGTTAATATCATCATTATTTTTACGAACCCGTTCCATTAATTGTGTCATTTCTTTTTCATATTTTAGTAGATTTTTCTGATATCGTTCTAACCTTTGTAAATCTGAACTCGTAACATTACGTTTCTTGGTAATTGTATTTATTTTCTTTGCTTCATCATCTCTTTTTTTCCTCACTGCTACTAGTTTTTTTGAAAGTTCACTATCATTTCTAATGGTTCTTCTTAAATTAGTCTCGTTGATGCTCATTACCTTACCCCTTTTCTTCCTTTGTAGAGCCAAATTATTAGTATCCTATAAATAAAACGCTAAAGAAACTGCAATATTAAAATTAACAGTCTTTAGCGTTCTTGTAAGTTAAAATCCTGTGATGTCTGAGCTAAACGCTCAAGCGATAAATTATTTGAGATTGAAAGGATTAGAACCCTTTGAGCCCCGGGATCAAGCCCATTTCTTCTTATGATTTCTAAGTCCAGGTGAAAAAGTTGAAGTTAAGTTCGAGTATGTTAGACCCTTAAAAAAATCTACTTTCAAACATAATTTTACTATTACTCTTCCTTAGTAATATACCAATGATACGGAATCTCCACCAAGAAGTACGTACCAAACTCACCATCGTCATGTCCTAATCTGGGCAGAATTTCATATGGAACTCCCTCAGTTAGTGCCTCTAAAACAAAATGTGCACTTCGATATGGTTGATCAACAGCAAATCCTCTTGATGCTAGATATATTGCCTCATCATCCGATAATGAACTTTCATCAATTTCTACGCGTATTCTCAGTCCAGTATCATCGTCGTCACCTTCAACATTTACTGGTATAACCCTTCCTATTTCTTTTGCAATTAATTGTTTTGCTAATTTTTCTACCTGGTTAAATGATATATATAATGAAATATAGGCAGGTTCTAAGACTTTAAGCATTTGCTTTCCTCCCACTTTGTTTTGGTTTTGAATCTAAACATGCATACGATTTATTTTAAGCTTTATTTTTAACGTTAGTTGTTCCACTGACTTCTCCATTTTGATAAACACCATCTTTTAAAAGACTACATAATTAAGTTTTTCAAAAAAACTCTCCAAAATATTTTAACCCACCCATATTTTCCCCTTTTATTTCATTAAGGAATTCCAGAACGTTCACCTGCTTCAACCAGGGAAAGAGATACAAGAAATCCATTCCTTGATTCTCTTCTAATTGAATTCTTGTTTACCGTCTTCCAAGTTAATCATAATCGCTTTTTACCTTCTTGCATTACTTCAATTAATTCATCGGGAATCTCCCCATTATCAAAGTAGTCAGACAGCAGGTTGAACCAGGATTCTTTTGCATTGAAATTACTATGCTTTTTATTTTCTAATGCATATTGGATATAATAATCAGCCTTGCTAATTAGAATGGCAATAATCCTTATAAAGACCTCTAAGTCAGTTTTACCCTTAGCTTCCTCCTTGATTGGATCTACCTTATTTCTATAATAGTAATCGTCGATGTAATCTAATCCATCATGTACGAATTCATTTCTTGATTTACATACTTTATCAATTGCGCTAGCTTGATCTAATTGCCCTAGGGTAACTAGATGATCTAACAAAAAGGTTAATTTCCTTTTTCTAGTATGCTTATCCTCATTTTTCTTTAATAGCATTACTTCTGCTGCAATATTGATGTATAAAACAGTATCAGATTCACTATCCAATGAGTTGGATCGTTTACCGAAATTAATTGCCTTCATAAAAAACTTTATAGACCTTAAAAATCTAGCCTTTAATTCATCAACGTCGTTAGTTTCTTGAGACCACCTATATAGGCTTATAAAACGCTTTGTGTGTTCCCTGTTTTTCAGCCACTCAAGATCAAAGCTACAATTGTAATTAAAATTTAAAGGAATATGTATCCAATTTTTCTCTCCATGAATTGCAATATGCCTGTTTAATTTATTATAATCACCTAAACTTCCATTTTTGATTAACTGTCTAAATCCAACAGAGACTTTAGTGTTTTCATAATTAGGGTATATGTAAGCTCTATACATAACGTTTAATAAACTTACAGCATAAAAAGCGCAATTAGAAGCAATACGGTTAACGCTTGAATATTGATGGCGTATTTTAATCGCAATTATCGGGTGCGATAAAAATATGGGTGACCTTGAACGAATTGTGTGTTCGAATCTTGAATCTAACTCCTGAATAGGGAGGTTGGTAATCTGTTTTAGTTGATTCAGTTTATGCTCCTTATCGTCGCCTCCAATGATATAGATACTTTCATCTAAGCAAATCGTATCATTTAGAGTTGCATTCACTAACGGGAAAACTACCCAATAATCATCAATATTAATTTTTAAATTCTTTTTTAACAATTCGAGAACGGAAAGAGCATCATTTAATTCAAACATATTCTTGTCTTTAAAGTTAAGCCAATTGAAAATATCAATGAGCCAGCCTTCTGTATCTTCTATATCAATAATTTCAGAGAACTCTTTATGTTGGGCAATCGTAGTAATTACCTTCCATGTCTCCTTGTCCTCTAATCCAAAACTCCAATTCTCTCTATCATGATTGTACCGTAATAGAAATAAAACCCTTTTTGCCAACTTTTCCATCTTTAACCGCCTTCAATAATCTAATCAATCATTCTGGAACATACATCTTCTGCAACGGTAACAACGCCCTTACATCATTCGGCATATTCTCATACCACTTTACAACCAAATCTACTAATTCCTCCAAATCCACCAACCTAACAGAATTATGTCTAGCAACCGCTTCTGCTTGTGATGTAAAACCACCGGTTGAAACAAATAAACTATTAGCATCAATCGGATTTGCCCCTAATAACTGTTGAATCTCTGGTGCCGATGCAGAAGACTTACGATGCTTTACTTGAACTTTAATAATAGGCTTTTCAAATCCAAAGGCATCTTTATAAGCCAATACATCCACTCCACCGTCAGGGCCCTTTGGATTTACCCGCACATTGTAGTCCATTGCTTGCAAAAGTCCCCCAACCAGTTCTTTCATTTGCCATGGGTCAAGTTTATCAACTTTGTCTTGTACCATTACCAGTGCCTTATTAACCAAGTCTTCTATTATTTCACTTTCTTCAGCTTCATCTGTTTCCTCCGGTTCAACAAAAGGGTACTCTAATAATCTTTCAATCTCACTTCCCCAATCATCTACACGAAACACTGTTAATACCGAACCTAAACTATTCTTTGCTGCTTGTGATAGTGTATCTCTAATAACTGTAGTTTCTTCCCATTCCACTCTTATATTATTTGGGTATGCAGGATCCCCTATTGACTCATTATAAAAAGGATCTTCAGTTACAGTTCCAACTAGATATTCTCTAGTTTCTTTAAAATAAGTGATAACTCTATCGTCCTTCTTAATTTCTCTGCTGAAACGCCATACCTGGTTAATCCAGCTCTTTCTAGTATTAGGTTTACTATCAGCAAATACAGTATTTGCTTTAGTTAACATTTCTTCCTTTGAACTATATTGTTTAGGATCACCCAATTTTGGCCATCCAATGGAAGCAATACCCTTGTCCTTCCATATTGGAATTAATTCATTGTTATCTCCCGCACGAATCATCCACCATTTTGTCATATAATATTCCTCCTATTCCTAAAGAAAAAACCCAAATCGATATTGCGCTCTTGCAAATCTCATCGGGTTATACAATCTTCTGATGCACAATGTTTTTTTACTAAATACTTCTATATCCGAGTCAAAATCGTTAATAGTTTTTTCATATTATTTATTTTATCAATTATAATAACTCATCTAATTCATTAAGGGCAGCCTTTAGTTCTTTGAGTTCATCGATAGTGAGAGTTATACCTTTACCCATTTTCTCTCTATCTGGAGACCAATCTCTAATATCGTATTTTGGCTCTCTTCCATTCCAACTTATAACATTGAATTCTTTTTTCCAACCTTTACCTGATTCTGATAAGACTGCTACCTTGTCCAGTATTTCATACTTTAAATCACTCATTTTCTCTCCTCCTTTGGATATAATTGTTCAATAATATCAATCTCTTTTTGACTAAAGCCTAAAATATTACAAACAATTGAATTTATTCTATTCTCGAATTCAATTTTCTCATTTGATTTTTGAGCGTAATTATTTGAATTTGACAATTCCAATATCCCATCCACTAATTTAGATATATTCTTTTGATCTTCATCCCTTACTTCTGGTAAAGGTATTTCAGACAATGGTACTTGGAAAAGCTCTAATACTTCTCCTTTGCGTTTTCCCTTATAATACAACCAAAAAAAGTATGGTTTTGAATTTAAAAGCCCTAATAAATATTTCAAATTTACTTTTTCCGTTTTCGGTGTAATAACATAAGCATCCGACCTACAAAACCATTCTACATTATTAAAAGCAAATGCATTTACCTTTGAACGATATGGTACAACTATTTTTTCTCCTAAAAAGATCCTCTCTTCTCTAGCTCTATGAATAGATGTCCAGTGATATTTTTCATTATAAGTTTTAAGCCTACCCTCAAGTATCTCCTTAAATTTCAACAAATGATTATACACGTCTGGATATTTATCAATATCAAGTTTTCCTTCATAATAAATTATTTTCTTCTTAGGAATTGTACTACAGTTATACTTGGATATATCTGAGTTTTTATAAAAGTCCCTAAGTAATTCTTTACCATTGTTAAATGAATCTATTATAGATTTATCTCTTTGATTTGTTAAATCAAATACAAAAATACCATCATTTTTTTCTACATTATCTTTGTTACTCAGCTTGTTAATGTTCCTACCAGAAACATAATCACATCCCGTAACTACACCTTGATTAATTTCTACTATATCTCCTAGCCTTTCTTCCAAATTACCCATTTTATATAAAATACTGTCGATGTTGTCTTCGCCTTTGTTTTTAGCACCACTTAGACGGATATAGTTTTCTTTTCCTTCGTATAAGTTATCTTGGTCTACATTAAAATATGAGCTTTCTTGGTCTTTCCAACTGACAATTTTGGATAGTAATTCAGGTGTTGCATTACCTATTCTGTTAGTGATACAGGTTTGAGCAATTAGGTTAGCCTCACTATCGTTCTTTGTAAGAATAGTAATCATATTATGTTGCCCACGTGCTGAATCAAATATCTTTAATTCATTAAAATTGATTAGTTTTCTAATTTTAGACCTTTTTAATAAATCGCTACGAAGTTTTTTTGCACCAAAAGCTGTTGGAAAATAATTAGTGGTAATAAAAGAAATCTCACTGTTATCCTTTCCAATATCAAGCCCTAAATGGAAGAAGAAATAAAATAAATCCATTTTTCCTTGGTAATATCTACTTCCAAAACCAGTTTTGGCTATAGGACGGAATATATCCTTATTACCACTCTCACCAACATAAGGGGGATTTCCAATTACTACATCGAATCCGCCCTTTTCCCTGAACACTTTTGCAAATTCAAGTTTCCAGAGAAAGTAAGGTTTTTGATTATTTTCTCTCATTTTTTTATATTTTTCTAAAGCTTTATCATTGCCGTCATGTTGCAGTTTATATTCAATTAAATCTTCTCGAATCCCATCAATTTTTTGCTTTAATTCTTTTTTCTTTCTTTCATCCTCCTCATCAAAATACTTATCTTGTAATACAAACATATCCTTTAATAATTCATCGGTATTATCAATTAATAAACTTAATTGAACAGCTAAGTCATCGGATTTCTGAGAATACTTACCTTTAGTTTTCTTTAAAATTTCCTCATCGAATAGCTTTATTCCTTCGTATTCATCTATTAGACTATTACCAACAAGTATATTGACGTCTAAGTTCGGTAATGGATGTGGATCTGGTGTATCCGCATTAATTTCCTGTTCAACTATTACAGATAACCATAACCTTAGCTTGGCTATATCTACAGCACTTGCTTCTATATCAACTGCGAATATAGAATTTTTAATTGTTTCCCACTTAAGATAATAAGGAGAACGTTTTTTTCTAATTACTTCCTCACCATAAACAATCCCAAAAAAACCATCCTTGTCTTTCTTTATGAGGTATTCGGTTATATTATTTCGTGCTCTCACTATCTCACTTAACATTCCTAATGGAAATGCTCCAGAACCAACAGCTGGATCTGCAACAGTGATATTTTTTAAGGCGTTATCTATTTGTACTATGTTTTGTAGAATCGTATTTTTAATTGTTAGCCCTTTTTTATATCCCACACCGCTGCGGCTATCAACATCTTTAATTAAATCACCGTAAAGAATAAATTCTTCAATATCCTTTCGAGGTATGTCAATCTCATTCGATAGATAATTAATTAAACTTTCTTGACACATGTAATGTACTATTTCTCTCGGAGTGTAGTATGCCCCTTTAGATTTTCTATCTTTTACCTCCAATAAGTTTTCAAATATTTTACCCAACATTTCCGGATCGACGGCTACATCCATTTCCAATGGTTCTGCCTCGTTAATTGTAAAATTAAACCTATCAAAAATATCTAAAATCCCATCTGCTTCTTTTCCCTTATCCTTAACATTAGAAAATATTTCATTTGGAATTTTAAAATTTACATCTTTCCATCTATATCCTTCTAGGGGTTCGAATAGCCCCCCATTAAGGAAAGGTATCTTACAATTAAATCTTTGGAAATATTGATTTTTTCTCTTTTTATTTAAAGCCTCATAGAATAAGGGCTCTAAAAAGTCATCAAAGAAGTTCTGGTTTGTCTTTTCTTGACAAAAAGTAAATATCTCCCTAATAAATGTTTTATTTCCATTCCCCCATGGTTCTTCAAATTTAGTTCCTATGAAGCAATCAGAAAACAATTCTGCTTCATGATCATTCAAACTATACAATGACTTAGATGTTAACTTCCTTTGGCTATCCCTTGTTTTAATGAACGTTTTATCTAATATTGATTTATGAATTATATCTAGATTTCTATATAACTCATTATAATCGCCTTCTGACAATATTCTGCTTTCTGGTAGAATTCTAACTCCTAACCAGCCTTTCTTTTGAAGAAAATACAGAAAGGCTAATTGTCCCATCAATTTCTTGGCAAATTGTTCAGCAAACTTTTCAACTTCAAAGCCTAGTCTAGCAGTTTCCTCAGCAAAAGCAGTATTATCTTCTAGATATTCTTTTAATTCTAAATATTTTAGTTCATACTGTTTATAAAAATCTTTCGTAACCTTTTCTACACTAAAAGCATTTTCTATTTCATCTAGTAACGGGTTATCATCATCGTTCTGAAAAATTTCTAGCAGTTGCTTTTGAGCAGTATGATTGGGTTCCCCCTCGCCAACAAGGTAAGAATATCTCCTTGCAGGTGTTAAATCCAAAGATAGCCCCTTATCGTCAAACGTATAATCTAATCTCACAAATGACAATCTCCAAGTTGTTTCATCTGGAACATAGAAAGCAACAATTGCCGCATCATACCCTTGCTGTTCTAACACCTTAGAAATAAAGTTACGTTGTAAAGTTCTTGCCCGGTCTACACTATGATTTTTCTTTAGTTCAACACTTAAAATAATTAATTCATTATCAATTCTGTCTGTATATTTAGCAATTAGAGAGTAAGACGCAACATGGTCACTATATTCCCTCCATATACCTGTCTTTCTAGTAGCCTGTAGCATTTCCGGTTCATTAAAGAACTCTTTGACAAATGACTGAAAAAGATTTATATCGTACTTTGATTCAAATACTTTTTTTAATTGCGATAGTTTTGCTGACTCATACATACTATTCTTCCTTTCTTAGATAGGCAGATAATATAACTTCCATGTTTCCTGAAGTACTAGCTACTTTTTTAACTTTTCTTTTTGTTATTAAATATTGCTCGGGGATTTCATGAACAACTCCATAATACAATTTTAAAGGATCCTTCAGGTTTTTTGTGTTCTTAACAATATCCTTTGTTACACTCGCTGGTAAATTCCCCTCTTCAACTAATTGTCTTATTTGTTTTAATTTTAATTCTTGATCATCAGTTAAAGTTTTAACCTTTGACAGTGCCTTAACTAGTTTTAATACTTTTGAATCATTCCCTGATTTAGATATAGCCTCAACTTCTATTTGCTCATCTTCCTCAAAACTATTGTAAAAAGCTTCTTTATTATGTTCTAAATGATCAAAGTATTCCTTTTTAACCTTATATCTCTTTACATTCTCATGAGTTTTTATATATTGCATTGCTTCAATAAATGTTTTTTCCTCTGAGTTAGTACCATCCGTAATAAAAAACTTTTTCAATGCTCCTTTTCTTAAAAAGGAAATGGTTGTGTTATTCTCAACTAAGGAACTCACTCTTGCACTTTTAGATTTCTTAGGCAATTTCTTCACTTTGACGAATAAATCAGGGTTATCATCTCTCACACCCCTGATAATCCCTAAATAATACAACTCTGAATCTGCTTGATTATCTTCTGCTTCTAAGCTCTCCTTACTTACTAACTGGTGATATAGATTATGAGAGGTTACCTCTTCGTTTTCAGATAAATACTTGAAGTCCTCACCAAGCGTATCGTGGAAAGCTTGTATTTTTGAAATAATGTTCTGTTCTAAAGGTAGATGAGCATTAGTCTGAGCTGCAGGGAAAAAGTTAAAAACATAAATGTGATCATGCTCTGTTCCAACACGATTTATACGTCCTACCCTTTGCATAACCTTTGTCGGATTCCATGGTAAGTCATAATTAATAATTACATTTGACCGATGAAGGTTTATACCTTCAGCTAGAACATCTGTGGTTACTAGAAATCGAATATCATTCTTCTTAGTACCTTGATAGTTAGGATTATAGTTCGCTTCAATTTCCATTCTTAGAGATCGAGAACTTTGCCCACTAAACACAATTACTTCATTAGGGTATCTTTCTTCTAAATAAGAACCTACATATTGTGCTGTCTCTTTTGATTCAGTAAAAATTATCACTTTACTATCCTTTAATTTTTTATTATGTTCTAATTCATATAAAAACTGATTCTTTTTAGGATCCTCGATAATTTCCTCCCAATGTTCACTTAAGGTTTCTAACAATAGTAGGTCATTCTTTAAAGCAGGTAAAAAGTTATCATGAAAGTCTTCTAAATTATAAAATTGAACTTTCTCTTCTTCTACTAGATCCATCAGTTGATCATCGTCACCATTATCGAGCAAATCATATACATCTACCTTTTTACTAATGTATACTTTACCGTCTGAGCACATTTCTATAAACTTTTTATGTGAGATAATGAATCTATTTAGCGTTTTCTTAAAAGCTTCAAAACTGCTCTCAAGTCGTTTAATCAGAATGGACTTCATGAATCCACTCATATTTCTTTGGGAACTTAACATACTTTTAATATTGCTATCCATTTCTTTTAGGTATGTTAAAGGTTTATATCGAGCATATTCTAATCTTTGGATAACTTTAATGGTTTCATTAAAGACATTCTCTACATCTTCTTCATATAAATATACGATTTTATCTGGGGAATCTAGTTTTGGAAATTCTAGGCCTTGTTGTTTCATATCTTCTCCATAAAACTCTTTGATTTCATTCCTAGTTCGCCTTATCATTACGTTTCTTAATACCCTATCCCTGATTATTTCTGAATTCCTTCTTAATTTTTCAATATATTCATATGAACCCTTTTCACTTTTCCTAAGATCTGCTTCTAATTTATTAAAAAATCTCTCCAAATTTTTATTGTTAGGAATAATACTGCTGTTATTTTTCGGTTGAAACAAGTATATTTGATTAGCTATATCCGTTGAGTAGTTATTCTGAGGGGTTGCTGTTATTAGAACAACCTTTTTCCCATAACAAATCTCATGTAACTTTTGGAAATTAGCTGTGCTCTGATTTCTAAATCTATGAGCCTCATCAATAAATACATACCCAAATTGATCCGTCCCATTTTCCAATAGCTGATCCAATTTCCCTAAGGATTCTACTTTAAATCCTGTAACCTCAAATTCAAATAACACTCTTTCCCAATACTCCTTTAATACAGGAGGGCAAATTATTAATTTTTTCCCCTTAAGCTGCTGAGCTAACATAGCACATATATACGTTTTCCCAAGACCAACTACATCTGAAATAAATACTCCCCCGTAAGCATCTAAGGTCTTCTTAGCTTGAACAACCGCATCGGTTTGATATTGTAGTTTTATAAAACCATCTGGTAACATCTCGTTCCACTGATCATTTTTATCTTCATTTATCTCTTCTTTAAAATACTCATATAGTGTTTTTAAATAGAGTTCGTAAGGTGTAATATCATCTCGAATCCATGTTTTCTCTTTAATGGTCTCAATATATTCACTAGTTATATCTATACTTTCATTCCATAGTCCTTCGAATCTATCTAAAGCAAAAATCACATCTCTACTGTCTTTTAACTCAACGTTAAATTCCAAATTATTTACTAACCCAGCTTGACTAAAATTACTTGAACCTGTGATTACACTACCAAATTGATCGGGCACTTTTTCCATATCTTTTCGCATTATATAAACTTTTGCATGGATAGGAGCATGTGGATAAATCCTCATTTCAATTTTCCCGCTTACTAACCACTCTATAAATGTCCGTACTCCTTTTTCCACTCTATAGCTATCTTCAGAGTTCTCAAGATCATCTATAACTTCGGTATTGAAATTCTCTTTTACGTTCTTACTAGACATATCGAAAGACAGCTGTTCTTCTCCTGCCTTTTCTATTATCTGTACAGTTTTTTTATCAACATTTAATCCTACTAGAATACGTATCTTTTCTACATCTTGTAAAGCAGGATATAACAAAAAGAAACCACTAGTTCGAAAGTAACCAACTAAAGCATCAAAAAATTGTGTATTACTAGATAAAATCTTTTGAAAGCGATCATATAAATTTCTTTCCGGTTCGTTGGTAAAAAAAGTTAAATCATTATGCATCAAATCACTTCCCCCTTATACGATAGTAATATGTTCCGTATCTTTTAACACCTGACTTACAACATCTAGTCGACGCTTACCACATTGCTGACGAAGTATTGTTGTATATTTTCCTTCTTTTATTATCTTGTTTGTATTAGTTACATAGAGCTTCTGTATAAGTTCAATCATTTTTATTTCATCTATTTGATCCTTCCAATAGTTATCTATTACAAGGTTTATAGTTGCTGCTAAATCCCTTTGTGTCTTCTGAAATACCTTTATTTCCATAGAATCACCTCGGTGTTCTTACTTTTTTTATACTTTATCTTTATTCTATATGTAGTTCTTTAGTAATACAACAGTGGAGGGGAAAATTGTATATATTTTCCCGAGGCACCTGCATTTATATACGAAAGGGGGGACCCATCCGTTTCATGCCCCACCCCTTTATATAAACCGTTGTTTATCCATTTGGATAGATAACGGTTTTTTTGCGTTACAGAGACGACATGCGTGATGAGAGGAGCGCACTATGAAAGGAGGAATGAAGATGAATAACTCATTGGTCAAGATCCTAATTGAAGCTAAGAAGCTAAACAAATGGATCCCTGCAAAGTTCCTAGTGAAGTATGACATTCAGAAGGTTAATCTATCAGAACTTGAAGATGGTGGACTCATTCTGACTATGAAAAGTAAGTCAGATGGATTGGTATTGAAGTTAACACTCAAGGGTTATCACCATTTCAACAATTAATTAGGATTATCCAATAACATTTAGGAGGAATTTTATTATGCGGAAGAACTTATGGCTGAATTATGAATTGATTAGTGGGAAAGGAGTTTCTATCCCAGAGATTAAAACAATCTATCAATCGTTATTAAATGAAAAAGAAAGAATTAATGATGAGATAGTTGATTCCATTGAATGCAATGACTACGTAAGGCTATCCCAACTACTAGCTAATAGAAGTAAAATCCAAACGGCTCTATTAGAAGTAGAGGCTTTACATGAAGATGAGTTAAAAAACTATGTTTCTACCAAAGAGCGAGTTTCTTATGTACTAACCAATGCTGCTGAATCACTTGAATCAAAAGGAGAGGATGTACTGTTAAACGTTATTAAGAGCTTAGAAAAAATGAATCAATCTACACATAGCTTGGTAACTAAGTCATTAGATTTCTCATCTAAAGCATTCAGTAAAGGTAATCAATTAAATCATAAAGCAGGAAAGTTTCTTGTGAAGAACACAGCAAAAGGATTATCCAAACTTTCAGATGCAATTAATAAAAAATCTTAATCTATTGAAAGGGGGTGAGAACCATATGAAATTAGGCATGCAATCCCAAAAAGGCAATATTGTACCATTCTCTATTAATGAATCTAAAATAGTTTCACTACCTAATATTGTCATATCGACTATCGAATCAAAACGACGTGTAGAGGAACTAAAAACGTTTGTTGAAGAGGTAATGGTGAAAGGTGTTGATTATGGTTTAGTGGATGGATTTTCAAAACCTACATTACTTAAACCAGGTGCCGAGAAGCTATGCGATGTATTTGGGTTCTCGAAAACAGCAGATGTCGTAAATCGCATTGAGCAATGGGAATCAGGTATATTTGCTTATGAAGTGAAGATGACACTTATACGCAAAGACAATGGACTCGTTGAAGCTGAAGGCCTAGGTTCATGCAATAGCAAGGAATCTTCTTTTCAGCATCAAGATCCTTACACAATAGTCAACACCGTATTGAAGATGGCAAAAAAGAGAGCGTTGATTGATGCAGTTCTATCTGCAACACGTTCGAGTGGTATCTTCACTCAGGACATTGAAGATTTTCCAGAAGAAAAAACAAAAGCTAGTAAAGGAGGTGGTGAACAAGCAACAAAGGCTCAATTGCAGAAGATTTTCCGTATCGTCAATGAAATGGACATGCCGACAGATGTTGCAAAGGAATTGATGAAGATGACTTTTGGAGTTGAGCATAGTACACAGTTAACCAAGAAACAGGCATCAGACTTTATTCAAGAATTACTGGTGCTTAAGGAGGTGAGAACTATGGATGAACAAAACTATATTGAGTGAAAGCACATGGATTGCTATTGCGGTCGATGTGCTTTTTTAACGCACAAAAATAGATGAGCTCATCCTGCAAATGAACTCATCTACACTAAATATTAATCAACAACAGTATATCGTAACAGAAGTTTTCACTCAATCAGGAGGGACGCATATCGTCTCTCCTTTTTTAATTCAATCAAACTAATAACGGAGGAATTTATAATGAACAATTCAATCGATAAAATCACTTTTAGAAATCTATTAGCAACAACAACACGTGAAAAGGAAGATAGTTATGTAGTGAGTGAACTATTCACCCGCTACCCATCTATTCAGGAATTATTAGCTGTAACAGAGGAAGAGTTACTGCAAATCAGGGGTATCGGAAATGTAAAGGCTAAGCAAATTATTGCTGCTTTACAACTTGCTCGCATGAACCCATGCCCAATTGAACAACGATTTACTATCCGTTCGCCACAAGATGCTTATGATTACCTTAAGGATATGCAATATTTGCAGCAAGAGCATTTTGTGGTTCTGGGCTTAAACACAAAGAACCAGATAGTTTTCCGTGAAACAGTATTTGTCGGTTCACTAAATGCTAGTATAGTACATCCACGTGAGGTGTTTAATCATTTAGTCCGCCGCAGCTGTGCGAGTGCAATTGTGGGGCATAACCACCCCAGTGGAGACGTATCACCAAGTATGGAAGATATTAATGTAACAAAACGCTTAGGTGAGGCTGGGAAGATGATGGGAATTGAGATATTGGATCATATCATTGTTGGTCACGAAAGATATATAAGTTTAAAAGAAAAGGGCTACCTCTAAAATAATACAAGAAGAGACAGTGTGCTATACAGTCTCTTCTTGTTTCATATTCATTATATTCCTATTCAATATCCACTAAGGTTAAATGTGGCTTTGGTTCTTTAACAATAATTTCAATGGGATCATACCCACCATTTGCAGCTACATGAATTGAATCAAGTAAGATACAGATAGCATCATGCTTAACATCCTCTGGTAAATACCCCTGTAGCATTTCTACATCCTCTATTTCTTCACCAGTAACTTTCATCTTAGCTAAATAGATTAAATTACTTTCTTCTTTAGTTTTATCATTAGCTAATTTAACTAACTTCATTAGGTATATTCCTTTATATTCATTTAGTATGTCAATATAAAATGCATACATTTCCATACCCCTCCCATCTATAATATTGAATTGGTAGAAAATAGAATTACTTTATCTCTCTGGCTGTGATATCCCGGACAAATGCCGATTTTGTTCAAAAATCAACTTATAAGTAATGTTTTACTTATAAATGACTATATATAAACCTACTATTATTTAGATTTGTAACAGGTCCCCTAATTTTTTAACCATTTATTTAATTTATTTCTATATATCCAATCTAGATAAAGTAAGGAGCCTTCCTTCTGTAGAGCGTTAATAATACTTTTCTTTTGATTACTAGTTAGCTGTTTTAAAGTACGAATTACTGTAGCTACTCCTTCCTTAGATAGCTCACAATTAAACTTATGCAGCTTTTTCGATAATACAGAACTACTTAAATCTACTATCAATAAACTCTCAAATGGGTTATACAACCGTAAATGACTTATGAACTGAACGAATGGAATTTTTCCATGACCCTTATATCTTTCGCGAACCTCTATTCTTGTCCAATCATTACTGGTTTGTCCCCGTTCTCTCCCCTTATCATAAATAACTCGTTGAGTATTGCTGAATCTAGAACCTATATAAAGAGTCTGACCTTCATATCTTTCATCGTTATACTTTCTTATCCCACTGCCCCAAATGCGCTTCATTACTTCTAATGGAGGATATCCGTATAAATCAATTTTATACTCTACTCTTGAGACATAGACATTTTGATACGAATCAAATAAAAATAGGACCCACGACTTTACTTGGTCAAATGTTAACCCAGCGTTGGAGGGATTTAATATTACCTTTATCTTTGGAATTCTACTGAATATCGGCTCAACTAGAATAGTTACACAACCTAGTTTATAGCATTTTTGATAGTAAGAACCTTTTCCGCAATACCTGTGACGTATACCTAGCTTATTTAACATCAAGAAAAACTTACCGCTTAAAGACACATCTGAAAGGATTGTTACCTTATCAAGTACACTTTCCATTAGTATTGTCTTTTGCTCAAATAACGACTGATGCTGTTTTAGTAGATTAGGATGTTGTCGTATCTCTTTTGACCAATGTGGCGAAATCCTCATAAAACATGATTACTCCTTCCAAGGTATATACCCTAGGAGCACATAGATTTATTTTGAGACTATGCTCCCCAGGAGACACGACTTGTAAAGGGGAGTGACTTATACTTTCTTTCACCAGTCCTACTAAAACTGCATTTTAACTCTTATAGTTATAGGCAGGATAAATAAGTAAGTATTCCAAAGCAATCTTTTAACAGTGAGATAGAGACTCTGACAATTACTAGTTTTCTTCTTTTTGCTGACTTGAAACTGATTTATTCACAATCATTGCAATCTGTTTCATAAATTGTTCTTGTTCTTTTTTATTATCTCCTCTTAGAAACTCATTTTTTATTTCCTTCCAATTTACTTTTGAATAATACATATTAACCCACCTCTTCAACAATTATATTTTCATAAAACAAATATATTTGTTAAAATGATAACATCATGCTATAATCTATGTAAAGAATTAAATTTTATTTTTTGGAGGAACTGTACTATGAATAGTTACCATTTAAATGAAAAAGATTATGAATTACTTAAATCAATGACCCTCGGGAAAAAGGTTAGATACTTTCGAAATCTAATGTCAAATCTACACCCAAAATCTAGATATTCAACAGCAGAGCTTGCAAAGAGAATAGGGGTAACACCCCAATCCCTAACTTCTATCGAAAGAGAGGAAACTAAACGCCCTTCTTTCGATGTAATCCAAAAATTAAGTAAAGAGCTTAATGTACCAATTGATGTTTTCACTGATGATTTTTATTTAGAACGTGATAGATCAGATATCACTCTACATCAGAATAACAGCACATATTCAGTTCAGGTTAAGTTCCCATCAACTAATGATTCAGATAACTTCCAGATTGGTTACCTTTTGTATCAGCATCTTGAAGGTGATGAGGTAAGAATTATACTACATGAAAAGCCTAACGGGACTTTCGAAAATTCACAATTGATTAATGTGTTAGCTCAGCAATTATCTACTATTGAGTTAAATAACATCTTATTAAACAAAGAGGATGGTCTTACGTACTCAACCAATACTAAGAGCCCTTATAGCAGGGCCTTAGAGGTGTATCATGATTTATACCAAAAAGAAAAGCACCCAATCGGTTCATATTCTACTTGGCAAGAACTATTAGCAAATTACAATGAGCATGCAAAATATCACACAAAAAGGAAGGTGAAAGAATAAATGGAGTACATTAAAAAAGCTGTCATTTACGCACGAGTCAGCACAGAAGAACAAGCAACTGAAGGCTTTAGTATTAAAGCCCAGGTATCAGAACTTTACCGACAAGCTGAGTTATTAAAGATGGAAGTAGTTCATGAATACATAGATGAGGGGGTAAGTGGCAAAAGCATCTCAGGTCGCCCTGAAATGAAGCGACTACTTACTGATGCCCGACAGAAGAAATTTGATATCGTCCTTGTCTATAAACTAGACCGTGTTTCTAGAAAGCTAAAAGATGCATTGGAAATTAGTGATGAACTTGAACGCAACAATGTCCAATTAATGAGCATACAAGAAAACTTTGATACAACAACCCCTATGGGTAAAATGGTGTTTCAAATGATAAGCTCATTTGCAGAATTAGAACGAAATACCATTGTTGGACGTGTAAAGATGGGTATGACCGAAAGAGCAAAGCAGGGAAAATTCAACGGGGGTCTTTGTCTAGGATACGATAGCGTTAATAAGCATCTTGTGATAAATGAAGATGAAGCACTTATAGTGAAGGAAATATTTAATTTAGCTGAGCAAGGGTATGGATTAAAAGCCATTGCAAGACGAATTAATGACATGGGTTATAAGACAAAGCGTGGAAGGCTATTCTCCACAAATGGTATTAAACAGATTTTGGACAATCCTATGTATATTGGAAAAATACGCTTTAACCAGGTAGTAGACTGGAATGAGAAACGTCGCAGTGGGAAAAACGCCAATTATATTCTTGCAGATGGTGAACATGAGCCAATCATTACTCAAGAACAATGGAGTAAAGTACAACATATACGTCAAAAACGGTCTGTAAAACCCTCTCGTTCATCAGAGCCTTATATCCTTAGTGGACTTTTAAAATGCCCTGCTTGTGGTCATGGAATGGTTCCTAGCCGTTCCAAAGGAAGCTCAGGACAAACATACCGCTACTATACTTGTGGGGAATATCATAATAAAGGTAAGCAAGCATGTCGTCCAAATTCCATTCGAGCAGATAAAGCTGAGCAACAAATATTTGAGGAACTTACTAGAATTGTCTCTCAACCAACTGTTTTAAGAGAAATCATAGAAGAAACGAACAAACAAAGAGTTCATTCAACCGAGCCAATTCAAGAGGAAATAAAGTTGGTACAAAATAAGATAAACAAATTAACCAATCATATAGACAAGCTCATGAACGCTTTATTAGATGGGGACATTCCACAGGAAATTGTTAAACCAAAGTTAGTGTCTACTCAGGAACAAAAGCATCAACTAGAAAAACGGCTGGAAGCATTAGGCACTGAGCTTGCAGAATCCAATATAACACCTATTGATTATGATTCAGTGAAACAACTATTAGGGGACTTTAAACAACTACTTACTCAGGTTGCACCAGAGGAACAAAAATTACTACTCCGCTCCATCATTAAGGATATACAAGTTTCATTAGATGCACCTCGTGGATTAGGACGTCATATTACGAAAATTAACCTATTCTTTGATTTTACAATTGATGCAATGCATGATAGCTACGAGCTTCTTGAAAAGATTTATCCAGACCTTGAACAGCAGTTAGATACCTGGTCAACGAGCGCAATTTCATACGGTAAATATAAAAGGGACATGCTTGAGTCCCTTAATAGTTTACCCTTATTTATGGTACGGTTCTCCCCTTAAAATCCGAAACCCCCGATAAACCTGCTCAAGCAGTATCAACCGCATCACCTGATGTGGAAACGTCATCTTCGAAAAGGACAGCGCAAAGTCACTCCGCTTCTGCACCGCCCTACTAATCCCAAGCGATCCACCAATCACAAACGCAACCTTACTCTTCCCATACGTGGCAAGCTCGTCCATTTTCGCTGATAGCTGCTCAGACGTCAGCATTTTCCCATTGATCTCTAACGTAATCACATATGTATCGGGACTAATATGGGAGAGGATTCGTTCGCCTTCCTTCCGCTTCACCTCGGTCATTTCTGCTTCGCTCATGTTTTCTGGGGCTTTTTCATCAGGCACTTCGATGATGTCTACTTTGGCATAGGCCGTTAGTCGCTTTAAGTATTCATCTATTCCTTGCTTGAGGTATTTTTCCTTCAATTTACCTACCGATACGATGGATATTCTCATGATTTTACCGTCCTCTTTGCTGTTATCTAGTATTAGTGTATCAAACCACAGAAATTTTAACAGCACTTGATTTTTTCACTTTTTTGCTCTTTATTTTGGTAATTACAGGAGAAATCGCCACATTTTAAGGTTTCTGTCAGATTTTTTTCGAAAATTACCTACTTATTTCCTATAAAACTATTATTCTTTATTGACATTCCTCGACATAGATTTACAATAAATAGTAGGGAAGTCTAATGAATCGATTTAATTTTACAATGAAAATAACGATAACAGATATAGATAGTCGAACTATAGATTAAGAGAGGGCGATTGGATGACGAAGGAAGCAGAGAAAAAAGGACTAGGTTGGTTTAAGGGAAACCGAGCTGCTGATGAGACAGAGGGCTGGGAAAATTTAATCATGGAGAAGGAAACGGCGGCAGAAGAAGCAGAAATTCCTGTACCGGTGCAAGCAACCGAGAAGGAAGAAGCTGCAGCAAGTAACGTTTTCTCCAAAGAGAACCAAGATAAGATCTCCCTTGATTTGGTCGTTGCTGTGGAAAACATGTTAAAAGATCGCCAATTAGTTCGCTATAAAAATAGTGATCTGGATAAGCGTCTACAAGAAGCACACGAGACGATCAATCGCTATAAGCATGATTTAGAACAACGTGATCACCTCATCCAGGAGAAGAATAAAGAAATTAATAACCTGGAAGGTAGCTTAACCAATAAGCAAATGAACTATGATCAATTGCTTGAGGATTATAAGGATTACCAACAGAAATCCAATACCGAATATGAGAATCTATCGAATCAGCTAGAGACATCACAGGATAAATACGCGAAGTTAAATGAAGAGTTCACGAATTACAAGTATGAAAACATGCTGAAGATTACGGAACTTGAAGAGAAGATTCGCAGTATGGAAATTGCCAATAAGAAATATGTGGCGCAATACAACCAGATTCTCGATGAGAAGCGTGAGTTAATGCAGACGATCAATGACTTTACCGAGCGTATGTCGTTCTCCTTCGCACCGAAATCGAACACAGCTAGTTCTTCTGAGCAAGAATAGCTATCCTACTAGAATCATAGACTTCATAGAGAAAGGAGGCGTAAACAGATGTATCCGATTAAACTTGTTAAGCTAACAGGAATAGAAGAGTTTGAGAATAAGTCCTTTTTGAAAATCTCCATACAGCTAGACCGCGAGGCGGATTATTACTGGCAGGTAGATCATGAGACGGCGCATCATCTAGCTTCGGTCACGGATTTTGATAGTGGTTATTTTTACCGGATGTCGTTTAAATCGCATCGGGATTCCCTTCAGAATGTCTATAAGAGCTCGATTACCCAGACATACCGGGACCAAAGTAAGGCGCTCGAGTTTATTTGTTCACAAGCGTATTTACAGGAGCTCGAACAAATTAAGCAGGTTGCTTATATTGAAGGCTTGGACAAGCTTCCGTTCTTATTTGAACAATTAGTACCGGAAGTGCCAGAAGAGCTTCCAGAGATTGAATATGAGAAGCCGAGTGAAAAGCCTGCTAAGCGCAAGAGCAAGAAAGCCAAACCGAAATTCTCTCGTATGCTTGTAACAGCGATCATCACGATTGCAGCTATTATCTTTACGTATACTGGTCATTCCTTATTAACGACTGCTGTTGCAACACCAGGGAAAGATGCACTGGAAGAGAAGGAATCGGAGAAGGATGCAGAGGCACTTCCAGAAGAAAAAGTGGAAGCTAGTCCAGAGACGGCGATTTCCGAGGAAAATATTACGATTGAAGAAGATCAGCCTGTGATTCCGTCGTACACACTAGAAGACACGGTTGCTTACGGTATTCCGGATGGGATGGTTGCCTTAACCTTTGATGATGGACCATCGGAGTTTTCCGTGGAAATTATGGATACGTTAAAAGAACACGAGGCTGGGGGTACCTTTTTCTTCGTGGGAACGAATGTGAAGAAGTATCCAGAGTATGTGGATTATATTTTTGAGAATGGATATTCCGTTGGAACACATTCGATGACCCATTCCAATCTATCGACCTTGTCTCATACCACCCTAGAACAGGAGCTAGTGGAATCTAGTGAACTAGTGGAGGCTATCACCGGGGTAGATGTGACCTTGTTCCGCCCGCCATTTGGCAGCTGGACAGATGCGACGAAGGATATCGCTGAAGAATTGAACCAAAAGGTCGTGCTTTGGAATAATGACCCGAAGGATTGGGAGACTCGTGACCGTGATAGTATCGTACGTCACATCAAGACAACCGATGTATCTGGCTGCATTATTATCCTGCACGAAACCCAAGCAACGATCGATGCACTACCAGAAATTATCGATTATTTACAAGGCAAGGGTCTTGAGCTTGTTATGCTGCGATAAGAATGGTGGTTTACTAGTTTACTAGAAAGGAGATCGGATGGTTGAAGCGAAAGAAAAAGCGAAACAAGAATAGCCTGTTAACCTTTACGATTCTTTCAAATGATGCGAATCGGAATGCTACCAGGTTCCGTATTCCACGGTTTCTGCTGTATGTTCTTTTTGCCCTACCGATTATTCCCGTCTTAGCACTTATCTATTATGTCAACGTCAATCTCAACCAACAGGCTGAGATTGATGAGCTTTCAGGGGATTTAACACTCGAGGTAGCAAAAAGTGAACAGCTCCAAGAGACCGTAGCGATATTGGAAAATAAGACTGGCGAGACAACAGAACGCTTGGCTGAACTTACTGAATTAGAACAACAAATGCGTACATACATAGATGAATTACCAACAATGATTGAGCCAAGTGGTGGCTTACATATTGCCATTGAAGATACCGAAACAGCGGACGGATTATCATTATTATCGTCTGAGGAGTTAGTAGATCGGTATAAAGAGACACTTGCTGCGGTGGATAAGGTTAGTGAAGAAGTTCGCTATACCCCAACAGCCTGGCCAACGGTTCCCAATACCTTTACATCGGACTTCGGTGTACGGGATGATCCATTTTACCAGTCCTCTGCCTTCCATAGTGGGGTAGATATTCGTGGTAGCGTCGGCACACCGGTTTATGCAACTGCCGATGGTACGGTGACACTTGCTCGGTATAATGGGGAACTTGGAAATTGTATCCGAATCAAGCACTCTGGAACCTATACAACTGTCTATGGTCACCTCAACAGTATTGATGTTGAAGTAGGCGACGTTGTCCAAAAGGGTGACATTATTGGAACAGTCGGTAGTACCGGCAGAAGTACAGGACCACATTTACATTATGAAGTTGTGAAAAACGGCGAACCGGTTGATCCGAAGCCTTATTTTAATTACTAAGCAGAACAGAATATGACGAGGAACAGCGAAGAAAGGAAGCGACTTATGATCAGTAAGAAAAAGGATGAAAATGTGATTGAAACCATTATCGGTTCTGACACCGTCATCGAAGGAAAAATCACGCTACCAACGAGCTTACGCGTTGATGGAAAAGTAATCGGTGAAATCATTAGTAGTGGCGATGTCTACATCGGAAAAGATGCCTATGTAGAGCCTAGTATTAAAGCGAAGAATATTGTGATTGCCGGTGAGGTTAAGGGCGATATTGAAACGACAGAAAAGGTTCAAATCGAAGCCAAAGGGAAGCTATCTGGTAACGCAACATCCCGCGGGATTGTTATTGATGACGGTGGCGTGTTTAATGGTAATAGTAATATTATCGAGCCAGAAGAGACTGGGAATAAGAAAAAAAATAAACAAGCGAATAAAGATAAAGAAGCCGTTTCGAATTAACGGAATGGTATTGCAAAGGTCCTCTCAGTGCTGTATGAGAGGACCTTTTTTTCCGTTGGAAGCATTTCTTCCTATATTTTTCATTAATACGTGGATTTTATCTGTTCCAGCCAGCTGACCATTTCATCGTTGATGCCCCATTCGGCGAAAGGCATGTCCCAAACTTTGTAGTGGTAGGTATTATCCTCGATTAATGGGTCAGCACCATGATAGAGTAGGAATTTTGCCGCTTCTAATTGATTATAATAGACCGCAGACCATAGTGCTGTCTCACCAATAATACTTTGCTGGTTGACGTCTACGCCTAGTGCTACTAATTCTTCCATCAATTTTAAATTTCCATTTTGCGCTGCAAGCATTAACGGGGTGTAACTATAGGACATCGCCCGTTCCGATTGATCCCAAACTAAATAGCCAGGATCTGCCCCGATTTCTAATAGATACAAGGCGGTATCGGTTTTATTTTGCTGGATGGCAACGTGTAATACTGGTTCACCGTCCGGGTTTACTGTCGCTGGATCTGCCCCGTGCGCAATCATCGCTTTTACCATTTCAACATTCCCATATTGTGCTGCTTCATGGATGAAGGTCGTTTTGAAATAGGGTGATTGATTTAAGTTGGTACTAAATAAGCGATTTAAATCATAATCATGTTCATCGAGCGTTCTTTTTACTGCTCCTGTATCACCATTCCAAATAGCGTATAAGAGCTGGTCATCAGCAGGGCTCATATCTAATGCCGCCTCTGATTCAGCATTTTCAACTGGAACGGATGTATCTGTTTCGCTGTTCGTTACCACGTCTCCAGCTACTTCGGTGTCACTGGTTTCCGGAAGTGATGGTGGCAGTTGTTGTGATTCAGCCATCATTCTAACTTCCTCAATAAAGTCTTCAATTGACATTTCTGCGATTAACTCAAAATATGCCTTGTCCGCTAGAATATAAGCGATTGCCCGATTTTCCTCATTAAACGTAAAACTCAGAACCGTATTTTCACCTAGAATAATGATTCCCATCTGTTCAAATAGATACGGATCGTATGTCATGTATTCATGGCGAATGGTATCAAAATCGTCTTCGTTTCCAACTCCTTTTGCTGTCTTTAATGACGAATTTGCATTAACCACGACTGCCTTCAATTCATCGGAACTAGCATCAAACGAAAACCCAAGCCCACGGTCCTCATATTCATAGGTGTAACCCCCAGTTGATTCCTCTGTAACGTCACTTGGTTCTCCAAATAATTCTTCTATTTTATCAACTGGATCATAGAGTGCAAATCCATGTTCGATAAGCTCGTCTTCTAGTAAATCTGCTTCTTCCGCTTCCTTGAAAAAGGAGCGACCATCCCCATTTTCTTTTTCCTCTTTACTTGCAGTCTCGGATTCACAGCCGAAAAGTATTAGTACGATAAAAGCAATAATTACTGTATGAAATTTTAACAACTGCATGACTCTCCCTTTATGTCTACACTTCGTAGATTTCTCTCTATTTTTAATATTGCTTAATTTATTTTACCGAAATTGCTGAGAAAGGTAAATATATCGATGGCAATATTTGGTTACGCGCTTACTTAACGGATGCTAACGCACTGACAAGCTCGTCAATTTGTTCTTTTGTTGCTGGATTATTGCTTCTTGCTTTTCAAACTCCCTCCGCTTCTCCTCCAATTTCTTGATGGTGTGATGAATTAGCTCTTTTGTTCCACAGCCATTATTCCGCTTCACATCAAATAGCAGTTGAATCTCGTTTAATGACAACCCCATGGACTGCATTTCTTTAATTGCCAAAAAATCATCCACGTCCTTTTGTTGATACATCCGGCGATTTGCTTTCTTACTATCCTGTTGGTAATTAGTTCTCGACTCATCAACGGGAGAATTGTTTTTGGAAAAAATCAGTGGCAGCATTATCTCGTTACTGGTAGTTTTCTTATTCTAGTCACGATAGTACATGTGCTTAATTGGTAGTTTAATTGTTTTCATTATAACAAAACTTTCCCCACTAACGCCGCCATTACCCCTATGATATGATGAACTAAAGCACAGTTTGGAGGGGATGGGTTGTTTACTTTTGATATAAACGAGAACATCAGGTTAAGACCGCTTCATCTCTTTGATGCTCGGGAGGTTTTTGAGCTTACCGATCGTTCCCGTGTGTATTTACGAGAATGGTTGCCATGGGTTGACCAGACGAGAACGATCCGTGACTCTGAGGAATTTATTCAGCGAGCCGAGGATATGTTTACCCGTCAAATCGGATTAACACTAGGAATCTTTTATCAGGGACGGCTCGCCGGCGTGGTTGCGTTTAATTATGTTGATTGGGCGAACCGGATTGGGGCGATTGGTTACTGGCTTGGTCAGGATTTCCAAGGCCATGGGATTATGACACAAGCAGTGGAAACGTTAATCGATTATGGGTTTTACCAATTAGGGTTAAATCGAATCGAGATTCGTGCTGCCTATGAAAATACGAAAAGTCGTGCCATCCCAGAACGACTCGGCTTCCAACAGGAAGGGCAAATCAGGCAGGGAGAATGGTTGTATAATCATTTTGTTGATCTGGTTGTCTATGGCATGCTGGCGGGGGAATGGGAAACCAGGAGGATATAGCCGTGAAATTTTACCTAGCATCTGGATTGGAAAATAAAGCAATCGTCCAATATGTTCGTGACCGTCTTGTTGCAGCGGGGCATATCCATACGTATGATTGGACGTTGAATAGTCGGGCTACAACGAAAGAAGCTTTACGACAGATTGGTATTGCGGAAAAAGAAGCAGTCGCAGCGAGTGATGTCGTGATCGTCCTCCTCCCTGGCGGCAAGGGCACCTATACCGAATTTGGCATGGCATTGGCCCTGGAAAAACCAATCTATCTGTATTCGGAACAACCTATTAGCCTAGCAAATGCCGCCACCTTTTACTTTGTGGATGGAGTAGCACATGTTGACGGGGAAATCGATAGTTTCATCGATCAACTTCTAGACGTATATCAGTAATAATGGAAGGGAGACGGAAATACGTGACGACGATTTATTTAGTAAGACACGGGGAGACCGCGTGGAATGCAGAAAGAAGAATGCAAGGACAGACGGATATTCCATTAAATGAAAAGGGTATGCAGCAAGCAGATGCCTGTGGCGCTGCATTGAACCCCGCGGATTACAACATCATCATTTCTAGCCATCTAAAACGGGCAAAGCAAACAGCTGAAATCATTAATACGTATTTACAGCTTCCCTTCGAGCAAATGGAAGAGTTCGCCGAGCGGAGTTTCGGTGATGGCGAAGGGCTAACAATGGATGAAAGGCTAGCACTTTATCCCGATCATCAATTTCCGAACCAAGAGGAATTAGAGGATTTCTCCAATCGAATTATGGGCGGGATGGAAAAGGTCGCGGCCACTTATCCTGGTAAACAGGTCCTCCTTGTTGCCCATGGTGCGGTCATCAATCGTATTTTATCGATTGTATCGAATGGTGAGCTCGGCTCTGGCAAAACGATGATTGAGAACACGAGTATTACGACAATATCGCTAGCAGATGGCCAATGGATCATTCAGAATTATAATCAAATTGACCATTTGCAACGCTTGGAAACACAGCCACCTGTTTAAGTGGTGGAGCTACTATTCTAGTGGCTCTTTTTTTATTCAAAAAACAGAACATATATTCTTGTTTTTGCGTCATATATCAGGTATAGTGGTTGTATAATAAAATTCTGAAAATGATAGGTGGAGGTGACGAATGGAGCACACAGTAGCCGAAAAGGCATTAGTAGCAGATCTTTTAACAACTGCCGAAAACGTATTTGGGTTTACAGCAATCCACGCCGAGCCGATTCAACGTGGCTGGTTAAATTTGAAATGGAGGCTAGAGACAGATGCCGGAACCTTTCTCCTTAAGCAATATAATCGGGAGCGTTTAAAAAAATATTCCATTCCCGATTTGGAGCAGGTGTTCACCAAGCAAAATCACTTACATACACTCGAATTCCCGTGTCCTGGTATCCTGTCCGTTGGTGCCAACCAGCATTTTATTCAGTCACAGGGTGGTGAACTGTTTATCGTGATGGACTATTGTACGGGAAATAACCTACCACCCGGAAAATTATCTCGTGAGCAATGCTATGCACTTGGGCACGAAGCTGGGAAGCTCCATTATCAGCTTCGCGAGCTACCACCGAAAAAGCGACCCGTGTTTACACCACCTGCTACTTCGGATCGTGTACGATACTGGGAGTCGGTCAGAGAGGAAATGCGTCGTGAATCGAAAGCACATCTTGTCCCGATGATAGAAAAGCAAGTGCAGTTAACGAAGGGGTTATCGCTTACTGACTTGGATGTAGCTGCCACCGGCTGGTCACATCGCGATTTATGGGTGGATAATCTGTTGTTTACGGATAATCAGCTATCGGCCGTGCTTGATTTTGACCGGATGAATTATGATTTTCCCCAATTAGATGTTGGACGAGCAATTATTTCGAGCGCATTAGCAGACGCTGAATTGGATATGGAAAAGGCTAAAGCCTTTCTGGAGGGCTATGCTGATTATCAGGTATTTGGCAAAGGATTTCTAACGAAGGCATTGAAACTATTATGGTATATGGAAAGTGTATGGTGGCTGGATTTAGCTATGGACGAACGAAAAGGGCCGCCAAAGCGATTTGTGCAGGAGATGCTTTGGTTGTCAGAGCATTTAATGGAATTGGAAGAATTGGTGGATGGCAATTAGATGAGGGGTTAATGGGGGAGGGATTATTTGAGCGCGAAATGGATTGCTGTTGCTGTAGGCAATAGGAATTAGCTATTCTTGATTGGGTTGGCATTCGCGTTATTTTTACATTTCCCGGGAAATATCGACACTTGTGATGGGAGCAGATGGTTGGCCAGCATTCTAATTTTCAGGAGTGCGGGTGTTGGGCTTCGCCTCCGCTCTCCGCAAACAGCCTAATGCAAGCAATAAAAAAGATTTGCCACCTCTATTACAAGTGGCAAATCTCCCTCTCTACTGCATCTGCACCTTATGCAAATTCGCAAATACACCATCACGTTTTAATAATTCTTGGTGACTTCCTTCTTCTTCGATTCCTTTTTTCGTCACAACCATAATGCGGTCTGCATTGCGAATCGTTGCTAATCGATGGGCAATGATTAGGGTTGTCCGGTCTTTCGCTAAATCATTTAATGCTTCTTGAATGATCATTTCCGTTTCTGTATCTAGTGCCGATGTTGCTTCATCCAAAATTAAAATTGGTGGATTTTTTAGGAACATCCGGGCAATAGCAATCCGCTGCTTTTGACCACCAGATAGCTTCAAGCCACGCTCACCAACCTGGGTGTCATACCCATCTGGTAATTCATTAATAAATTCTTCCATATGTGCTTTTCGTGCTGCTTCCCGAATCTCTTCTTCAGTTGCATCAAGCTTTCCATAGGCAATATTTTCTCGTAATGTCCCAGTAAATAGGAACACATCCTGTTGCACAATCCCGATATTTTCCCGTAAGGAACGCTTCGTCATATCACGGATATCCATGCCATCAATTGTGATTTGTCCACTATCCACATCGTAGAATCGCGGGATTAACGCAGAGATAGTTGTTTTTCCAGCTCCAGATGGGCCAACAAATGCAACGGTCTCGCCAGCATTAATGTTGAAGCTCATCGCCTTGATGACAGGGCCTTGCGTTTTTTCATAGCCAAAAGTTACTTTGTGGAAGGAAATATAGCCTTTCAAGTCCTTCACTGCTACGGCATCTTTGCGATCTTCTACATCTGGATCCGTGTCTAAAATATCGATGAATCGTCTAAAGCCAGCCATTCCTTTTGGATATAACTCAAGTAAAGCACTGATTTTATTAATTGGATTAAATAATACATTGGTAAATAAGATAAAGCTCACTAGTTCCCCGTATGTCATCGCATTATTAAAGGTCAGCCAAGCACCATAGACGAGAACGATAAGAACGATTAAGCGCATCATCATATAAATATTCGAATGAACAAAGGCCATGACCTTATACGCTCTAACTTTTGCTTTGCGAAAATTATAATTGTCCTTTGTGAAGCGTGACATCTCATGATCTTCATTGGTAAAGGATTGGACAACACGCACTCCTGATACGGCATCCTCGACGCGACCATTCACCTCAGCGATTTCCTCATACATCGATTTCCACGCTTGGTTCATTTTAATATTGCTGTAGGTAATCAGCCAAATCAAGACTGGCACGATGATTAAAATGATAACCGATAACTGGAAATTAATATTGAACATCAGGGCAAATGCCCCAACAAACGTCATAAAGGCAATAAACAAATCCTCAGGACCATGGTGGGCAAACTCACCAATATCGAATAAATCATTGGTAATTCTACTCATAATATGACCTGTCTTCGTGTTATCAAAAAAGCGAAACGATTGTTTTTGAACATGGCGGAACAAGTCCTGACGCATATCCGTTTCCATGTTCACACCTAATTTATGTCCCCAATATGTCACAATGTATTGCATAAAAGTACTTAGCAAATACACAGCCAACAGCGAGATACTGACAATAACGATTAAATCCCAATTTTCGGTTGGCAGCAATTGGTCAATAAATTCTTGTACGGCGACCGGGAACGCTAACTCCAGGATAGCGACAAATACCGCACAGGTAAAATCAATAATAAATAGCCGTTTATGCGGCTTATAATACGAGAAAAATCGTCGTAGCATTGGTTGCACTTCCTTTATCTAGTTGGTATTTATCATTTCATTCATGATTTCATCTAGTAAACAAACACATCTCTTTATACTATACATTTTTGCATCGTAGAAAGAAAATTATATGTTTGGTTTTTTTTGAATTTAAGGAGGGCTTGGCTATTCCGTGATTGCTTGTCAAGTTTGTCCGATTTTTTGCATATGCATTACTAGAACGATCATTGGTTTTGCGGATTGTTTGTACTGGGCATGATTTTTAAATTGGGGGAGATTTCGATGAAGCTAAGTATGAATTTAGGCAATTGGCTATGTTATGTGGTTGGGTATGTGTTTATTACGTCAGCAATTATGAAACTACTCGTATCATCCAATTTTGTAGCAACGTTTTATAATCTTGGGGTTCCATTTCCTGCGACGACCGTTTTTCTCGTGGCAATAACCGAATTCATTTGTGGCGTCTTGATTGTAGGTGGGATGTATGTAAAAAAAGCAACGATTCCACTGCTTGTCATCATGGTCGTTGCCATCTATCTTACCAAGCTTCCCGTCCTTTTTGATGAAGGGCTATTGGCATTTGCATTTCAGTCTCGGCTCGATTTTGTCATCCTCATTCTCTTACTGTTACTCAACCAACATGTGCGCGGTAAGAAATTTTAATTGAAAATTTAAGTATTAACAGCTTATACACGATTTTTCATGAAGTTATGCACAAAGTTATCCACATATGCACAAATGTTCGTAGCTATTTAGTATCCGAACAAATATTCACTACAAAATATAGATATTCGCTTCCCTTTATACACATAATGTGCATAACTTCTGAAAAATGTGGATAAGTAGTGGGGATTTGTTCGCTAAATCTTTTTGCTTATGGGGATTTTTTGTGTATAATTGTTTCGTTTCTCTTGTATGAGATGGCTTTATCGGTAATTAAAAGAAGCTATCTCGTATCTTTTTATACGAGATAGCTCCACTTTCCTTTACTGCTGTACGCCTAGCTCCATTGACGTAGTATGTTTTTCTCCATTTCGGTAATAGGTAATCTCGAGCGTGTCCCCGATTTCTTTTTCCTGATACAAAATCTTTCGTAGGTCAATCATGTTCATAATGGGCTTGCCATCTAAGTGGGTTATGACATCTAGTCGCTCTAGTCCGGCTTGTGCGGCTGGGGATAATGGTTCAATCGTCCACACATAGACACCGCCCTCGACATCCGCCGGTAATTGCAAGGTTTCTGACCATTCCATCCGCGGGATTTCCTCTAACGAATAAATTTCTACTCCCATATATGGCCGGCGCACCTGCCCTGTTTTTTCTAATTCATCGATGATCGGGCGTGCTGCATCAATTGGGATGGAGAAGCCAATTCCTTCTACCGCCTCTTGATTAATTTTCATCGAGTTAATCCCAATTAGCTGAGCATCCATATTAATCAAGGCGCCCCCGCTATTACCGGGATTGATTGCAGCATCGGTTTGAATAACCTCCGCTTGCCAGTCGGCTCTTCCGTCCATATTAAAATCCTGTGGAATCGTCCGCTGTGTCCCACTTACGATTCCTTGGGTAACAGAGCCGGAAAACATATGCCCTAGAGGGTTCCCGATCGCAATAACTGGCTCACCAACCTTCAAATTCTCTGAGCTTCCAAGCTCAATCGGCTGTTCAATCGAGTCGCCGTCAACACGTAATACGGCGAGGTCTGAGAATAAATCCTCTCCAAGCAGTTCCGCTTTTAATACGGTGTCGTCACTCAGTAGCACCTCTATCTCATCGGCCCCTTGAATGACGTGATAATTGGTCACCACATAGGCGTAACCATCTTCCTTCTTATAAATTACACCAGATCCTGTGCCGGCTTCACTAGCCTCTTGCTGTTCCCAAAAATCGGCTTGGTGCTGGATGTTTGTAATCCCGACAACCGTTGGTGAAACAACATTTACGACCTCCGTAATTCTGGTGGACACATCGAGGGAAATAATTTGCTGATTACCGTTTGCACCCTGATTATAGTTACTCGTTCCCTGATTTGTGGTTGACCCCATTTCCAAAACTCTCGGAACCGCTACTGCCACCAATAAAATCCCAATGATGACCCCTAGGAATAAGGGCAGCACCCAGCGATTTTTACGATTGCGGTGCGGGTTTGGTGGATAATGATCATTATAATAGCCCATGCACATACTCCTTTTTACTAGCTTAAGCCTAGTTTAAGCTATCTTTGCTATTTCTATTATAGGCTTTTTGCGTTGGATTAAACCAATTTAATCGTGATTTTGATATAATTTTTAAAATGTTTTGCAATTTATATGGGTTTGTACTAGAGTTTTCAGTAGAAAGGAAGTGGAATATGGAATATAAAACACGACGTAAATCGCGAGCGTTGAAAATTTTTAAACTATTAGCTGCTAGAATGCCATTAACCGATGCCGACAATCAGTACTACGCCAATCTGCAGAAAGGCCATGAAGGGGAGGAAAGATTCGATTCGCTGATTCAATCACTCGAATGCGACTATCTGCTGCTGAATGATCTGTTATTGAAATTCAACAACACCACGTTTCAAATCGATTCGTTATTAATTTGCTCCGATGCCATTCATCTCTTTGAAGTGAAAAATTATGAAGGTGATTTCTACTACGATTCCGACAAGCTGTATACAAAATCGAATACAGAAATCATGAACCCCCTCATCCAATTAACCCGCACCGAATCCCTACTGCGCCAACTACTGCAACACCTTAAGCTCTCACTCCCCATCAACTCCTATGTGGTTTTCATTAATCCCGAATTCACGCTATACCAAGCCCCGCGCAATACAAGCTTTATTTTCCCAACCCAGCTTAACCGATTCTTAAAGCAATTGACTATTAGTGCGGGAGCTTTAACAACGAAACACAAGCAACTTGCTGAAAAGTTGGCATCGCTACATATGGATGACTTTCCATTCCAGCAATTACCTAGTTATGAGTACGAGCAGCTGCGTAAAGGGATTGTTTGCCGGGAGTGTGGTTCGTTCCAGGTTACTATTGTGGGGAAAAATTGTGTTTGTAGGAATTGCGGGGAGCGGGAGTTGGTCTCAGATTCCATTTTGCGTGGTGTTGATGAATTTAAGTTGCTATTTCCTACTAGTAAAATCACTACAAAAAATATATACAACTGGTGTAGCATCATAGATTCTAAAAGGAGGATATCAAGAACTCTTGAAAAAAATTTTACTAAAGTTAGCAGTAAACGTTGGACCTATTTCGAATAAACGAGAATACTAATATCGTAATAGTACTTCTCGCAATTACTGCGCTCTAATCGTTAATCTCACACGTACTATGTTTATTTCAATAATTAACTGAGTTTTAAATTTTTACGATTAGACAGTTGCTTTGATTCTAGGTTGGCTTTTGTCATTTAGACGATTTCTATTGGACAATCCTCTTAATTTAAGACTGCTTAGTAACTTTTAACAAATTGCTATTTGACATTTTAACCGCGTATTCATTAGCTTTTGTCTATTGGCACATTGCAATTGGACATTTCATTCAAGTAAGCACTAGCTTTTGTCCAATAACACACGTTTAATGGACATTTCTTCTCGTAATAGCTGTGCTTTGTCTATTAGCTGACCTCTAATGGACATTTCATTCGAGAAAGCATTGCTTTTAGTCTATTAGGCCAAACCACAGCTAAATTTATGCCCAATAACAAAAAAAGCAGGGCAACTGCCCCGCTAATATCACCAAATCACCCTAACCCGCTCGCTACCCAACCTCATACATCACTGTAGGCACGCCTGGGTCGGTATCGTGCAAATCAACTGTAATCCCGCGCTCTTGCAAGACTTGATTGACAGACATCCGTGCTAAGTCTTTCATATTATTGTCTTTGCTCAAGTGGGCTAGGTAGATGCGCTTCGTGTTATTATCGATAACGTCGGTTAAGGCTAGGCCGCAGTCTTCATTGGAGACGTGGCCGGAGTCGCCTAGTATTCTACGTTTAACGCTCCATGGGTAGTGGCCCATTCGGAGCATACCGACGTCGTGATTCGCTTCGAAAATGTAGGCGTCGGCGGATTCGATGGTCTTTTTGATGCGTTCGGATACGTAGCCTAGGTCGGTAACGAGGGCTACTTTTTTCCCGTTGTTGCGGAAAGTATAGAACATTGGCTCGGCGGCATCATGGGAGACGCCGAACGATTCGACGTCGATGTCACCGAATGTCTTCACTTCTTCCATGTTAAATATGAATTTTTGGTCTAGGGATAGCTTGCCGATGGAGCCTTCCATCGCTTTCCACGTTTTTTCATTTGCATAGATTGGTAGATTATATTTTCTCGCAACGATACCTAAGCCTTTGATATGATCACTATGCTCATGGGTTACAAGGATGCCTGATAATTCTTCTGGTGCGACATTGACTTCTTGAAACAGCTTGTCCATTTGCTTCCCGCTAAGGCCAGCGTCGACTAAGAGTTTCTCTTTTTCTGATTCGATATAAAATGCGTTTCCCGTACTCCCTGAGGCTAAGACGCTAAAACGTAATGTCAATTCTCTTCACTCCGATTTTCTTCTCCTAGCTTGGTCAAAAATAATGCTAGCATACTTTCTTTAAATTCATCTTGCTCGATGATAGTCTGTGTGTTGCTGATGCTGATTTCTAATACACTCGCTACAAAATCATCATTAACTGGGATAACTTTCCCTTCGATTCCGTTCACAAAGCGTTCTCCAGAATTGTTAATCGTAATCTTCCACGTGGGAACTAATACTTGGCGACCACTATTCAATGGCAGCATCGTCTGGTAACCAAGCTCGACGTCGGTCACTTCATCCTTCGAGAATAATACGTTATTTTCATATAAGGTATATACCGCTTGGAACGGTTTAATAAGCGAGCGCTCTTCATTCACAACCTCTGGTTCACCTAGAACAGATTGTGTATAGGCCACGATTTCATTGTTTTCATTTAGGTAAGCAAAAATCAGGCCACTCTGATTATAGTAAACAACTTTATCATTCTGTTTCTGGAAAAATGTCAGGATATTGCGCTCTTTATCCCACGAATCCAGGCTGTATTGATCCCCCATGTACACTTGGCTCAAGACGATCTGTGTTAATTCTTCATCCGTTGCCTTGGCTGGTATTTCAGGTGGGTCATCAAACCGGGAAATAATAAAATTATTATTCACGACCTCAATGTCTTGGTTTTTCGCTTCTTTAATGAGATCTATTTCCTCTTGGGTGAACGTTTTTTTACTAACGATTAATGATTCATTAGCGGTTGCTTCTGGTAAATCCTCCGTCACCTTAATATTTTCTGACTCCAGCTGCCTTTTTTCATGCTCGGTCTGCTGGACAACCTCTGGTGAGTCAAAATCCTCATTGGTTTGTTTTTGCATGACGATAACAATCAAATAAATATTAAGCAGGAAAAAGCAGAGGATAAATATTGTTTTAATTTGACTCCATTGCATCCTCAGCTCACTCCTTTACTATGATTGGTTTCATCAAAGTTAATGTACGCCCATTCCCCGTTCACCTTAATGAGCCAGGATGGGTATAAGGAAAAGGTACTGCCTTGCAATTCGGAATAGCTTAACCGATAACCTAGCTGTATATCTTCTATTTGTTCGATTTCATATATCGAATTGTTTTTCAAGTACTTGATTAATTCTGACCCCGTCTTTTCTAATTCAAAATTATCCTCAAACGGTTGAAATATCGTATAAAGTGGTCGCCTATACTCCGATAGTTCATTATCAATCCAAAGCTGTTCAATCGATGCCAAATTATTGCCATTAAAGACCGGATAGCTATTATAGTACATTTGG
The DNA here is from genome assembly GCF_001038425.2 of Ornithinibacillus contaminans. Classification (GTDB taxonomy): domain Bacteria; phylum Bacillota; class Bacilli; order Bacillales; family Amphibacillaceae; genus Ornithinibacillus; species Ornithinibacillus contaminans. The sequence continues at coordinate 306,010 of NZ_LDPV02000050.1, forward strand.
TACCGGATGAAATTTTGCGGTGTATTGATACTTTCTAGTCGATAGGATTGGCCAAAATCGCGCATCCAACCCTTATAGCCGTTGATGCTTGCAATGCTCCTATCTAATAAATCCATTTTACCGAGCGGCTCTGAATTTTCCTGTGGATTTACATATTCCATACTGATTCGATTTGGAAAAATTCGCATGGAACGTTGTCCGTCCTGATACCACATTTCATTATCATCGGTGACATTTTCAATGACAGAATAGGCATCCGGTGCAAAGAATAAGGCATTTTTCATCAAATTCGGATCAATCGGTTCAATATTAACGGTGTATCCACTCATCTCCGGTTCACCGATTGGTACATAGATTGGATAGTCTGATTCTTCCAGTTCAGTATATTCGGTTAAGCCATCTAACGTATTAAAATAATAGGTAAGCAGCTCATGTTTTTGTGAATTATTGGCTTCCGCGACAACTTGTGTTTGCCCATCGGTTGATAGGAAGCTAAAGGTTACCGAATTATCCGTTTCTAGCGTAATATACATCCGCTGGAATGAAAAATTACGAACCGTCGACAATTCCTCTACATTATTTAATGTAAATAAGCTCGAGATTATTTCCAATGGTAGTACCTCTGGAAAAACAACCTCCACGTTAAGCTGGTCGTCTGGCGGTCCACTGGCCTCTTGTGACCGGACATTATAGAGCACCCAGGTTTGCATGTCTTCATAAAGCTTCTCGCGATCAGCTGGATTGGTAAAGCCAAAGTGATATTGGTATTTATTAAACATCACCGTGCTTGGTCGGACTAGCGTTTTTTTCGTTTCTTCCACGCCGCCCAGGTCAATCTCATCCACTAAATCATCATCATCGGCATTTTCCTCATAGGGCTGGTAGCTCCATAGGCTAAACGTCAATATTAAGCTAATACCAACTAAAATGGCTAACGTATAAGACTTAATGACTTCAATATTCATTAGCTATTCCTCCGCTTCTTACCCATTAGCGGGAGTGTAAATAATATTGTCGTGCCTTTGCCTTCTTTACTCTTCGCCCAAATTCTGCCGTGATGTGCTTCTACTAATTCCTTGGAAATAGCAAGGCCAAGACCTGTTCCGCCAAATTTCCGTGTCCGTGCTTTATCCACTCGGTAGAATCGTTCAAATATTTTCTCCAATTTATCATAGGCGATTCCCATTCCCTCATCCTCAATGGAAATCATCAATTGATGGCGCTGCTTCACGACTTTACAGGTGATTTTGCCACCTTCTGGGGAATATTTAATCGCATTAGAAATAATATTATCAATAACTTGAATAAGCTTATCCTTATCAATCCAGACATAGAGCTTTTCATTTGGTAAATCACGAATGAATTCAATATGCTCTGGAATATTCATCTCAAACCGATCGATAATATGATGGAATAACCCAATAAAATCAGTGCGTTCCTTTTGAAGTGGATGCTCTTTATTATCAATTTTCGAAAGCTGTAGTAAATCATTCACCATTCGAATCATACGGTCTGTTTCGTTTTGGGCCACACCTAAAAATTTCGGTGCAATCTCTTTGTTTTCCCATTCCCCTTCGATTAATGCCTCGACATAGCTTTTCATCGTCGTCAGTGGCGTGCGAAGCTCATGGGAAACGTTCGATACGAATTCCCGGCGTTCCTTCTCGATTTTTTCTTGCTCGGTAACATCACTTATAACTGTAATAAAGCCTGTCACATCGTCATCATCATCCATCACCGTGGAGAAGTTAGCACGGATTAGGAAAATATCATTTTCATCACTAAAGTCTAAAATCATCGAGCCACTTTCTTGTAGCTCGGTTAAATCCTCTAATTTCTCATCTAGCTTTAAGACATCGATGATATTTTGCCCATAGCTTTCCTCTGGACTAACGCCAAGCAGGATGCCTGCCGCTTCATTCATGAGCGTAATCGCACCTGTTTCATCGGTTGCTATCACACCATCAGACATATTTTCGAGGACGGAATTTAGCTTGCTCGTTTCTTCCTCTGTTTTTGCATGGGAAAATTTTAACTGATCGGTTAAATCATTAAATGCAATCGCCAATTGGCCAATTTCATCGGTTCCATACACATTTACCTTTTGTGTGAAATCACCTTTCCCCACGATTTGCGTTTGACGGCGAATTTCCATAATTGGTTTGGTAATAGCACGTGCCACCAGGATTCCGAGAAAGGCAGATACGACAATTGCCCAAACTGAACCATTGAAGAAGATGCGATTAATCTCTTCTAATTGATCATAAATATTCTGAAACGGTGCTTCCACATAAATGGCACCAACTATTCGATTCTCATCATTAATTAAAGGCGTAGCAACGCGATAAATTCGATTGCCATCCTCATCTAATTGCTTATCATCCCGTTCATCTTCCATCAGAAGAGCAAGCTGGATAATTTCTAAGGTTGATTTTTTCCCCACATCATCCTGCTGGGAAGACTTATTCGTCGCAAGAATTCGACTCTGATTATCAACAACAAGTAAATTCCAATTATTATTCGTATCAATATCTCGAATAATGCCTTGTAAATCTTGTTGAAGCGTATTTTCGTCCTCTTCCGTACGATCCTCGTTAAACGCATCTTCTAGGTAGTGACTTAATACATCAATTCTACTCTCGATCGATTCGATAAAATTAGTCGTTAATTCCTTCTCTAAGGAATGGGAAAAATAGGAGCCAATTACCTGCACGGCCACTAATAATAACAATATAAAAATGATAATAAATTTCGCTTGTATGGAGCGAAAAAAGCCAACTTTATGCATGTAATCTACTCCTGATCAGGATTACGTAAATAATAACCAACACCGCGTCGTGTCACGATCCATGCTGGGTTACTCGGATTCTCCTCTATTTTCTCACGCAGTCTTCTTACTGTTACATCCACGGTTCTGACATCACCAAAATAATCATAGCCCCAAACCGTTTCTAGTAAATGTTCTCTCGTCATTACCTGTCCAATGTGACGCGCTAAGTAATGCAATAGCTCAAATTCACGATGGGTTAACTCGATTTCCTTGCCATCTCTTGAGACGGTATAGGCATCAGGGTGGATCACAAGTGAACCGATCGCAATGTCTTTGTTTTCTCTTGTTGAATCTTCTGGTACATTCTGCTGCCTGCGAAGATTTGCTTTGACACGAGCAATTAATTCACGATTGCTAAATGGCTTGGTTACATAGTCATCTGCTCCAAGCTCAAGACCTAATACTTTATCAATTTCGGAATCCTTTGCTGTTAGCATGATAATCGGCATGGTTTGCGTTTTGCGAATCTCACGGCAAACTTCATTACCATCTTTATTTGGAAGCATAATGTCCAATAGGATTAAATCTGGCTTTTCTGTTTCTGCTAATTTGATTGCTTCATCACCATCATAGGCGCAAATAACTTCATAGCCTTCTTTTTCTAAATTAAATTTCAATATATCTGCAATTGGTTGTTCGTCATCTACTACTAATATCTTTTGTACCACGATATCACTTCCTTTTTTAGTTTCATCTATAATTTTCGTAAAGAATCGATTATTTATCGTGTGTTTTCTTTATTTTAACGTACTTTTTCGCAAATGTCTTGTTTCCGAAAAGTAATATCCTGCTAATTTTAATCGTGTGTCTTACTAGCTTCGGATATATAGCTAGTTGTTATTTACTTTTCTTTTTTCAAAAACACACAAGCATTTCATTTACTATTTTCAACTCTACTGAAAAAGCTAGCTCATTGTGTATTTCTATGAGCCAGCTTTTGTTATCTGCTATTATTTTAGATATTTTAATGGGTTTTGTAGGGCACCGTTTTTGTATACTTCAAAGTGTAGATGGATACCGGTTGCATGTCCGGTTGCACCCATGATACCAATTTGTGTGCCTTGTTGAACGGTTTGTCCCACGCTTACCTGAATCGATGAAAGGTGGGCATAAATGGTTTTCATGCCATTGTTATGGTTGATTTCAATTTTGTTCCCGAAACTCCCTTGGCGACCGGCAAATACGACGGTTCCGTTATCGGCTGCTAATATCGCACGACTGGATGGGCGGGCAATATCAATTCCTTTGTGATAAGAACCCCAGCGATAGCCTTGTTCACTTGAGATGTAGCCACCAACTGTTGGCCATTTCAAGGTTCCTGTCCCTCGTGAAGGAATGACCTTTGTTCCTTTTACAATCACCTTGTTAACGACTTCTTTTGTGATAGTTTCTTCTAGCACATCACGCTTGGTCTCTTTACCATTATGCAATTCTAATGCGTAGTGAACGATTTTTTCACCATCAGAACCTTCTTGGGTTACCTTTTGATCACCCTTAAATAGTTCGTCTGATTCCACAATTTCTGTTTTATAGGCAATGGTTTCTTTTTTCTTTTCTTCCTTATTTACTACGACATCAACGAACGGCTTATATTCTGTTACGTTAATTTCTTGACCGATTTGTAATAAGGAATCTTCTTTTAGCTTAGGGTTTAGCTCTAGTAGCGTATCTAATGAAAGATCATACTTAGAAGCAATGGATCCAAGCACTTCACCTTCTTGTACCTTGTGCTTCTCTTCCTCCAAGGTACCTTTTTCTAATAGCTTAAGGCCCTCTTTTACTGTGTTTACTTTATTCGGATCTACTTTTTCATCGGAAAATGAAACCTTTTCTGATAACGATACGTCTAATATAATAGCATCACCAACTGCAAGGTCTGCTGGTTTTCCAGTAGTAGGAGCAACGATTTGGGGACCGTCTGATTCTACTCGAGCAGATTTTGCAGCTTGTATTTTATCTAGTGTGTCTTGATCTACATATTTCAATTGATAATCCTGAATAACTTTTTCTGCGTCTTCTTGATTCTCGAAGTACCCAACGACATTATCACCCATCTTCAGCGCGGTGACTGGGGATTTAATTGTTAGGTTTTCTTCTAAATACTGGCTAATGGAATCATTATCATATGTAGGATTAAAAACTAACTCCGATAAAAATTCGACATTTTCTCCGATGGCTAGGTCAATATCCTCATATTTTTTTTCTGCGTTCTGTAATTTCGTATGGATGATTTCCTCAACAATGGTTTGATCGCTTACTTGTCCAATATGGTTCCCGTCCACATATACATGGTAAACCGTATCAACGCTATTCGTTCCTTCTGCGAAGACAATCCCTGTTGCGAGTAGCATCATCAAACTGGTGCTGAAAATGGCCTTCTTTACTAGTTTTCGGTTTTGCTTCTTTTGGACTTTCTGCTCATTTTTCCAAAAAATCACGGATTTTCCCCCTATTACCTGGAACTATATAGTTAAATGAAAATAATGTCATAGAGTAAAAGACCTATTTGGGTCCTCTACTAATCTACCATAATTTGATAGGGGAAGGGAACAGAATCCGGGCTTTTGTAAAGAAAATGTATAATAACCTACAAAAAACGGTAAATTATTCTTTGAATTCATAAAAAATGTAAGATTTGGGGGTATTTTTTCCAAAATTAGGGATTAATTTTACGAGATTGTAACAGCCGGTAGGGAGCCTGTTACCCGTTTCATCCACCCATTATGCTCTAGCAATCTCTAATCACAATCAAATCACCCTACCCTAATACGGCTGGAAAGGGTGATGTTCTTTGGGGATTTATTCGTAAGTGATTTGTATATCGTTTTCGTCGTCTGGGATTTGGTTGGTATAGGCTATCCAGTAGGTTAATTCTAGTGAGATGTTTTCAATTGGGTTATTGTTATGGGAAACAGCTTTAGCTGGTTCTCCTAATACGGTTACGTCTTTCACTTGCTCATTTGATTTTACTATCGTAATGATTGGTGTGTGCTCGGAACCTAGAACAGTGGTCCCTTGTGTTGAAATGGACTCATTAAGGACTATTTCTAATCCATCCTCCGTTTGTTTCAGCATCGAAACGTTTAAATTCTGCATTGCAATTTCTCTGTAGACGACAATAATGAAATTTCCTTTAATATCGTAATTAATAATTGTATCGTACCTAATATCGTTCTCGTTCATTGTGTCCAGTATGCTTTGTTCCAGTGTTAAAACCTTATTGGGACTTTCTTGATCCGCCTTGGCCGCTTCGGTCGTATCATCACATGCCATTAAACTAATCAGTATGCCGATCGACAGGAATAGTCTCGGGATTCTTTTCAAATCGCTCACCTCCTTACCTATTCCATACGTTTTGATTTGCGAAAAGATTCAATCTACTAGTAAACAGAAAAAAGTTTGCGAAAGTGGTTTATTATTTTCATTCTATTTCTCTTTGTACGTATAGATAGATAAAATTTACTGGCAAAAACTCATTATGCTGCCATTCACTGGTTGGGTAGCGGCATGTGGTTCGGGATTTATCGCTTGGGGTTCGGGATATCTCCGGTGACGTTCGGGATTTCTCCCCGCTGGTTCGGGATATCCGCTAATCTATTCGGGATTGGTGAGGTGGTTCGGGATTTATCACGTAATGTTCGGGATATCTAGCGGCGGGTTCGGGATTTATCGCTTGAGTTCGGGATATCTTGCTTATCTTTCGGCATACAGGGCTGCATGCGGCAGCATGGTCCGGGATTACTCCACCCACCAAACACTAAAAAAAGAGAGCAGAAATTCTGCTCTCCATCACTTAGTTGCTATACACACTACGAACGACATTAGTTTGTGTTCGGTCTGGACCTACGGAAAAGATTGATAAAGGTATTTGTGTTAATTGTGAAATACGCTCGATGTAATGACGGGCATTAGCTGGAAGCTCGTCTAGGCTTTTGGCTCCAGTAATATCTTCTGTCCAGCCTGGCATTTCTTCGTATACAGGCTCACATTCAGCAAGAATGTTCAAGTTTGCTGGGAATTCCTCCATGATTTCACCTTTATACTTATAAGCGACACAAATCTTTAATGTTTCTATACCGGTTAATACGTCAACGGAATTTAGTGATAGATCGGTAATTCCGCTTACTCGTCTTGCATGGCGAACAACAACACTATCAAACCAACCAACACGGCGGGCTCTTCCTGTTGTTGTACCGTATTCACGACCTACTTCGCGAATATGATGGCCGATTTCATCATGAAGCTCAGTTGGGAATGGACCATCACCTACACGTGATGTATATGCCTTTGATACGCCGACAACATGTTTGATTTTCGTTGGGCCAACACCAGATCCAATAGTGACTCCACCAGCGATCGGATTTGATGAGGTCACAAATGGGTAAGTACCTTGGTCAATATCAAGCATAACCCCTTGTGCCCCTTCAAATAACACGCGTCTTCCTTCATCTAGTGCATCATTTAATACAACCGATGTATCCACTACATACTTCGCTAGTTCCTGACCGTATGCATAATATTCTTCTAAAATATCCTCCACATTTAGTGGCTCTACTTCATATACTTTTTCAAAGAGACGATTTTTCTCTTTTAGATTCTGTTCTAGTTTCGCACGGAAAACGTCCTTATCAAGTAAGTCAGCAATTCGGATACCAGTTCGTGCGGCTTTATCCATGTATGCTGGACCAATACCTTTTTTCGTTGTTCCGATTTTGTTGATGCCTTTTTCTTCTTCTTGTAATATATCTAATTTCAAATGGTATGGTAGGATGACATGTGCACGGTTACTAATTCGTAAATTATCCGTCGAAACGTTACGCTCATGTAAATACGCAATCTCTTCTACAAATGCTTTCGGATCAATAACCATTCCATTTCCTAATACACATATTTTTTCCTTGAAAAATATCCCGGATGGAATTAAGTGAAGCTTGTATGTTACATGATCAAATTTAATTGTGTGACCCGCGTTATTACCACCTTGGTAACGAGCAACCACTTCTGCATTTTGTGATAGAAAGTCTGTAATCTTTCCTTTCCCTTCATCGCCCCATTGGGTTCCAACTACTACTACTGAGGACATCTTGCACCTCCAAGATTATTTAAACATTATCTGTTTTTTATTTAATTCCATAGGTTAGTTTATCAGCATTCCGGATATTAGTCAACGTAAACACGAATGATTAATCACTCGAATTAGTTAATGTTCGGTATTTTGTTGAAAGATTCCTTTTCGTTATCGTTCATTGTCCACTCTATATTTTGTCCATTTAAACACGAATCATGCTGCCAAGGTAGGACTTTAACTTCGGGCGTATCTTTTACAATTTGCAATAATCTTTAGCATTTCAACCAAACCTTCAGCAGTTGCCAAAACAAAAAACCACAGTGAACGTCACTGTGGTAGGCATTACGCAAATGCTGGTTGCGGTGGTACATCGCTTTCCTGATAACGATGGTCCAAATCAACGAACTTATTATATTCCTTCACAAAGGCAAGCTCTACGGTTCCAACTGGGCCGTTACGTTGCTTCGCTAAGATAATTTCAATGATATTCTGCTTCTCCGATTCTTTATCATAGTAGTCATCACGGTATAGGAAGCCAACGATATCGGCATCCTGCTCGATACTTCCTGATTCACGAAGATCGGACATCATTGGTCGTTTATCTTGTCGTTGCTCCACACCACGGGATAGCTGTGATAGGGCGATCAGTGGAACATTTAATTCACGAGCTAATTGCTTTAAAGAACGGGAAATCTCGGAAACCTCTTGTTGGCGGTTTTCGCCAGGTTTTCCACTACCTTGGATGAGCTGCAGATAATCGATTAAAATCATGCCAAGACCTTGTTCCTGCTTAAGTCTGCGACATTTGGAACGAATTTCACTGACACGAATACCTGGTGTGTCATCAATATAGATGCCGGCATTCGATAAACTACCCATTGCCATTGTTAGCTTGCTCCAGTCATCCGCTTCCAGATTCCCGTTACGTAAGCGCTGGGCATCGATATTTCCTTCCGCACAGAGAATACGTTGGACAAGCTGATCGGCACCCATCTCCAGACTGAATATCGCTACATTTTCATCGGTGTTAACCGCGACGCTTTGCGCGATATTTAACGCAAAGGCGGTTTTACCCACCGATGGACGGGCAGCGATGATGATTAAATCATTACGCTGGAATCCAGAGGTGATTTTATCTAAATCACGGTAGCCAGTCGGGATACCTGTTACATCGGCCGTGCTACCATGAAGTATTTCAATCTTATCGTAGACATCGATCAAGACATCTTTAATCACTTTAAAGCTTCCAGTGTTTTTACGACCAGAAACATCTAAGATACTTTTTTCCGCTTCGTTTAAAACATCGTCTACTTCATCCTCACGATTGAATGTTGTCGTGACAATATCCGTAGCTGTTCTGATGAGGCGACGCAGGAGCGCTTTTTCCTCAACGATTTTACTGTAAAATTCAATATTAGCGGCAGTTGGTACACTCTCTGCTAGTTGGGTTAAATACGATACTCCGCCAGCTTCCTCTAGGTTCTGACTATTGGAAAGGGCTGTTGTTACCGTGACTAAGTCAATTGGTTCGCCTCGATCTGATAGCTTAAGCATCGTTTCGAATATTCGTTGATGACTTGCGCGGTAAAAATCACCTGGCATCAAAAGCTCTGACGCTGTTGTAAACGCCTCTGGTTCAAGAAAGACCGCACCAAGAACGGCTTGTTCCGCTTCTAAATTATGTGGTGGTGTTCGATCGTTCCATTCACTCATGATTTATACCTCCTTTTCCCCGCAAGACATGGAAATTATTGTTCCACAACATGTACTTTTACCGTCCCCGTTACTTCTGGATGAAGTTTAATGGGAACATTACTGTATCCTAACGCACGAATTGGCTGATCTAGTTCAATTTTACGCTTATCAATTTTAATGCCGTGTTTCACAAGCTCTTCAGCGATTTGTTTGCTTGTAATCGAGCCAAACAATCTACCGCCATCACCAGCTTTAGTCTTTAATTCTACTTCTAGACTTTCTAGCTTGGTTTTCAGTTGTTCGGCAGCATCTTTTTCCTCTTGTTCGAGCTGCTTGTCTTTTTTCTTTTGTGCTTCTAATGCCTTCATATTTCCTGGCGTTGCTTCTACTGCTACATTATTTTTCAGCAAAAAGTTTCTTGCATAACCGTCCGAAACGTTTTTGACTTCACCTTTTTTACCTTTTCCTTTAACATCCTTTAAGAAAATTACTTTCATTCTGATTCGCTCCCCTCGTAGTATTCATCTAAAATATCCTTCAGCAGTAATTCTGCATCATCTAGTGTTGTGTCTTCTATTTGGGTCGCAGCATTGGTCAAGTGACCGCCACCATCCATTTTTTCCATAATGATTTGAACATTGATCTCGCCTAATGAACGCGCACTAATCCCGATTTTGCCATCATTGCGCTCGGCAATCACAAAGGATGCTGTGATTCCTGTCATGGTAAGTAAGGTATCTGCAGTTTGGGCAATCAACACTGGGCCACAGATATCACCAGGCTCGGCCTTGGCAATTGCGATGTTGTTACGATAAATTTGCGTGCGTTCAATTAATTTACCACGCTTAATATATAAATCTAAGTCTTCTTTTAAAAATTGCTGTACTAGCACGGTGTCAGCACCTTTAGCCCGTAGGTAGGATGCTGCATCAAACGTCCGGGATCCCGTCCTTAGGGTGAAGCTCTTCGTATCCACTATTATACCAGCTAATAACGCCGTTGCCTCTAGCATTTTTAGCTTTTGTCCTTTTGGCTGATACTCTAGTAATTCGGTTACTAATTCCGCAGTTGATGATGCATATGGTTCCATATAAACTAAGGTCGGATTTTCAATGAATTCCTCTGCCCGTCGGTGGTGATCGATGACCACTTTATAATCGGTTTTATTTAAGAGACGTTTACTAACGACCATTGACGGCTTATGGGTATCGATGACGACAATTAAACTACGACTCGTCACAAGGTCCTCGGCCATTTCTGGATCAATAAAATGCTGCCAAATACTAGATTCCGTTTTAATCGCTTCTACCAATCTGTTGACACCAATACTAATATCGTCCGGATCAAAGACAATATAGCCATCCACGCCATTCGTTTGGGCAATATTTAAGATCCCAATCGCCGAACCAATCGAATCCATATCTGGTGCTTGATGGCCCATAATAATAACACGGTCACTAGCCTTGACCAAATCTTTTAACGCATGTGAGATTACTCTAGCACGTACACGGGTACGCTTTTCCATCGGATTTGATTTTCCACCGTAGAAACGTACTTTACCAGAATCATCTTTAATCGCAACCTGGTCACCGCCACGTCCTAATGCTAAGTCTAAACTAGATTGGGCAAGCTCTCCCAATTCAGGAAGCGTTGAATTCCCTACGCCAACCCCGATACTCAAGGTAATTGGGATATCCAGCTCCGAATTTAATTCATGCATTTCATCTAATATATCAAATTTCGTTAGCTCTAAATGATCTAATATTTTTCTTGTGCCTACCGCTAAGAAACGATCCTGTGACGTTCGTTTCAAATAAAGACCACTTTCATGTGACCACTGATTTAAAAACGAGGTTACTTCTGAATTTAGCTGGCTTCGAATGGCATCATCCATGTTTTGCGTGATCTCATCATAATTATCGAGGAAAATAATAAATAAGACAGTCTGCTCATTTTTATAGACCGTTTCGAGCTCTGCCTGCTCTGTTCGGTCAAATAAATAAATTAAGCGTTCTTCCTTCCGTATGATCGTTTGAAATTGATAGTCTTCTAGCTCGATTCGGAAATCTTCGTTATTTTCTTTTATCATAGGAATGAGTTCTTCTGAGATTGCATTTAAGGACTCGCCAACAATCGTATCCTCTTCTGCAAATTGATTCATGTATTGATTCGTCCACTCAACCGTATAATTCTCACTAAACAGGATGATTCCAATTGGCATTTCCAGTAATGCTTCTTCGCCAACTTTTTTAACTCGATACGACAAAGTGGAAATATATTGCTCGGTTTCATCGGTTATTTTTTGTTCCACTTGATTTGTATAATAAAATGCCAATCCTAATAAAACCGTCATGATAATGCCAAGTATCCATTCATAATACCAAATGAATCCAAGCAAAATGACAGCAATGGCGTATATTAGCCATAAATGTTTACTTAGGGTTAGTCGTTTGTTCCAATCAAACATTAAAACTCAGCTCCTACTAATGAGACACAGTCAGGTGAAATCTTGGTATGCATAGCTGTTTTCTGACCGTGCCTCTCTCCGTTCGCTTTTCGTTACCTAGCGATGTTACTTTTTCATCCGACTTCTAAGTCTAAATCCTATATCAATTATACCTAAGATTCGTACCAATGGAAGCAGTAATGGTGCGAAAAACAAGGTAACAACAATAGCAATTATTGGGATTGCCTTTGCTAAATGTTTAGTATGCACATAGAAGAAAATGAATGAAAATCCTTGCAACACCATTAAAAGTCCTACGAGCATCACGATATTTTGTACCGCGATGGCAATGGTCCCAGTCGGATCTGGTTGAACAAACGATACCAGAATTCCGATTAAATAAATCCAAATAATCGCCGGCGGAAATTGCATATTACGGAATTTCGGAAAACGCAACTGCTGTTTTGACGTTCGATTCAAGATTTTATAACTAATCCACTGGTTCAATAACGCTAAGCCTATCGAAAGAATCACAATTGCAACTGGCATTAGATTTTTTAACAGGCTAAGCCGTTGTTCTATTATTGCAAACTGTTCATCGGACACTTCCCCCATACCGAATTGCGTTATTATTTGCTCGCTTTGTTCAAACGCAATATCTAGTTGTTCGGAAAATACATCCAACACGTTCACTTGTAGGACCAACAGGCTGAATACGAAGGTAAATAAAATACCAGCAATAAATCCGATCGTACCCCGTGCCCATATTTCATATGGAGGACGTTCCCGGTATATTGCTGAGCCTAGCATGATTCCGCCTAGCCCTGCCAAAAACGGGAGTGGTAATGCTAGATACGTCCCGAGTAATATGGAAAGAATGGCGGTTGCCACAAACATTAATAAAGCAGGCTTCCAGTCATATTTTGCTGCATAGATAACAAATGGCACTGCCAAGACAAATGTTGTGAACAGTGGTAGGATTGGAGCATACATCGTAATCAACAATAGAACGATGAAAATCGTTGTTAAAAGCGCCCCGTCCGTTAATTGTTTTGATTTATTCATTTATACGTGCACCTCATTATTTTTGAAAAAGCTTATTACCTATCATAACATGTTTAATTAGGTATTTGGTATTAGAAAGCGTGTGTTTGTAAGATGATTGTGGGGACTGAAAATAGGAAGAACACTAGTAGAAAGGGCGTCAATTGTACAATTTTACGCTCATATCCATTATAATATAAAAGAATTGATTATTAAAGGATTGAAACATATGGTTTTTTGGGAAACATTTTTACATAGTATACAGCTACCACGGAAACAATCTGTCTTTAAATTAAACCGGATTCCAATGGATATTACCGTGTTCTATTTGTTTATCCTGCTATTTCTTGCCTTATTTCCGACATTCCTTCATCAAGTAACGGAAAACACAGGACTTGGCTCGGATATGAACCTTGTATTCCAGTTCATTTATTTCTTTATGTTTAATTATTTGCCGGTTACGATTATGCTGTTTGTATCGATTACCGTGTTAGCTTATATTTTCACTTGGATTGCTCACTTGCTACATAGGAAGCTCAAGCTGCAAATCCTATGGAAGATGATCGCATACACGACAACGATACCATTATTGATTTATGCCATTCTTGCACTTTTTAATCCAGTTTCGAATGGTTATCTTGTATTCATGATTGTGTTTACGTCTGTAATTTTATTGCGGGTTATAACTGTTTATCCAAAACGAAAAGCTGGGTAATAATAGAAAAGCCTCAAATACTTTTTCAGAATATTTTATGTACCCCAACAAATATTGTAGAGCCAATAAAAAAGACTACATTCTTCATTAATAATAATGAGAGTGTAGCATTTTTTATTTGAAATAATTTATTTCTAATACACCAAGTATTATTGTATTCTATTTGGCTGTTCAGTTGCAATACAATCCTTAAGATTTAAAAACTAACAGTTTGATTCTTCTACTTCAATAACCTTGCCGGTCTGGTCGTCTACAGTAATAGTTCCAAATTCACAGTGTTCTTCAATTTCCCATTCAACGATGTACTCTCCAGAATCATTACTCACTGACATTATTTTAATTTCGTTTTTGTCTTTGTTGAAGTTTTCAGTCAGATGGTTCAAAACAATTTCTTTTACATCTTCTTGAGTATATTTAGATTCTTGTTCTTGGGAACCTGTATTTCCACAAGCACTTACAATTAAAAATAGTGAACTTGTTAATATAAAGACTACCCACTTCAAGTATTTCACCTCCCATCAAATATTATTCCCATTGAACTTTGACCATTGGTTGAATGAAAGGATATAAAAACTGTGAGCTTAATTAATGTTCTAAGCACAGTTTTATTCAACTTTACGTTGGAAGACTTTAGAGAGTCGAAAACATTTCAATTTATCTTTAAATTAACGTTTGAATACTCTAGATCCTAGTCAAATTGTAACCTATCAAACTATTCACAAGACTTTTCAAACTAATAAAAGTATAAGTTCGTTCCTAATTTTTAGTTAATCAGGAATGAACTTACACTTTCCCCTCTCAAAATTTTTTAATCTATTTATCTTTATTAATTAATGTATTCTTTAGTTGTTTTAGATTAAGACCGTCTAGGAAGTTATCAATAGCAATCACTTCAGTTTCAATCTCAATTGTTTTACCTTCTAATTCTGTTTGTGTATGAAAATGAATTTTACCATTATGTACTTCGCTATTATTTTTTATTTCTTCATTAAGAATTTGGTTTGTAACTAGATGAACCCGATTATTTTTATCTATTTTAACTTGAAATGGTTCTATAGCGCCATAATAGTTCCCGAACATTTCATCCTTTTTAAGAAATAACACATACTTAACATGACTTTCAGGTTCTACATAATAAGGATCCTTAACACTAAATTTAAAATCATCTCCAGATTCATTTGGATACTTGTGTTCTTCTTCATAAGCAAGATTAACTAATATTTCGCTTTCGCTAGTTCCTTTTATCGTTTCATCTATTTTGAAATTATATAAGTTGCCTTCAAAATAATTTTCAGTGGACTCCTTTTTAGGGTCCTGTCTATCTCTTGCCATATTCCATTTCTTTTCAAGTGTTCCATATTCACCTATAACAATCAAATCAGCCATACTTTCGAGTTCATTTAAATCATTCCCTATATGATAATCCCCACCAATGTGTATACTACCATTAGTTTCGCTTACATTATCAGAATTACAACCAGCCATTAAAACAAAAACTATTAATATAGACAATAAAAAGTACTTTTTTATCATTTCATCACCCCTTAATTCATATTTAATCATAAATTGCATCCATACCGTTTAAATCATCAAAAGTTGGCTCAATAAGTTCTCTTCTATCTCTTGAGGTATTCATTATTGCGTAGGAAGATGTATGACCTAGACCTAAAGAATGTCCGAGTTCATGAATGGCAGTGCTCTGTCTTACTCTTGAATTATTTTTTATATCGTACATGGAACGATTTAATCGACCATAAAATCTATAAACTTCACCATCTGTAGACCAGGTAGACATAACTCCATATCTTGAACTACTAGTTGTATACTCATCAGTTAAGTGATTAGAAGAATTGGCATTGTAATTAATAGTACGATGGTCTTGTCTTCTATTCCATACATTGACTGCATCTATCCATGAAGCGTCAATCTCGATAAAACTAGAAGTAGTGGCGTATGTCATGTTACCAGGCCAATGCCAACCTTTTAATGAATAAGCTTTTGCGGTGTGAGAGAAGTTCTCACTACCAAAATTAAAAGTAACAAAAATCAAACTAAAAATCGAGACCATAGACACTAAAACAACTTTTTTCATAGAATATCCTCCTTGTATAAATTTTACAATTATATGATACCATATTGGTTATAGATGTATACAGTATTTTTAGAATTTTTTTAATTTTAATTCGGTAATTTATCAATTAATTATTCGCTAAATTCAGCTTATTAACCAAGAAAAGATATATCTCATAAGACCAACAATGATATAAGGGCTGTTGTTACTTAACTGCATCAAAAAAGAGAAAGGTTCTTGTTCCCCTTTCCCTTTAATCGAATTTTTACTGTATGAATTATATGTTGCTCATGGACTTATTTTTTTTTCATGAAATTCCATACCTTTTACTATTTTTTTCTTTCCTTTTTTGGCTAGTTATGTTTTTATACTTTTTAAACAATGATGCTAGTATAGTACCATGGATACAACTTGGTTAAGTTTATCAAGATATCGGAATGAGGATAAGGTTGCGATGTACGTATTTTTTATCGAGGAACATGTATGTACTTTGCGTTCCAGCTCCACATGAAGGATAACCATTTCGTCTCTTTCCTCCATATTCGTATGAATACAATCTTTTAATCCTGGGATATTCATGTTAAAATCCATTTACACGCAACTCCATTCACTTTGACTTGTTTCTCGACAATTCAAGTATAAAGGAATGATAGGTTGCGTGTTGCTTTTTTCAGAATATTTTATGTACCCCAACAAATATTGTAGAGCCCTCTTAAATAACAATAAGTAAAATCCTTTTATAGAATAATAAAAAGGCACTATAAGGATTAACCCTTATTAGTGCCTCTTCTATTATTTTACTCTGCTACGTATGGCAATAAAGCCATTTGACGAGCACGTTTGATTGCAATTGTAAGTTTACGTTGGTATTTAGCTGAAGTTCCAGTTACACGACGAGGAAGAATTTTTCCACGCTCTGAAATGAAACGTTTTAGTAAATCAACGTCTTTATAGTCGATGTGTGTAATACCGTTTGCTGTGAAGAAACACACTTTACGGCGTTTACCACCGCGTCCGCGACGAGCTGCCATCAGTACCCCTCCTTGTTTTGTTTTTTATCGTATCAATTTAAATTATCATTAAAATGGGAGTTATGTTTACTCTAACCTGTGTAATCTACCATTATCCTTACCGCCGCTAGACATCTAATTAAAAAATCCAAATAAAGTGTGT
This sequence comes from Ornithinibacillus contaminans, assembly GCF_001038425.2. Classification (GTDB taxonomy): domain Bacteria; phylum Bacillota; class Bacilli; order Bacillales; family Amphibacillaceae; genus Ornithinibacillus; species Ornithinibacillus contaminans. The sequence continues at coordinate 323,052 of NZ_LDPV02000050.1, forward strand.
AATCTTCTAATGCTAATAGATGATTTTCTTATAACCCCCTTTTTTTATAAAAAAACAGCCTCCCAGACGTTTGATATAAAATACACTTAAACAGTGTTCCATATCAGTCCAGAGACTGCATTTATTTAGTAGATACCCGCTAATCAATAAGATTGCAAAAAAAACAAAAGCAAAATTACTACAAGAAAATAATAATATACTCTGAAGTTATTGTCAATTTACCCACTCTTTTATATATAAACTAGATGAACAATACTTATTATTTAATTACTTCTCTTTCATCTCTACGACCTTTAATTCAGCTTGTGAATACAATTTTTCTTCTAAGTCTGCAAGTCTTTCCTTTAACTGCATGTTTTCCTTAGTAAGAATCATATTTTGCTCTAAGGTCTTTTTCTTATCTAATATTAGCTTTTTATTCTTCTCTCTAATCTGTTTCAAGCGATCAGACTGAGTTGTTCCTTTCGGTTTAGATATTACCCCTTCAGAATCCCTTAAATCTCTTTGAAGAGAACTAGCTTCTTCTATCATAGCCTTTAAATCAGGACGATTGGTTGAGAGTGTTTTTCGTGACACCTTTGCCATTTTTGAAACGCTGCTAATATTTATAGGCTTGTTGCTCTTTTTCAAGAGTTCAAGTGCTTTTTTGACCTTTTCGGCAGTTAGAAGTCTATTTTTTTCCGCTAAACTTAGCTCTTTCTCATTTTTCATATTTAGCACCTGCCACCTGTTCTAAAGCATCTTGGAATTCGCTTTCCGCCATCTTTCTTTCTAAGTCCGAGATATAACTTGATAACTTTTCCCTTTGATAACGAAGTTTGCTCGAGAAGATACTATTTTCATCATTCTTCTCTAATTCTTTATCCACTCTTTCGAGCCTTTTTTCATATATCGGTAGATGATTTGACGACGCTATGAAGTTATTGCATCCTAAGCAGACCCCATCTTGTGCACATGGCTCTCCTCGCATAGGGTGGTGTAAACACATACCATGAGGTAATAATTCGATTTTAAGGCTTCTACGCATTTTATCTATTTGTTCAACTGTTTTTCCCTTAAATGGGTTTTCTTCGCCTTCTATTCTCTGAATTACAGTTTTATTAGAGGAGCTAATTGGAATCTCACCAGATAAAAGTCCCTTAATAACCTCTTGTTTTTCATGTTTAGTATGATCATAAGTTTCTGTCATAAGAATAGAAGCGTGTCCTAACATTTCTGCTACATCTTGTATTTTCATTCCGCCTTTTAAAGCATAGGTAGTGAATATATGTCTAAAATAGTGTTGTGTTAACTTTAACGGTTTACCATGTTCATCCCTAAGTCCATGCTTTTTAATAAACGGAGTCAATCTATTTTTGCCCCAATTTGAATGGTCTGCTATTAAATACCTATCCTTTTGATTTCTAGCTTTCACTATAAAAAGGTATGGTTTTCCTGTTTTGATTCGCAAAGGTTCTGAATACTTTTCTAAAGCTTTAATTGTTTCCACCAATATTTCATTAGCTGGTCTTGTTACCCAAACAAGTTCTTTCTTTGTTTTCCAAGTTAGGAAGGTAATGTGGGCTTCTCCATTAATTGTACTTAAACGATTAGCTTCCATTAAGACAACTTCACTGATACGATGCCCTAATTGCGTTGAAATAAGAATGCCTGCTGATACGAGCACATCCTCACCTTTTCTTATTTTCTCTCTCGCTAAGTTAATTAATTTATCAACAATTTCAGAATCCGGCAATACCTTGTTAGTTTTACCTAGTTTCGTACCTTCTATTACTCTGTTATTCCTAATAATCAATTCATCATAAATGTTATTTATTCTAGCTGAATCTCTTGGAACTTGCCAACCTCGTTGACTACCTCGGATTAACAAATCTTTTACACATTGAGCTGACTTTGTTATACTTTGCGCACTAAGAGGTGCTCCTCTAACACTATCGACATTAATCAAATACTCAAAGTATTCACGTACTATATTATTCGTGAAATCCTGGAAGGATTGAATGTGCTGCTTATTCTTTAAGAACTTTCTCAATTGACTAAATGCTGCATACTTCCTCTTTACCGAATTGTATACCACCATCTTCAATTCCGACATAATGTACCTTTTCACAGTGACTTTAATATTTGGCCAATCATTAAATACTGTGAAGTCAATACGAAACTTGGCATCATTCCAATGAGGGGCATAAACAAATCCTTTAAAATCCCATATATCATCATTAAATTTACTGTTACCACAACGCCATTCTATCTCAAGGCTTGAGGGATTATCATCAACAATAGGTGTATCTTTATTTATCACCATTTTACGCCCTCCCTTGAAGGACCGACATTCGGTTAATTATGTCTTCTAGAGCCTTTTCTGTCTCAAATAGATGATATTCACTACCCATTAAGTATTCTGATAAATAACGCTGCTTATCAGCTTTTATACGCTCTAAATGATCCTTATGTACATCAAGGAATTCAGGAGTAGTAATAAACTTAGGACAGAACAAGCAAGCATTAGGTTTTCGACAATCAATAACCTTCTCCCCAATCGGTTTAGCGCATACTCCATCAGGAAGCTGTGCCATCAATCTTTTTGCATTATCAGGTTGATTTCCATCTTTATCTACAATGTCGTTGGTACTTTTTTTTATTACACCTATAAAGCCAAGTTTCTTATACTCTTTTGTTAGTCTGTCATTTCTAACTTTTGCATATAGTCGTGTAGAGTGCATGGATTCATGCCCTAAATAATCTTTTACTTCAAAAGGACTCATCCCATTATTTAAAAGATCTGTGCCAATATGATGACGGAAGTTATGATAAGTCAATATGGCTAAATTCCCGTTAGAATCTCTTATATCAAAACGTTTTAAATATCGCTTTAACCATCTTCTAGCTTCATGCTGCTTTAAAGGACTGTATTTTTTATTAATTGGTTGATAGTAATAAAATATTTTCTCAGTTTTATATGCTAATCGTATTTCTTCTGTAGCCTTACAAATATAATCAATTGCTATCGCTACATCTCTATTAACAGGAATAAATCTTTCACTATTGTTTTTCGGACTCTCAACCTCCATTAAATACTTATTCATCAAGTCCCTGTTCATGCAATCTGCATTCAGATTTAAAGCTTCTGATAGTCGGATTCCAGTGTGTCTAATAACAGTAATTAATGCCCATAATACGACTTCGTTTAGATTTTCCAAATACGGCTTTATTTTCGATTTCCAATGAAGAAGCGAAGAATCAATAGATTCCATTACATCATCGTCAATAAGCATGCTTTTTAAAGTATCCTCTGTCTGTAATGTACGTTGTTCCGTTCCATCAAACACCTCATTTATGGGAAAACCCTCCCATTCAAATAATTGTCCATGCTTAATAAAATGCTTTAAAGAAGTAATTGAAAGTGATCTGGATGAAGGACTATTCACATTTGCTAATAGGTAGTAAACAAAGCCCTCTATTAACTCATACGATACATCCTCAAATGTATCTATTTCGATACCATAATCCTTTAAAAATTCCCAGAATACATCCAAAGAGTAGTTGTATCTGTTTAACGTAGAATACTCTAACCTACCAATTGTAATATTTTCTTTTGTAATCCTTTTAATGGTTTCTTTAAACCATTCGTTTGGTAAATGCCCAAATTCAAAAGTGAAGTCAGACAAATCATTATTTGACGGAATTACCCATTTATCTTTTTTAATATCAATACGAGGGAGTATGTTATTCATTAGACAACACGCCCTTCTTACTATCTAAAAATCTTTCATAAGCCATTATTTTAGTTTGAATTGATGGCTCTGTATATTTAGCGGTGGTTTCAATACTTGCATGCCCCAAACGGTCCTTTATGATATTTATATCAACTCCAAGATCTTGTAATTCGGAACTATGAGTATGTCTTAATGAATGGGGGGTCAACTTAATATACTTGAAGTCACATTTAGATTCAATATCTTGAATAACTGTTTCAATAGATGATCTCCCTATTGGTTCACCTAAATTAGCCCTAGAATGTGAAACGAATATATAATCGGCACCGTCATTATCAGGTCGATGATACAATATATAGTCGTCTATATCTTGCAATAACCTAATTGAAACAGGGATTGTTCTTTCACCGGTTTTAAGTTGTCTATCAAGTGATTCATTATCTCGCTCAATAAGATAAAGATTCCCTGTTTTTTCTGTTGGATCAGGATAGTCATAGTCATCAATTTTTAAATGTAAAAGTTCCGAAACTCTATATCCTGTTTCATATAGTAAATTAAAGATTAACTTGTTTCTAAACTTTAAAGATACGTCTCCATTCCATAATGTCTCAATCATTTCATAACACTTATCCACATCTTTTTCATATAATCTCTTTTTATCACGTTTCTTTTTATGCTTTCTTCTAAAGTAATTATGTAGATTATTATCCCAATTTTTGGTTGTATGTCTGAAATATCCCTTTCTTTGTTTATGTTCATAACCTTTTATTTTAACTACCGGTGACTCTTCAACAAAACCACCAGTAGCTTCAAAATGTCTATAAAAGGAACCTAAAGTAGCAAGATATCTATTTAATGTAGGAGGCGATACTCTTCCCTTTATATTTCTGTTGTCAACATATTCAATGAAACTAGTTAAATGTTTTGGCCTCACCTCAAAAAACCTTAGCCTTTTCTGTTCAAGCCACATATAAAAAATCTTTAAATCATTTAAGTAACCTCTAACAGTATTGGGTGACATTCCATTTAGTTCCAGTGTAGTTGTATAATCTAGTACTTCCGGAATAATCCTCATATTAGTGTCAACTAATACAAAAGATGTTAATGTTTTCTCTACCTTCAATACAAATCCTCCCCACCTAGAAAAAACTAATCTTTTCTTCATTATATATTGAAGTTCCCAAGTACCTTGGTAATTGCGTGATTCCACTCTACAAAACATTAACCACTTGAATTATAGAGCTATAATGTCTTCTCTATACGAATATCAAAAACTATTTTCATTTTAATATGATGCTAGACTAAAAAGTAGACACAGATTTTTATAATAAAAATAACAATAATCATAATCATAATGAGGTGTGTCTAAATGTCCAGAGGAACTGGAAAACGGTATGATGAAACATTTAAGAAAGAAACGGTAAAGTACATTCTTGAGAACAGTAAACCAATCACTCAAGTAGCCAGGGAAACAGGCGTGAACAGTAATACGTTACATGGTTGGATCAAGAAATATGGTCAGCAGCCCGAAATAAAGGCAGCCCAAACCTTTTCAACTCCTGATGCTGAATTAAAAGCATTAAAAAAGCAATTACGTGATTTGGAAGAGGAGAATGAAATTTTAAAAAAGGCGATGCACTACTTCGCGAAAAGCCCTCGGTAAAGTTTGAATTTATTCACAAAAATCGCTCCCATTACCGAGTGGAGAAGATGTGCAATGTGCTGGGAGTTTCAAAAGCTGGTTATTTTAAATGGTTAAAACGGCCCAAGAGTGATCGACAAAAGAAGCATGAAAAATTGTCTCAGAAAGTACTACAAACACACTTAGAGTTTAAGCAACGTTATGGCAGTGTTAAAATTGCAAAAACGCTCAACAGACGCGGTATAAAGGTAAGTGAACGTACCGTTTCTCGTATTATGACTAAAGATAATTGGAAGTCGTGTACGGTAAAAAAATACAAAGCTACAACCAATTCTAAACATCAGCATCCTGTTAGTGAAAATGTATTAGACCGACAATTTAAAGTGGACAAGCCGAATCAATCTTGGGTTGTCGATATCACCTATATTCCTACTAAAGAAGGATGGCTATATCTAGCGAGTGTCATGGATTTGTATTCTCGTAAAATCGTGGGATGGTCTATGGATAAAACCATGACAAAAGAGTTAGTGATGAATGCATTAAAAATGGCTTATCATCGCCAGAAACCTGGAAAAGGGCTTGTTCATCATTCGGATCGTGGGGTCCAATATGCTTCATCGGAATATCAGAAACTATTAAAACAATATAAGATGATAGGCAGCATGAGCCGTAAAGGAAACTGTTACGATAATGCTTGTATCGAATCATTTCACGGAATTCTAAAACGAGAACTCGTTTATCAAAACAGGTATAAGACACGAAATGAGGCAAGAAAATCACTCTTTGAATACATTGAGTTCTTCTATAATTCAAAAAGGATTCATTCAACCTTGAATTATTATACACCCAATGAATTTGAGAAAATGTATCGTGATCAATCTGCAGCATAATATTTCACCTTCATAAAAAAGTTTAAAAATGGTTTTCTTTTAAACTTTTTTATGAAGGCCACCAAGCGAAAGCGCGGTAGAAAATCTGTGTCTACTTTCTTGACATAGTATCAAAACTAAATAGTTACATTAAAGTTGATAAATTTCCCCTCGCTTTCTAGGAAAAATCGTACATTAGAGACTCTAACTATAAAAAAGCTTGTAGAGAATAAACACCGACTATCTCTACAAGCCAGAAAGTCAACTATAGACTTTTTGTTACTTTTTAACTTTATTTAATTGAATAGCCAATATAAGAGATGTTTGAATAACTAATATAACTAATAGAGTTATAATCATAGTACTATCTAGCGAAGAATTTATGTTCATTAAGTAAAATGCTAGTGTGCTAATAATCAATATTAATACAAATGTAACTAAGGTTCTTCTCATGATGATGTCCACCTTTTTAATAGACTAGCTCTATGCCATATGATCTTGTATCTGTTGCAGAGGTAGGTACTATCCCTAATCCCGCTGGATAAACACTAATCGAAGGCATACCACTAATTCTTTTATGACCATACTCAAATTTAACATTTGTGGTACCATGATTTGAACCAAGAGTATAAATGTATTGACCTACATATCCTTTATGCAAAGTAAAATCGCTATATCCTTTTAGATCATATCTCGCAGCCACACCAGCTCCTGCATCCCAATCTCCATTTGAAACTGTAGATTTTATAGCGCCACAAGACCAATTTCCTTCTCCCCAAAAATCATAACAATATCGGCTTGAATGTTGAGTCGGGCTGCCATTGCTCATTGGAATGGCAAACCCCGCACTTGAAGGTAAACCAATCGCAAATTTATCAATTAGAGTATACGCTGGATCGTTTAGCCATTCAAAATTTCCATAAAGGTAAAATTTGTTATAACCCGAACGGTCACTTGTTACCTTATAACCTACCCCCGCGACTTTTATATCACTATTGGGTATTATTCCCAACGTTCCAATTTCACCTAAAATAGAAAGAACTCTATCATCATTCTCTGTTTCTATGTTGTCGTAATATACAACAGAGTCGATGATCTCTGCTTCATTCTTTACTAACTCCTTTGCAACTTCAATAGGTAGGTCTTCAATCTCTTCCATGGTATGACCGACCTCGTTCAATAAATATTTGTACTCTTCTTCTGTTAATTCATTAGATGTGGATTCTGCTGATACGTTAAGACCAAAAGTAAATAACCCTAAAACTACTAACAGTAACAATAACGGCAATTTTTTAAGTCCCATTTCATCAATCGCTCCTCTTTTTGAATTTTTAGAACCTAATAACTACTATTCTACAAAAATCGCAGAATACCTTCCTATTATTCAAATTTATTACAAAATAGTTCTTTTTTCCTATTTTAGGCATTATAAAGGCTTTCTATTAAAATTTATATTTCAACCGGGAAAGCAAATGCATTTATAGAAAGTGGTCATCATCCGTATTGTAAGCGTGTAAGATAAACTCAGATGATGACGAGGAGAAGTAAACTTGCTTCCGAAAGGAAAGAAGTTGATTATTTATATGCAGAGGCGGGTGGTGTGTTCGATAGAGGTACTAAGAAGAAAAAGGGCTTAGATATACACCTTGAAGTTGTGCATGCAGAGAAAGATTTAATACATCGCGCTACCCGTTTATCCTACTTTAAATTAACATTGTAAAACCTGTTACCTTTTTAAAAATAAGAAATATAGATAGAATTCTTACTTTATAGAAATTTACCAACTATAATGTTACTGGGAACCAGGTGGTTGTGCTTTAATGAGTTATTACTTTATACAAATTTTCAATAGAAAAAAGACACTACAAGTATATATTCCCCTGCAATGTCTCTTAATATTATTCTTATTCTGCTACGTATGGTAATAAAGCCATTTGACGTGCACGTTTGATTGAAATTGTAAGTTTGCGTTGGTATTTAGCTGAAGTTCCAGTTACACGACGTGGAAGAATTTTTCCACGCTCTGAAATGAAACGTTTTAGTAAATCAACGTCTTTATAGTCGATGTGCGTAATTCCGTTTGCTGTGAAATAACACACTTTACGGCGTTTACCACCGCGTCCGCGACGAGCTGCCATTTGCAGAACCTCCTTTTCCATTTAGTAAACCTTAGTATTGAAGCGACTATTACTAAGAATATATTTTACACATGGCGTATCATTAAAATCTTAATAATGTCAACAAATTACTCACTTTTTAGTACACTAATGATAATCATGTCATTTCGTACATTTACTCAATTTAGATTACTCACCATGAATAACCCTTAAAACATTGATACACAATGGTTTTGATAGTATTTTCTAGATTACTCATTAATACACATGTCAAAATGGTAAGTCATCATCAGAAATATCAATCGGTTCACCATTGTCTTTAAATGGATCATCATTAAATTGATTCTGATTTTGATTTTGATTCGGACTTTGGTTCTGGTTTTGTTGGAATCCTGGTGAATAGGAGTCTTGTCCTCCTCTATTTTGGGAAGAACCTTTTGACTCTAAGAATTGTACACTATCAGCAACAACTTCTGTTATATATACCATTTTTCCATCCTGACCTTCAAATGAACGCGTTTGAATACGTCCATCAACACCAACCATTCCACCTTTTTTCATGAAATTGGCAAGGTTTTCTGCAGGTCTTCTCCAAATTACACAGTTAATAAAATCTGCTTCTCTTTCACCTTGTTGGTTAGAAAAAGGGCGGTTTACTGCAACTGTAAAATTGGCAACTGCAACTCCACTTGGCGTATAACGTAAATCAGGATCCTTCGTTAACCTGCCGACTAACACGACACGATTTAACATCAGAACCACTCCTTATTATTATTCATCTACTCGAACTGCGATGTGGCGAATAATATCTTCTGAGAACTTAGCTAAACGGTCAAATTCATTAACTGATCTTTCATCGCCAGCGAAGTTAATCAAAACATAGTATCCATCACGGTGATCGTTGATTTCATATGCAAGGCGTTTTTTGCCTTTTTCTTCAACTTTTTCAATCTCCGCTCCATTATCTGTTAAGATACCGTTAAAACGCTCGATTAAAGCCTTTTGAGCATCTTCTTCCATGTCTGGGCGGATGATGTACATGATTTCATATTTTCTCATCCGTTACACCTCCTTTTGGTCTTAGCGGCCCGTGTTTGTTGAAAGCAGTGCTTTCGCAACAAGAGCAAGGAGTAATCTTAAATTCATTACTCACAATAGTGTATTATAACAAATCTTATATGAAATAACAAGTCTTCGAGAGATCCTTTTTACGTTTGCCACGTGATAATTGTACATATTTTAACATACGCTATGCCCCGCTCCGGGAATATACTCCGCTTTCACTTCCAGCACAGGGGCGACATCTGCTCGAAACTACCTCGCAGTGTCTACCTTGCCGCGGGGCTGGTAAGCCTCCTCAGAGCTATCGCTCTTCCGGGGTCTTACCGAAGCATTTCCTCCTGCAGGGTCTACGTATATTCCCTACGCTGAGATAGTGCAGCCTTTTTACTTACTGATTTTAACTTCTATTTCAAACTCATTTATTCATGGTGTGTATCTTACACATTAAATCGGAAGTGTATTACGTCGCCGTCTTTTACGATGTATTCTTTTCCTTCTAGGCGTACTCTTCCGTTTTCTTTTGCTTGGACCATTGTGCCGGCATTGACTAGGTCGTCATAGGACACTGTTTCTGCGCGGATAAAGCCTCGTTCAAAGTCACTATGAATAATTCCTGCTGCCTGTGGTGCTTTAATCCCTTTGCGGAATGTCCATGCGCGTACTTCTTGCTCGCCGGCCGTGAAATACGTTGCAAGTCCTAAAAGACTGTAGGAAGCTTTGATTAATTTATCTAGTCCTGATTCCGTGATTCCTAGTTCTTCTAAATACATTTCTTTTTCTTCTTGATCCAATTCAGAAATTTCTTCTTCAATTTTCGCACAGATGACAATGACTTCTGCGCCTTCATTCGCCGCATATGCTTTTACCTTTTGCACATTTGGATTGTTATCTGGATCTGCAACCTCATCCTCACCAACGTTAGCAACATATAACATAGGTTTGCTCGTTAATAAATGTAGTCCTTTAACGATTTTTTGTTGCTCGTCGGTAAATTCCAGTGCGCGTGCTGGTTGTTCTTCCTCTAGACCAGTTCTCACTTTTGAAAGCACATCGAATTCAACCATGGCATCCTTGTCTTTTTGTCTTGCCAGCTTCTCTACACGTTGAATACGCTTATTGACGGTTTCTAAGTCTGCTAGAATTAATTCCAAATTAATGATTTCAATATCATCGATTGGGTCTACTCTACCAGCTACATGGGTAATATTTTCGTCAACAAAACAACGTACGACCTGACAAATTGCATCTACCTGGCGAATATGCGATAGGAACTGGTTTCCTAGTCCCTCACCCTTACTTGCACCTTTTACAATGCCGGCAATATCGGTAAATTCAAAGGTTGTTGGTACTGTTTTTTTCGGTTTTACTAATTCGGTTAATTTATTTAAGCGTTCGTCTGGTACTTCCACCATGCCAACATTTGGGTCGATGGTAGCAAATGGGTAATTTGCTGCCTCTGCTCCTGCTTGTGTAATTGCATTAAACAATGTTGACTTTCCTACGTTTGGAAGTCCGACGATTCCTGCTGTTAAAGCCATTCTTTTCCACTCCTTAAGGATTCCATTCATCTAGAACGCGTTCAATATACCAATTATAGATATTAGTAGCAAAAAAGACAAGCAAGCAAAAAGCAAAAACAGGCCTCAAAACGACGCCTATTTTTGCTTTTTTACCCTATTATTTTTCATTTTCTCTATCTATCTATAATACAATATTACCATTTTCTAGTAAATTTGTCCAGAATATTCAGGTTAATTTGACGCGCTTTCTAACACTTTTTTCAGCTTTTTCGTAAATTCCCTACGTGGGATCATGACACTATGATCACACCCTAAGCATTTAATCCGAATATCCATTCCCATTCGGATAATTTTCCACCGGTTCTCCCCGCATGGATGAGGTTTTTTCATTTGAACAATATCGTGTAATTGAAATTCCTTATCCACCATTTTCCGCACTCCCCATTCTCGTAATCCACTTCTTTATTTTTCCATTTTATTCCATATAGGAAATAGTAATAACCGCGTTAACACGTATAAATTTAATAATCCATATAGTGGATATAATACACTTATTAATGTCGAAAAACCAAGTGTTGTTAATGGTATCATTGTAGCTAAAATCAAGAAGACAAGCAACCAAAATGGGAGCTTGAAATAACTTAGTAGTCTAGTCGTGATGCCCAATACGCCGGATGCTGCCGTCGTAAAGATGGCGAACCATAGCAATATGGTCATAAATAATACCATTTGAAATGGATAACTTTTTAAAATAGCAAATAGCGGGATCTCATACAATAAGATTTCATCTGCAATTTGGATTAAGCTATTGTTATAAATATACGTGAGCACCCCAAGGATTAACCCACTTCCTAGACTAGCAACGAGGATTTCTCTCTTGGATACGATCTTATTCCCGATTGCTCCTAAAACCGCAACAAGTGGCAATATATTTAGTGCCGTAAAGGGAAACGCTGCCGTCCAGTTATATTGTTCTCGCCAATGCGAAAATATGTTTAGCTTTTGATCAACGGTAAAGGTTAGCAGCACATATAGTAGACCTATGATAAGGATAGGTAAAATAAACTGATTGATGGAAAGCACCCCACTAATATCCCTCATAAATAAGACGACGAGCATGATAACAATAAATGCAATGCCCCACCAATATGGTAAGTTAAACGCCTGTCCAGTCGCCCCACTCCCCGACAACATGACAACAGTTGTAGTATATAAATAGAGGAATACCATCACATCGTAGATTGGCAATAATCGCTTCCCAACAATTTCTTTTAGGACCGGACGATATTCTGTTGCCTGGTAGTGATGGCTAATCATCATAATTGCATAGCATGACATGGAGAAAAACACGATAAACATGACAATAGCTAGTCCACTTCCATGGCCAAAAAACTCCCATAATTCTCTTCCGGATGCATATCCAGCTCCGATGGTTGTCCCAATGATTAAAAACATCCATTTAAGTCCCGCTCTCACATTTATTCTCCCCCATTACTATATCCATGTATAAAAACAAGCTTTAATCCGTATACTATTATCAATATGTTTGCGGAGGAGAACCTATGAATCTAAAGAGTCGTTTATCACCAAAAAACGAAACCATTCGGATGATACATACAGATGAAAATCTTTGCGAGTCAATAAGTGAACAAATTATTTCATGGCTACCAAGTATGCCAAGAGAATATGTCGTGGTGTGTGTTGGTACTGACCGTTCTACTGGTGATGCATTAGGACCATTAACAGGCATGTATTTAGCGGAGAAGAGATTAAAGCATATGACGATTTATGGGACTCTTCATGACCCTGTACATGCTACAAACTTACAGGAGTATATTACATTAATTAAACAGCAACACAAAAATCCATTTATCATTGCCATTGATGCCTGTCTTGGTAAAACAAGCTCTGTTGGACAAATTATCGCCTGTGTCGGCGCTTTAAAGCCAGGAGCAGCCCTAAACAAAGCACTTCCCCCGATTGGTGATATTCATATTACTGGGGTTGTTAATATTAGTGGGTTTATGGAATACTCCGTTTTACAAAATACTAGACTCTCGATTGTCGTGGAAATGGCTAGAAAGATTGCTTCGATACTAGAATCCGTGGACCAACAAATGACCGCTAGTTATCACTCCCCAGCAATCGTACTACCACAGGTTAGAGAAAAGACATTATAACTTTATGGATGCACAAAGCGTAGGGTTCGTGATGTACTGACTGGGACTTATGTTTCTCACCCTACCGAGGATTATTGCGGTAACTTTTCCCGCCAGAAGTTCCTGGCACTAGAGTTGGGCATGGCTGTTTAAGTAACAACGTCATCCATAAAAAAAGTAGCGGGCTCTGTCTAACAAAGCTCGCTACTTTTTTCTATAACAAATGATAGATGTAATAGACTACCCCTACCGTTACAATAGATGGCAATAGATTCCCAATACGAATTTGAACAATCTTCAACATATTAAGGCCTATTGCTACAATTAACAATCCACCAACCGCTGTAAGTTCCACAATAAATCCATTCAAAATAGCCTCTGGGATCCAATTCTCTATTTGCATTGCTAGAAGTGCAATCGAACCCTGGTAGAGCATAACTGGAATAACCGATAGTGCGACACCGAACCCTAACGTAGTCGTCAATACCAAGGCGACAAACCCATCTAGAATGCCTTTTGTGATTAATACTTCATGGTCTCCACGAATACCACCATCAAGTGCCCCTATGATTGCCATGGCACCAACAACGAATATTAAGGATGCTGTAACAAATCCTTGCGATACAGTGGTGTTATTTTTCGTATTGAATTTCCTGCCTACAAAGTCACCAAGTTGATTCAATTTCACTTCAATATTTAATAGCTCTCCAATTATCGCACCAGTTAACAAGCTTAATAATACAACAATAATAGCCTCTGTTTGAAACGCCATCTGCAAACCAATTAACACGATAGCCAACCCAATTCCGTGCATTACCGTCTCTTTATATCGCTCCGGAATCTTTGTAAATAATAACCCAATAACACTTCCTATAATAATTAATGCCCCATTAATTAATGTTCCATAAAGCGCCATTTCCACTACCCCTTCTGTCTATTTCCCGCTGTTTCTAATGTTGTTTTTTCACAATGTTTCACGTGAAACAATCCATGTGAATCCCATCAAACTCGCTATGTAATGCGTGTTATTGGATATAAGAAAGGACTGGAAAGTTATTTTCCAGCCCCTAGGAATTCTTTATCCTTCTAGCACTTCAATAATTCGTTCTAGATCATCGTCTGTGTAGAATTCTATCTCAATTCTACCCTTGCGCTTGCCACGCTGAATGTTAACGGCAGTTCCAAGCTTATCGCGTAAAATCGATTCCCGTTCCTGTAAAAAGATATCCTTCTTCGGTTTAACCTTTTTCTTGGACGGCTTTTCATTTAATACAATAATTAACTTTTCAACCTGTCTTACATTCAGTTTCTCTGTACGAATTTTATTAACTAACGGATTAATCTTTTCCTTATCCTTTAAGCCTAACAACGCTCTCCCATGTCCCATCGATAATTCCCCGTTATTTATATAAGCAATAACCTGGTCTGGTAGCCCTAATAGTCTTACCAAATTGGCGATGTGAGAACGGCTTTTCCCAAGACGCTTGGATAATTCTTCTTGAGTGATTTTAAGCTCCGTCATCAAGTTAGAATAAGCTTGTGCCTCTTCAATTGGTGATAGGTCTTCACGCTGTAAATTCTCTAATAGTGCAAGCTCCATCATCTTTTCATCTGTTAGCTCTTTTACAACAGCTGGCACTTCTGTTAGACCAGCCTCTTTCGCTGCACGGAATCGTCTCTCACCAACAACTATTTCATAGCCCTTGATACTCTTGCGTACAATTAAAGGTTGAATAATACCATACTCGAGAATGGATTCCTTTAATTCTTCAATAGCATCCGCGTGAAATGTCTTTCTAGGCTGATAAGGATTCGGTCTACAATCCTTAATCGGTAATTGTTGCACAACGTCATCATCTTTTTCCTCTATTTCAGGAAAAAATGCATCAAGTCCTCTACCCAACCCTCGTGCCACTGGCCATCACTTCCTTCGCTAACTCAAGATATACTTCTGCACCTTTCGATTTCGGATCATACGTAATAATTGGTTGCCCATGACTTGGCGCCTCACCCAACCGAATATTTCTAGGAATAATAGATTGGTAGACTTTGTCTTGGAAATACTTTTTAACCTCTTCAATTACTTGTAGGCCAAGATTTGTTCTGGCATCAAGCATTGTCAGTAGTACGCCTTCAATCATAAGCTCTTTGTTTAAATGCTTTTGAACTAAGCGAATCGTGTTCAATAATTGGCTAAGCCCTTCAAGTGCATAATATTCACATTGAACAGGTATCAAAACGGTATCTGAAGATGTTAAGGCGTTTAATGTTAGTAGACCTAATGAAGGAGGACAATCAATAATAATATAATCATAATGATCTCTAACTTCTTCTAACGCTTTTTTTAGTCGAATTTCCCTTGAAATCGTTGGTACTAGCTCGATTTCAGCACCTGCTAATTGAATCGTAGCTGGAATTATATCTAAATTCTCCACACTAGTTGGTACACAAACCTCACGAGCTGGAACATCCTCAACTAGCACATTATATATACATTTACTCATATCTGCTTTATTTATACCCACTCCACTGGTTGCATTTCCTTGTGGGTCAATATCCACTAGTAACACTTTATTCCCTAAGTGTGCTAAGCAAGCACTCAGGTTAACCGATGAAGTTGTTTTTCCGACGCCACCTTTTTGGTTAGCGATGGACATAATCTTCCCCATGATTTCACCTACCTAAACCGATATACTTTTTATTTTATCACTTTTTTGATGCGAAACCTATTAAATTTACTATTTTTTATAGAAATAAAACCTTTTGACTACAATATACTACGTTATCCAGCAAAAATCGGACCCAATATAGACATAATAATCCCCCATCTGATTCAAGATGGGGGCTACATCATCGCTATATACTATTTTTTCTTCGGAATTTTTATCGTGATTTGATAATAATCATCTAAATCCTGCTCGTCAGACTCAATATCAATACCTGTATCAGATACCATACTAAGCGACTGTCTAATGGTATTCATCGCGATTCTTATATCTTTATTAACACCTTTTAAAACCGGCTTTTTACGCTTTGGTTTTTCTTTCGTGTTGTTTAGGTTCTCAATTCGTTCTTCGGTTTGCTTCACATTTAAATCATGCTCTATAATTTCCTGAAGGAGCTTTATTTGCTTTTCCTCTTCCTTCAACTTGATCAATGCTCGTGCATGACGTTCTGTAATTTGTTTATTTAATAGCGCTTGTTGGACAACTTCTGGAAGCTTTAACAAGCGTAATTTATTCGCAATGGTTGACTGGTTTTTACCAAGTCTTTGTGCTAATGCTTCTTGTGTTAGGCCTTGCAGCTCTAGTAATCTCGCATAGGCAGCTGCTTCTTCAATGACTGTTAATTCTTCACGCTGAAGGTTTTCAATGAGTGCCACTGAAGCTGTCTGTGTATCATTCATATCACGGACTATTGCGGAAACAGATTCCCAGCCTAGTGATTGCACAGCACGCCATCTACGCTCACCAGCTATAATTTCATACGTATCGCCTTCTGCTTTCCGAACTACAATCGGCTGAATGATACCATGCGTATTGATGGTTTTTGCAAGCTCTGCAATTTTCTCCTCATTAAAGACTGATCTTGGCTGATACCTATTTGGCTGAATAAGACTAACCGGAAGCTGTATGACTTCATC
Source organism: Ornithinibacillus contaminans (assembly GCF_001038425.2). GTDB lineage: Bacteria > Bacillota > Bacilli > Bacillales > Amphibacillaceae > Ornithinibacillus > Ornithinibacillus contaminans. Next base: position 339,780 of record NZ_LDPV02000050.1, read on the forward strand.
TGGATGATAGGTTTCTTCTTCTATTTCTCCATCTTCCTTTTCTCCAATGCCAAAAATACGGTTAAATGGACTTACCATCATCAGACACCACCTTTTACAATAAATAAGATAGATTTGTAGTATTCATCTCTATTAATCTATGAGAAATTTTCACCACACCATAAAATGTTTCACGTGAAACATTTACAAGTGTTATGTAAAAATAAGACTCTATTTGTTTAATGTCGCAAACAAAATCTATTATAGTTTACCACAGAATCGACTTTAAGCCTATTTTATCACATAACTCGTACGATAGATAAGTGGTAATTAAAAAATAGGAAAAGATATTCTCTTCCTATTTATAGATATACTATTCGATTGGTTCTTTATTAGGTGTTCCAGGCTTGCGCGGGTATTTCTTCGGTGTTTGTCTTTTTTTATCAATCACGATAATAGAACGCTCGCTGTTTTCCTCTGGCAATGTAAAGGTATGGGTCTGTGCGATTTCGCCGCCCAACACGTCAATTGCTACTTTACCAGTATCTAATTCTTCTGTTGCTTGGGCACCCTTCATGGCAATAAATACGCCGTTTTTCTTAGCGATTGGTAAGCACAATTCACTTAATACTGACATACGCGCCACCGCTCTCGCCATCACAATATCAAATGACTCCCGAAACTTGCTGTTCTTCCCGAATGTTTCTGCACGATCATGGTAAAATGCAACATCCGTTAGTTCTAGCTCTGCCGCTAAATGATTCAAGAAGCCAATTCGCTTTTGCAAGGAATCAACAATCGTCACCTTAAGATTTGGGAAGCATATTTTTAATGGGATACTCGGGAACCCTGCACCAGCACCCACATCACATACATGCTGCCCTTTTGAAAAGTCAAAGTAAAAAGCTGCGCTGATGGAATCATAGAAATGCTTTAAATACACGTCTTCCTCTGCAGTCAGCGCCGTTAAATTGATTTTTTCATTCCATTCGACCAATGTTTTGAAATATATGTGAAATTGCTCTAATTGCCGTTCAGATAGCGTGATACCTTTTTTCGCTAGTTCAGACGCAAATTGGTTCGGATTCATTTGCCGTAACTCCTTTTTCATTATGTATGTTCAAAAAGTCGACGATTGTCGACTTTTTGTTGGCTTAATTTGCTACTTTTGCTATTTTCCCTTGTTCAATATAGACAAGTAAGATCGAAACGTCTGCCGGATTGACACCAGATATTCTCGATGCTTGACCAACTGATAACGGGCGTACCGTTTTCAGCTTTTCTTTTGCTTCTGTCGCAAGGCCGCCGATAGCATCATAATCAATATCATCTGGGATTTTTTTGTCTTCCATCTTCTTCATGCGTTCTACTTGCTCGTTGGCTTTCTTAATATACCCTTCATACTTAATCTGTATTTCGACCTGTTCTTTTACATCTGCTGTAAAATTGCTAGACTCCATAACTTGGTCGATCATGTCATAGGTTAATTCCGGGCGCTTTAGCAAATCATATGCTTTTACTGGTTCCTTCAGTGACGTAGCATTTGCTGCCTCTAGCATTATTTGTACGTCTTCTGTTGGTTTAATCGTGATTTTACTTAGGCGTTTCTTCTCTGCTTCCACAGCATCCTTTTTAGCAAGGAATGCTTGGTAACGTTCCTCTGAAATTAATCCTAGCTCATGTCCAATGTCAGTTAATCGCAGATCTGCATTATCATGACGTAACAACAAACGATACTCTGCACGGGACGTTAGTAAGCGATATGGCTCTCTGGTACCTTTTGTCACTAAATCATCAATGAGCACGCCGATATACGCTTGTGAGCGGTCTAAAATGACAGGCTCCTTGCCCAGCACTTTCGCTGCAGCATTAATACCTGCCATAATTCCTTGTGCAGCTGCTTCTTCATATCCAGATGTTCCATTGATTTGACCCGCAGTGAATAATCCAGGAATTTTCTTCAATTCCAATGTCGGCCATAGCTGTGTTGGAACAATAGAATCATACTCAATCGCATAGCCTGGACGCATCATTTCCGCATTTTCAAGACCAGGAATCGAGCGAAGAATTTCATGTTGAATCGATTCTGGTAATGAAGTCGATAAACCTTGAACATACACTTCTTCTGTATCTCTTCCCTCTGGCTCTAAGAAAATTTGGTGGCGCGGTTTGTCATTGAAGCGAACAATTTTATCTTCAATAGACGGGCAATAACGTGGTCCAGTACCACGTTTCATACCAGAATACATCGCTGATAACCCTAGATTTTCATTAATAATTTGATGGGTAAATTCATTCGTATACGTTAACCAGCAAGGGATTTGATCGGTAATAAATTCTGTCGTTGTATAAGAAAAACCTTGTGGCTTCTCATCCCCTGGTTGAATCTCTGTTTTCGCATAATCAATCGTATGACTATTCACACGTGGCGGTGTCCCTGTTTTAAAGCGAACAAGCTCTACTCCTAGCTCTTCCAGGTTTTCCGAAAGCTTGATTGATGGACGTTGGTTGTTTGGACCACTTTCATATTCCAAATCCCCCATTAGCACTTTACCACGCATAAAGGTCCCCGTCGTAATAATCACGGTTTCCGAACGATAAATGGCACCTGTTTCCGTAATCACACCTTTACAAACACCATCTTCTATCACAAGACGATCGACCATTCCTTGACGAACGGTTAAATTCTCTTCTCTTTCTAATGTTTGTTTCATTTCTTTTATATAAATCGGTTTGTCTGCTTGTGCACGTAATGCTTGCACGGCAGGACCTTTACCGGTATTTAACATGCGCATTTGGATATAGCTTTTATCAATTGTTTTGGCCATTTCGCCACCTAAGGCATCGATTTCACGTACGACAATCCCTTTAGCTGGACCACCAATTGATGGATTACATGGCATATATGCAATCATATCTAAATTTAATGTCAGCATGACTGTTTTGGCACCCATTCGGGCAGCAGCTAAACTAGCTTCCACACCAGCATGACCAGCACCAACAACAATTGTGTCATAACGCCCTGCTTCATAAACCATCATTTCTTCATCCTTTCTATAATATAGCTTCTCATTTTTATTTTCCTAAACAGAATTGCGAGAATAACTGGTCAATCAAACTATCACTAGCCGTATCGCCGATTATTTCCCCTAAAAATTCCCATGTTCTCGTGACATCAATTTGCACGATATCCAGTGGCATTCCCATTTCCAGACTCGCCATTGCATCTTCCAGTGCTTGCTTGGCTTGCTTCAGTAATTGAATATGCCGTACATTCGATACATAGGTTAAATCGCCTGTATCAATATCCCCTGCGAAGAACGAGGATGCAATAGCTGATTCTAACTGATCAATTCCCTCTTCTTTTAATAAAGAGGTTGTTACGATTTTCTTATCGCCAACTATTTCTTTCACCTGGTCCATATTCAACCTCTGCTCAAGGTCTGTTTTATTAACAATTACAATATATTCAAGGCCTTTAACCGCTTCAAATAACAGTAAATCCTCTTCAGATAATTCCTCATTATGATTTAAAACAAACAGAATAAGGTCTGCTTCCTTCAACGCTTGGCGTGAACGCTCTACCCCAATTCGTTCGACGATATCTTCTGTTTCCCGAATTCCAGCAGTATCCACCAAACGTAGCGGAATACCTCGTACATTAACATACTCTTCAATAATATCACGTGTTGTACCTGGAATATCAGTCACGATGGCTTTATTCTCTTGCACTAATGCATTTAGTAAGGAGGATTTTCCTACATTTGGACGACCAATAATGGCAGTTGCAATTCCCTCCCGAAGGATCTTCCCTTGCTTCGCTACACTTAAGAGCTCTTCAATATCCGCATGCACTTCTTTCGTTTTCTCACGCATCATATCCTGGGACATTTCTTCTACATCGTCATATTCCGGATAATCAATGTTTACCTCTACATGAGCTACCGTTTCCAGCAAGGACTGACGATATTTTTTAATTAATGAAGACAAACGCCCATCCATTTGCTTTAACGCTACATTCATCGCCTTATCCGTCTTTGCACGAATTAAGTCCATTACCGCTTCCGCCTGGGATAAATCGATACGTCCATTTAAAAAGGCACGCTTGGTAAATTCACCTGGATCCGCTAACCGAGCACCTTGTGCTAAGACGATTTCTAGCACACGATTAACCGACACTAATCCACCGTGACAATTTATTTCTACTACATCTTCACGGGTAAACGTTTTTGGCCCACGCATTATCGTTACCATTACTTCCTCGGCAACCTCATTCGTTTCTGGATCAATTATTTTACCGTAATGAATCGTATGGGAATCTACCTTACGTAAATCCTTCCCTTGATAAATCTTCGCCGTTATCGCTATCGCATCTTTTCCGCTTAAACGAACAATCGAGATTGCCCCCTCACCAATCGGAGTAGAAATCGCCGTAATCGTATCCGTCTCAAACATATTTTTCACCTCCACTTGTTCACTTCTATCTATATAAAAACCTTATATTTTATCCACAATAAGTAGCAACAGATTTTTTACCGTCACTAACTTATTAGAATAACACAACTCCACCTAAAAATAAACTTATCCACAAGAATAAATTTATTTCCATTATTCCCCGACTTATACACATGTGGATAAGTTAGTTTAAGTAAACATTGTTTGTCTAATTCAAAAATTATCCCCAAAAAAGTCCCATCTGACTTTTTCTTCGCAGCTGCCTTGGTTCATTAGGTTGTTCATGACAATGGATTAGTATAAATTTATATTGTCAGGAGGTGGAATTTCATGAAAAACGTTTATCTTTTCACCGTGAATTTTATTAACTTACTTTTAGTAGGTGCTGTCTGCTTTCTCGGTTTAGCCATGTTTACAAATATTAGCGAACCTGATAGCATACCCACCTTTAATCCAATAGATGTAGGACTTCTAATTTTTCTATTCTTTATTTGGCTGATTAGTTATTCGTACCAAATAAAAAATAGAAAATGGACTGTATTATTAATTGCTAACTTGCTTTACATTGCAATAACCCTTTTTTTATTGATGATAATAGTACCATTTCTATTTGATATTTTTTATTATTAAACAAAAAAACAAGCATGAATGACCATGCCTGTTCCATACTAGCTATCCAAATCCTCGCCCTTATTCTGTTTCAATTCCCCTTGTTCATCCAGCTGATCGATCTGCCCGTCTACTGTACCTTCCGTATAGGCATCTGTTGCTTGCTCATGGGTAATGGCTAACCCTTTTTCCGCTTCATTACTGCTTTGGTAGCCAGATGCATCATAATATTTCTCCGCAACTTCCTTTGATTTATTTACCTCATTTTTATCCTTACTCACCTAAATCTTCCTTTCCGTTTCAATGTAGTCGCTGCAATATAATTTTCAGATCCGCTACTAGATGTTCCATATCCTCACCACGTAGCAAAATAGGAATTTGATCATTAACCGTAATGTAACAAGAATCTTTTTGCTCTCCTAAGTACGTAACCATCTTACCTAATTGATCTAAGGATAAGGAGGACGCAGTAGAAATGGTTTTTACCTGGGTTAAGTAAAAGCTATTTTGACCAATTTCCCCTTGAAAAATTGCCCCGTTATACTGCTCCACCACACATTCTCCTTTAAGCTCAAACATTATTCTTTAGTATGGAACGTATTAACTAAAACATACATGATGAAGTAGCTACTTCGGGCATAAAAAAACATACTAAGCTAATGGTCATCATCTCCACTTAGTATGTTTTTAACTGCCTATTACATTTCACAATGCTTTAATATTCTCCTTTAATGACAAAAAACGACCCGCGAATTGTTCCTGCTAGTTTGGACTTTTGCCTAGCAAACTTAAATTTACCTTCTAATTCTTTCGGTACTTCCATCCCCTCAGAAAGCTTAAAGCCAACAGCCCGCTTCTTCGGGTCATCCACCGTATACATCACATTTACGACCAGACCATCTTCATAGAAGACGTAGGAAAACTTAATGTTTTCCACTTGGAAACGGGATGTTTCTAACGGTTTAGCAGCGAATTCAATATCCCGTTCTTCTTTCAAAACTCGGTTCACATAATCAATTGTTTCCTGGCTATCACGTGCTGGGGCAACCGTGAAATCATGCTTATATTTATTTTGAAAATATCGCGCTTCATTCGCCCGTAATCCAGCGAGTGCGTCAACTACAGGTGAAGATTCTAATCCAACAATAGACACTTCTTTAAAATCAACGATAGCAGCCATTTCCATTCCTCCAATTTTCACGCTATTTCCTTACAACAGGAATCCACATTTCACCATACACGGCATCGTCTCGCTTATCCATCTCGACTACTGCATTTGGTCCACCAACATAAGCCACATCTCTTGCTTCTGGTAACACTTGACCAAAGGCAAGTCCCGTAACGGTATTACTCAATTCCTCCGGCGTATTTCCTTCCCCTTTAACTACTACATATTCCCCTTTAGGAAATTGAATAAGTCTAGCTTCTTCTGGTGCAGGTGCATCTGTCATAACGCCAACATAATACATCATTTTGTTATTCACCGCTTCATTCACCGTAAAAACATACTCATTCGTAGCAATCGCCTTTAACGCTTCCAGTCTTCCATCTGCAGTAAATTCACGCCAGAAGTCTGCCTTTTCCTTGTTTATCCCTGCATAATCCGTGTAGTCACTCGTAAGCTCTGTTCCAAAACCTAAAACCGTAAACGCCTCTTTTTCTTCTAAAAAATAGTTTTCCATGTTCAATACCTTCCTTTTTAAAATTTTTTCAAATGACTTGTAGTGATCACCTGATAGGTATATCATAAATTTAAATCATGTCAAAAAGTGACACTGTTTAGGAGCAATCATGAAAAAAGTTGAACGAATAAATATTATTATGCGGTATATCAATAACCGATCCCATTTTACCATTTCGGAAATCATGCAAGAATTTCAAATCTCTCGGTCGACAGCGATTCGAGATATTCGCGAAATTGAAGCCATGGGAATGCCCCTCGTTGCGGAAGTAGGCCGAGATGGGGGCTATTTTGTCATGCACAATGCCGTGTTACCTGAAGTACGCTTTACTGGTAATGAGGTAAAAGCTCTGTTCATTGCCTTTATGGCCACTAGAAATCAACAATTGCCCTATTTGAAAAGTCGTCAGTCCTTAGCAGAAAAACTACTTGGCCTAATCTCGAAAACCCAACAAGAGGAGCTCGTACACTTAAATCAGGTGCTGCTGTTTGAAGGAACGAACCCGAATAACCCAGACCTGCTGGATCTATCCGACCTTCCACACCCGATGTTAGAAAAACTCATCCAAATCCTGCTTACCGATAGCTATTTAGAAATTACCATCAAGGAAAATGGACAAGCCAAGACTGTTCCGATTTATCTATTGCACCTTTACCGGGAAAAAAGCCTTTGGCTAATTGAAGGCTATAATTTAAAGATGGAAAAGAAAGAAATTTTCCCAGTGGATAATCTCACGGATGTTGCCGTCTATCCTACGAAAAAGCAGTTAAGCAGAAAAAAGATTTTAGAAAAGATACGAAATCAAAAAGAAAATATCAACTTAATTGTAGAATTAGGTCATACAGCAATTGCGCAATTTAAAAAATATCATCCGTTAAACGTTTCTATTTCCTATACAAATCCTTATCAGACAACAGCGATTCTAAAGACATATATTAATGTCACCAATCAGGAAGAACTAACGGACATATGCAATTGGCTGCTATTTCTAGGTGAGGATATAACGCTCATAGAGGTGTCAAAAGAAGTCTTAGAAGTGGTGAAAAAGCGATTATCCAGCTATCGGTTGAAGTAATGAGTAACTGATACTAACACGACATATCGTTCATTAGCTGTTCATTTCATGCTTTTTCCATTTTATATAATTGTAAACAATGTCCATTCCTAGTAGTAATACAAAAATAATTGCCAAGTAGATGAACTGAATGGCTGTAAAATCAGCCATCCAATAAACGACCAGATATAATAGGATCATAATTGGAATTCCCCACAGGGAACGTATCAGTCGTCTTCTATACGTTAATCGAAAATAACTTAGAACAAACCCCTTATCCTTCTTTTCAACGTCCTTATAGATTCTAGCCAATATCAAATGAATAACCAAAGCAACAACCAAAACGATTATAATGTACAGTTGAATGTTCACTTGCTCTCCCTCCCCTTATGAAATAATCATTTACTATAAAAGACGCGTTATTTTAGCGCGTACAGCTATTCGGATACAGCAGGGACGGGCGTATCTTGTTTCTCCCAATCACTTGGTCCTCCATCTGGCTCGATGAATTTTCTCCAATATTCACCAGTCTGCTTATCAAAGATGATAATATTCGTTTCATTCGGGGCCATAAATTCATACCTAAACTGTTCTTGCTGTGTCTTTCCATCAATTTCCTTACTAGAACTTAATGCTTGCGAAATTAACCAACTTCCTGCAAGAATACACAACCCTAAAATAATTATGGATATGGATTGAAAATGTTTATTCATACAATCTCTCCTTCTCTTAAACCACTCGTTCACAATACTATTTTTAGCATATCATATTTATTTTTATTTTCTAAATTTAATTATAATTAACGAACCAATTTATCCATAAGACGAATTGTAAAATTAAGTGCAACACCTAAAAATTGTAACTAAAACAAAACAGCCCATAACAGCTTCGTGTAAAATGTAAGTAACCACACCAACACATACACGGAGGACTGTTATGAGCTACAAACATCTTACCACATTTGAAAGAGCACGTATAGAAACGCTTTATGATCAAGGAAAATCTATCCGTACTATCGCTGAAAAACTAGAACGTTCACCATCTACGATCTCAAGAGAATTAAAACGCAATTCACAAAGAGGTTTGTATCAATCTGAAAAGGCACAAGAGAACTATAACGAACGTAGATTAAATTGTGGGCGTATTGGTAAATGGTCTCTAGAGCTAGCCGAAGTCATTAATGAAAAGTTAGTGCTCACCTGGTCGCCAGAACAAATCGTAGGTCGCTTATTCCAAGGTTCCATCAGCTTTAAAACCATTTATCGCTGGATTTATCAAGGACTGTTAGTGGAACAAGACTTAAATGTTCTTCGCCACAAAGGAAAGCGTCAGAAACCCCAAGAAACAAGGGGGCGATTTAATGTTGGAACTTCCATTACGGAACGACCAAAAGCGGTTAGAAAGCGAGAAACTTTTGGACATTGGGAGCTTGATAGCGTTGTCTCAAGCCGTGGCAAAAGCAAAGGATGTTTCGCCACGTTTGTAGAACGAAAAACTAGATGGTACATAGCACTTAAAATGTCGAACCGATCTGCCACCTCTATGGAACAAGCCATACGAACTTTAAATGGACAATTGCCCTCTGGTGCATTTCAAACCGCCACAGTTGACAGAGGTAAAGAATTCGCATGTTATAGCGCGATAGAGCAAGATACAGACATTCAGGTGTATTTTGCGGATCCTTACTCTTCATGGCAACGTGGCAGCAACGAGAATGCGAATGGTCTATTAAGAGAGTTCTTCCCTAAGAAAACCGATTTGGCTAAAGTCTCAGACAAAGAACTCGAAAATGCACTATCACTAATCAACAATAGACCAAGAAAATGTTTGAATTGGAAAACTACACACGAAGCGTTTCAGGAAGAACTGTTGCGCTTAATTTGACAAACTGTCAT
>NZ_LDPV02000051.1 GCF_001038425.2 Ornithinibacillus contaminans
AAAGCATAAGGCTAATATTTTTATTAGTGTACTGCTTATTCATTGTAAAGCTAGTTAAGTGAATAAGGGCGCACGGTGGATGCCTTGGCACTAGGAGCCGATGAAGGACGGGACTAACACCGATATGCCTTGGGGAGTCGTAAGTAGACATTGATCCAAGGATTTCCGAATGGGGGAACCCACTGTTCGTAATGGAACAGTATCCTTACCTGAATACATAGGGTATGGAAGGTAGACCCGGGGAACTGAAACATCTCAGTACCCGGAGGAAGAGAAAGCAAATGCGATTTCCTGAGTAGCGGCGAGCGAAACGGAAACAGCCCAAACCAAAAAGCTTGCTTTTTGGGGTTGTAGGACACTCCTTTGGAGTTACAAAGGAATTCTTTAGACGAACATACCTGGAAAGGTAGGCCAAAGAAGGTAACAGCCCTGTAATCGAAAAGGAATTCTCTCCGGAGTGTATCCTGAGTACGGCGGAACACGTGAAATTCCGTCGGAATCCGGGAGGACCATCTCCCAAGGCTAAATACTCCCTAGTGACCGATAGTGAACCAGTACCGTGAGGGAAAGGTGAAAAGCACCCCGGGAGGGGAGTGAAAGAGAACCTGAAACCGTGTGCCTACAAGTAGTCGGAGCCCGTTAATGGGTGACGGCGTACCTTTTGTAGAATGGACCGGCGAGTTACGATCGTATGCGAGGTTAAGTGGAAGACACGGAGCCGTAGCGAAAGCGAGTCTGAATAGGGCGAATTAGTATGCGGTCGTAGACCCGAAACCGTGTGATCTACCCATGTCCAGGGTGAAGGTCAGGTAACACTGACTGGAGGCCCGAACCCACGTATGTTGAAAAATGCGGGGATGAGGTGTGGGTAGGGGTGAAATGCCAATCGAACACGGAGATAGCTGGTTCTCTCCGAAATAGCTTTAGGGCTAGCCTCAAGAAATGAGTACTGGAGGTAGAGCACTGATTGGACTAGGGGCCCTCATCGGGTTACCGAATTCAGTCAAACTCCGAATGCCAGCTACTTTATCTTGGGAGTCAGACTATGGGTGATAAGGTTCATAGTCGAAAGGGAAACAGCCCAGACCGCCAGCTAAGGTCCCAAAGTATACGTTAAGTGGAAAAGGATGTGGAGTTGCACAGACAACCAGGATGTTGGCTTAGAAGCAGCCACCATTTAAAGAGTGCGTAATAGCTCACTGGTCGAGTGACTCTGCGCCGAAAATATACCGGGGCTAAACGTATCACCGAAGCTGCGGATTGTTCTTACGAACAATGGTAGGAGAGCGTTCTAAGTGCAGCGAAGTCAGACCGTGAGGACTGGTGGAGCGCTTAGAAGTGAGAATGCCGGTATGAGTAGCGAAAAAAGAGTGAGAATCTCTTTCACCGAATGCCTAAGGTTTCCTGAGGAAGGCTCGTCCTCTCAGGGTTAGTCGGGACCTAAGCCGAGGCCGAAAGGCGTAGGCGATGGACAACAGGTTGATATTCCTGTACCACCTCATGATCGTTATGAGCGATGGGGGGACGCAGTAGGATAAGGAATGCGCACCGATGGATGTGTGCGCCCAAGCAGTGAGAGTGTCAGGTAGGCAAATCCGCCTGGCGTAAGCTCAAGCTGTGATGGGGAGCGAAATTTAGTAGCGAAGTTCCTGATTTCACACTGCCAAGAAAAGCCTCTAGCCAGATCATAGGTGCCCGTACCGCAAACCGACACAGGTAGGCGAGGAGAGAATCCTAAGGTGAGCGGGAGAACTCTCGTTAAGGAACTCGGCAAAATGACCCCGTAACTTCGGGAGAAGGGGTGCTCATTCTTTGAGTGAGCCGCAGTGAATAGGCCCAAGCGACTGTTTAGCAAAAACACAGGTCTCTGCGAAGCCGAAAGGCGAAGTATAGGGGCTGACACCTGCCCGGTGCTGGAAGGTTAAGGGGATGGGTTAGCACTTCGGTGCGAAGCTTTGAACCGAAGCCCCAGTAAACGGCGGCCGTAACTATAACGGTCCTAAGGTAGCGAAATTCCTTGTCGGGTAAGTTCCGACCCGCACGAAAGGTGTAACGACTTGGGCACTGTCTCAACGAGAGACCCGGTGAAATTATACTATGCGTGAAGATGCGCATTACCCGCGACAGGACGGAAAGACCCCGTGGAGCTTTACTGTAGCCTGATATTGAATGTCTGTGCAGCTTGTACAGGATAGGTGGGAGCCTTTGAAGCGTGAGCGCTAGCTTACGTGGAGGCATCCGTGGGATACCACCCTGGCTGTATGGACCTTCTAACCCAGGACCGTGATCCGGTTCGGAGACAGTGTCAGGCGGGCAGTTTGACTGGGGCGGTCGCCTCCTAAAAGGTAACGGAGGCGCCCAAAGGTTCCCTCAGAATGGTTGGAAATCATTCGAAGAGTGTAAAGGCAGAAGGGAGCTTGACTGCGAGACCTACAAGTCGAGCAGGGACGAAAGTCGGGCTTAGTGATCCGGTGGTTCCGCATGGAAGGGCCATCGCTCAACGGATAAAAGCTACCCCGGGGATAACAGGCTTATCTCCCCCAAGAGTTCACATCGACGGGGAGGTTTGGCACCTCGATGTCGGCTCATCGCATCCTGGGGCTGTAGTCGGTCCCAAGGGTTGGGCTGTTCGCCCATTAAAGCGGTACGCGAGCTGGGTTCAGAACGTCGTGAGACAGTTCGGTCCCTATCCGTCGTGGGCGTTGGAAGTTTGAGAGGAGCTGTCCTTAGTACGAGAGGACCGGGATGGACACACCGCTGGTGTACCAGTTGTTCCGCCAGGAGCATAGCTGGGTAGCTACGTGTGGAAAGGATAAGTGCTGAAAGCATCTAAGCATGAAGCCCCCCTCAAGATGAGACTTCCCATCACTTCGAGTGAGTAAGATCCCTCAGAGACGATGAGGTTGATAGGTTCGAGGTGGAAGCGTGGTGACACGTGGAGCTGACGAATACTAATCGATCGAGGACTTAACTAACATCTACTTGATTCGTTGTTTTGCTTATTTAGTTTTCAGGGTATAAATCCCTGTACATAACAAAATAATGCTTGATTTTTTCTTAAAAACTATTATAATAAAGTTTGTCACGAAAAAATTAGGTACACTTGGTAAACAAGTTATGTCTGGTAGTGATGGCGAGAAGGTCACACCTGTTCCCATACCGAACACAGAAGTTAAGCTTCTCAGCGCCGATGGTAGTTGGGGCATTGCCCCTGCGAGAGTAGGACGCCGCCAGGCAATTCCATTCCACAGTAGCTCAGTGGTAGAGCAATCGGCTGTTAACCGATCGGTCGTAGGTTCGAATCCTACCTGTGGAGCCATGGAGAGCTGTCCGAGTGGCCGAAGGAGCACGATTGGAAATCGTGTAGGCTGCGAAAGTGGTCTCGAGGGTTCGAATCCCTCGCTCTCCGCCACTTTAAATTACTTTTTATGGCCCGTTGGTCAAGCGGTTAAGACACCGCCCTTTCACGGCGGTAACACGGGTTCGAATCCCGTACGGGTCACCAAGTGGAGGATTAGCTCAGCTGGGAGAGCACCTGCCTTACAAGCAGGGGGTCGCAGGTTCGAGCCCTGCATCCTCCACCATTTTATAAATAATACTTTTAAACATCGCGGGGTGGAGCAGTCTGGTAGCTCGTCGGGCTCATAACCCGAAGGTCGTAGGTTCAAATCCTGCCCCCGCAACCAAATTATTCTAACTTACTACGTTGAGATACTTCACAGCTAGTTGGAAAGCAGTAGTACTGTAAAGTGCAACCAAATTTTAATTTAATATTTAGTGGTCCGGTAGTTCAGTTGGTTAGAATGCCTGCCTGTCACGCAGGAGGTCGCGGGTTCGAGTCCCGTCCGGACCGCCACTATAATATATCTAAAACACAAATGGCTCGGTAGCTCAGTCGGTAGAGCAATGGACTGAAAATCCATGTGTCGGCGGTTCGATTCCGTCCCGAGCCACCATTTATGTTTTTTTATTTATGGAGGGGTAGCGAAGTGGCTAAACGCGGCGGACTGTAAATCCGCTCCTTCGGGTTCGGCAGTTCGAATCTGCCCCCCTCCACCACTTTTAATTTTATAGTAATAATTTCACTAGTAGGGGTATAGTTTAATGGTAAAACGAAGGTCTCCAAAACCTTTGATGTGGGTTCGATTCCTACTACCCCTGCCATTTTTCTTTTATGGCGGTCGTGGCGAAGGGGTTAACGCACCGGATTGTGGCTCCGGCATTCGTGGGTTCGATTCCCATCGATCGCCCCATTATAATTGGGCTATAGCCAAGCGGTAAGGCATCGGGTTTTGATCCCGTGTATCCTAGGTTCGAATCCTAGTAGCCCAGCCAATTGCGGAAGTAGTTCAGTGGTAGAACACCACCTTGCCAAGGTGGGGGTCGCGGGTTCGAATCCCGTCTTCCGCTCCAGAATGTTGGCGGTATAGCCAAGTGGTAAGGCAGAGGTCTGCAAAACCTTTATCACCGGTTCAAATCCGGTTACCGCCTCCAAATTTACTTCTATAGTAGATAAATCAACATATGAAACGATAAACTCTTTTGTTTTAGTTGCGATTTTTAAAATTGCGATTAAAACAAAAGAGTTTTTTTATGTATATCTCTATTGAATTTTCTAAAATGTGTCAGTTTATATGGAAACTAAAATATATCAGATGTTGTTATTGGCTGTATATATTTTACAGTAAGGGAAGAATAAGAGGGGAAGTAAATCAATTGGAGGTAGTAGTAAAGATGGAAACAAATCATCATGCGAGGTTAACTTCAACAGAAATTACACAGATTTGGACAAACTATGTAAATGATAGTATGGCCATATGTGTTTTGAAGTATTTTTTAAATACGGTTGAAGATGAGGACATTAAATTAGTTGTAAAGTATGCACTTGAGTTAGCGGAAACCCATTTACCAAAACTAGAGACTTTTTTTCAAGCTGAAGATTATCCGGTGCCAATTGGTTTTAATGAGAACGAAGATGTGGATATTAATGCTCCTAGATTGTATTCGGATAGTTATATGCTTATCTATATTCGTGATATGGCACAGGTAGGTATGAATAACTATACGGTTGCAATGGCGTTCTCTGCCAGAGAGGATGTGTATGATTATTTTTCTGAGAATTTATTTGAAGCGAATAAACTACACAAAATGTCTTTGAAGCTGACCTTATCTAAAGGATTAAATGAGCGCCCTCCTTATTTATCCCCTCCTAATAAAGCAGATTATGTGAAAAAACAAAGCTTTTTAACTGGCTGGTTTGGGGATAGAAGACCGTTAAATGGCATGGAGATATCAAACTTATTTTCTAATATTTTACGTAGTGCATTAGATATTGCAACGTTAATTAGTTTTGCTCAAGTCGCAAATTCAAAGGAAGTCAGAGAGTATATGGAGAGAGGAAAAGAAATAGCATCCAAGCATGTAGAGGTGTTAGGTTCGGTCATGCGTGAAAGTGATCTTCCTATTCCGAAGACACTGGAAACGGAGATTACGGATAATAACTCCTTTGTATTTTCTGATAAACTAATTATGTTTCATATCACAACATTAAATGCAGCTGTTTTAGGATATAATGGTGTTAGTTTAGCCTCAAGTCATCGTCGTGATATAGCTCAACAGTATACACGATTAAGTACAGAAATGTTGAAGTACTGTGAGGATGGGGCTAATATTATGATCGACAATGGATGGCTAGAGGAACCTCCGATGGCATCTGATAGACAACAATTAGCAGATGGGTAGTGTGGATATGTCAAGGAACAAAAAGGCAGAGGTACTATTTTGGAGTATTGCATTACCAGGGTTTGGACAGTTCTTGAATGGACAATTATTTAAAGGGACGGTATTGGTTATCTTAGAGTTTATTGTCAATGTCAAATCTAGGTTGAATTTTGCCATTCTCCCTAGCTTTCATGGTGATATTCAAGCAGCTATTTCAGCTGTTGATTTCCAGTGGCTAATGTTTTACCCATGTATATATTTGTTTGCTATCTGGGACGCTTATCGTGATGCTGGTGGTAATAAGGAGCCCTATGCTTTTTTGCCATTTGTTTTCTCGGCATATGTCGGTACGATCGGGGTGGTTTATTCTCCAAGCTTTCATATTAAGGGTATTTATTTTGGTGTAATTTGGTTGCCGATTATTTTTCTAGTTCTTGGATATTTAATTGGGAAGGTGATACGACATTTATTATTGAATTGGTTAAAGCGAGATGAGCAAACAAACTAGTAGTTAAAAAGGTAATATAATTTATTATTGACTTCATTCCCCATTCCGTGCTATATTAATATTTGTCAGTCAAGATTTACGTCATTTTTTATTATGCCGGTGTGGCGGAATTGGCAGACGCGCGGGACTCAAAATCCCGTTCCTTCACGGGAGTGTCGGTTCGACCCCGACCACCGGTATCTTTAGATTAATTTTAGTTGCGTTTAAAAGCAATTGATAAGCTCGTAAACCTTGATATTAAAGGGTTTGTGAGTTTTTTCTTTTTTATAGAATCTTATTAATAACGATATGTTTTTAAATTATTTTACGCATTTTTTACGCACACCTTACACAGCCATACTCTCAAATGTTTGCACAGTAACTTGCTCGTCTTGCAAACGTAACTCTTTAAGAACATGTGTGTACTCTTTTAGTGTTGTTTCAATGTCGCTATGCCCCAATCTTTCAGAGACATAGTGAATAGATGCTTTTTTATAAAGAAGTACACTCGCATGGGTGTGCCGTAGTCCATGAACTGTTATTGGTTCAATTTCTAATTCTGATAGTAGCTTTTTAAGTAATTTATTGGTGTTGGTGTTACTAATGACTTTGTATTTGGATTCTGGACTATAAAATACTAGATCATGAATGTTTATTGGATTGATTTTGAATAATTGTTTAAAATAATTCATGGTAATCTTGTCCATCTTAATGGTCCTAATTGATTGTTCATTTTTAGTTGGACCAAAGCCTGTGGGGGAATTTTTCTTATATCCCCAGGTTTTACTGACGGTGATTGTACTGTTCTTGAAGTCGAAGTCTTTTCTTGTTAAACCAACTGCTTCGGCAAAACGTAGTCCTGAAGTAAAAATTAGAAGTAGTAAGGAATATCCTAATCCATCATCTATCCTACGCCAAATGCTTTGCAACAGCCTTTCGCTTTCTGCATAATTCAAATGCTTTTCAATTGATTTCTTTGCATGCACAGTCCAAATTGGTGTTGTTTTTCGAGTAAAATCAATTTGGATTAGTTGCTCTTCCATAGCATCTGCTACACATGATTTAATATGTCCATGTACTTTTAATACTGTTTCTTTTGCTTTATTTGATCCGAACCAATTTAGGAATTTTTGATAATCTTGTCTTTTAATATTCTGAATAGGTGCCCCTGAAAAATACTCTCTTAACGCATTTAAAGAGTATTCGTAATGTTTCAGTGTGGTAGAACTAACAATAGGAGCTTTATATAGTTCAAACCAATCTTTAAAATATTCGACAATAGGAATCTTCTCTAAAATAGGATTCATTCCTTTTGCTAATTGTGCTTCAATTTCTGCTGCTGCAACCTGTGCTTCCTTTTTTGTGCGAAAACCTCCTTTTCTAATAGGTTTTGGTTTCCCATTTTCCATATTGCTAACAGTGTATTCATAACTCTTTCCCCGTTTTCTTATATATGCCATAGTTCTTTCCACCTCATCCACTGTAAAAAGATAAGGGTGATCTTGTGGTCATTATGGTGTCACCCTTATCATAAATGCTGTTTCAAATTTTGTATAGATTAAACGTTTTAATCTATTTTATTCTCTTGTTAGAATATTTGCTGGAAGTTCTTATCCAAAAACTCTGCCATTTTTTGGGCATGGAATGACCATGTTTGACCCTGCATTTTCGGATAGAAGACAAATCCACCATTTTCTGAATCCAACTCTTTCTTGAATTTAGGAATAAAGAGAATATTTTCTTTAATCCATTGTTGCTTCTTATTTATCCTCTTTTCTAGATCCTTCATTGTCCAATACACACCTGTAAGTTCCTTTTTCTTTAACTCTTCTAATTCCACTCTTTTTACAATTACAGAATCAGTAGGTATGGCTATTTCAAGGTTGACACTTAACCTTTGAGATGATTGTTCTTTTAGGTTCATTACTCAAGTTCTCCTTTCGATTTCGGAAAATGATATATTATATATCGACACTGCCGTCACTATCGTCACCACTACTGTCACGGCAATCAAGAAAGTATATATTTTTTGGACGATGCAAACTGCCAATATTTCATTATTTTTCTTTCAAAATAATAAAATGTTTATTGTAGCTCAATAGTATGGATACGAGCGCCGTTTGATCTTACATACTGATATTTAATGCCATTTGCACTTAGAATTGGCTGAATCCTTGTCATTGCATCTTTTAATTGATTAGGAACTGGAAACCATTTCGAACTTTGAACATCATTTGGAACAAACTTCTTCAGTATAGCCAATAGTTCGGTCGCACTACATGAAATTTTTTTAGTTGTACTTAAACAGTCAACTATTGCCGAAATTAGTAAATCATGCTCAACGGCTTCTTCAGCAACTCTTCTTTGGTTTAAATCATAACCTTTCATAAATGTTCCGGATTTAAATCCAAATCCAGTTTCACCTGCCGTAGCCCATTTAGCAAAGTCTGCCATTCTTGGAGAAGAATCTAAAGTGACATTATTGAATTCCCTTATTGCTATACTTAATGCGTCTAACACGGCTCCTAATATACCAGGTAATAATGTTTCGAATTCTGTCATTAAATCTTCTTGTGATTTTCTTTGTCTTTTACTAATAGGAAGCAGATTTATGATGAGTGAGCGATCAGCTAAATCGGGACGTCGGGCAATAAAATCAATTCCATTAAGGATTACTGGACGCAATGCTGAAATAATTACTTCCTCAGTGTTTTCATAAAACTTTCTAGTTGTAAACCCACCGCCAGTTGAAAGCTTGCATAAAGAATCAGACATACTATTTGTTAAACCAGATAAGTTGTCAAATGCTAGCAGGTGACTATTCTGAGCACTTATCATTAGATCTTGTTCTGATCCTGGCAACGATCGTATTGGTGCAAAAGAAGGATCAACGATTCTTTTAATTAAGTTGCTTATAAAACTTTTTCCAGTTCCTTGTGCACCTTGTAAAATCAAAATTGGATAAGGACCAGTGGGTGAAAAGCAGCCAATTATAAATGAATATAAAAGTACTTTATCTTCATCACTTATATTTAAGAAATGCGCTAAATCATTAATGGAACCATTTCGGTGCGGTATAGGTAGAGACCATAAAGTAGTAGGTCTTCTAAACTTAATTAAAGGATTATAAGATACCGACCAACCACTTTCATCAACTATTACTACTTCCCCCAAGGACCTATTTAAATCAATGTAAATTGAACTTCTAGTACCAGCTACTCTTACAAACGTTTCATGACGATCCGTTTTTAAAGTAAACTCTTGATATGCTTCTATTGTTTCAACTGCCTCAGTCAAAGCTGATTTAGTGATTGTCTTACCAAAAATTTCATAATAAGTTTTCCTTAGTAGCTTTTCGAACTTAGTGTCTTTGACAGGAAAGTGATGGTTAACTTGATTTATCAGTACAGAAGCGAAAACTATACCACTTTTTTCAATAAAGAAAGACGCTATCTCTTTTGCAATTTCTATTAAAGTTTGAGATGTATTTAATTCGCCTTGTTCAACTTGCTTTTTTATCTTCTCGATACTTGAAAGATCACTTAAGTTCTTAACATTACCAATTTGAACTTTTTTCATATTGTTTTTATTAGACATAAATATCTTCTCCCTTTATGAGGAAAAGTGATTGACGAAATGATAAACCAAACAACTTTTGTATGGCCAATATGGCACTACCTGAACCACAACCAGCGAAACAAGTCCAAGAGCCATTATGTTTGTTGAAGCTAAAAGAATTGTGATTGTCTAGATGAAAAGGGCATTTGCAACTTAGCCAATCACCGTTTCCTCGAATGTTTGAGGTTACTTGGGAATAAAATCCAACCCAATCTACACTATTCAATAGTTCTTCAATATCTTTACTTTTGTTTCCTGTCTTACTCTTATATATTGACTGTACCTTGGACTTTTTGGCCGAAGTCCAATTGAGGTTATTTTGATTACTGTAGTCTATTAAGTAATCAACTAACCATTCAGGTAGATCTGCTTTTTCAACATCCTTAGGGGAAAGTATCCATTTATAATGTCTCCCATTTGGGTGTTTAGAAGGTGGAGCTACCACTTGTTTTTTATTTGATAAAATATCGATTTTATCCCAGAGCTTCATTGAAGGAACTTCTTTATCGTAATTAAAATATAGATGATACCCACGATTAGTTTGGACTTTCCATGTATCTGGTAAAGGTCCCATTTTTTCTAGAGTATTTAACAAACTCGTATCATCAATATCTAATACAATAATGTTTGAAATTTTTCCTGTTAAAATACCAATATTCCTGTTATCATAACGAATAGTTTTTCCGGTAGGATCTACTATTCCATTGATAATGTCTTGTTGTTTAAGTGGTTGCTCAAAAAATCGGTTGGACCAATCTTTTATTAACGGTCTCTTTTCTATAAGAGGTACAGGAGTTAAACCGTATTGATAGAGTTGTAATGCTGCTAAAATTGATGTATTCATTTTTTCACCCTTTACCGTATCCTTTTTGATTCTATTAACTCTTTGATAGCACTCAAAATTGCATCTTCTTGTTTTGTAGATAAATCCCGACGTAACATTCTAAATAAGGTATTTTCATGAATATTTAACTTCTCAGCAACTTCATAAAAATATAATTTGGACTCCTTAATAGTTTTTCTAATTTCATTATTGCGTGGGTTCTCCATCACTTAACCTCCTTTTTTACAAGACAAAAAACCCCATAACGAAGTAAGCCTTACTTCGTTATGGGGTTATGCCCTTTGGTATTTAATTATTTTTAAATGTTGATTATAGGTTATAGAGAAAATTTTAAAATCTATCACTACCACCAGCATCAACTTACCGATATTCTATAATAGACATATTTAAAATGTCAACAATTAATTTCTTAATAGATTTAAATTAATAATTAATAATGGTTAAGTAGGTGGAGATAGACAGAGAGTGACGGTAGTGACGGTAGTGTCGGGTCTCGTCCCTATATATAATTTTAAAAATGGTGTATTAACTATATTTTTTTCATTTCTGAAATGATTATCTACCATACAACTGTTAGATAACAAATGTTAGAATCTAGCTTCTAACATTTAACCTCTAACACCGGTGTTAGAGGTTAAAGCGCATTGTAATAAGGTTTTTGATGTTATCAAGATTCCAACTTACATAGTAATTTAAACTACTTCATAACCAGGAATTCCTGATGTATTTCGTTCTAGTTTAGAGTTCATTTTTAAGGTTTTCATATATTGATTATAAATATTGTTGACAAAATATATAAACTACTATAGGATAATTTTTAATAATAATTTTGTATTTCAAATTTAAAATTAAATAATTAACGAGACACCTCGAAACTGATAGTGAGTATGACCATACTCTATCTTTTTCGAGGTTTTTTTTGTGTAGAGGAGAGGTACGGTGGATAAAAAGTCATATTATTTTGCAGCAAATGGAAAAGGTGTTCAATTGGAAAGATTTGAACTAGAGATGTTAGCTTTTTTATCTCAACAAAAAGTATTAACTATAAAGCAACTTTATAAGTACTCCTGTCATTATAAAGATATCTCATATAATTCTTTTAGAAATAAAATATGGAGATGGAAAAAGTATTCCGTGGTAGAAGTAAAAACAATTACTTTAAAAAGAAGGTGGGGGAATGAGGTAAGTATTTTGTCTATCGGTCAAAATGGATTAAGGATTTTGGTAAGTGAAGGCTACCTTCCAAGTACTTGGATAAATAATGATTTAAAAACTAATTTCACGATTTCAAATTATGATCATTATTTTACGACTCAACAAGTAGTTCTTGATACTGTATTGAGGATTAAATCAAAGGGTTTACCAATAGCATCCATTCGACCGTCTCAATTATCCAATTTAATTATAGATGAATACGAAGCAGTTATTCCTGATTGGATACTAAAATGTGGTGAAAATAAACTGGTATTTATTGAAAGTGATATGGGGACTGAAACACTAGGAATTTTAGAAAATAAAGTTAAAAAGTATATAGAACTTGCTAGATCAAATCCGACAAATAAATTTATTGTCATGTTTGTGCTTGTTGATGATTCATTGGAGACACAAAAATTTTACAAGAATAACGGTGATAAAAGATTAGCGAATATGAAAAAAACCTTTCTAAATTCTAATATAATTCATCAAGAAAATTTTGCATTATTTATATCACATATGAATCGTGCTCCTTTAATTATCGATAAAGCAATGAATAATGACGATAGGGCTAGCCATCAGTTGGCGGTTACTCACAAGATCTTAAATGAGATAAATAAGCATTTTGAGTATACTTTTATTCCAATCACTTCTTCAGAAGTATATCTACAGGACACACAAAAATTCTTATATGCTGATAAAGTTGTGCGAATGAGTAACCTTGCACAATCTAGTTCATTCAATGTATTAGTTGAATATGTGACAGAAGGTGATATGCAGCAGTTGGATCGCTTATACCACCTTAATCAATTAATTCAAAAAGGATTATTCAAACAAAAAATTGATAAGATTGTAGCAGTTTATCAGAATATAGAGGAAAGAGAGAATGATAATTTAGCAGCAGTCATGGGCAATGTGTTAGTCCTAGATAATGAGACTTTATTAAAGAATCTTGATAAAGATCCTATTTTTTTCGAAATAATAAGCCCAGTTAAATTAAATCCAATCCGATTAGATGGTATGTCAACACTAAATTGGACAAAAATTATAGGGGCTGCTGTTTAAATTCGATTGGTGTTAAATAGTCTAAAGTTCCGTGAATTCGAATGTTATTAAACCAATGAACATAATCATCCAGTTCAATAGCGAGCTGTTCAAGAGAAGAGAAATGAGCATTGTTAGCGAATTCTGTTTTGAATACCTTAAACATCGCTTCAGCCACTGCATTATCATAAGGACATCCCTTCATGCTCAGCGATCTTTGGATGCCAAATGTTTCAAGTGCTTCTGTAATAAGCTTATTATCAAATTCTTTACCTCGATCTGTATGAAACATTTGAACGTCGTTCAAGTTGCCTTTAATGCTCGATAAAGCCTGATAGACCAGCTCTGCATTTTTATTAGCACCAGCACTACGGCCAATGATTTCACGGTTAAAAAGATCCACAAATAAGCATACGTAATGCCATTTTGTCCCAACGCGGACGTAAGTTAAATCACTGACGATGACAGCCAACGGCTTGTCTTGTTCAAATTGACGCTGTAATTCATTTTTTATCAACGCTTCATTACATGATGTTTTATGAGGCTTGTACTGTGCCACGGTATAGTTTGACACAAGCCCGAGTTCATTCATTAATCGGCCAATCCGACGACGTGATACGTGTTTTGGCTTTGGTAATCTACTTAATTCTTTCTTAATTTTGCGCGTGCCATAATTGTTCCGGCTTTCTTTAAAAATTCGGGAGACCTCTTGGGAAATCTCTTCATCTTCCATTTTAAACACACGTTGGCTGTGTAAATTGGCATGATAGTAATACGTACTTTTGGGAATCTGGAGGACGTCACACATTGCTGATACCGAATAGATGTGAGCGTTATTTCGAATCACATCTATTTTCGTCCCATGATCAGCGCTGCTTGCTTTAAAATATCATTTTCCATCATGAGACGTTGATTTTCCTTACGTAACCGAGCTAGTTCATTCTCTTCTGCAGAACGGTTATCTTTAGCGGCAAATGAACCTGTTTCTTGATGATTTTTAATCCAGCGATCTAACGCAGAAGGCGTGATATCATACTCTCTCGCAATATCTGCACGCGATTTACCATTTTCATAAAGCTTCACTAATTGCAGTTTAAATTCGGGTGTAAAAGTTCGACGTTGACGTGTCATCGTAGTCACGCTCCCTTAAGTTATAGTCTAAGTTTACAAGCCCTTATTTTATCTGTCCAACTTAGTGTAGCCTATCCA
>NZ_LDPV02000052.1 GCF_001038425.2 Ornithinibacillus contaminans
TGTTTATGGCAAAATAAAAGTGCAGAGCTTTGCAATAGAAAAATGCAGAGTCCTGCACTTTATTTAATAGAAGTGTAGACAATAAAAAAAGACTTGCCAGCCACCCCAAGTCCCTCTAATGTTATTGGTGTCGAATCAAAACATATGGAGGTAATGAAAGGATGCTAGCAATGTCTGATATTAATTGTATCAAATTCCTTAGAAACAACAAGGGTTTATCAATATCCAAAATACAAGAAACATTAGGAATCAACTGGCGTACTGCCAAAAAATATGCAGATGAAGATCAATTGCCAAAGTCAAATTTAAAACAAAAAGATGGGATGATGTATACAGAAAAATGGGGAGAAATAGTATCTGATTGGTTAGTAGAAGATAGGAAGCTAAAAAAGAAATCTCGGCGTACTAAAAAACAGATTTTTATTGATCTCAAAGAACTTGGATTCAAAGGTTCGTACAGAACCTTGTGTTATTTTGTATCAGACTGGGAGAACACACATAATGAAGATGAGTTTGATAAAGGTTACGATCGTCTAGAACATCCACCGAGTGAAGCTCAAGTTGATTTTGGAATTATGGAAGCTGTTAAGGATGGGGAATTTGTAGATATACATGCATTAGTAATGTCTTTCCCATATAGCAATGCAGCCTTTGCCGTACCTTTACCATCAGAGAATCAAGAATGCCTTCTGCACGGGCTAAAGGAATTATTTAAACAATCAGGTGGTGTACCAAGAAAGATTAGGATTGATAACTTAACACCAGCTGTAAAAAAGACCCGCTCTAAACTAGAAGAAGCTCAATTAACCGATACCTTTATCCAATTTCAAAATCATTATGGATTTGAGGTTCAGGTGTGTAATCCGAGAAGTGGACATGAAAAAGGTAACGTAGAAAATAAAGTTGGTTATGTTCGGTACAATTTCTTTAGTACATCACCAATAATGAACAGCTTTGAGGAACTGACAGAAACACTTCGTGTTCAGTTAACGAAGGATAGAGAAAGGTTACACTATGAAAAAGAGGAGTTAATTGAAAATCTTTGGATTAAAGAAACTAAATACTTATTAGACTTACCTTCGCAAGACTATCCAGTATTTAAAGATACTGACGTAAAGGTAAATAAATATAATGAAACAAAATTAGATAACTCGGTTATACATATACCAAGAGCTGCAAACTATCCGGTCATTCATTTGATTTTAACATGGGACAGGTATAAAGCTGTATCTACTGATGGAGAGATTCTTAGTGAAGACTATAGACCTTATATGAATAAAAGCAGAGCTATTCCATGGACAACTGTGCTAAAGGATTGGATAAGAAAGCCAAGAGTGGTTCCTTACTCTAGGTATAATAAGTATTTACCAGGTAGAGTAAAAGATTATTTATTAGTGGATGATTTAACGCTTAGAAAAGAGAGATTAAAAGAATTAGTAAGTCTTTTGGTTACACATGACATGAAGAGAATTAATGAAGAATTCTATGATTTAATATCAGGAGAGAATGGCAACCCCTATGGGGTCAATTGGTCACTTTATGATTCCCTAACCCCCTCTGAAGATGGGAGGATTGTAAAATGAGTGATCCAATCCGTTCTATGTGTAAATCGCTTAGACTTGCATACGTTGCAGATATATACGAAGAGATTCAATTTGAATCGCCAACACAATTTTTAGAGGCATTATTCACTGAAGAATTTCGCTTAAGAGAAAAAGCTAAAATACAACGGTTGATTAAAAATGCAAAATTCTTAGATTCTAAGAATCTAAGTAATTATGAATGGCATGAGCAAATTAGATTTCCAGCACAATTAGATAAAGAGGAGCTAATTAGTCTTCAGTTTATTGATAGGAAACAAAATGTCGTTCTAGTGGGATCGCCAGGAACAGGAAAAAGTCATTTAGCAACTGGATTAGGTAGAAAAGCATGTGAACTGGGATACGAAGTCAGATTTCTTAGAGTTTCACTCCTAGTAGAACAACTAGAGCATGCATTAAGAGAAAATAAATTAGCAGCTTTTAGGAGGAGATTTGAGAAGGTTGATTTAATCATTTTAGATGAAATGGGTTACTTGCCGTTTAGTAAGGAAGGATCTGAATTACTGTTTCAATTAATCGCGGAGTGGTATGAGCAAAAAAGTTTAATTATTACTTCTAACTTAGAGTTTAGTCAATGGAATCGTATTTTCACTGACTCAAGACTAACTGCAGCGTTGGTGGATAGGTTAATCCACCACGCACATATACTTTCATTTAATGGTCAAAGCTATAGGCTTACTAACGCATTATCAAAATCACGCTAAATCATATAAAACAGGGTGGCAAAACTCTGTACTTTTAATTGCGCTATTCTGTACTTTTATATTGCAAAACACAGTTATAGATGGTAATTCGGTTAATGAGGTACTTTCGGAACTAGTGCTATTCTACGTAATAGGTAAAGAAAGGTTAATCTTTGTGAATAGAGATGATGCAAAAAACAAGAAAACCTTTCAAGCAAAAACCTTTTATGTATATGAGGTTAATATAAACTCACTATTAAAATTTGATTTAAGTGAGGAATAAAATGTTGACTCAGAGTAAAGTAAACTTTATAATAACCCTATTAGAAAGTTAAAATAGTTTTTAACTTTTCGGGAGGGGTATATATGCACTACGCTATAAGTAAAGAAAAAGTAAGACTACATATGAAAAAAAATGGAATATCAACACAAAAAGAATTGGCAGAGCAGTTGGGATTAAGTAAGAATCAATTATCTATGTTACTATCCCCAAACTATAATCCTATTAAAACTAATGCTTTAAAGCTATGTGAAACTCTAGATGTTAGTTTGAACGAAATTACTGAACAGTTGGAGTTTGATTTAGGCATTCAGGAAGAAAGCTCGAGAAAAGTCATTTACCAAAAAGGTAAAAAAGTAAAAGGAAATGACGATAATAATGATTTTATTGAAGTAAGAAATATTAAACCTAATAAAGAATATAAAGTCTTAGAATTATTTGCAGGTGCTGGTGGTCTAGGATTAGGTTTAGAATATGCTGGTTTTGAATCTATTGGTAATATTGAGATAGACAAACATGCATGTAATACGTTAAGGAAAAATAGACCAAATTGGAATGTGGTTGAAGAAAACATTGAGGTCATTACTCAAAAAGGAATTGAAAATTACATAGTTGCTCCAGCTGTAGGTGAACTTGATTTGTTATCAGGTGGTTACCCATGTCAATCATTTAGTTACGCAGGTAAAAAGGGTGGCTTACAAGATGCCAGAGGAACAATGTTTTTTCATTATGCAAAATTACTTGATCAGTTAAAACCAAAAATGTTTCTAGCTGAAAATGTAAAAGGATTAGTGAATCATGATAATGGCAATACATTAAAAACAATGTTAAAAGTATTTACTGAAATTGGTTACAAAGTAAAGTGGAAAGTACTGAGAGCATTGGATTATGACGTAGCTCAAAAAAGAGAAAGAATTGTAATTGTAGGGATTAGAAACGATTTAGTTATTAAAGAGAGCTTAGATTATTTCTTCCCCAAGCCATATGGTTATGAGTTAACACTGAAAGATGTTTTAAAAAATGTCCCTGATTCTGAAGGAGCAAAATATCCGGAGTCTAAAAAGAAAGTACTAGAACTTGTACCTCCTGGAGGGTATTGGAGGGATCTTCCTAATGAAATAGCTAAAGAATATATGGGAAAAAGCTATTATTCAGGAGGTGGTAGAACAGGTATGGCTAGAAGGTTATCTTGGGATGAACCATCATTGACTTTGACTTGTTCTCCAGCACAAAAACAAACAGAAAGATGTCATCCTGATGAAACTAGACCATTTACTGTTAGAGAATATGCCAGAATTCAAAGTTTCCCTGACACTTGGGAGTTTGACTGCTCAATAGGAAATGCCTATAAGCAAATCGGTAATGCTGTTCCTGTAAAAATGGCTAAAGCTATTGGATTATCAATAATTAATACTCTGAATCAACTGCAATAGAAATTGGAGGGTGTTATTAGTGCACCCTCTAATTAAACATCATATGTACCTTTTCCGTCAGCAACTTCTTTTATCTTTAAATTTATCTTGGGCTTAGAGTCTAGATTTTCCTCAATCTCTTTAGCCAGTGAATTAATAATCTTATCTATAAGTTTAGACCCATCATATTCAGTTGCGACATCACCTATAGCATTAGTTAGCCTATCATAAAAGTCCTTTTCCCCAGTAAGTCTATACCAAAAATCAACCCCGATAATCACAGGATATTCTTGAGCAATTTTTTTATAATGACCACTTAATTCTTCAGAAGTACCATAAAAAACACCAACAATTAGATCATTGAATCCGATATTGAGATTATTAGTCCTTGCTAAGTTTTTAACACCTTTAAAATGTCCCTTAATTGTCTCAACGTCATCTTTATTAATAGTGTTAGGTCCGGCTTTTATTTGGCAATATTTTCTTCTGCCATCAACCTTATCAATAAATTCAATATCAATTCCTGATGTGGTAGAAGCAAAACCTTCTAAGACATCACTGCAAAATTTTTGTAGTTTATTTCCGAATGTAGTGTTAATAGATGTTCCTAATACTCTAGGATATACTAATGCTTTTGCGATGCTGATAGGGTCGTCGTTTCCCGTTAGAAAACTTGCCTTATACTTGTCTAAAAAAGGATTAAGATTAAACTCTTTCAACTTAGTTAACTTTTCTGTATTAGCAATATGACTAGGAACAATTTCTTTTCTGAAAAATTCTTTAGCTTTCTTAATTATCTCATCATAATTACTTTTTATTTCATCCATTATATATACTCCTCTCGATATAATTATGCAATATGATCTAAAAAAATTATAACATATATACTATAGTATACTAGAGTGGTGAAATTAAAATGCATTCCAGTTTTAGTTGCGCACGAATATTTATCACATTACCTCAGCATATTACTACTGAGGTGATATATTATGAAGAAACTAATTCTATCATCAGTCGTAATATTCTTTTCCCTAATCCCATTCGCAACCAACGCACAACCAAGTATAGGCTGTCCCAATGCAAAAGAATTAGAAAAGCCTTCTCGGGCAGATAAGAATGAACTTGTAGAAGCACTGGATAAAATTATCCCGGAAACGTATGGTGAAAGTGACTATGGAAACTTTTATTCCGAATGGGAGGTCGTATCAGCTAAGCCACTGTCCAAAACAAATGGAATCGATCAGGATGAGGATTATTATGATATGGCGAGAAACTTTTGCGGTGAAGTGATAGCCGACCAATCGTGGTTAGTAACATTACATTTTCCAAGATGGGAAGGGAAAAGTGAGAGTGCAGTAAATGGTCAAATTTTCTTAGCGAAAAATAAAGCTGAAGACAATTGGTTTGCTTGGTATCGATATCATTAACAGGTTATGAGCTCCATTAATGTGGAGCTTTTTTTATTCCGAATATCAATAGCAAACCTAATTCTATCGAAGCGCATTCCTAGACAGCATCCTCTTTTTCGATTTAAGCTAGAGATGAGAAACACGGAAGTTTACGAAAAATAGTTATCACTATAAGAGAAAGGCTGTCTGGAATGAAGATTCTTGTAGTTGGGGCTAATGGTCAGATTGGAAAACATCTGGTGTCGTTTATACAGAAGAGCGATCAATTAACGGCAAAAGCAATGATTCGAAACGAGGAACAAGCTGCCTTTTTCGAAACGTTAGGGGCGGAAACAGTCATGGTTGATCTGGAAGGTAGTGTTGAATCGATAGCGGCAGCGGCTAAAGGGGTTGACGCGATTGTATTCACTGCTGGTTCTGGACCGCATACTGGGAAAGATAAGACAATTATGGTTGATCTAGACGGGAGCGATTAAAACGGTAGAAGCAGCTAAAATTGCTGGTGTGAAGCGATTTGTAATGATTAGTTCATTTGATACGAGACGTCAAGCAATCCTCGATGCTCCCCCGTCATTTGCACCATATGTTGCGGCAAAATATTATGCGGATGAATGGTTACGATCTACTGATTTGGATTATACCATCATCCATCCAGGTGGATTAACGAGTGATCAGGGAACAGGCGAGGTAAAAGCAGGGTTTGACCTGGCTATTGCTTCAATTCCTAGAGAGGATGTTGCGCGCGTCATTGTTGCTAGCTTAGAAGATGATTCCACTATCGGAAAGGAATTTCAAGTGGTTAGTGGCTCAACACCTGTAAATGAGGCTGTTCATACTGTTTGATTTCTTACTCTAACGATAGAACAATAAAGACAATCACAATTGCTCAATTTTTGTGATTGTCTTTTTTTGACTAAGTAGTCACTGACATACAAAGTACAGCCTTTCTAAAATCCACTCTTCAAGGATATAACCCGATACATGAGTCGTGCGTCTCTCCCTAATCTGTCTCTTCGGTAGAGATACGGCTGGAGATTACGTAAAAATAGCTCATCACAAGATCTTCTTGAGCCCGGCGGCCGACGGTAGCATTCATCGTGTTGCATGCAATAGTGGTCTAATGGATTAGTAGGTGCACCAGGGCCACTACATCCTGGCCCGCAGTAACGATAACCTGGTAGACACGGCATGACAATTCTCCTCTCTATGATGCGTGCAGGAAGTAATGTATAGTATTAGTTTATGCAGCGTGTGGTTAGGTGACATAGACGAAAATAATAGACTCATAGTGGAATTTAAGCAATCTAATAGCGGAATAATTTTCGTTCATGTATTCTGGATAAAGCGAATAGAATTCCTAAGATAATTGGGAATATTACAGGAGAGAGGGTCATTATGCAGACGGAGAATTTTAACAGAAAAACGATTGTTACATTGCTACTTGCGGGTTCGTTTATTGCCATTTTGAATCAAACATTAATGATTACCGCAATCCCTCCAATTATGGAGGAAATGGGAATTACAGCTAATACAGGTCAATGGTTAACAACCGTATTTATGCTAGTAAATGGTATTATGATCCCTGTCAGTGCGTTTTTATTAGAACGATTTACGACAAGGCAGCTGTTTATTACAGCGATGAGTATATTTGCTGTTGGGACAGTGGTAGCGGGAGTTGCTCCTACGTTTTCCACATTGTTGATTGGACGTATCATTCAGTCTGCTGGCGCAGGTGTGATGTTACCACTCAT
The DNA here is from genome assembly GCF_001038425.2 of Ornithinibacillus contaminans. Taxonomy (GTDB): domain Bacteria; phylum Bacillota; class Bacilli; order Bacillales; family Amphibacillaceae; genus Ornithinibacillus; species Ornithinibacillus contaminans. Next base: position 7,137 of record NZ_LDPV02000052.1, read on the forward strand.
GCAGACAGTATTCCTGATGATTTTCCCAGTTCACAAGCGCGGAGCAGTGATGGGATTGATTGGTCTTGTTATCTCATTTGCTCCGGCAATTGGACCAGCGTTATCTGGTTATGTGACGGAGCATTATTCATGGCGTGTCTTATTCTTTATTATTTTGCCGATTGCAATTATTGATATAGTGATTGCCTTCTTTGCTATGAAAAATGTAACGGAAGTACAGAAGCCAAAACTTGATATTTTATCCATCATCCTTTCGTCGTTTGGATTTGGTGGCTTACTATATGGATTTACGTCAGCAGGAAATTATGGGTGGTTTGCATTAATTACCGTTGTGACACTTGCTGTTGGTGCCGTTTCCTTAGTTGCGTTCATATTGAGACAGCTAAAGCTCAAGCATCCAATGCTTGAGTTCAGGGTGTTTACGTATTCTATCTTCCCGTTAGCGGTGGCGATTGGCATGATTGCTTTCATGGGGTTAATTGGAGTAGAAACATTAATTCCGCTTTATATGCAAAACATGCGGGACTTTACAGCGTTCGAAGCAGGGTTAGCGATATTACCGGGGGCAGTCATAACTGGAATTATGTCACCGATTGCCGGTAGAATTTTTGATAAATTTGGTGCTAGAAAACTAGTCATAATTGGGTTAGCGATTATTACGGTGTCTTCCTTTACATTTATAAATCTAGACACAACTACCTCGTTTATGTACATGACGATTATGTACAGCATTCGAATGTTTGGGCTATCATTGGTTCTAATGCCAATTGCAACGGCTGGTTTAAATCAGCTGCCTAAACGCTTAATACCACATGGAGCAGCAATGGATAATACGATGAGACAAATTGCTGCTTCAGTTGGAACGGCAATCCTAGTCACTGTGATGACAACGTCTGAGGAAATTGCAACAACGAAGGAAATTGCCAATCCGGATATTTATGGTGCGAATAGTACAGACTGTTAAAACCAAATGGGGAGTTTATTTTCTCCATTTTACATCCTTGTTTCATCACACCTGATAGTGGTTGGGTGCGTAACCAGTTTGGAGAGAAAACGTACTGGAAGGTTGAAAAGTATTTCTTGGAAGGAGTTTATGATCAGCGAATCCCAGTTGATGCGGAGGAAAAAGTTGTTTATTATCATCGCACCATAACAAGCTATGTGAAGGCCATTCACCAAGCTGGATTTGCGATTAATGCTATGCTTGAGCCGAAGCCATCAGAGGATATGTTGATGAAATACCCTGAATTTGAAGAAGATCTGAATGTATCGTGTTTCTTAGTGTTTAAGTTGAGGAAATTATCCTAAATAACTTCATGTTTTGAAAAGCTGTCTTATTAATGAGGCAGCATTTTTCTTTCTATAAAATGGAAAATTGAGGGCATACTAAACCAAATTTGAATGCAGGAGGGTTAAATGCGCATGAACGAGAATTTACTATCTGTCTTTGCCCTTGGCGGCTTAAATGAAATCGGAAAAAATATGTATGCCATAGAATATGGAAATGATATCGTGGTAATCGATTGTGGCAATAAATTCCCAGATGAGAGTTTGTTGGGGATTGATTTAATTATCCCAGATATTTCGTATCTGGAGGAGAATAAGGAACGGGTACAGGCATTGATTGTCACCCATGGACATGAGGATCATATTGGTGGGATTCCGTTTTTCTTGAAGAAAGTGAATGTACCTGTTTATGCGACTCGCTTCACCTTAGGATTAATTGAAATTAAATTAAAGGAGCATCGGTTTTTACGGGAAAGTGAGCTAATTGGAATTCACTCGGATTCGGAAGTGAAAATCGGTGATATGATGATTAGCTTTTTCAAAGTAAATCATAGCATTCCGGATTGCTTAGGCATTGTTTTCAATACGCCAGCCGGGACGATTGTACATACAGGAGATTTTAAGTTTGATTTAACGCCTGCGAATAATGAGCGTCCTGAGATTCACAAAATGGCTGAAATTGGAAACAAAGGTGTATTGCTGTTATTATCTGAAAGTACCAATGCTGAGCGATCTGGTTACACGCCATCTGAACAAATGGTAGGGGAGAATTTGGAACGAATTTTCACGAAAGCGAAGCGGAAAATTTTTGTGTCTACCTTTGCTTCTAATGTTAGTCGCATCCAACAGGTTGTCCAAGCATCAGAGAAGACAGGACGAAAACTAGCCTTACTGGGGCGATCGATGGTGAATGTTGTACAGGTGGCAATGAAACGTGGGTACTTAATTGTTCCAAAAGGCATGTTAATTGAAACTCGTGATATTCACGAATTGCCACCAGAGATGGTAACCATTTTGTGTACGGGGAGCCAGGGTGAGCAAATGGCAGCCCTCAGTCGATTGTCTACGGGGAATTTTCGCGATGTGGAGGTTTTGCCAGAGGATACGGTTATTCTAGCGGCGGGGCCTATCCCTGGGAATGAGAGGAATGTAACGAGTATTGTTGATAATCTATACCAACTTGGTGCCAATGTGATATATGGACCAGGTAGCAGTTCTGGTATGCATGTTTCCGGTCATGGCTATCAGGAAGATTTGCGGCTCATGCTTACGCTAATGAAACCAACGTATTTTATTCCGATTCATGGTGAATATCGGATGCTGCATCACCACCAAATGCTGGCCGAATCAGTCGGGGTTGAACCTGGTAACACATTTATTTTAAAAAATGGGGATGTTGTGGATATAACAGACGGTATTGCGCGGAGTACGCGAACAGTGCCGAGTGGTGATACCTATGTGGATGGGGTGGATGTTGGCAATATGGAGTTTGTCTTGCGGGATCGGCAAAAGATTTCGGAAGATGGTATGCTGATGATTATCATTCCGCTCAGTAAACAAGAGGACAAATTGCTTGCGGATCCTGAGATCATTTCGCGGGGATTCGTGGATACTAATTTCACTGAACTACGAAAAGGGATAAACCGAATTACATTAGATACGATAAATGAGCTTCATGCGGCTAATCGTACGTCATGGAATGTATTGAAGAAACAGGTGAAACGTTCCATTGGTCAGTATGTGAAGGAGCGGACAAGGAAGGAACCGATGATTGTTCCGATCTTGCTTGGGATTTGATAAGAGGTTGGATTGGGAGAAGTAATCGCGGACTTGATCAAGTGGCGGCGGTTGCTTCTTTTTGGTTAGAGAGACACGACAAAAATTTAGCAGTAATTCTACTTTACTAGAATTACTTAATTTAGCAAACTCAGGATATTGTATGTCTTAATCTTATTCATTCTTCCTAGAGGAATATGGTCAATCGCACCTGAATAGTTGTAATATTTTTTTAGTGTGGTAGAATGTTGCGTATGAAATAGAATGTTTGTTCGCTTAATGTGGTTTAACTTAAGTAATTAGTAATCTTTAAGAAATGGTCGTAACCCCACAAGCAAGATCATTGAAATCCAAATGATCTACCATTAAGCTAAACCTACGTGAATTTTGTAAGAAAAGGATAATCACCTCTTAGACATACTAAATATCCAACGATTGATTATTTAAATGGTACCCTAGAGGATTTACATCATAGGGTAGAATGTTTTAAATAAACATTTTCCGAGTAAATGGTACGCGATCAAAGAAGAAGTCTTTCCAATAAAAAAAGGAGAACTAATTTATGATTAAATTTGAAGATGTATCAAAACAATACCCAGATGGTACGGTTGCAGTTGATTCAATAGACTTTGAAATTCAGCAAGGAGAATTTTTTGTCATTATTGGGCCTAGTGGATGCGGGAAAACGACGACTTTAAAAATGATAAATCGGTTAATCCCATTAACCGGAGGGACAATATTGATAAACGATAAAAAAATTAGTGCGTATGACATCCATGAGTTAAGATGGAACACTGGCTATGTGCTTCAGCAGATTGCATTATTTCCACACATGACAATTGCGGAAAATATTGCAATTGTACCTGAGCTAATTAAATGGGATAAAGAAAAGATTGAGAATCGAATACATGAATTGATGAATATGGTTGGGTTAGATCCTGAAACCTATGCAAGTCGAAAACCAAGTGAATTATCCGGGGGAGAACAGCAACGGGTTGGCGTAATTCGTGCCCTTGCAGCTGATCCAGAGATTATTTTAATGGACGAACCATTTAGTGCCTTGGATCCGATTAGTCGGGAAAAACTTCAAGATGACATGCTTGCCTTAAAGAAAAATCTTAAAAAGACGACTGTTTTTGTCACGCATGATATGCAAGAGGCATTGAAACTAGCAGATCGTATTTGCATTATGAAGGATGGAAAAGTTGTTCAAATAGGAACACCACAGGAGCTAGTTAATAACCCTTCAGATGAATTTGTTAAAGAATTCGTTGGGGATAATTCTAACAACTGGATAAGTGATATGACAATAGAAGGTTTACTGCGTCCGCTAGATGAAGAGGAAACATTAGAGTCATTCCAGATAATTAAATCTGTTACCACACCACTAAATAAATTAGTAGAAATTCTATCAAACTATGAACAAGTTGGAATTGAAAAAGATGGGAAACTAATTGGTTTTATTAATCGCCAATCGGTAATGAACAAATTAGCAACGATGCTGCAGGAAGGGGTGTAAAACGATGGATAATTTACTTCAAGTATTTCAGGATAGAAAAACCGAACTAGGAAGCGCACTAGTGGAGCATATCCAAATTTCCTTTATCGCCCTTTTCTTCGCCGTTCTAATTGCAATACCATTAGGAATCTATATTACAAGACATAAAAAAGTTGCGGAAGGGATTATTGGTATTTCATCGATTATTCAAACCATTCCTTCTCTAGCGCTATTAGGAATTCTTATTCCGTTATTCGGTATCGGGAGAGTCCCAGCCATAATTGCATTAGTTGCATATGCATTACTGCCAATTTTACGAAATACATACACAGGAATTAAAGAAGTTGACCCTTCCTTAATTGAAGCTGCAAGAGCTATGGGAATGAACTCTAGAAGAAGACTTATTAGGGTAGAAATTCCACTTGCAATGCCTGTCATCATGGCCGGAATTCGAACAGCAATGGTATTAATTATCGGAACTGCCACTCTTGCAGCGCTGATTGGTGCTGGGGGCTTAGGCGATATTATTTTACTAGGTATTGACCGAAATAATACTACCCTTATTTTACTGGGAGCTATACCAGCAGCACTACTTGCTATTTTGTTTGATTATTTATTGAAACGTTTCGAGAATCTTTCCTATAAAAAAGTGTTGCTATCACTTGGAGCAATTGGAATAATAGCTATTCTAGTTATTGTTGCTCCGTTAATTGGGAAGCAAGATGATAAAATTGTTATTGCAGGAAAACTAGGAGCAGAGCCGGAAATCTTAATCAACATGTATAAGATTTTAATTGAAGAGGAAACCGATTTAGAAGTAGAATTACAACCAGGTCTAGGTAAAACGTCATTTGTATTCAATGCGTTAAAATCGGGTGATGTTGATATTTATCCAGAGTTTACGGGGACAGCCATTTCCGAATTTTTAAAGGAAACCGCAACAAGTAACGACCGCGAGGAAGTATACCATCAGGCAAAAGAAGGCATGTTGGAAGAGTTCAATATGGTCATGCTGGAGCCAATGGCGTATAACAATACCTATGCCCTTGCCGTCCCGAATGATTTTGCAACACAATATGGCTTAGAAGCAATTTCTGATTTAAACGGGTTGGAGGATCAGGTGAACGCTGGTTTTACATTGGAATTTTCCGACCGTGAAGATGGTTATCTAGGAATTCAGTCTTTATATGGAATTGCGTTTTCCAGTCTTGTTACGATGGAACCAAAGCTCCGATATGTAGCGGTAGAATCAGGTGAAATCAATTTAGTAGATGCCTATTCGACCGACAGTGAATTACGGCAATATGGACTTAAGGTACTGGAGGATGACAGGCAGCTATTCCCACCATATCAAGGTGCACCATTATTAAGAGAAGAAACGGTTCAAGAGTATCCAGAAATCGTTGATGCGTTGAACCAATTAGCAGGAAAAATAACCGATGAAGAAATGCGCGAAATGAATTATCAAGTGAACGTAGAAGGAAAAAGCGCATTTGAAGTTGCAAAGGAATTTTTGGGTAAATAATCTAATCCCTCGATACTGATGTATCGGGGGATTTCTATGAAAATGGATTGTAAGTCGTTGGATATATTCTTTATGAAAATAGAGTGTAAATTCGCGGTTGTTGTTTTAGCATAATGGAACAAATACCTTTACAACCCACCCCAATCCCTTTATTATTCGAATTAATAAAATTTACTGATAGTTCACCTGCGGTGGTTTGGAGGAATGGGGATGGAAGAACGTTTGCTAGTCTTGATTCATGAAAAAAGACGAATGATGCTACTATCTTTAGGAATAGTGTTTTTGTTTTATTTTTCACTCCCGTTGTCGCTAATCTTCTTTCCAGATATGATGAACCGTACAAGCTTTATCTACGGTGTAACATGGGCATGGCTATATAGTTTCTTACAAATCCCGATGACTTGGATTATGGGTATACTTTATCATCGCAAGGCGAACGTATTTGAACAAAAAATCAAACAAATGAAGCGGGAGGAAATTCTATGAATCTGACTTATTTCTTATTTTTCCTCTGTATCATTGTTTGTACGTTAATTATTACTTATTGGGCAGCGAAACGTACGAATACGACAAACCGCTTTTATATTGCTGCTGGTAGTTTAACAGGTTTTCAGAATGGCATGGCGATCGCTGGCGATTTTATTAGTGCAGCTTCCTTTCTTGGGGTCGTAGGAATGATAGCCATTAGTGGGTATGATGGGTTTTTATATTCCATTGGCTTCTTAGTTTCGTATTTAGTTGTATTGTTCGTCATCGCGGAGCCTGTTCACCGTCTTGGAAAATATTCGCTTGGGGATGTGATTTGTTCTCGTTTTCCAAGTGATAAGATGCGCTGGATGATGGCATTTGGTGCGTTTATCATATCGATTCTCTACATGATTCCACAGCTTGTTGCCTCAGGATTTTTGCTTCGTTTATTACTTGATATCGATTATTCTATCTCTGTGTTAGTTATCGGGGGCTTAATGACCGTCTATGTTGTCTTCGGTGGGATGGTTGCGACCTCATGGGTTCAAATTGTGAAAACCGTTGTCCTGATGTCGGGAACCTTCTTACTATCCCTAATCGTATTTTCCAATTTCAATTGGGATTTGACTGCTTTAATCGATCGGGTTAAGGAAGGAACACCATTGGGGGATAGTTTCTTTATACCTGGACATTTGTTTGAAAATCCATTGGAATTCTTTTCACTACAGCTTGCTTTAGTTCTTGGTACGGCAGGATTGCCACATATTTTAATGCGATTATTTACTGTTCGAAATACGTTTGAGGTGCGGCGATCGTTACTAAGTTCTACTTGGATTATTGGCTTGTTTTATATGATGACGCTCGTGTTAGGGCTTGGAACAGTAGCATTATTAGGGTATCCAAATTTAATCGCAAATGATCCGACTGGGAATTTGGCAGCACCTTTATTAGCGCGTGAGGTTGGCGGTGATTTTCTTTTGGCATTTGTTTCGGCAATTGCCTTTACAACCATTGTTGCGGTTGTTGCTGGACTAGTGATATCGGCAACGGCGGCATTTTCACATGATATATTTCATCATATTTTGAAAAAAGGTCAATCCACTGAAAAGGAACAGCTACGGGCAGCGCGCTGGACAGCGGTTGGGATTGGCTTGATCTCTACTTTATTTGCCTTACGGTTGGAAACGATAAATGTTACGTTTCTAGTATCGATGACGTTTATTGTGGCGGCTGCTAGTAACTTTCCAGTACTTGTCTTAACACTATATTGGAAGCGCTTTACACAAGTGGGGGCTATGACTGCAATGGTGAGTGGACTTGTGGCATCACTAGTATTAATGGTTCTTGGTCCACATATTATGAATGTAGATGGAGGATGGATTGCGCGCGCGCCAATCATTGGGTTGTATAATCCGGGGATTATTGCGATTCCAATTGGTTTTCTAGGTGGTATTTTTGGATCAATTGTTTCTCATAAACAAGCGCAAAGTAAAGCGGAATATCAGCGTTTCTATATGCAGTCTCAAACTGGTGTGATGTCAAGGGGAGAGAAGCCATGAGGGATCTGACAATCATTTTATTTGAGCGTTTAGGCCTATTGCTGGTTATTGCCTTTGTAATGACACGTACACCTGGATTCAAATCATTATTATACCGAGAATATAGTGTGAAAATGTCGCTCTTACATGCGGTGGTCTTCGGAATATTTGGCATCGCAAGTACCGTTACCGGTATCATCATTACAGATGATGCGACGATTATTCGTACGTTTGTTATTTTTCCAGTGGCTGAAAATCAACTGATTGTAAGCTCCAGCTTAGTCGCCATCGTTATTGCTGGTCTATTAGGTGGACCGATGGTTGGCTTGGGGGCAGGATTCATTGCTGGGAGTCATTTAATGTTTCTTGGCGGAATCGGCTGGTTAGCGAATGGAATCGTGAATCCGTTGACGGGTTGGCTAGCAGGGATGACAGCGAGATTTTTCTCGAATGAACGTGTTATTGCCCCACATAAAGCATTATTTATTGGCGTGTTTCCACCCATTTTGCAAATGCAGTTATTACTTATTTTGTACGCTGATGGTGCTAGTTTGGTTGGTATAGTCGATCAGATTGGCTTGCCACTTGTTCTATCGAATTGTATTGCGATTGCTATTTTTACAGCAATGATTGGTATAGTTTTGCGGGAGCAGGAAAATGAAGCGGCACTTGCAACAAAACAAGCATTGACCATTGCCGAAGAGGCGTTGCCTTTTTTACGAAAAGATTCGAATGAGGAAGTGGCGGAAGGTCTTGCGAAATTGTTGTTTGAACGGTTGAAACTTGCTGCGGTTTCTGTGACGAATAAGCAGGTCGTTTTAGCACATGTTGGGCTTGGTGATAGGCATCACCGACCCGGGGATTTGATTGCGACACCACTTGCGCTTACTGCTATCAAGACAAATAAATTGCAGGTTTCTTATATGAAGGGGGACTTGCAGTGTCATCATGAGGATTGTCCATTAGAAGCAGCAATTATGATTCCGATTAAGGAAGCAGATGATGTTACAGGGCTTATCACCTTTTACTTTCGGAAGGCACAGCATATTTCACCGGTTGAGCTGATGATGGCAGAAGGATTGGGGAAATTCATATCGAATCAATTAAATGTCCTGACAACGGAAAAACTGAAAGACCATATTCGTGATGCAGAGCTACGAAATTTACAGGCGCAAATTAATCCGCATTTTTTATTTAATACGTTACAACTGATTGCATCATTATTTCGAGAGGATCCACAAACAGCAAGACATTTAACATTGCAATTGGCGAACTATATGCGATTTAACCTACGACTTGTATCGAAATCACTGGTGGAACTTGAAAAGGAATGTGAGCACGTTCAGGCATATACTGCCATTATTCAGGAACGATTCCGTGGGAGACTGCAGATTGATTTTATCAAGCCAGATAATTTAACACCTATTTATATTCCACCTTCTACCATTCAACCGTTAATAGAAAATGCGGTCCAGCATGGTTTGAAGGATGTTGCGGAGCAGGCAAAAGTGGTGATTCGTATTGAACAGGTAGACCGAGCGGTTTCTATATCTGTCAGGGATAATGGCTGTGGATTTCCTAAGCATATATTGCCATTGATTCTTCATAAACCATTAGTAGGTAAACAAAATGGTGGTACCGGTTTGTTTAATGTGAATCAGCGATTAATCCGGCTGATTGGAGAGTCGGCCAAGCTCCATATTCGTAATTTACCAAGTGGCGGTAGTGAGATCAAATTTGCGATTCCAATTCCAGCTGATACGCTTGAAGGGCGGGTAGTAACATGAGTATTCGTGTGATGATAGCCGAGGATGAAGTAATGGCTCGTAAGGAACTACTTTATTTGTTGGGGGACGAGAAGGGGATTAGTATTTTACCTCATGCAGAAACAGGGGAACAGGTTATTGAATTATCCAAGGAACATCAGCCAGATGTGATATTTTTAGATGTGCATATGCCTGGATTATCAGGTGTGGAAGCAGCGAAAATGATAAATGAGAAATCAGATAATCATCTGCCATTATTTGTTTTCACCACGGCGTATGATGAGTATGCTTTGGAAGCTTTTGATGTGGAGGCAATTGATTATCTATTGAAGCCTTATGATGAACTACGATTTAAAAAGGCGATGGCTCGAATTCGAAAAAAGGTCAGTAGTAGACTCACACCAAACGATGATTCAAAAATACAGCCAACTACATCGAAATTATTAGTCGATGATGGTGAACGGATGGTTGTTGTTGCGCCCGAATCAATTTATTATGCGGTGCCGAATAATCGGTTGCTGGAGATTCATACAGAGGATAAAGTAATTATGAGTCGCATGACATTACAGGAGTTGCAGGATAAGCTATCCGAACAATTCTTCTTTCGGGCACATCGCAGCTACTTAGTAAACTTAAATCATATATTAGAAATTACCCCGTGGTTTAATGGTACGAGTAATATCACGTTAAAAGATAAAGGCCGGACCGTTATTCCCGTAAGTCGGACTGCGAGTAAAACCATCCTAAAAACATTTCGAGTATAGGCATGTCTAAGTCTACCGTTTAGGAACGAAATAAAACCATTGAACCATCGAATTCAACCGTTTGCGCCAACTTTGTCTTATGAATGTTCGAAATAATTATAATAATTAGTAAGCGCTTACAGTTAATGAAAATGAAAGAAGGAGGATGGTTTAATGGCTCAACCGAAGCTTGCGGAAGAGAAGCGAAAGGTGGATTATGTAAAAGTAGAAAATAGTCCACAATTTAAACAACTGATGGCAAACAAAAAGAGGTTCATCGTGCCGATGACGATATTTTTTCTAGTATTTTACTTTTTGTTACCAATCTCAACTTCTTATGGAACATTTTTAAATACACCAGTGTTTGGTGACATTACGTGGGCGTGGGTATTTGCGGTCGCGCAATTTGTTATGACATGGGTGATTTGTTCCATCTATGTGAGAAAGGCTACTTCTTTTGATGAAGAGGCTGATCAGATCATTGCTGATCAGATCATTGCAGATCAGATTAAAAAAGGAGGTAACCGCTAATGGAGCCGATAGTTGTTATTCTATTTCTTGCGATCGTTACATTGACTTTGGTTATCACGTATTATGCTGCCAAACGAACAAAATCAACTAGTGAGTTCTATACTGCAGGTGGGGGCTTAACGGGCTGGCAAAATGGACTTGCGATTGCTGGTGACTATTTGTCTGCTGCTTCTTTCCTTGGGATTGCAGGTGCGATTGCCTTGCAAGGGTTTGATGGATTTTTCTACAGTATCGGGTTTTTAATTGCTTATTTGGTTGTATTGCTATTAGTAGCGGAACCATTGCGTAATCTCGGTAAGTATACTTTAGCGGATATGATTAATTCCCGTTTTGATGCGAAAAAAGTAAGAGGAGTTGCGGCATTAAGCACGATTACCATCGTTCTCTTTTACATGATTGCACAGCTAGTTGGTGCAGGTGCATTGATTCAGCTTTTATTTGATATTCCGTATTGGATAGCGGTATTAATTGTTGGGGTCATGATGACAATTTATGTATTGTTTGGAGGAATGATTGCTACTAGCTGGGTTCAAATTACCAAGGCAGTATTACTAATGGCTGGGATGATCATTATTTCATTCATGGTCTTATGGAAGTTTAATTTTAATATATCGGCGATGTTTACTGAGGTGAAATCAGCAACGAGTCATGGGGCGGACTATTTAAATCCGGGGATTAAGTATAGTGATCCACTCGGAACAATTTCGTTAATGCTTGCGCTAGTATTAGGTACAGCTGGTCTGCCACATATTCTAATGCGCTTCTTCACGGTAAAAGATGCACAAACAGCGAGAAAGTCTGTTATTACAGCGACATGGACAATTGGGATATTTTATATTCTAACGCTTTTCCTAGGCTTTGGTGCGGCAATATATGTTGGTGAAAGTGAAATTCTAGCAGCGAATCCTGGTGGAAATATGGCAGCTCCATTACTCGCCGAAGCTATTGGAGGGAATATATTATTTGCCTTCATCTCAGCAGTAGCATTTGCAACGATTTTAGCGGTTGTAGCAGGGCTGGTGTTGTCCGGTGCATCTGCATTTGCTCATGATATTTATGGGCAAATTATTAAAAAAGGACAGTCAACAGAAAAACAACAAATGCTTGCAGCACGTTATGCAGCACTTGGAGTGTCTGTGTTATCAATTTTATTATCATTAGGTGCGCAATTCTTAAATGTTGCCTTCCTAGTATCACTTGCTTTTTGTATCGCTGCAAGTGCTAATTTACCAGTTATTCTATATACCGTTTACTGGAAACGATTCAATACGTCCGGTGCAGTTTGGGCGGTCCTATCTGGGTTGATATCAGCTCTAGTTCTTGTATCACTCAGCCCGAGCGTATTCTCACCAGTTGAAGGAGCAGCACTATTTGTTGGTGAGCCAATCTTCCCATTAGAAAATCCAGCACTTTTCAGTGTTCCGATAGGATTTCTCGGGGGCTATCTTGGTACGATATTCTCGAAGGAAAATGACTTTGCCCGTTTTGCAGAGGTAAAGGTACGAGCGAATACAGGGTATCGGGAAGCGGAGTAAGGTGTAAGGAAAACGGAAAAAGCTGCTTGGGTGAAAACCAAGCAGCTTTTCTTGCTATTATTCTACTTCACTACTAACACTGGACAGTCTGCTTCTTCTACAACCTTCTTACTCACACTACCCATCACAAATTTTTTGATACCACTTATTCCGCGATTTCCCATGATGATAAGGTCGGTATCATGGTTTTTCGTGTAGTTGAGTATCGCATTAACTGGCTTCCCAGATAATATTTCATAGTCTACATCTAGTAAATTCGTTAACCGAAGCTCGGCATCGGAAATGATTTTGTCTGGTGTATCGTCTTGTGTGCTAGTTTCCATGATTCTATGTTGGGTTCCGATGCTTGGTGCTGGAAAAGGTCCCATATAGACATGGGATTGGTATAGGCTAGGATCTGAATTTTGGGTTGCCCCTGGTGTCACCGCAGTTTCTAGCGAAGGGCTATGCACATATCCTACCGTTAAGTTTGCATTCGTTCGTTTTGTCATGAACTCCGCAGTTCTCAATGCTTCTATACTATCAGGTGATCCGTCAAAAGCTAAAAAAATATTCTTAAATCCTTCCATCTTCAAACACTCCTTTTTGAGTTTTGGATATTTAAAGGACTTGCTATGTATATTCACGACTTAAAGGTTCTTTAAACTTACAGAGATATTAAACTAGTATGTCAAACTGATTACGAAAGAGCGGGCTAGGGTTTATTTTCATTGCCAAGCCTGTACTTTCGTGTGAAAATTAACTAAAGAAAGTTCATAAAAGGGAGTGCTATCATGATACATATTGGAATTATTGGACTTGGAGCAATTGGACAACGATTAATCAAGCAATTTAACGAGCATGCGGAAGTAGAAATTGTCGCAGTATGTGACCGAATGGAATCACTAGTACATGATACAGCAGCATCTATTGATAGGGTGCAAGCTTATACGGATTATCACGAATTAATTGCGGATAGTAAAGTTGATTTGGTTTATGTAGCAGTTCCTCCTAAATTTCATCATCAGATTGTTATGGATGTGCTACAGGCGAAAAAGCATGTGTTATGTGAAAAGCCGTTAGCGAATTCGCTGGAAGAGGCGCAGGAAATGGCAGAGGCAGCCAAGAAATCAGGAGTCGTTCATGCGATGAACTTCCCACTAAATTACGAAGCAGGCGCTACTAAATTTGCTGAACTTATACGTCAGAATTATGTTGGCAAGCTGCGTCGTGTGCAGTTTACGATGCATTTTCCGAACTGGCCAAGACTTTGGCAACAAAATGACTGGGTGAGTGGACGAGAACAAGGTGGGTTTGTGTTAGAGGTTGGCGTTCATTTCATCCAACAAGTTATCAAGATATTTGGGGATGTTAAAAATATTCAAGCACAATTGGAGCTACCAGCTGACGCGGATAAATGTGAAACAGGGATTATCGCCACTGCTGAACTGTTGGATGGAACACCTGTATTAATTGAGGGATTAAGTCAAATTGCTGGTAAGGAACATATAGCGTTTACGGCGTATGGAACTGATGGTGTATTATCACTAGAAAACTGGGGTATCGTAAAAGGCGGAAAAAATGGAGAAGAATTAGTTGAAATCCCTGCAGCTGATCAGCCTAATAACAGCTTAATAGAAGAATTAGTAAAAGCTGTGAATGGACAAGCGGCAGAAATTTATAATTTTGAAGTTGGCCATCAGGCACAAGTTGTATTAGAAGAACTGCGGAAATTATAAGTTTTGTACACTATATCAACCCAAGCCTGTCATACAAGAAAACTACTAAGCATAGGATCACGTCATCGTGAACGTTATAACTTAGTAGTTTTTCTTTTTCCAATTTAACTATGATTTTTCAGCTTGTGCTGAAGCCTCAGGTGCTTGTTCCACACGCTTAATAAAGAAGGCAAGCACTAAACTAATGATTCCAAAGACAAACATAATGAAATAAGAATCATTGATTCCTTGAATAGACGCCTCCATTGTCAAATGGGCTTGTGATTCAGCATCAATACCGCCATGCGTCATGAGCTCCTGTAGATGGTCTTTCGTTCTACTTGTCATGATGGTCACAAGCAGCGAAGTACCAATCGCACCTGCGACTTGTCTTGCCGTATTTGAAATGGCGGTACCATGTGCATGTAGACTTTTAGGTAATTGATTTAATCCTGCTGTTTGTAGTGGCATTAAGAATAGTGCCATTCCAATTCGGCGACCTGCATACATCAAGATCAGATACGTATAGCTGACCGAGTCAGTTAAATTCGTGAATGTATATGTTGTCGCTAGAATGATTGCGATTCCGATGATGGAAAGCCATTTTGCTCCGAATCGGTCAAAGAGTCGACCAACTGCTGGGCTGAGTAATCCCATCAATAAAGCTCCAGGCAACATCAGAAGTCCTGACTCCAATGCCGTAAATCCACGTGCGTTTTGTAGATACAGTGGTAGTAAAATCATATCTGCATACATGACAACGGTAATCGTACAATTGATAATGGTCGTTAGGGTGAACATAGTATAGTTAAATGCTCTTAAGTCTAGGAATGGATTGTTAGAAATTAGTTGGCGCCATGTGAACAGCACAAGCGTAATTGCTCCGATACTTAAAGAAACAATAACTTCCCAGTCTGTCCAACCTTTATGACCAGCCTCGCTGAATCCATACAGTAGTCCACCAAAACCAATTGTTGATAAGACGAGACTAATGTAATCCATTTTTGTTTTAGTCGTATCCGATACATTTTTAAGGAAAATAAACCCGCAAATGATAACAATAATAATGAATGGAATCATCCCATAAAACAATACTTGCCAAGGGAAGTAATCGAGAACATACCCCGTTATGGTTGGACCAATTGCTGGTGCAAAGATAATTGCTAGTCCAACGGTTCCCATTGCCGTTCCACGTTTATGTGGTGGAAATAGGGATAATACTACGTTCATGAGTAATGGCATGATAATACCAGTTGAAGCTGCTTGAATTAAGCGGCCAATTAGTAGAACGGAAAAATTAGGTGATAATGCTGCGACTATAGTTCCGATGAGGAATATAAACATTGAAGTCTGGAACAATTGTCTAGTGGTAAATCGTTTCATTAAAAATCCTGTGATTGGAATTAGCACACCATTTACTAGCATATAGCCAGTGGTTAGCCATTGCCCTGTTGACGGTTGGATGTTAAAGACATCCATTAATGTTGGCAGTGCAACAGTCATTGTTGTTTGGTTAAATAAAGCAAAAAACGCACCCAAAATCATGATAATCAAAATGGGGGCCTTTTTGACCGAACTGAGGTCAGTAGTGGCACTAGTTGTCAAAACGCATTTCCTCCTCTTTTACAGCTGTAGATTAAATTTACAGTTTGTAGTATAATTTACAAGACATAAATTACATTATAGGGGCAAGGATAATCGTTTTCAAGTTACAATAAATCGCTCACTGTCTATTACTTTACGTAATTTTAATAGCTGTAGTTTAAAGCTAAAAAGAACGACGATATTATTTATTGTGTTGTATAGATGGATGGTGATGGAGGGAAATCAACTATATGCGTAACCAAGAAGACCAGATGGATCGACGGGTCATTCGTACAAGACAATTGCTTAAAAATGCTTTAATTGAATTACTGCAGGAAATGGATATAGAAAAGATTTCAGTCAATCGACTTGCAGAACGCGCTACTATCAATCGAGTGACTTTTTATCTGCATTATCAAGACATATCCGACATGCTAGAGAAGCTGTCTGATGAAATGATAAGTGAGATTACGAGCCTGTTAGATGAACCGATTAATCCGAATGCATCCAATCACGAGGAAAATATTCGAATGCTGGAAAAATTCCTTGAGCATATTGCAGCGAATGGAGAATTTTATAAAACAATTCTAGCTTCGAAGCGGATACCAATATTCAAAGAACGGCTTTTGGCATTTCTTACAGATTGGCTTGATTTAAGAATCGAAAGCAAAATCGAAGGGGGCAATTCCTTTGTTTTACAGGCAGGTATTCAAAGGGACATTCTATTATGGTATGATGCAGCGGCATTAATCGGAACAGTTGTTGCCTGGCTCCGGAATGATATGCCCTACTCTCCGTCCTATTTAGCGAAACAAATTTATATAATCCATAAAAAAGGAATCTTTGAATAGCATTCCAAGAAAGAAGTAATTTGTCACCATATATGGAGATTGATTACTTCTTTTCTGTTTAACGTTTATATACTACTAATGAAAATTAATAAAAAAGACACAAGAGAAACAGCTATCATTTGTGATAGAATTAGAGAATGTGTTGAAGGAATCATACAGATTACAACTTAGGAGCATAAGAACATTGAACAAAAAAGACATCGCAAATTTTCGCAAACAATTTAAAGTAAATAACGATCTATTAAAGATACATGAAATTTTTTATGTGTATATTATGAAAGAATCAAGTGATATTTATCATCATCAAAGCTTCCCATTTGAGATGCTTGAACAAGAACAAAAAGAATTATTTATCGATAACTTTAAAAAAGTACTATCTGGACAATTAGACGAAAAGCTATTCGAGTTAAAATTCCAGCGAGATGTACCAGAGAGTAGTCAGTTAATTCTCCATCAAGGACTTTTAAGTCAGGATACGGAAGCATGGAAGTCACATATGCTTCTGCTTGTTGAAAAGATGCTGAAGGACAAGCAATATGAGATGGATCTTGTAGTTACCTTTATTCGTGGGGAATATAGGAAACCGATGAAGAAGAGTGATGAGTCAGAGGAAAGTTCACGAGATACAGTTTATTCCAACCCGTTTATTTTATGTAGTATGAATAAAACTCTCGATCCGAAGAAAGAATTACTGTTTGATTACGTCGAGAAGGAATTCAAATACAATATTGTCGTGGATCCAATTATTAATTTGAAGGCACCAATTTCGGGATTTCTTTTCCCATGCTTCGGAGACGGTGGGGCAGATGTTAATCATGTCCTCTATTCGGCCGGTAAGAAATATGAACTCGATTATCATGTTATTGAAGAAGTGTTGAATGCCGAGGAAACGATGACGGCAGAAGATGATAAAATTGTATTTGAGGAAATTGTTAAGAAAGTAACTGGTGATCAACTTAATACATCTACACTTTCGAATGTTTATGATGAAATTCATCGTGTTATTGAAGAAAATGAAGAGGAAGAAGTGCCTCGATTAGATTATAAGGACGTTGAAAATGTTTTGCGTGTTAGTGGTGTTAAGGATGTTGATACTGAAAAGGTTGAAACAGCGTTTAAGACCGTGATTGATGATGAAAAATACGAGTTTAAGGCGAGCAGTATTGTACCGAAATATTCGTCGAAATCAATCAAGATTAAGACGAAGGTTGCAGATATTGCCGTTAGCCCACAGGATCTTCGTTACGTGCGACAAGTTCATTTTGACGGCAAACTTTGTCTGATGATTGAAGTAGAGGAAAATCCATTAATAGAAGGCTTTCAAATGATCCCAGAGGTATTGTTTAATAAAGTAGAAGATAAACAGGAATAATTGAATTGGAAAAACGTCTGTTACTATTACTTCCAAGAATAGTAACAGACGTTTTTAGGTTGTTCAGATGACAATAACCTAGTATATCGAGTAACCTCATTAACTTTACAATTTAAATAATAAAATGCACAAAACTTTAAAGAAAATATATACAAATCATATTTTCTTTAATAAAATTGAATTAAACATTATGATTTAGTATAAAGTAAAGGGGTAGATGATATTGAAGGAATTTAAATTAGCAACTGAGTTAAGTCAGAAGATAGTTGATGGTTTAATGGAAGGATATCGTGAATACCTTGAGGTAAGAAGAGAAAAATCTAGGAGTATGAAAGTAAGTGGTGCATACGCATGGGTAAAGGGAAACCATATAGATGATCAAGTAGCTACTGCTTGTGAAGAATATGGTGTAGAGAGTAAACTAGCTAAAGCGGGATTAACATGGCAGTATCTTCAATTTCAACATCAAGATGAAAAGATACTATTTATTGTAAAGAACGCTAGATATTTTAATAGGGAACAAGTTAGTAGAGGAAAGGATGCTACAGGTAACTTAAATAATACTAAAATGCTGTACATGGAAGAATTAATAAAAATCAATTCATCGATTGATTTTCTTAACATTAATACCGTAGAAACAAATGATTCAATTCAATTACAATTATTTGAAGAAAGCTTTCTTAGTGATGAAGATAATTTTGAAATTGGTAAAATTGAACCTAACTTTGATCGATTTTATATCGTTACATATGAGATTGATGAGAATCAGTTAATTTCTAAAATATCTTTGTTTATGCCAAATCCGATTGATAATAGGGCATATCTAATTGATGATTTAACTCAATATATTAACCCAACAAATAGTGTCTTTATCGATGAAGAACTAAAAGAAGTACTTTCTACAAGTGCTGAAGTTATAAATAATTATGACGCGTTTAAATTTGATATTGGTATTAGTCAAGAATCTAGGGAAAAAGAGAGTTAATTAAAACAGGGAGGTATAGCCTGTGTTTATAGGCAAAAATTTGACCAACATCAGAATACTAAATGGATTAAGCAGAAAACAGTTGGCAGATAAAATAGGTGTTACGGAGCAGGCTATTTGGCAATACGAAAACGGATATGTATCTCCTAAATTACAAGTTGTAAATCAATTAAAAGCAATGTTTCATGTAAAATCCAGTTATTTTTATCATCACGACATTTTACATTTTTATGATATGGATAATATCCACATAGAAAATATAGCATATCGTTCGGAAACCATTAATTCACTGCATAAATCCTTGAGTGAATCAATACATGTCAAATTTATTGATGCTTTTTTAAAGAAAATTGAGGCCCGAATTAGTTATCCACATAATTTACTTTTAGAAATTAGAAATGATGCAGTTAAGTTTTTAGAAACAAATTTTGAACTGGAAAGAAATTGTCAAATCAAACATATTGCTAAATTAGCTCGAAAAAAAATAGGTTTAAAGGAGAACACAAATCAAGACTTCCTATTTTTATTAGAAAAAGCAGGAGCCTTTGTTTTTGAAAAGGAAATCGGCGAATCAATTGATGCTTACAGTGTATGGAGTGAGGATAATAGAGCTTATATTATACTTGGATCTATTAAAAAATCCGCAGTTAGAAGAAATTTTGATTTAGCACATGAACTCGGGCACTTACTTATCCATTATAAAGTTGAATTCTCTGTGCAAGACAAGAAAGATTATCGCGTCTTAGAGGATGAAGCAAACTATTTTGCATCGGAATTTCTTTTACCAGAGGAAGAGTTTATTAAAGACTTTAAATATATAGAGAAAAAGTCGAACCCAGATGCTTATATTGATGTAAAACAAAAATGGTTAGTATCATTACAAGCGATTGCAATACGGGCATTTAAATTAGGGTTAATTGATTATCAACAGTATCGATACTTCTATATGGTAGTAAACAAAAAAGGGTATAAAACTAGTGAACCATTAGATCCAACGCTAGCAATACAGCATCCTTTTAAAGTAAAAAGTATATTACAATTACTTTTCGATAATGGTTTTTACTCAGTAACCGGATTAATGGATGAAATGAGAATAGACCAATCCTTTCTCTCAATTTTAACAGGGTTGGATGAAGATTTTTTTATTCTGAATAGAAATAAGGAAGAGAAAAGATTTAGTGTAAATGAATTAAACGTCAAAACGAATTTTTAAGTCTCTTTATACAAAAAAGTAATCGTCACCCTTATCTAGGTGCGATTACTTTTTTTACTCTTCTTCACTAACCACGCCATCCTTCAAGACCGCCCAGAATGAAACTGCAATCGCTGCTATAATGACAAGAAATGGCGCTATAAATAGTAAAAAACTATCCACTCTACTCACCTCAATGTTCCTGCTTTGATTTTCCACTGACATAATCCTTATTGAATAAAAACAACTTTAGCAACAAATAAAGGGATGGAATAAGTAGTGCTAGTCCTGCAAGAAATACGACTATCAGAGCAATGGCCATGGCTTCGTTTGTAAAACCATCATAAAGTGTAAGGTAAGGATATAGTAAATAAGGGTAATGGGAAATTCCATACCCATAAAAGGCTAAAGTAAACTGCCCCACTAGAAGCCAAAAAGCAGTTCCGTAATTTTTTCGTTTCCAAATAAGCCAAACTGTACCGATAAAAAGTAAGAATGAGAGGGCAAACATCCACCATAGGTTCAAGAGCCGCTCGTAATGCTCAGGGTTGTGGTAACGTAGTTCATAAATGATACCACCTGCCGTAATAATTGTCGGGAGTGCCCAAATGAGAGCATATCTTCTAAGCAGATTGGTCGCAGCGGTATCATTTGCTTGATCTGCATACCAGGTTAGAAATACTGCTGATATGTATAATAATGCCGATACACTTAACACGACAATGCTCCAGGTTAAGGGACTTGTAAATAATGTCCAATATTCCAAATTAGGAGTTCCATCCTCCATCACGATGAAACCACCCTCCGATATGGTTAACACAATTGATAATGCAGCAGGAAGAAGTAATCCTGCCACTCCATACATAAAAGCATACCCTTTGTGTGACGGATTTCCGTATGTTTCAAATGCATAGTATGAGCCGCGGATAGCTAGGAGAATAATGGCTATACTTACCGGAACCAGTAAAGTTGTCCCATAATAAAAGGCTGTTTTCGGGAAAAATCCAACCATCCCTACAAAAAAGAACACAAGAAAAACATTCGTTACCTCCCAAACGGGGGATAAATAACGCTGAATAATAGTTGTTAGGATATGGTGTTGGTTCGTAAATTCACTATAAGCATGGAAAAAACCTGCCCCAAAGTCAATCGAAGCAATTAATACATAGCCAAATAGAAATGTCCATAGAACGCCAATCCCGATGATTTCTAAATCTAGACTCATAGCTTCACCTCTCCTTCGCGATCCTCCAGTTCCTTCTCTACAGGATTTTTACGGAACATTCTTGTCAAAATTACGATCGAACCAATTCCGAGTATGATGTACAGAACGCAGAATAACAAAAGCATTAAGTCTACTTGATTACTTGTAGTTGCACCTTCTTCGGTCCGCATAATCCCACGGAGAATCCATGGCTGTCTACCCACTTCAGCAAGCCACCAGCCTGCTTCCATCGCAACAACAGAGAGTGGACCACCGAGTACAAGTAATCGGTGAAACCATTTGGAATCCACAATACTCCACTTGAAGATTCGCCCGACAACAAATACAAGCGATACGGCGATCATCAGCATTCCAATCGATACCATAACATCAAATAAATAGTGGATATATAATGGTGGAGTTTCTTCCTTTAAAAATTGGTCCAATCCTATCACTTCAGCAAAGGGGGATCCATGTGCAAGAATGCTTAATGCATAAGGGATTTTTATTGCATAATCTACCTCACCATTGGAATCTAGTGTACCGAATAAAATAAGTGGTGCCCCTTCCTCTGTTTCAAAGTGCCACTCGGCTGCGGCGAGTTTTTCTGGCTGATATTCAGCCAAATATTTACCAGATAAGTCTCCAACAATAAGTGACGTTAACGAAAAAATCAGCCCGACCTTCATCGTAAGAAAGAGTGCTTTTTTATGATAAATATGATTGGAACCCTTTACTAATCGGAATGCGGCGATGGATGCAAGGACAAAAGCAGAGGTCATATACGCTGTACCTACGACATGGGCTACCTTTGTCGGCATTGCTGGGTTAAACATTGCTTTTAGTGGATTGACATTGACAAGTTCTCCATTTGCAATGTCAAACCCTTGCGGAGCATTCATAAACGCATTCACGATAGTAATAAATACCGCTGAGAAGGATGCGCCAATCGCAACAGGAATTAGTAATAGTAAATGCTTTTGCTGATTTTCAAACCGATCCCATGTATACAAATAAATTCCAAGGAAAATCGCTTCAAAAAAGAAAGCGAATGTTTCCATGAATAGTGGTAGCGAAATGACATTACCTGCTAGCTCCATAAAATTTGGCCAGAGTAATGTAAGCTGAAGGCCAATTGCAGTTCCAGTTACAACACCAATAGCAACCGTAATGACAAACCCACGTGTCCACCTTCTAGCTAGTAATATGTAATGCTCATCCTTTTTCTTAATTCCCACCCAATGGGCGAGCATAATCATCAGCGGTACGCCAACTCCAAGTGTTGCGTAGATAATGTGGAAGGATAATGTAAGCTCGGTTAAAATTCTGCTGTAGTGAACGGCACTTTCGTTTATCATGTTGCCCCCCTTATCCGCTCACTAATCTACCAATGATAGATAAAAGCATGATGGCAGCAACACCAAGGGTGAGCCATAATAACTTTTTTTCATGAATTTTGTACATTGGTTTTTCGGCGTGGTTTTGTTGGTTCATAGTCCTCGTATCTCGTTTCACTTATATCATCCCTAATCTGTAATGTCTTTATTATTCGTAGAAGTGTGGTGTAATATGCATAGGGGAGAAGTCGATTACCTTTCAAATTTCTAATAATCATACTATGATAGTTTAGACAGAAAGTAGGGGAAAAGATGGTACGTATCATTCGATGGTCCATGTATATTTGTGGGTTAATCTTCTTTAGCTATGGGATTACAATTGCACTGAAAATGCAGCATTTAGGGATACACCCGTGGGATGTTTTGAATGTGGCGTTATATGACAAATTAGGTTTGTCTATTGGGTCTTGGGCAATTATTATTTCGATACTTTTAATTATTGTTTCCTGGATCTTAGACAAAAGCTATATCAAACTGGGTACCTTTTTGAATGCAATTCTTGTTGGCGTGTTCGTCGATTTCTTTTTGTGGATGGATGTACTGCCAACAGCAAGTCATACGTGGACTGACATTCTAGTGATGATCGTTGCGATCATTCTAATGGGATTTGGTGGAGGATTATATAATGCAGCTGAGATAGGATCGGGTCCGAGGGATGGATTCATGTTATCCATTTCAGATAAAACGGGTATTTCCATAGGTCGAATACGGATTATAGTAGAGACGGTAGTCCTATTGATAGGTCTGGCTTTAGGTGGTCCCGTATTTGTTGTTACATTTATTTTCACGTTTATTCAGAGCCCGGTATTTGCTTTTACCTTTGTAAAATTTAAGCGAGTTAAATCCTTGCTAGAGCAACAATACCAGCAAAAGCAACCATCAAAAACAAGTGCATAGCTTGTAACAACAGTGAAAGGGCAGGGGAACTTGTAAGTGTTCCCTTGCCCTCATTTATTAGTACGTTGCCCGAAATTTCTAGTTTACAATTAAAACTCCTCATATTCAGCAGGATTCTGATTCCACATTCTGCCATCAATTCGAGAAAGTGCCCCAATGGTTTTCATATCGTCATCATCTAATGAAAAGTCGAATATCGAAATGTTTTCTAGCTGTCTTACAGGGGAAGCAGATTTTGGTATTGCCACTGCTCCTAGTTGGTAATGCCAGCGTAAGACAATTTGTGAGATACTCTTTTCGTGTTTAGCTGCAATGCTTTTTAGTGTATCGTTTTCGAAAACATCCTTCGCCCTTGCTAAGGGACTCCAAGATTCGGTTACAATTCCGTGTTCTTCGTGCCATTTTCGTTGAGTAGCTTGATTGAAAAATGGATGGAGCTCAATTTGGTTCATACTTGGTAAGACACCTGTTTCTTCCTGAAGGCGCTGTAAGTGTTCAGGCAAGAAATTACAAACACCAATAGAGCGGATTAACCCCCATTTTTTCGCATCAATTAAGGCTTGCCATGCTTCCACATAGTGATCCCGTTTTGGATTTGGCCAATGGATTAGATAAATATCATAATAGTCAAGATTGGCGCGATATAGCGATTCTTGTATGGTAATGACAGCATCTTCATATGTATGATAGCGTCCTGGTAGCTTCGATGTAATACGAAGGTCCTCTCTTCGGATCGATGTACGGCGGATGGCTTCCCCAATTGTTCCTTCATTTTCGTAATTATAAGCGGAATCGAGCAAACGGTAGCCTTTGTTAATAGCACTTTCAATAGCAGAAGCTCCTTCATTTCCTTTTAGCTTATAGGTACCATAGCCAACAGCAGGGATACGCATGCCGTCATTTAGCGTTATTTCTGGTATTTGGTGGGTCATTCTACTTCACTCCTCTTCAACTATTTATAACAATAAGTTTATCATATGGAGCATTTTTTTTACGAAAATGAGCTTTTAATTAATTCGTTAACGTTTTTAAATTTCCTTCATTTTGAATATCTACATGGATGTCTAATTGAAACGTAAGATTAGGATAGTATTCGGAACGCCAATTCTTTAATTCAGAATTAGGCAATTTATTTCGAAAGTATCGGCCAGTTCCTAGTATGTCAGCCTCACTTGATTGTAATTTAGCAAACATCTTATTAAACCTCTTTTGAAGAAGCTCTTTTAATTGTTTTTTAATTTCCCTTTTTGTTTCGGCTCCAATAGTTTCTAATACCGTTACGTTTAGATTTAAATCAGCTGTTAAGTAAGCTTGTCCATTAATTAACTTACTGTCATAATTGACCCAGTTTCCCAAAATCATAATACTAGCTTCATCTAATATCTCTATCATACCTTGCACGCTATTTTCCCATAAGGCGTTATATAATAAGGTTTCGTTTGGGTCGATTTCCTCGACGGCCTTTCCTTTTCTTATAACTAATGATCCTACTTGTTCAAGCGTTGTTGTTTCTCCTAATGAAATAATCGGTAAAGCGGTATCATAGGTTCGGGAGTGGATACTTTTGTATACTTGCCAGAGTCGAGTTAAAGCAATCTGGGGATTCCAACCAGCATTTTTCTCAAAAAAATCTAAAGGAGTAGTACTGCTTGGGATAATTTGTTCGTTCATGCTTTGAAAAAAATGATTCATATCTTCCTTAATGGTAGCAATTAACACCTTGGAAGATACATCTCTTGATCGCATAAAACCGGCTATGAGGTCTTCTAACCCCTGTTTTGCTAACTCGTGATCTACGATGATTACTTTTACGTGAAGTAGGTCTATACTGCTTTCCATGTTTGAGCTAATGTTGTCAATAACGTGGTTAATCGTTTTCCCTTCTCCTATGATGATTCTTGTTTCTAGAGTTTCCTCCACTGGTTCTGAAACCTGCAAGAAAACTTTATAGTTATCTTCTTCTGTAGTGACGCCTAACACAACTGGCATGGTTCGATGGTTAATGTCTCTTATGTCCCAGCAACCATATAGGTTTAAAAACAATATACTAAGGAAAGAGATTTTTATGATCCTGCATCTGTCTCTATTCACTTTTTCTTCTCACCCCCAGGATGTAAATCGAAATGGGAACAGATAGTAAGACATAAAATCGTAAGAACGTATTCCATTTAAATAGATTCTCCATGGAACTCCACGTTGGAATAAAAAAGCTAATAATGTATATCAAAGCCGAAATTATCACCAAAAGGTAGGCAGGTTGCCAAGAGGAAATGTAATGGTTTGTAATTCTTACAGTTTTCCATAATATAAGTGAAATAAATAACATAATAAACGTCAGCAAACTCAGTAATAAAAACATCGTAATTCGGTCAAACATTAGCCACGTCAAATTTATTGCATCAACTGCCATTACAAATGGAAATAAAAATGTTGAAGCAGTAGATCCCCCAAATGTAAGAACAGGAATGTAAACGGAAAGGAAGAAACAGGGGATAATTATTGTCAATGCAATAAATACCTGCTTCCGTTTATAGCTAAGATACGGTTGTACAAAGCCAAGGAATATAAATCCTCCACCAACGGCAAAAAAACTCTTTAAGTAAGAGGAATTAGTTAAAAATGAAAAGTCATTACTCCAAAAGGGGAAAAAATGATACCAATCGACATTTTGAAATGAAATTATTAATACAAAAAAAACTAGCGGTAAAAACACGAAGGCGATAATGAAACCAGTTCTAAAAATTGCTTCTATGCCTTTAGAGGCTAAATAAGTAGAAATAGTAAGTAATAGTGCCATAACAGCCCACAAGGGTGTATTAGATAAAAAAACAATGGTAATTATTTCAGAATATGCGCGTACTAAAATAATATTTTCCATTAGAAAATAGAAAAAGATTGGTGCTAAGAAACACAAAGAATAAAATTTGCCAGCCTCTGAATAGATAGTTATAATATCGGTTTTTGGAAAAAAATGGAGTCCTTTCAAATACACTGCAACAATTATAATATGACACACAATACCGATACTTATAGGGAGCCAAAATCCTTGCTCAGTACTTTGAATAATATTGGCGGGATATAAGAAAAAAATAAGACCAAGGTGTACTAGGATATACATAAATACAATATGTAAGCTTTTATCCATTTTTAAGATCATCCTTCGAAAAATTAATATTTAAATACGGGACGCCAAATGTATTAATACTTGCTAAATAGGAGCAAACGAAAAAAAGTCCCACTAAGATACCAAGTACACCGAAGCTAGCAGAAAAGATAAGGACAATGTATTTAAATATGCGAATGGAAGCAGAATTCTGAACGCCGACAATAGAGGAATTTGCAATGGTTACAGCTGCTAAAATTATAATTAGCAGGTTGCTGACTAATTTTGCTTCAACGACAGCCTGGCCAAGAATAATACCGCCTACCATAGTAATGGTAGGGCCTACACTTTTAGGGAGTCTTACACTTGCCTCCAGTATTAACTCAAGAATAATGAGCATAATCATAATTTCGATAAAGGCCGGATAGGGAACACCGTTACGGCTTTGCGCTACAGATAAGGCTAATTCTATTCGCAAAACCTCTGGGTTAACGGAGACTAAAGCGACGTATAACCCAGGTAAAATTAAGGTTACTAAAAAAGCAATAATTCGTAATAACCTAATGGCAATCATGAGCGGATAGGTATAGTTTCGATCATTTTCTAGCATAAACATATCCCCAATCACACTAGGAAGAATAAGCGCAAAAGGAATTCTGTCGACAAATAGTATTATTTTTCCTTTTAATAATGCTGAACTTGCCTCCTGTGGAAGCTCAGTTGTGTGAACTTGAGAAATGATACTCAAGAGGGGAAGACCTAACAGTTGCATCAGTTCTTGAATATTATTGAATCCCTTTGATGTATTTTGTTCCAGAAGTTGAACGACTTTTCCCACGATATGTTGATCAGCCTTGGTCTCATAATAGACTAAAGACACACCTCTAGTGATTTCTTGTCCAATTGATATATTCTTCACCTTCAACTTGTCAGAAATAATTTCCTTACGAATAATCCCAATATTAACATCTCTGTCCTCATTAAAAGCATAATGTGATCCTTGTAGAATAGTTTCATTCGAAGGGGACTCAATTGCTCTTTGAATCTCTTTGTTAATAGGAATCACACGTAATAAATATTCAGATTCTTTCCCTAAGTAGATAAGTAAGTTCCCTTCAAAAATAGCAGTCATTGCTTGTTCTTTATCGGTAATCTTTTCTCCTATTTCCTGCAACTGTTCTAGACTAGCGTTTGCGGATAAATTAGTTTCAAGGAGCTGTTGTTGAATTGCTTGATTTGTTCTTGAAATATCAATTAGGGATTTAAGACCAATAATCACGACACTTTTATTGCCGTACATATGTTCAGTCATAAATATATCATCATGATGAACAAGGGAATCTTTTAAAAATAGGAATATAGATTTCATACCTTTATTTATCCTTTCGGAGTTTCTTAGCTAGTATTTCCCTTTTTACATGTAACTATTATTTGGTTCATGATTCTTGGGAAAGTGTTCATTCTTGAGGAATAAGAGTACATAGGTTAAAAAAATACAGCTAATATTAAAAGATTACCACTTGTTAACGCTTACATGTAGTTTGCTAGCCACTATAATGAAACGTGTAAACAGCAAACAATTGAAAAGGGGAGAGAAAAATGAACAAATTAATGAAAGCGCTAACGCTTAGTTTTGTTGCTGTAATGTTTCTTTTTGTATTAGCTGCGTGTAACAGCGATAGTAGCGGTAGTGGTGGGGCAGTAAGTGTTGGTATCGTTTTACCGACTAAGGATGAGCCTAGATGGGTTCAAGATGAAGAACGATTTAAAGCTGCACTAGAGGATTCTGAGTATACAACTGAAATATTGTTTAGCCAAGGATCATCTGCAAAGGAAAAAGAAAATGTTGAAACGTTAATTAGTAAAGGTATTGATGTCCTAGTAATTGCACCTCATGATGGTGCTGCAGCAGGTGCAGCGGTAGAGGCTGCTAAAGCAGAGGGGATTACGGTTATTGCGTATGACCGATTGATTACCGACACAGATGCAGTCGATTATTATGTAACATTTGATAGTGTTGCAGTAGGAGCTGCACAAGGGCAATACTTAATTGACAATGTAGAAGGTACTGGGGTTCCACTATACCTTTATGCCGGAGCTTCCTCAGATAACAATGCTTTCTTATTCTTTGAAGGTGCATGGAGTGTACTACAACCGAAAATTGCAGATGGAACATTTGTGATTGCTAACTCAAGTGAAGCAGAAGGTTTAAAGGATAAGGCAGAGCTTTCTCGTGATGAAATGAGTGCGATATTAGGACAGGTAACAACAAACTGGGATCCTAATGAATCGAAGAATAAGGCAGAAACACATTTAACTGCTGTTGGAGATGACTTAAAAGGTGATGTTGCTATCCTAGCACCTAACGATGGTACAGCACGTGCGATTGCAGATGTATTCGGGGCAGAATCAGCAATCTCAAGCTATGTAATTACGGGGCAGGATGCAGAAAAAGCATCTATTCAGTATATCCTAGATGAAAAACAAACGATGACTGTATTTAAAGATGTTCGTACACTTGTAAATGACGCTATGGGGATGGCTATCGATATATTAGAAGGTAATACACCAGAAACTACTGGCTCGTATAACAACGGAGCAGTAGACGTCAAAGCGAAACAAACCGATGTAATTGTTGTGGAAAAAGACAACGTTCAAACCGAACTAATTGACTCTGGTTACTACGAAGCAAGCGAATTTACAGGACTAGAGTAAACGATTAATAGTGTGAAGAGCCCAGGGGCAAAAGTAAAACGAGAAGGTAGAAAAGCGAACGATGCATGAACTTATCGGAGTAAATACCTGAAGCTGGTATCGTGCACCAACGTTTGGATTTTATCTAATTATAAACACTTTTGCCCCAGGCTCTTTGCGATTTTAACTTGATTAAAGGGTGGGTGCGATGAGTGAATTCATACTAGAAATGGATCAGATATCCAAGTCTTTTACAGGCGTCAAAGCACTTAATAATGTTAACTTCAAAGTGAAAAAAGGCGAGATTCATTGCTTAGTTGGTGAAAACGGAGCCGGTAAATCAACCCTAATGAAGGTATTAAGTGGTGTTTATCCTTATGGTACTTATGAAGGAAATATAATATTTGATGGTGAAATTAAACAATTCTCGAAAATAAATGACAGTGTAGATGCCGGAATTGCGATCATCTATCAGGAGCTAGCCTTATTTCCCGATCTATCTGTTTATGAAAATTTATTTGTGGGGAATGAAGTACAGCATAAAGGTGTTGTTGATTGGAATAAAACCATTGTTGAATCTCGTAACGTTCTAGAAAAAGTAAATTTAAGCGTAAATCCTGAAACACTTATAAAGGATTTAGGTGTTGGAAAACAGCAGTTAATTGAAATTGCCAAGGCATTGAGCAAAGAAGTTAAGCTTCTAATCTTAGATGAGCCGACAGCAGCCTTGAACGAGGATGATAGTGAAAATCTACTTAATCTCCTGCGTGAGCTAAAAAAACAAGGAATTACTAGTATTATGATCTCACATAAGCTAAAAGAAGTTATTGCTATTGCAGATAGTGCAACAATACTCCGTGACGGAAATACGGTTTGCACGTTAGCTGCTGCAAAGGGTGAGATTAATGAGAACACTATAATTAAGAATATGGTTGGCCGTGAGATTAATAATATTTACCCAAAACGTGAGAACCAAGCGATAGGGGATACAATTCTCGAAGTATCGAACTGGTCCGCATATGATTCTCAGTTAGGTAAGCGAATTCTACGTGACGTGAATTTTCATGTGAAGCAAGGTGAAATAATCGGTATTGCAGGCTTGATGGGTGCAGGTCGTACAGAGCTTGCCCAAAGTATCTTTGGTAATCCGAAAAACTATAAGCTGCAGGGTGAATTGCAGATTGATGGCAAACCAAGAAAATTCAAGCATACTAGTGAAGCAATAAAAGCAGGAATCGCTTACGTAACAGAAGATCGTAAAGGAGATGGCCTGTTTTTAACACAAAATATTAAAAATAATATCTCAGTAGGAAACCTAAAAGAGATTTCTGCAAGTGGTGTCATTAATGAAAACGAAGAGATAAAAGTGGCAAATGACTATAAAAAAGACTTAACCATTAAGGCGTCGTCCATTGAACAGTTAGTTGGTAATTTAAGTGGCGGGAATCAACAAAAAGTATCGCTTGGAAAATGGTTATTTGTTAAGCCTAAGCTACTAATTTTGGATGAACCAACTAGAGGAATTGATGTTGGTGCAAAATTTGAGATTTATACGATTATGAACAGCCTAATTGCGGAGGGAATGAGCATTATTATGATTTCTTCTGAGCTTGGAGAAGTGCTAGGTATGAGTGATCGAATTTATGTCATGGCTGAAGGTGAAATAAAAGGTGAACTATCAGCAGAAGAAGCTGATCAAGAAAAAATTATGCAACTAGCGACACAATAGGGGGTGGAGTCCATGAGTTTTTATACAGAATTAAAAGCTTTATTAAAGAATAATATTCGCGACTATGGGATGTATATTGCACTATTCG
The DNA here is from genome assembly GCF_001038425.2 of Ornithinibacillus contaminans. Classification (GTDB taxonomy): domain Bacteria; phylum Bacillota; class Bacilli; order Bacillales; family Amphibacillaceae; genus Ornithinibacillus; species Ornithinibacillus contaminans. The sequence goes on from NZ_LDPV02000052.1 coordinate 38,597, forward strand.
TTATTATGTTAACCTTCACGATTTTAACGGATGGGATATTTATGTCTTCTCGTAACATCAGTAATTTACTAGATTCGGCGGGATATATTGCTGTATTAGCGGTTGGGGTAATGATTGTTATTGTCATTCGCCATATTGACTTATCTATTGGGTTCTTAGCAGGATTTCTAGGTGCAATCGCAGCTATTTTACTCATGAGTGTTGGTATGCCAGTATATTTGGTAATCCCAATTATTCTCATCATTGGAACCATTATTGGATTAACTACAGGATTCCTTGTTGCTAAAGTGGGAATTCCTTCATTTGTAGCTACATTAGCTGGATGGCTTATCTTTAGAGGAGCTATTTTACAGGTAACTGAGGATTCTGGAACGATCATTATCCAGAATGATGCATTTAATGCAATAGGGAATGGCTACATTCCTTCATTAGGACAAATTGGTGGCTTACATTTGCTGTCTTTATTAGTAGGAATACTCGGGATTTTATTTTATGTGTTCGGAGCTATTTCAAAACGTAGAAAAATGATTACCTACCAATTTGATGTTGTATCGAAGCCGATTTTTGTTTTGCAATTAGTATTTGTCTCGGCAATTATAGCATATATCACATGGATATTAGCTGGCTATAATGGTCTATCGTGGACCTTAGTAATTATTCTACTCGTAGTGGTAATCTATCATTTTATTACGACGAAAACTGTGATTGGAAGACATATTTATGCAGTAGGAAGTAATCCTGAAGCTGCTCATCTGAGTGGAATTAACGTGAATAATATTACTATGCTCGTATTTGGCTCCATGGGAATGCTTGCTGCGTTATCAGGGATATTATTTACGTCTCGATTACAATCGGCAACGACAACAGCAGGGACATTGTTTGAACTAGATGCTATTGCAGCAGCTTATGTTGGTGGTGTATCCTCAGCTGGTGGTGTAGGAAAAGTAACAGGTGCAATTATCGGTGCGATAGTGATGGCATCTCTAACAAACGGTATGAACTTACTAGGTACTGGAATTTCCTATCAATATATGATTCGCGGTGGTGTCTTAGCACTAGCGGTTATTTTTGATGTAACGACTCGAAAGCGTGGAAAATAACGAGATAAAATGTGGGGGCAATTACATGCCCCTGCATTAATGGTATTCAAACTAATCTTCTGTATTGTGCAATTAGCCCCCCGTTTTTAACTTCTTTCGATATAAAAAATCCCTTCCTAACGGATACTAGAATGGAAATTTTGAACAATTCGTAATAGGTGGTATGATGATAATAGTCTCATAGTTAAGTAGTGGAAGGAGCCATTTCTCTTGCGAAAGACAGCGATATTTCTACTGAGTGCACTGTTTATAATCCTTTGTTATTTTACCTCTGTTTCTGCAATTAGCGTTTTTCAATCGGATTTGGAATTGCCTGATTCTACTAGTGAACAGCAGTCAATGTATCGTATCGTATTAATAACACAGGATATTGATACCCCGTTCTGGGATGAGGTTGGAAGAGCTGCTAAGCAAGAAGCAGAAAAGCTTGGCGTCAGTCTTGAAATGTGGGGGAATTATGGGAGTCATCAGGAGGATTTTTTAAAAAATCTAGAGATTGCGATCCAGTCTAAAGTGGATGGAATCATTATACAGGGACTTGATACAAAAGAATTTCAGGAATTGACCAAGGTTAAAGCTTCTTTTTATGGAATCCCGATTATTACGATTGCCAATGATGTATCAATGGATGAGAGTTTAAGAAGAACCTATGTCGGTTCAGACCAATATAAAGCAGGAAAAATGATAGCACAGCAATTAATTTCAGATATGGGCGCAACGGGAAATGTTGTACTCCTGCATAATGATAATCATGCGTTTTATCAAGAGCAGCGTCTTAAAGGTATGGAGGATATCTTCATGAAGCATAGAGGTATTAAGCTACACTATGCTAATACAGCAACCACTCGAGACGATATGATAGCAGCAACACAGGATATTTTGAATCAGGTACCTGATGCGGATGCTTTTATAGCGGTTAATGCAAACTTTGTTGGGGCAATCGTCCAAGAAATAAGTAAGCGCTATCAGGTTGAGCCTTTTTATATCTATTCATTTGACGATGGACCGGAATCGCTTACTTTATTAGAACAGGGACTTGTGGATGGCATCCTGAAGCAATCGCCAGATGAGATGGGAAGGCTTAGTGTACAAGTATTAACAGAGTGGTTAAATGGTGAGACCATTCCACTGGATTCAAACGGGTATATCACGGAAATTCAAATTGTGAAAGCGACTGACGTTCCATGAGTCAAATCCAGAAGAAAATATGGATCGTTTCAATGATTGTATTGGCAATCATGTCGTTAATATGGATTACGCTTACATATTACAATAATAAATCGATCACTCATTATAATGAGATTTTGGAACGGTATTTAAGTATGAATGAGGTCACGACTGCTAGTCAGCGTGTGATAAATGATCTAAATGATTATTTACTGGATCCATCCGCTAATAATCTAGAACAAATTGAACAAAGTAAAGCGAAAGTCTTAGAGGCAAAACAAGCTGTATACAAGCTCAGAAATAGGGAAAATGATTTTACGTTAACAAATTATATTCACTTGATTGATAGTTTTGTTGAGAGTACGGACAGGTTTATCTTGTTTTATTCCGATAATGAAGTGGAGGCTTCCACGAAGGAATTTGCCGAGGCTACAAGTATTTCAAACCATATATCGGATATGACACTCCGTCTAATTGATGAGGAATTACAGACTTATGACCGGTTTTATCATGGTATTATTGCGCAATCAGATGATCTGCAGAAATTAGGAATATGGTTATTGCTCTTGATTGCTTTTATGTTACTTGTGTTTTCCTATTTGTTCTCGCGAAGTATCACGAAGCCAGTACGACAACTGACGAAGGCTGCCAATGAGCTTTCAAACGGGCGGTTTGACCTGGAGGTTAAGGTAGATACGAATGATGAAATTGCCTTTTTAGCAAAAACATTTGACCATATGCGGAAAAATATAAACAAGCTCTTCTTAGAAACGAAGCAAAAGGCACAGTTGGAGCATGAACTACAGCAGAATAAAATTTTATTACAGGAAAGTCAGTTTCGTAGCTTGCAAAGTCAAATCAATCCGCATTTTTTATTTAACACATTGAATACAATATCGAAAAAGGCATATCTGGAGGGTTCTCAGGAGACGAGTGATTTACTCGTAAATGTTGCTGGGCTATTACGGTATAACTTAAAGCAAATGGATCGTTCTGTAACGCTGCAAGAAGAAGTAATTGTTTTACAACAATACATGGAAATACAAAAAGCTAGATTAACAGATCGGCTGAAGGTTCTACTAGAAATTGATGAAGCATGTCTTGATGTATTGATTCCTACCTTAACGATACAGCCGATTATTGAAAATGCTGTTATCCATGCGATTGAGCCAAGTGTACATGGTGGCACGATATGGGTGCGAATAATGGATGAGATAGACAGTGTAAGGATTGAAATAGAAGATGATGGAATGGGGATGGATACTCAAATAATTGAAGAGATTCTAACCGAGCAATATGTTCCGACTGAAGGACATTCCACCGGTATTGGTTTCAGCAATGTTGTGAAGCGACTACGTCTGTTTTATGGAAAAGATGATGTAGTTCAAATTGAGAGCGTTTTAGGCGAGTTTACCAAGGTGGTATTGAACATTCCAAAGAAAAGAGGGGAAGTAAATGCTACAGCTCCTAATAGTGGATGACGAACAGGTTGAGCGTGATGGGATGAAAGCAATCTTACACAAGTCCTTTCCAAGTCTTGTGATCAAAGAAGCACGGAACGGGGATAACGCTATTGAGATGGCTGCCAAAATGAAGCCAGATTTAATTTTAATGGATATTAAAATGCCGGGGATCAATGGGTTGGAAGCGATGGAGCAAATCATGGAAGACCATCCCAACACCAAATTTATCATGGTTACGGCTTACGACACCTTTGACTATATGCGACAGGCGTTAAAACTCGGTGCCTCAGACTACCTATTAAAGCCGAGTAAGGCAAAGGATATAGTGGAGATTGTTGGGAAAGTTTTGAAGGAAATCGTGATAGAACAGAAGGCTCGTGCACGTAATAGACGGCAAGAAGAAGTGCTCCAACAAACAATGGCAGTGCTGGAGACAGATGTTGTGACCCAATTATTATTTGAGCATGTACATGAGATTCATGTCGCTATGCTGGTAGAGTTATTAGATATTCAAACTAATCGGGAATTATTCGTCCTAACGATTCGAATACCAGCAGGAGAAGAGCAACTCTATTCAACAGTAAAAGAGGTGGTCAGACAATCAGGAACTAGTTTAGTAGGAGCATTGTATGCTAATCAATTGCCAATTATTATGTTTCGAAATCCTGAAACGTCATTCCGTACGCAAGCCATCTCACTAGCGCGTCAGATTCTTTCTATAACCAATCAATCGAGTCAGCGATGGTTTATCGGGATAGGAAGTGTATATCCTTCTATTGAACAAGTCCGCAGTTCCTATCAAGAGGCATTGATGGCGACGATGGACACGACAGTTCCTGCTCGGTATAGCTTTTATTCAGAAGTACCAGCAGCTAGTGAGGATGTATTAAATCAAAAGATTAGCGTTCTAAAAAAAGAAATTCCTGATCGAATCAGGCTAGGGCAGTGGGATCTAGTTAAAACGGAACTATTTAATGTGATTCAGCTATTCGAGAACACCGGAATTCCACCATTACAAACACAGCAGAGGCTGTTGGAGACGCTTTGGTTTGTATCCAATACGATGCGTGATATTGGGATTGAGTCTAACTCCCCATTTTTCACGTTTCAAGCCCATGATTATCGCCAGCTGCGCACTGGAATAGCGCAGTTGCTTCAGCAAATGCGTCTAGAGTATACGGAATACTATCAACGGCTTGAAGCGGATACTATAGAGCAAATCAAGCAATACATTATGTCGCATTCTCATGAAGAAATATCGTTAGAAACATTAGGAGATATTATGGGACTAAGCCCAATTTATATAAGTAAAATGTTTAAGGAAAAGATGGGAATTAATTATATTGATTTTCTAACCAACTATCGCATAGAACGAGCAAAAAAATTAATGCGTGAGCCTAATCGAAGTATTAAAGAAATAGCTATTGAAGTCGGTTACCATGAACCGAATTATTTTAGTAAGGTGTTTAAGAAGCTGGTGCAAGTTTCTCCAAAGGAATACCAAAATTCCCTACTTGGGAAGAAGGAATAATAGCATGTGTTCTGGTGGAAGGTGATGAGGATGATGACGCAACGGTATGTTGTAATCTGGTTAGGTTTGGTGCTTTTCCTGGTAATTCTAACAGCTTGTGAACATGATACCGAGGTGGCAGAGTCTACTGAAGCGCTGGAGCCAGTGATGGATAAAGGCAATAATCCTAACGATTCAGCGGATGATACAATCAAAATTGGTTTTTCCATGGATACATTAGAAGAGGAACGCTGGTTAAAGGATAGAGAGCTGTTTAAAGAAGAACTGGAAGCATTAGGTGCCGAAGTAGAAATTATGGTTGCTAATGAAAATGCATCAGTACAAATTTCACAAGCAGAAACCTTAATAAGTAGTGGTATTGATTTGTTGGTTGTTGTACCGTATAACACGGAGACTGCTGCTGCAATTGTGGAAAAAGCTCATCTTGCAGGAATCAAAGTATTGTCCTATGATCGTATCATTAAAAATGCCAATATTGATTTATATGTATCATTTGATAATGAGATGGTCGGGGAATTACAGGCAGAAGCGATCAAACAACTTGTCCCAACAGGCAATTATGTATACATAGGTGGACCAGTTACTGATAACAATGCTATTCTCGTCAAAAAAGGTGTATTCCATGTCCTTAAGCCGTCAATTGATCGTGGAGAGATAACGGTCGTCTATGATCAATGGACAGAGGATTGGAATCCCGATAATGCTTATAAAAATATGCTTGCAGCACTGGAAGCGAATGATAATCAAGTAGATGCAGTAATTGCTGCTAATGATGCAACGGCAGGTGGAGCAATAAGGGCATTAGCTGAAAAAGGATTAGCGGGAATTCCAGTTGCTGGTCAAGATGCCGATCTTGCTGCTGCTCAACGTATTGTCAAAGGTACCCAAACAATGACAGCCTACAAGCCAATTCGTGCGCTTGCCCAGAGAGCAGCAGAGCTTGCAGTTAAGCTTGCGAGTGGAGAAACAATCGATACAGATAATAAGATTAACAATGGAAAAATTGAAGTTCCGTCTGTTTTGCTCGCACCAATTGAAGTAAATCAACATAATATTGATCAAACAATCATTGCCGATGGATTTCACACGAGGACAGAGGTTTACGGTGATTAATGGAATCATATAACGAATAGCAAGCTGAGTTCATCCCTCTTCAGCTTGCTTGCTACTTTTTATAATTCCTTTATTGAGGACTCAACCGCCTTCAAATAACTCGATACTCGTTGATCATCCTGTGTGTTATATGAATAACCGAGACTTTTCGCTACGCTTTTTGCGGTGTCCCGGAACAATTCGCACATGCCAAATAATGCCGCCCAAACACTTTCATAGCTACCTGTTGGATAGGTCATCAGTAGCCTTTTCCAAGTTATTTCTGGAAGAAATTGATCTAAGTATTTACCGTTTTTTCCAATGCTGAGGGAAAAATTCGTTTGAATACCAACCTGCCATTCTAGCATTTTGATTAGCATTGGCCGAACATACAGGTTAAGATGATCAGTAGCATAAAGAAATTCTTTCCGCCAAAGCCCTTTTGCCACATACGTCGAAACCCACCAGAACTCATTACAGCAATCTGCGAAATAGTCAGCTGATGGACGGCTCACCCAGTAATCTCGATCAGTCGGAGGTGGGACGAGGGGAAGGCTGTTATCTTTATCCATCAATATAATGGTCAGTTTATCCTCCTTACAATAGATATCTTTTTCCTCGAGGGGAATAAGCATTAGGTCGATCCGATTTCCATCGGTAAACAGCATTAAGTAAGAAAACCGTTTTCCGAGCTCTGGTGGAAACATGGCCATGTCCTCTGGTGTTTGCAAAATAATACGCTCCCCGAAAACATCTATCCACGTTGGGTCACGTAGAAACGAATCCATTTCGGAGACTAGGTAGACAATATCAAAGTCTTGAAATCTGTCCTTTGGGACGTTCGGGTTCGTTCTTGAGCCGTTCAACCCAACAGCACGAACTCGTTCATCTTTTTCAGCTACTGTTAAAATTAACTCCATCATTACATCGGTAGATCGCATGTATGTACCTCCTATTATTTCTCTTCAAGTAGTTCTATGATGTTATCAAGTTTTTTACTGATATCATAAATAAATCGAATAGTAATCGTCAACATGGATATCTTAAAATTAAATGATATAGATAATTAAGGAGAAATTGGTGATGGTATCCAAAAGGCACTTCCTATTCAACCTAGTGTTATTAATTGTTCCTTGGCTGACGGTATTGTTTCTTGGAAAGCGAAATGTTAAGCGGTACTATCTATCGGGATTGTTTATAATTCTATTTGAAATTATCAATCACATATTTGGTCATAAGCGTAAGTGGTGGAAGTTCTATGATGGAAATAAGGCTTTTATGAGAAATGAGCTTCCGTTTACTGTCGGCCCTTATATGCCGTTGTCTATGTGGATATTGAAATACTCCTATGGTAACTTTAAAAAGTTTTTGTTACTTAACGCAATATCGGATGGGCTTTTTGCCTTCTTTTTAATCAAGATTCTAAAGAAACTTAGAATCGTTAGGTTAAATCGTTTAAGTAATATCCAATTTTTCCTTTACCTCTACTATAAAGCATTTCTACTGTATGGCGTGCAGTATTTTATTGAAACCAAAACAAGTTTAATGCATAAGGATGAGAGTACTGCATAGATGCTTATAATATATAGTGGAAAAACACGAATTACGAAAAACAGCAGAATGAGACTTTCTGCTGTTTTTTCTGCTATGATAAGTAGTAACGATATCAATAAAAAAGGGTGGATCAGTTGGATACTATCATTCAGAGCTATTTTGATAATTTACATGCTGAAGATAAACAGAAGCAATACGAGTCATTTCAGTCCATTATGGAAGCAATCGACAAACCGGTTGATTGGGCTTATGACGTATGGGAGCAATTAGTAGAAAATCTTACCCATTCCGATAACCATGAACGCGCTAGAGCAGCGCAATTTCTTTGTGGACTTGCCAAAAGTGATCATGAAAAACGCATCTTAAAGGACTTTAATGCAATTTGGCAGGTGACTTATGATAAGAAGTTTGTAACGGCAAGGCATACTATTCAATCGATTTGGAAAATTGGACTTGCAGGTCCCGAGCAAAAGGAGTTATTGTTAATTCATTTGGCTGATCGATATAGGAGTTGTATAAATGAAAAGAATTATACGCTCATTCGCCATGATATCCTAGTGGGATTGCGAAAATTATATGATCAAATTGACGATGAGAGCATAAAAACAGGAGCACTCCAATTAATTGAGGAAGAAGAAGATCCTAAGTATAAAAAGAAATATGCTACTGTTTGGAGAAATGTATAAGTTTTGCAGTTAATTATAGCCTCCTTGATTAGGAGGCTAATTTAGCCGATAGTAAAATATAACAATCTTTCGCTCTGGCATAAGAAATGCTTGCGTAATCGCTGGAAGACAAGCGATTGCGATTTTTCAAATTAAAAATCAGGCAGATTATCTAAATTATTCTCTTTTATGCCATCTGGTTCACTCCGTATAATATCCCGCCCATACTTATGGAATACGTCAATATGAAAAAGACTTCCGGACTTAGCCTCCTCTAACGCTGTTATATAATCCAGTTCACGACCAGTATTTGTCTTAAAAGCAATGATATCACCGTCATCATTTTTTCGAACAGCGACAATTTCTTCTTGTCCATCTGACGATTCCTTACTTGAATTTTCTTGTTGCTCACTTTGATTTTTTCGGTAATTATTGTAAATCTGCTCAAAGTCCTTTTCTGGCATGGTTATCCACCCTCATTTGGGTTCGTTGTTTTTTGTAGTTGCCTTCTGACTACCTCGGGATCTGTGTCACTATATATAGCGGTACCATGTCCTCCAGTAGTTTTAGCAAGTAATGCTTTAGCCTCGTTATACGATAGACCGGATGCAGCATTTTTCTGTTTTACTTCCTCTATATTTGTGCCAGCAATGGTATATGAATTTTGGTCATTATTATCCATGGAAATCACCTCATTTTCATTAGCTTACGATTTAATCAAGACATTATACATTACGTATGAAATGTATATTATTCAGCTTGTACTGCGTAGTTATGAGATAATAGAAAAAACTTAAGTATGGCATCGTTTAAACAGGGGGAGTAGTTGTTGAAGGCAAAGACTACATTTGTATTGGTAATGCTTATATTTGGAAGTATTGGTTTGTTTGTGCGAAATATTGATTTGTCTTCCAGTGAAATTGCGCTATTTCGTGGGTTAATCGGAGGTGTTTTTTTAATTGGGGCAAGTTTTATACTGAAGCAGAAGATAAAACTTAGAATCTCTAAGCGGAATCTTTTTCTACTAATTTTCTCCGGTTCGGCGTTAGGGTTTAATTGGATTTTTTTGTTTGAGTCATATCAGCATACAACGATATCAAATGCAACATTGAGTTATTATTTTGCGCCAGTGTTTGTGATGATCTTGGCTCCTATCATGTTGAAGGAGCGCTGGACTTGGAAAAAAGGTGTAAGCATTGCTATTGCAATGATTGGTTTGTTTTTAGTTATACAACCGGAAAATGGTATTAGCAGTGACACATATAACCATTCTGTGGGCATTATTTATGGGCTGTTAGCAGCAGTGCTGTATGCCAGTGTTATTATGATGAATAAATTCATGCAAGTACTTTCTGACTTTGAAACGACGGTTATCCAATTAGTCGTTGCTTCTATTATATTGTTACCATACGTATTATTTACTGAGGACATGAACATTGCGGATTTAGGGATACAATCAATCGGTTTACTTGTTGTAGTGGGAATTGTTCATACAGGGCTTGCGTATTTATTGTATTTCGCTTCGATGAAAAAAATAAGTGGACAAACCATTGGTATTCTAAGTTACCTTGATCCTATCTCTGCGGTTATTATGGCTACGATCCTTTTACAGGAAAGTATGAGTATACTGCAAATGATTGGTGGGGTGTGTATTTTGGGGTCGACGTTCATAAGTGAGTTACGCGTAAAGAAAATGGTGCGGGGATAAGGGGTATGTATACCGCTGAATTTCAGCGGTACGCTTATTTGAACGCTTCAACCGTATAGCTGTTAGCTGCATTCCAAATAAGATATTGCGTAATTCCTTGTTCTTCTAATGCTTTGATTTGGTTTTTAACGTCTGTTGCAGTGTAATTACGAAGATAATCGAAATCCTGAATCCAAGGTCGGATTATTGCCGGTGTTTGTCCTGCTTCCTTGAGGTTTTGATTGCGTTGCTTGGCGTCCTGTGCAGCTCGGAACATAATATCATATGGGAAATCATCAGGATTACTTATTCCGTAAGTGCCTTTTGCGTAATGAGAAGGATAAGTCATTGGTGATATATAATCTACATTTGGTGCTATATTTTCCCAAATTTGACCAATCCCCATATCATCTGTAGCGGTTGTAGTGAGTCCGAATACGTCAGCAGAAACATAAACTGGATAATCATTTAATTTCTTTTTTGAAGATTGGAGAAAAGCTAAAATATTTTCAGCTTTGGATACATTCGTTGGATTAGCAAAGGCTACTTGTTTATCGACCTGCTTGGCATTCTCTGGGAAGCGGATATAGTCATACTGGATTTCATCAAAACCGTTAGCTGCTGCTTCTTGTGCAATAGCCGTTATATAGTTCCACACTTTCTTTTGATAAGGGTCAACCCACTTCATGCCAGCGGCGTCCTGCCATACGGTTCCATCCTTTCGCTTAATCGCTACGTCATCTTGATGTGCAGCTAAATAAGGATCTTTAAAGACGACAATACGTGCAATGGTATAAATTCCTTCCGCTTTTAAACGTTGGATTAATTTCTTTAAGTCCTTAGTTGCTGGATTGCTGTCTGATCCTATTTGATTCGCTAACGTCACATTGGAATCATAGGTGAGTTTCCCGTAATCATCTTTAATGTCAATCACAACTGCGTTAAGCTTGGTGTTCTTTACGATATCGATATAACGTTGGATGTTTTCTTCTCGAATCGAGGTGCGATTCAAATATAATCCTTTGACATCGATCTTTTCACGTTTTGGTGGTTTTTTCTCGATACTGTTTTTTACCCTTGTACTATCTCGTGGTACTTGTTCTGACTTAATTTCTTCCGTGGTTGGGGGTGTTGTGTTATTGGTGGTGAGATTTTTGACATTGCCCTGATCGATTGGTGGTGCGGTTTGATTGCCTGTATTGGTGGAAGAATTTATTTCTAACTCGTTCTTTTCTGTTTGAGGCGATATTTGCCCCTGGTTATTCTCTTGTATCGAACATCCCACTAACAGGATGAAAAGTATAATGGTTGTTATGATTTTTTTTACCAGCTTAATCCCTCCCTTTGCTTTTACGTTGTGCGCTCGGGAGGCTTTGTATTCGAGTCATTTATTAGCAATAGCGTGTGTTTTTTCAAAAGAAAAGTACGTATAAATAAGTGATATCGCTCCTGCTTTTAATTTGTACATGAACTTGTTCGTTAATGGGAAAGTTATACAAAGAATTACTATTATGGGGGGAATGGTTATGGGTTTTCTTCAACTGGTGAAAAAAGGGAATACGTCATCAGGGGTCGCCGCATTGGGGAATGCGTTTATTGCAATTATTAAAGCAATAGCGGCAGGCATTAGTGGTAGTGGAACAATGTTTGCATCTGCTATGCATTCATTTGCAGATGCGGTTAACCAAAGCTTTGTCTTCTTCGGCAGTGTCTTATCAGAAATGAAGCCGTCGAAACGTTTTCCTGTTGGGTTTGGCCGGGTTATTAATATCTTTTGTATGGTGGCAGTCATTGTTGTCACGGTAATGGCATATGAAACGATTAAAGAAGGCTGGCATTTAATTCAGCATCCTAGTGAGGCAAGCAATTTTTTACTAAACGTTAGCATTTTGGTTGTGTCCTTTCTAGTTGATGGTTTTATTTTAATTAAAGCGATGAAAGAAATAAAATCGGAAGCAAATCTTAAAACCGGTGAAAACTTATTTGTGACAGCCTTTAAAGGAGCGTCAAAAGCTTCTCCTGCGACTCGGTTAGTATTTTATGAAGATCTAGTAGCTACGTTGAGTGCGGTTTTAGCAATAGTTGGAATTGTTTTGGCGCAGTATTTTGATATCGTACAGGCAGATGGAGTTATTTCCATCATTATCGGTCTGTTCATGTTGTTTGTTGCTTTTCGAGTTGGTTATGATAATATGGTTGGTCTGATTGGAGTTGCAGCTCCTGCAGATGTCGAAAACAAAATTGGTAAGCAGCTCTTAGCTGATGAAATGGTAATTGATATCTATAAGATGCGTGTTTTACAAGAAGGAAGATTGTATCATGTGGAAGTAACGGTGGAGTTAAAGAAAGGACTTTCATTAGCAGAAGCCGACGATATTAAATTTAAGCTAACCGATCATTTACTACGCGAACCAGAAATAGCAGATGTTGTGCTCGGAATAATAGAAGATGATGATGTGAAATCTTGGGAAGAAAAAGTAGGGAAGAAAAATGAAAAAGAAGCGGAAAAATAATGATTTTCGCTTCTTTTATCTCATGTTTTCCTGTTTATTTTTCGCTACTAAACACCAGGCTTCAAATTCGTCTACGGCAATTGGTTTGCTATAAAAATAGCCTTGTCCATAAACATCATGAGTGGAAAGTAATTCAATTTGTTCCCGTGTTTCAATTCCTTCTACAACTACTTTTGTATTCATCTTTTTACCGATTTGAATGATTGCTTCTAGCAAGGAGCGTACTCGGGTGTTTTTTAATGAGTCATGTAGGAATGAGCGATCAATCTTCAATTCATCAATTTCAATATTTCGAATCATACTTAGTGACGAATAGCCAATTCCAAAATCATCAAGGGACACACCCACCCCTAAATTACGCAGTTCTAAAATGTTTTCTTTAGCATCTTCATAGTATAAAAAGGCGCTTTCCGTGATCTCCAGTGTAAGAAGATTAGGCTCTACTGCTTCCTCCGTTATAATGGTCCGAATGCGATCGACAAAGTTGGGCGCCATAAGCTGTCTAGTGGAGATATTAACAGAAATCGGAAACGAATTCAGCCCTTTATCTTGGAATCGTTTAATATCTCGACATGCCTGCCTTAATACCCATTCCCCAATTGGAATAATTAGACCAGTATCCTCTGCAATTGGAATGAATTCATCTGGCTTGATTTTTCCCATCGCACATTCCCACCGTAATAATGCCTCTGCACCTGTTATTCGGTAAGAAGCTATATCAAATTGTGGTTGATAATGAACGGTTAGCTCATTGTGATCAATGGCTTTGTGTAAATAAGTTTCTAAAATCATACGTCGTTTCATTTTTTTATTTAGTTCTTCATTATAGAACTGATAATTATTTTTTCCGATATCCTTTGCTAAAAACATAGCAAAGTCGGCTTTTTTAATTAAGGTCTCGGCATCATCATTCCACTCAATATTTAGGCTTATCCCAATACTTGGTGTAGAAATAATTTCCATTCCATTAATGGTATAAGGATCATTCATTTCTACAATGATTTTTTTCGCTAATGCTTCTACTTCCTGAACGTCACGGCTTTCTACTAGGATTAAAAATTCATCTCCACTTTGCCGTGATACAATATCACTGTCTCGTAGTATTGATTTCAGTCTGTTAGCAATGCGAATTAATAACTGATCCCCAGCACTATGGCCTAAGGTATCGTTTATTCGTTTGAAGTTATCGAAGTCAATAAACATCACTGCAAGTGGCCGACCGAATTTATTCGCTGAAATTAGCGCGGTTTCTAAATAATTTTGGAACCATTTTCGATTCGTTAGTCCGGTCAATGAATCGTAATGGATCAATTGATTCATGCGTTGCTCAACCTTTTTTTGGTCGGTTATATCAAAGGAAACTCCATCGACACGTGTAACGACACCATGTCTATCAATGTATGGTGTTGCGCGGTCCTGTATCCATCGTATTTCTCCGTTTGCATGGAAATATCGATAGGAGATAGATGTTTTTTTACCAGCCTGTTGCTGTTCGATTGCTTGTAATACTATTTCTTTATCGTCTGGGTGAACAGCATCTAGCCAGAGCGTGGGATTTTCCTTAAACTGTTCACTGGAGACACCATAGAGTTTGGCATAACCTTCCGAGAAGGAATGTTCCTCCGTTTCATTATCCCAAGTCCAAAACGTAACATCGTTATTTTCGAATACCTTTCTCAATTGAACTTCATTGGCTTTAATTTTCCAACCTAATGTTCCAAGAGCTAGCGCTATAAATAAACCAATAGCATATGGTGAAAGGTCCGTTACGACCAGCACATTTGGTGTGGAAATGGTAAGCATTCCAGCATAGATCCCACTAAGAAGTAAGATGAGAAGGATTCCACCATAAATACCCCCATAGTAGGAAAATAACGCCACGAGAAAAATATTCACAGTCCAATACAGACCTTCAGAATCGATCTGTGTATTGGTTTCCAAATAAATGGAAATAGCTATGGTGAGCATGCTTATGATCCAAACGGCTATTGGTATTTTTTTCAAACTAGATTTCGTCATATAGATTCACCTGTCAAAATTTGTCGAAATAACTACTTGTTACTTTGTAGTTTACCATAAGTATTCTTAATATAAAAAGTATTATTTGATAAGTGAGTCATTTTTTTATAATCAGAAATTAATGAAAAGGAAATTTTTCTGAAGGGTTGTTTCATCATGGAAAGATTCTTTGAAAGCTTTGGTACGATAGAAGGATTTAAATATATTATGGATTCGGTTAAGGATCTCGTCATTGTCTTAGAAGTGAGGGGAACTTCTTTTCATTATGTGTTTATTAATCAGTCAGCTGCTTCTGTCTTAAATGCGGATGTGGAACAAATCCGTGGCAAGTCAATTGAAGCTGCCTTAGAACGTTCTCTCGCTACAAAGCTTGCGGAACATTCTCGCCAGGTTGTTACAAGAAAAAAACCATTAAAGTTTGAACAAAAATTTACGAAGGATGATGTGGATTATATAGGAGAAATATCACTAAATCCGATTATAGCTGCAAACGGAAAGTGCAACTATGTTGTTGGGATTATCCGTGATGTTACAGAGAAATGGCGCCATTATCGAGAGCTAAAAGTAATGAAGCAGTCCCTCCAGGATCAGCAAATTGCCTTAAACTATCAAAAGGAACAATATAAGTCGTTATTTCTTAATCATCCAGACGCCATTTACTTATTAAGTTTAGAAGGTGACTATATTAGCTGTAATGCAGCTGCTGAGAGTCTCTCAGGCTATTCTTCAGAAGAATTGATAGGCAAGTCGTTTAAAACTATCCTATTAGAACAAGAAGTAGAAAAAGCTGTGGAGCAATTTGAATTATGTCTGAAAGAACGCCTGGCAGTGAGTTATGAATTGAAATTTAGGAATAAGAATCACTTGAATATGATTTTATTAATTACGAACATTCCGTTTGCGGTCGGTGGTGAAATTGCAGGGGTATTTGGCATTGCGAAGGATATTACGGAATTTAAAAGGCAGGAAGAAAAGCTTGAACGGATGGCCTATCATGATTATCTTACCGGCTTAGCAAATCGAAGAGAATTTGATAAAAGTTTAGAGCTTGCTCTAGATAAAGCGGCACTTGTCCATGAAAATGTTGGTTTGATGCTATTGGATGGTTATGGCTTTAAAACAATCAATGATACGTATGGTCATGATGCAGGAGATGCTGTGATAAAGGAGATGGCCATACGAATTCAAGCTGCTGTACGTGACTCTGACATTGTTGCCAGAATAGGTGGCGACGAACTAGCAATTATTTTACCTGCTGTAAATTCTACTATGATTAAAGCGATTGCCACCAGAATTCTGGATGCCTTCAAAGAACCGTTAACCTTTCATCAGCATATGATAGAATTTGGGGTCAGTATTGGTATTGCTTGTTATCCTGAGCATGCTATTCAATTAGACGAGCTAGTTAAAGCAGCTGATGAAGCACTCTATGAAGCGAAACGACGTGGGTATGATTATGTTATCTATAGGAGCTAAAGTGGTGGTGTTGGATAATTTTACCTAAACACTATCATTTCGTGTTGGAAATGGTTACGTATATAATTAAATCCATAGCTGATTTTTGCAAAATTATAGGTATAAAGACCTATTGTTTTTCTAGTAGTATTTTAGTATTTTTATCTATATTAAATATTTTAAGAACATTGTAATAATGGTGAAAATGTTAATAGGATAGCTAATTAAGAGATCGAGTGTGAGTTTAGATGATGAAATTAAAGGAACAATTTTTAAATAATGTCCTTTTAAATGGAATTCAAGATATGATCTATATTATGGAAGTGACGAGTGAGGGACAATTTGTCTATCATTTTATTAATCTTGCTGTGCAAAAATATGCTGGATTAACGACTGATATCATTGGAAAAACGTTACACGAATCACTAGATGACCAGAAGGCAAACTTCCTATACCAGAAGTATCAAGAAGCTGTTTTAACAAAGGGTTGTGTCGTGTATGAGGACCTTTATCCGTCTCCGCTCGGTGAAACACGGTACGGGGAAAATGTTCTGACACCATTACTTGATGAAGAGAATCACTGTACACATGTCGTGGCTGTGGTTAAGGATATTACGGAAAGAAAACTAGCGGAGCAAGAAGCAATGCGAGCTCGTGAGATGTTAATCGAGGGAAAAGAGCGCTATCAATCTCTTTTTGATTATAACCTAGATGGTGTAATTGCTATTGATGAAGATGGCAAGATAGTGACCGGTAATCGTTCACTAGAGTTAATTACTGGCTATACGAATCAGGAGCTAATTGGGGTGCATTATACTTCTTTAGTTGTGGAAGAGGACGTTGAAAGTGCAACCAAGTATTTTGAAGTTGCTATTAATGGTATTTTGGAAGAATTCCGCTTGCGTATGAACAATAAAAGCGGAAAGACAATTGAACTGATAGTAAAGTTTACGCCAATTATTGTAAATGATCAGACGGTTGGTATATATGCTATTTGTAAGGATATGACCGAGCAAATTAAAATTCAAAATAAATACACGGAAAGCGAAAATAAGTTTGAAATCATTGCGCAGTACTCAGGCGATTTAATCACCATGCTAGACCACGAAGGGAAAATTACGTATGTATCCCCATCCTATCGTGACGTTCTTAACTTTGAAGCAGAAGAATACATAGGCAAGGATTTTTATTATAATGTACACCCAGAAGATATTGCGTCCTTATTAAATTCGTTTGAACAGTCTATCCAGCATGGTAAACCATGGGTGGCACAATTTAGACAAAAGCATCAAACGATGGGATGGATTTGGTCTGAATTGAAAGGCTCCCCAGTATATAATTACCGGCAGGAGTTTAAACAAATGGTAGTGCTTTCTCGTGATATTTCAATGCGAAAAAATTATGAGGATAAACTAAAATATTTTGCCTACCATGATTCCTTAACGGGTCTACCTAACCGAAGATACTTCAATATCCAATTAAAAGAAGCGCTTGACGCATATGAAACCACAGGAGAAAATTTCGCCGTTATTATTATGGATCTGGATCACTTTAAGACAATTAATGATACATTTGGTCACGATGTTGGTGATAAAGCCATTTCTGAATTCTCGCTTCGAGTAGGAAAGAAGATTCGTCATTCCGATACATTAGCTCGACTCGGAGGCGACGAATTTGTGTTATTACTGAAGGAACGTGAGAGTATGGATGACGTAGTTTCTGTTGCTGAGGAAATTATTGAAGCGGTTCAAGTTCCGTGGCGGGTGGATAATGCAGAATTTATAACGACGACTAGTATTGGAATTACGGCAACTGCTGAAAATCAATCGAATACATATGAATCACTTTTTAAAAATGCCGACCAAGCCCTTTATGAGGCAAAGAAGGCAGGAGGAAATCAATATTTTATTAGCGTGTAAAAGAGTTAAAGCGCCTTTCTTGTATAGGAAAGACGCTTTTGTTCTGTTTTATTTTAATTGGCTATTAGGAATACCTTCAGATTTTAGTTCGACTCCATGGTTTTCGACAACATCGCGAAGTAAGAACCAAGCTAGAATCATTGCTGCAATGGTAAATAAAATAATGATAAATACAGTCATTTTTCCTTTCATTCCCAAACCCCTTTCATTTCACTTCCTATTACGTGTTGCGAATATGATTAATTAATGGCGCCCTCTACAGCATAATCAGCTAAGTTTATTTCGTATTCTTCTCCTAATGCTAGTTTTGCAAGCTGTGTCCCGAGATATGGACCAGTTGTCAGCCCAGAGGATCCGAGTCCATTTGCGAGGAGGAGTCCCTGTATATTCGGGATACCTCCGATAACCGGAAGAAATCCTGGTGTAAATGGGCGAAATCCAACTCTAGCTTCTTCCACTGTACTGTTGGCAATGGAAGGCAGTACCTGAATGGCTTTTGATAGAATATCATGAACTCCACCAGCCGTTACCCGTAGGTCAAATCCAGTATCATTCTCATGTGTTGCACCAATGACTAATCGCTGATCAAATGGCACAATGGATTGACTCGTTGGTGGCATTAGAACTGGCCAGTTCTTTGTATCCTGTGCTGATAAAGCTAGGTGAAGAATTTGCCCTTTTTGACTTGTTGCTTGAAAATGAACGCCAAGTGGAAGGAGAAAGTCGTTCATCCAAGCTCCACAAGTAGCGATTACCATATCTGCTTCATAACAAGTACCATCTACAAAAACACCTTTTACCTGTGACCCTTTATGGTGGACGGTAGCATCGCCGGTAAGAAGGGTAGCCCCATATTGTTGCGCAGCATGTAATAGCGCATTTCGGAACACACGGCCATCCACTCTTGCAGCACCACTAATATGAATCGATGAATAGTTCTGGTCAACTAGTGGGAATAATGCTCTCGTTTGCTCTGGATTAAGCAGGGTTACCTCACCAATTTCGGGAGCGTCTTCCCGCCGCTTAAGCGCTCTTTCCTTCATTTGAAGCAATTTCTTTTCATCTGTATGTAGACTAAGTGCTCCTACTTTTGCATAACCAGTTTCGGTTTCACCATCTTGAATTAGCTCTTCTACTAAAGCAGGATACATTCGAGCGCCACTTTTCGCTAAGGTGTACCAAGCTTTATTCCTTCTCTGAGATAGCCATGGACAAATTACACCTGCCGCAGCATCTGTCGCTTGTCCGACTTCAGCACGATCCACGATGAGTACCTCTGCTCCAGCTTTGGCAAGTCTATAAGCAGTCGTTGCTCCAAGTATACCAGCACCGACAATTAGATAGCGTTTCATATTCCAAATCCTTTTCAACTAATTTAATCTCTACTACAACTATAAAAATAAACCTAGTAATTGTAAAATTTCACACTTGATTCTGTGTAAATTTATTCAATCCTGTCATAATTTATGGTAATCTTGTAACTGAATAAAACGTGTACATGAAAGCTATACATATAAAAGGAGAATGAAGATGGAAAAAACGCTTGTATTCGGTCATAAAAATCCTGATACAGATACAATCTGTTCAGCGTTAGCGTATGCAAATTTAAAGAACAAATTAGGGGTTCAAGCAGAGGCTGCAAGACTTGGTGACGTTAATAAAGAGACACAATATGCACTGGACTACTTTAATGTAGCAGCACCAACATTAATTGAAGCAGTGCCTGAAGATGTAGCTAATGTTATTTTGGTTGACCATAATGAATTCCAACAAAGTGTTAGCAATATAAAAGACGTTCGTATTACAGAGGTTATTGACCATCACCGAGTTTCCAATTTTGAAACGAAGGAGCCACTCTATTTCCGCGCAGAGCCAGTTGGCTGTACGGCTACTATCTTGAATAAGCTTTATAAAGAAAATGGGGTAGAGGTTACCAAAGAAATCGCAGGATTATTAGTATCAGCGATTGTCTCGGATTCTTTATTATTAAAATCACCAACATGCACACAGGAAGATGTGGATGCAGCCCATGAATTAGCTAGAATTGCTGGCGTGGACCTAGAGGTATATGGTTTGGAAATGTTAAAAGCTGGAGCAGACCTGAGTGATAAAACGGCACAAGAGTTAATTACGATGGATGCGAAGGAATTTGCCATGGGCGAAGCGAAAGTAGAAATCGCTCAAGTAAATACAGTCGATGCTGCTAAGGTGTATGAACTACAAGCAGAGCTTGAGGCGGCAATGGATAAAGCTGTTAGTGAAAAAGGCTTAGATTTATTCTTATTCGCAGTAACAGATATTTTAAATAATGATTCAGAGGTATTAGCGCGCGGTACTGGAATAGCAAAAGTTGCCGAGGCATTCGGTGTTTCATTAGATTCGTCTAACCGTGCTTTATTAAAAGGTGTTGTTTCTCGTAAGAAGCAAATTGTAACAGCATTAACAGATGCATTTACTAAATAAATAATAGGATATGAAAAACACCTCCAGGCTAGTGGCTTGGAGGTGTTTTCGTGGTGGAGCAGTAGGTATAGCATTAGAAGGATTGGTGCTATTCCATTAGGAATTCCGAATACGATTGACTATATTTTTTAGAAGTTCATTTGTTGCTTCGTTTTTGGCTTGAGACTCCTGAATTTTTGTGCGTAAACTATCGGCTCTTTCGTTAAATCGATTTTGCACAGTTTGAATCGTTTCGTTTACTTTCGATTGAATTTGATCAAGCATCAGCAAACCTCCTTTCTAGTAATAGCATATGAAAGGAGGTAGTGCTTGCTAGTATGTTTTCATTAATACTTGAAATGTTGATAGAAAAATAAATAGAATAACTAGTAGACATTATACTAGTTGTCTTTCTTTAGTGCCTTTGATAGCATATCAGTCATCTCAGCAAGCTTCTTTTCGTCACTCATTACCTCCTTCATCATATCCATCGCTTTTTGTTGCATAGCAGGGTCATTCATCATGTTCTGTAGTAATTCAGATGTATCCACTTGACCTGTTAAATTTTTGAGTAAATCATTCATGTTTTTATCTTTGGCCATTACATTTATCACTCCTTTTAAGGGGATTTTTTGAAGTAGTGGTGTTGTCTTTTTCCATATTTGTTGAATCCATGTCCTTCCCGCATCCGATCGCACCAACTGACTGATTCCCAGGATAGTATCCAATAATTTCGAATCTAAATTAGCAAGCTTCCATTCTGTTTTTAGTTGCTCGATGGAGCTCAAATTCTGTGGTGATATTGGTGGAGAAGGGGGTTCGGGGCTAGCTTCGTCTGCTATTGCAACGGCTGTGACTAGTGGCTCTGTAGTCGGAATAGGTTGGACGTTCAACGCAAGGATGGAACGTTCATCCCGCAATTGCTTATACTTTCCCGCAGCAGTTTGTTTGTACGGTCTTCGTTTCATCATATTCACCACCTTTTTGATGATTACTTACTATACATGCTTACGCTGGAGTTGTTAATTGGTCCGTGTGGATGACTACGTTCTAGCAAAATATATGCTTGCCTACTAGAAAAATGGGTCAAATCTAGTATACCTATGGCTATTAATCCTACTGAATATAACCATTTTTCACTGTGGGTGTGGTTTCGTCCAATCTTAGTAGATTACATTGCATAATTTATATTGTGAGATCTCATAGAAATTCTATGGGAGGTGAAAGTGGATGATTGCAGCATTAGTTTTGTTATTCGTCTGGTTTGTGATATTTACTCCAATTATCTTGCTGATTGCGGTTTTGGCTGCGTTGACCTAAAAAGTAGGTAAAGGGAAATCTTCCGCTTATCATGAGGTAGTAAGCTATCAACTCGATAGTTTACTACCTTTTTTGTATTGGTAGTGTGGGAATTGGCAGAAAAAGTAGCGTTGGTTTAATCAGCTACTCTCTAACATTCAAACCTATGAATAAAATTATCGTCCCACCCAAAACTAAGAGTATAGCTTGAAAGGAGGAAATTAAATGGCTGGAAGACCAAAGGGACCGAAGCAACAAAAGCAACCGAATCTTCCTACTGGACCAGAAATGCCATATGGCGAGGGATTGGATGGTTCGAAAAAAGTAAAGAATAAGAATCATTCAAGGCAAAAGAACAATCCCCATCACGGGTTATAAGGGAAATGCAAAAGACAGTCTATTTGGCTGTCTTTTCGATTAGCTCGGAATAGGGTCTCAAGACTATTTTGACTAAGTGGTCGTTCAGAAATGAGCCCGTGCCACCCACACTTCATAACCGATATTGCACACGGTGTTCGGCAATTAGTTGCTATTGTTGTTAGTTTTACCTAATATGAAAATTATACTAGTAACAACAGGGAGAGATACGATTGAAACTATTAAATGATCCGTGGTTTACCGTGGAAGAAATTGATGCGACTACTTTTGCAATTAGTGAATATGGAC
The DNA here is from genome assembly GCF_001038425.2 of Ornithinibacillus contaminans. Lineage (GTDB taxonomy): Bacteria > Bacillota > Bacilli > Bacillales > Amphibacillaceae > Ornithinibacillus > Ornithinibacillus contaminans. Next base: position 61,169 of record NZ_LDPV02000052.1, read on the forward strand.
ACTGGGAGAAGGTGCACTCCTTTTTGTTAATTGGAACAGAGCGGGCTGCATTAATTGATACTGGATTCGGTATTGCTAATATTAAGCGGATTACTGATCAGCTAACTAATTTGCCTATTGTTGTGATCACGACACATGTACATGCTGATCACATTGGTGGACATGGTTTGTATGACACTATCCTCGTTCATCAGGCAGAGGCGGATTGGCTGGAGAATGGAATAAAAGGACTACCGATTGAGCAAATTCGATATGATATTGGTCGAGATATAACGAAACCAACTCCTAAGGAATTTAATTCGGCTACTTATACGCCATATAAAGGGAAGCCGACAGCGATATTATCTGATGGTGAGTTGATTGATTTAGGTGATCGATTGCTAACTATTTTTCATACACCAGGACATTCTCCTGGACATGTTAGTATTTTGGATAATGATCGAGAGTATTTATTTACGGGTGATTTACTGTACCTGGACACCCCAATCTATGCTTTTTACCCGACGACAGATCCAGTGGAGCTGTTAAACTCTTTGGAGAGAATTTCCTATCTACAAGTAGAAAAAATATATGGTTCCCATAATACGTTAGGCATAGATCCAGGTATATTTTTTGAGGTTCAAGAGGCCGTTTACAATTTACGGATGAAGGATGTAGTTCGTCACGGGACAGGATTACATAAATTCAAATCCTTTAGTATTCGCTTTTAAGTCTGGAAATGATCTCCGTCTTAAGTCTGAAACATTTTCAACCCAAGGTCCGTAGTATGATTATTCAAACTTTTTTAAACTAGACTTATCACATACAAAAGGGGTTGAGGTAAATGTCGCAGGCTATTGTTGAGGTACGAAATCTGAAGAAGTCCTACAAGAAACGTAAAACAAAGGAGTACATAACAGCGGTGGATGATATTTCATTTACAGTGAATAGGGGAGAAATCATTGGCTTATTAGGCCCGAATGGTGCGGGGAAGACGACAACGATTAAAATGATTTGTGGTTTAGTGGTTCCAGATAGTGGAACGATTACCATTAACGGAATTGATAATCAGAAAAAACGGCTCCAGGCTAGGGAACATATAAGTGCTGTTTTGGAAGGTAATCGAAACCTCTACTGGCGTCTTACAGTCCGGGAAAATTTGGAGTATTTTGCAGGGAACCGTGGGATGTCACGAAAAGTGGTTGCACCAAAGATTAACGAGCTATTAAAACAGTTTCAATTAAAGGATAAAGAAAATGAACTGGTTAATCGGCTGTCACGCGGGATGCAACAAAAGCTTGCGATTGCGGTTGCGATGCTTGCAGGTAGTGAAGTGATTCTATTGGATGAACCGACACTAGGCATTGATGTGGAGACAGGGTATGAGGTTCGTGAACTTCTACGTTCTATTGTTACAGAACAAAAGAAGACGATTATCATTACCTCGCATGATATGGATGTCATCCAAGATTTATGTGAACGTACGGTTATTATTAATGATGGTACGGTCATTACGAATGATCGAGTGGAAAACCTATTGAAGCTATTTGATGTTCGGGCATATTCGGTTAAGCTTGGAGGGCATTTGAGTGAAGAACAACATGAGCTTCTTTTGCAAAAGTTCCCTGATCTTGTATATATTCCTGATACATTTCAATCGACACTAGAGGTTGAATTGATTCAAAGTGAGGCGATTTACGATTTGTTTGATGTGCTTAAATTAGAACAAATCCCGGTCGATACCATTGATCGTAAAACGATTAACTTTGAGCAGGTCTTTATGAAGATTGTAAAAGGAGGCGAAAAATATGCGCTTTCTGAACGTGCTTAATGCCAATATCCGCAGGGAATATCTATTGTTGAAGCGGTACATGCCGAATACAATTGCAATGATTATTACGTTTTATGTGCTGTTCTTAGGAATGTTTGCCGGTATTTCATTAATTGGTGATCCGAGTTCACAGGATACGAATATTCAATACGTGATTGTAAATTATATCTTTTGGTTCTTGGCAATGTTAGTCGTGAATGATATCGGTTGGCAAATTACAAATGAAGCAACACAAGGGACACTGGAGCAATTAGGTATGTCCCCAATCGGAATATGGAAAATAATGATGTCGCGATTAATTTCGACAACGATCATTGAATTTATTATCATCATTGCCTTACTTTACTTAAGTATGTTAACGGCAGGACAATGGTTGAATGTTGATGTACTATCTATTCTGCCCATTTTAATCTTGACGCTTATTAGTATGTTTGGCCTGGGTATGATTATTGCTGGATTCACAATGATTTTGAAGCAAATTCAGGCATTTTTACAGATACTACAATTTCTCTTAGCTGGATTAACGTTTGTTCCATTAAGTGTTGCACCATTCTTAGCATTTTTCCCATTTGTTAAAGGAATTGATATGGTTCGAGATGTGATGATAAATGGTGTATCGATTAGTCAATTTCCTATAGGGGATATATTGATATTGGTATTTAATGCTGTATTTTACTTTGGGCTTGGTTTAATTATATTCTTGCGTTGTGAACGATTTGCCATGCAAAAAGGACTACTTGCCCATTATTAAGAAAAAGTGATAGTAACTGAATCAGTTGCTATCACTTTTTTTGGTGATATGGTTCGGTGTGCTAGTAAATTATCAGCTAATTTCCTGAAAATAGGTTACTGTCTGATGCAAGGATTTGCCAGTAATCATAGGTTAATAGTGAACTTATCACAAGAAAGGGGATTGTAAATGAGACATCGTAGAATGAATTGCGGATGCCCAACCAATCAAGTTGTGCATCCTACTCAAGAAAATGTCGTACACCAATGCTCAGAAGAAACCGTTCAACATATTCATCCATCTCACACTACTGTTGTAAACCATCACTTAATTAAGAACCAACACGTTTATCCACACTCTACCTCCGTACAAAATACGGTTAACAGCGTTGATGAGTTTGGTGGAGCGTTTAATGTGCCAGCTGCACCTGGTCAAGTAGCAGGGGCATTCGATCCGGGCTTAGGAGCTGGTGTGCCTGGCTATGGAATGGGTCCTGGTGCTGCACCTGGCCAAGTGGCAGGAGCATTTGATCCAGGCGCGGTAGCAGGTGCAGGAACTGGTTTAGGTGGTTGGGGTGGAACTCCAACACAAGTAGCAGGAGCAATGGACCCAGGCTTAGGATACGGTGCACCAAGCGCAGGACTTGGAGCACAGCAGTGGAAAAAACCTAAGAAATGGTGTTAACATGATATGGGCTAGCTTATGCTAGCCTCTTTTAATTTGTTGATACTATATGCTAGCACATATAAAAGTAACAATGATAGTAGCATATAACGAATAAAAATAGGATGTGTACATATGAAGGTACTCACTGTTACGGGGTATAAACCAACGGAAATCGGTATTTTTAAAGAAAATGACCCGAAGATTGCTATTATAAAAGCTGCAATCGAAAAAAGGCTAATTGGATTTATTGAGGAAGGGCTAGAGTGGATATTAATTTCCGGACAAAAAGGTGTGGAACTATGGGCGGCTGAGGTAGCGCTAGAACTAAAGGAGGAATATGACATCCAAATTGGCATTATCCCTCCGTTTGAAAAACAAGAAGAACGATGGTCCGAGGATTTAAAATTGAAGTATGAAGAGTTAACAATGGTCGCTGACTTTTACCAACCACTTTATAATGGAGAATATAAAGGTCCTTATCAATTTCGAGCTAAAAATAAATGGCTCGTCGAAAAAAGTGATGCTTGTTTGCTATTGTTGGATGATGAATATCCTGGGAGTATTCGCTTCTTTTATGAGGAAGCAAAGCAAGCAACTAAGGATTACCCTGTTTATTTGATTACTCCAGCAGATTTAGATGATATCGTTGAAGAAATGCGGATGGCTGATCCAGATTACTGGAATTAGTACAGAATGCTTTGCAGGAATTTGGCAATGAAAAATCGAATAATAGGTAGTGAAAAGTGAGTTCGCAAGTAGCATGGTCAAATAGCTGCTGAGAGGAGCAACGTTCATGAATAAGTTTCCTGTACTATATACGAAAAGATTGCAATTAGTAGAAATCGATCATCGATTTACCGACGCATTTTACCGGATTTTATCACGTGATGAGGTAACGAAATATTACGGGCGGGATAGCCTGAAATCCGTTGATGAAGCAGCGGATCTAATTGATTCTTTTCAAGTCCTTTTTAAGGAAGGACGCGGTTTTCGTTGGGGAATTATCGTGAGGGAATCAGATGAGTTCATTGGTACGATTGGAATTCACCACTATAATTCTGAGCAAAAACGGGCAGAAATTGGATTTGAGCTTCATCCAAATCATTGGCGAAAAGGGATCATAACCGAAGCGATTGAAAAAGTACTAGACTATTGCTTCCAGGAGTTAAGCATTTATCGAATTGGCGCAATCACATTTCCAGCAAATACAGCTTCCAATCGCCTATTAGAAAAAGTAGGTTTTACACGAGAAGGGTCACTACGAGGTTATATTTATCAACATAATCAATCACATGATGCACATGTTTTATCTCTTATAAAGCCAGATTGGATGCGGAAAAAGTACCATATGGAAGCGCCAATCCAATATACCGACCATATGACTGAAATCATCAAACGATCAGAAGCGGCGGGAGATTTCGATAATCTCCCTGGTAAAGGAAAGCCACTAAATCTTGGGCGAAACTATACGAACCCATCCGAAGCACAGCTCTATAAAACATTAAAAGATAATCATATTTTGCCAGCCTGGGTGGAACTAGCCAATGAAATTGATCAGTTGAAAGAAAAGCTAGTTGGATTAGAAGGAAAGGAACGGCGCAAGCTAGTAAAAGAGATTAATAAAAAAATAAAAGCATATAATTACGCTTGTCCACCTTCTTTGCAGCGAAATAAGGTGAGTGAATAAGCCTGTAGCATCGTCAAAACCAGCAAAAAAGAGTGGACGCCCTAGCCCACTCTATTAAGCTACCATAAGAAATCTAGCATGCTGTCTTGAAATAGATTAGTATCAATGTTGCAAGCCTCTCCATGTAGCGCGTATTGCCATCCATATACTCTGGCATTTTCTGGTCCTTGTGGGTTATATTCTGGTGCGTTTTCTTTTGTTGTGATTTCACCTTGAGGATATGCTGTCCATACGATTGTATTTTCTTGAGCGTCTTGGTTCATCTCATTATAAGCATTCATCAATTCGCTTTCTTCATCAAATACGCCATATACGCCAGGCTCATAGTTAGATTCTGCTAGCGTTGTGTACCATCCTTCTATAAATGCTGTATCTACTGGGTAATCAGGTTCGATGTCAACGAAAATTGCCACGCCATCAGGAATTTCTAATTCTCCAGCAAGTGCAATCGCCTGGTTGGCGTGATTAACACCATTGTCATGCCCTCGCGCATCCTCTACATGATTATAGATTACGAGAATACGAATATCATTGTCGTGAAGTAGGTTGGCTTCATCGGCATCGATTCCTGCGGAGACGCCTTCTTTCTCACCCAAGTAACGTCCCCATACCTCAGGTTCTCCATAATTCTCGACTACACACCCAAGAAAATCTTCATCCGTATATGTTGCCGAGTCTACACCCCAATGGATTTCGTCACCATTACCAGTATCCCCGTCATTATTATTCCCGGTATCATTTTCTTGTTCACCAGAACTTGGATTATCTGGTTCATCTGGTGGAGTAGGCTGATTTGGAAAAATGTTAACTATAAGTCCGATGGCAATTACAGCTGCTAAAACGATAAGGGGAAAAAGTTCGAAATTCTTCATGAAGTCTTACCCTCCCTTCAAACCCCTATAGCATTCTATTACAGGGGAGAAGGATCGGTGTGGGCAGCCTATTTATAGATGTGGTATTGCAATGTGTTTGTTATAATGAGTAAATGAGTACTAACGTTAACAGGACATGAGGTGATTTAATGGACTTTATCATTAGTTTATTGGTATATATCATTCCGATTATCATTCTTTACTTTGTGATTTCAGCTGCTGTTAGAAATGGGATTAATAGTTCTGATGTTGCAAAAATTCTACGAGAAAAGAATGAAGAACTTACTAAGAAACGGAAGTAAATAGCGCTATTGATATTGGCGACTTAAATTAAATAATGAACTGCAAGCAGACACCTGTGTAATAACTTACCAGGTGTTTTTTTGCAGGAAAAAGGTAAATGCTTGTCGAATATTTTAGTAATGGAAAGAGTAGTTAACGGGAGCTAGATGATAGAAAGGGAAAGGAAGTATCTTATGGCCAATATCAAGGAAATTCGATTAGAAGAAAAATCCTATCACGATTATTGCTATGACAATTATGCATTATTTGAAGCGGGTTCATGGTTACACAAGCCTGTTCAAACGGTCATCGATTTATTTCCTTTCTTTGAAGACTACGAAACGATGAAAGTCCTTGACTTAGGAAGTGGCGTTGGACGAAACAGTATTCCGATTGCTGAAATGATACGGGATAATGGGAAGACTGGAGCAGTAGTATGTGTCGACCTATTACAATCTGCTATCGAAAAATTAACGACGTACAGTGCTCAATTTGCAGTCGAGGATATGATTAGCACGCATCGATCATCTATTGAAGAGTTTCGTATAGCAGAAAATTCATATGATCTTATTGTTGCTGTCTCGAGCTTGGAGCATGTGGAGTCGATTGACCAATTGGACGATGTATTAAAAAGAATGGCCGTCGGTACGAAAAAGCATGGAATTAACTGTATCATTATCAATTCTGAAGTAGAAGAAATAGACCAGAACACAAAGGAATCGCTTGATGTAAAAATGGAGATTAACGCAACAAAAGAAGAAATGTTCCATAGATTAGAGATGGCATATGGAGGCTGGATAGTTCTGAAAAAACTCGTAAGACCACTAGAATATTCTATTAATAGAGGTGGTCGAGACATCCAGCTTAATACAAGTGCAATTACTTATGTCGTGAGAAAATAAGGGGGAGCAATCGTATGACATCTATACATGTCAACTGGGGAAAATCCAACGTCAAATTAACCTGGAAACAAGATTATGTTGCACCTAGAGAATTGGTAACTAGTGTTCACGGATTCTGCTTTTCGGATGAAAAATTGCTACTCGTGGATCTAAATCAGCGAGGATGGGATATTCCAGGTGGACATATTGAACCTCATGAAACTCCAGAAGAATGCTTTCATAGAGAAGTAATCGAAGAAGGATATGTGGAAGGCATAAATAGTCTCCTAGGTTCTGTTGAAATCGACCATCATGAGAATCCAGCTTGGGATGATAATAGCCCTTATCCAATAATCGGCTATCAAATGTTTTACCGAATGGATATTACCACGTTCCATGACTTTGAAGGTAGGCATGAGGCGAGTAGAAGAAAATTGATTAACCCAATAGACATTGGGAAATATTATCAAGGCGTTAGTGTCATTCATCGAGAGATTCTGGCTTATGCAGTACAAATGGGATCGAAAATACTTCTTAACGAAAGAAAAGGATAAACGGGAAAAATAGCCATGCATCATCCACATATAAAATCATGAGCACACCAATCAAAACCCCAATTGTAACAAAAATTTCCAGGTGTGTTCTTTTTTTGATTAAATGGAATGAGTAACCGGTAGCTAAAGCTAAAAACACAAAAGTTAAGCCAACAGTAAACTGTCCGATACTAAACCCCGCCAAAAAGCTAAAGATATAGTTTCCTAGCGCCGCCAACCAATAAAGCTGATGCTTACCCTTAATAGCAAATACCAACGCTAATAGTGTGATTGCAAGTGCGGAAAATGCAATGACCGAAAAAATAGCCACGATAAAATCTCTCCCTTTTCTCCCTATCCATGTAATCCCTAATTCCACGAGTTTCACTCGAGGTACTTTATTTTCTTCATAACTATTCCAAAAAACTTAAGATATTCTTAAGAATTCTTTTAAGCTTTTCTTATGTTTTGCTCGGTATATTGATTATAGAAAATGTAAGAGGTGATATAATATGAGCGAAAATAAGGTTTATATTCTATTAACAGATACAGGTACTTTGCTTACTAAAATAATAAAGCTTTATACGAAAAAAGACTATAATCACGCCTCGATTGCCTTTGATCAAGAATTAACAGAGGTATATAGCTTTGGAAGGAAAGAAGCAAACAACCCTTTTGTAGGGGGATTTGTTCAAGAGGATGTTACAACTACTTTATTTATACACGCGAGGTGTGCGGTCTATTCGTTTTCCGTAACTGAGGATCAAAAGCGAAGGATGAAGTATTATATTGAAGGAATTAAATCACAAAGGGATGACTATCGCTATAATTTCCTAGGATTATTCGGTGTTATGTTTAATAAACCAATAACTAGAAAAAATGCTTTCTTCTGTTCGCAATTTGTTGCATCTGTTCTAGAGGAAAGTAACCGTGTTGAATTCGATAAGCCTCTTTCGCTTATAGCGCCACATGACTTAGTCGAGATGGCTGACGTACAATTAGAATATGAAGGGCTATTAATGAATTATACGAATAACAATTCGGTGAAAGTACCACGCATTCCTGTTAATTTATGGGCTATGTAAATGGATAAATGCAATTGTTGAAAACTTTTTAGTCAAGGGAGAAAAACAGTGAACGAGCAAATAAACATTTTAGTTGTTGAAGATGACAATGATATTAATCAGTTACTATGTAACATTATCAAGAAAAGTAATTATCAGCCCCAACCTGCCTATTCTGGAACGGAAGCGATGATTTATTTGGAAAAGCAGCGTTGGGATTTAGTATTACTTGACTTAATGCTTCCTGGCAAGACCGGTGAGGAGCTGCTAGTGGAAATCACGGAAAAAGCTTCTACTCCGGTCATTATCATTTCGGCGAAAAATGCCCAGCAAACAAAAGTAGAAAGTTTACGGGCTGGTGCTGATGATTTTATTCCCAAGCCTTTTGATGTGGAAGAAGTAGCTGCCCGGATTGATTCCGTATTAAGACGATATAAGCAACATCGCAATACGGACCGTAACAGTGCGTTAATCCATAAGGACCTCCATATTGATCTCGAGGAAAAATCAGTTCATGTGAACGGAGTGCAGTTACTCTTGACTGCTCGCGAATTCGATATTCTAGTCCTATTAATGGAAGCGCCTAAAAAAGTCTTTTCCAAATCAAATCTTTTCGAAAGCGTGTGGAAGGAACCATTTCACGGAGATGACAATACGGTAAATGTGCACATGAGTAACCTACGGAATAAACTAGCCAAGGCAAATCCGGCACAAGAGTATATCGAAACGATTTGGGGAATGGGGTATCGTCTTAAATCTTAAGTTTTTCTTAAGGTTTGTCTTAAGCATTTCTTATGGTTTACAGTTCATACTGATGGTATTACCGAATAAGGGAGACAACATGTATGTGTGAATCTATTTTAACAACGAATCAACTTACTAAAAAATATCGAAATCACCTCGCACTTGATGCAATCCATATCAACATCAAAAAGGGAGACATTTATGGCTTCATTGGGCAGAATGGTGCAGGGAAATCTACATTATTACGATTGATAACAGGGCTAGCAGCTCCAACAAGAGGCACTATTGCATTATTTGGAAATGACAATCCCAAAGCATTAACGGATGCACAAAAAAGAATAGGGGCTATCATTGAAAGTCCTGCACTTTTCCCGACTATGACTGCGAGGGAAAACCTAGAAGTCCATCGGTTACAAAAAGGGGTTCCTGGTAAAGCGTGCATCGATAAAACACTAGAGCTAGTTGGGCTAACCGATACAGGAAATAAAAAAGTGAAAAACTTTTCGCTTGGCATGAAGCAAAGACTTGGACTAGCTATTGCCTTATTAAGCGATCCGGAATTCTTAATTCTAGATGAACCAACGAATGGGTTAGATCCAATGGGAATAGTTGAATTGAGGAAGCTCATTCAAAAATTGAATAAGGAAAAAGGCTTAACCGTATTAATCTCTAGCCATATTTTAAGTGAATTACATCAATTAGCAACCAAATATGGGATTATTCATAACGGAAAATTACTAGAAGAACTGACAGCAAACGAACTAGATGACCAATGTAGACAACATTTACGAATCAAAGTTGATCAGCCAACTTCAGCAACAACCGTATTGGAAAAAGAGCTAACCACTACTGATTTTGAAGTCATGCCAGATGGTACAATCAAACTCTATCAATATCTAGAAGACGTACGAAAGGTTTCAAAGGCTTTAACGGATAATCAACTTATTATCGAGCACCTTTCACAAAATGGCGATAGTCTTGAAAGCTATTTTACCAGCCTAATAGGAGGTGCAGATCGTGATTAATCTCATGAAAGCAGAATTATATAAATTACAACGGAATAGTACGTTTTGGGTATTGATTTTAACCGTAACGGGTTTAAGTGCATTACTACATTACCTTATCATCACTGGATGGTGGCAAATGTCAGGTACTGTATTTGATGGTGCTGGATTAAGTGAGCTAAATGCCTTATCTGCCTTTACAGTGCCACTATTTTTTAACTTGATTATTAGTCCATTGGCAGCCTTTTATATCGCGATTGAGTTTTCCCAAACTGGCGTTATTAAAAATCAAGTCATGAGTGGGAAGAAAAGAAGCCAAATCTATCTATCAAAACTCCTTGTTCTAACACTTGGGTCAATCGTTGTTACGGTTTTATTACCAGTAGTGGTTGGGATAGTAGAGGCGCTTTTAGTGGGACAAGTGGATATACTAAATCAAGTAAGCATCGTCTATTTACTGAGAGCGTATCTCTTGTTTACGTTGCAATTTCTAGGGTATGTAGCTATCCTATTATTGATTGCAGTTATAGTCGGAGATAGCGGGAAAACGATTATCTTTTCTATTTTGCTTACCATTATTATGTTTGCTATTGAAAAGCTTCCGAAGGCACCGATTATAGCTATGCTTTATGAGAATTCTATCTTCCATCAATTTAGTGCGGTATTCAAGCAGTCAATGACAGATGGTGAAATCATGCAATCGATTCTAATCGCATTGATTTCATTTATCTTCATAACCTTTTGTGGAATTTTACTATTCAACAAAAAGGAGATTAAATAACTTATTAAAAGCGGGTGAAAAGAATGCTTTATCTATCCATAGTTGTGTCACTAGTAGCTATTTTCTTATTCACCCGCTTGTTTATCATAAAACAAGAATTGAAAAAAATAGCAATACAGATTTCCAACTACAATAACAACCATTCACACAAAAAAATCGATGTTGCGCTAGTTGATGAAGCAATTGAATATCTTGGCGCTGAAATCAATCAGCTAATTGATTTACACGTCAAAGAACAACGCGAGAAGATTCGCTTTGAAAACGAGTTAAAGCAATCTATCGCCAATATGTCACACGACTTGCGTACACCATTGACATCCATTTTAGGGTATATACAAATGTCTCAATCCGATGACATTACGGAGGAGGAAAAACAGGAATTTTTATCGACAGCTCAAAAGCGTGCATGGAGACTGCAGACGTTGTTAAATGAATTCTTTGAGTTGTCCGTTATTGAATCCAACGATTATCAGTTGAAATCGGAAAGCGTTAATCTAAAGAATCTAACGATAGATGTATTGATGAGTTTTTATGACCGTTTTAACCAAAGGAATATGGAGCCAGCAGTAACCATCCCTGAAGATAGTATCTTCATAATAGGTGATGAATCGGCCGTGACGAGAATGATTGAGAACCTGATTTCAAATGCAATTACACATTCTACAGGAAATATCGTCGTCAGTATCGAACAAGAGGATAAGAGAACTCGTCTGATAGTTAAAAATGATGCACCGGATTTAACACAGGAGGATGTCCATCACTTTTTTGATCGATTTTACATGGCGGATCAAACACGTTCCAATAAGGGTGCTGGCCTAGGGTTGTCCATCGCCAAAGCCTTTATGGAAAAAATGAATGGAACGATTACGGCAACAATAACGAAGGGTCAACTAGCAATTATATGTGAATGGACTAAACACACCGTGAATTCCTAACAGGATTTATGGTGTGTATTTATTTTAGAAAAAATACTACTTAGGTAAAAGCGCAAGATGAATAATATAGTGATAACATACAAAATCTAATAATATTCCTACTATAAAAGGGTGAGGGACATGTTAAATCAAGTTATCTTATGGGGTATTCTGATTGCACCTTGGCTCACGCTGTTTTTTATGAAAAAAGATGCGATTAAACGGTATATGCCTGTTGCGATTTTTGCTAGCATTGTTAATGCTTGTTTATAATGTATATGCGAAAAATCAAGATCACTGGGTCCTTCATGACATGTTATTCCCAGTACTAAAGCCTTTATTCGTTTCTGGTTTGTTTGGAGCGTTTCCAGTTGTTACTATGTGGATATTTTATTTTACATATCGTAGGTTTTGGATTTACCTGATAACGAATATCGTGTTAGACTTCATGTTTGCGGTTTTTCCAATCCACTACCTCATGCAAGATGTGTTAGGGATTTATACGTTACATACAATTACTCCTTGGCAACGTTTTATGCTCTTTGTATTGGAATCAATTATTATTTATGGCTACTTTAAATGGCAAGAAGGTGTAATGAAGCAAAAGGGGAAGAACAAGTAAGCCTACAAGCTAGTTCATACTAGTGGTATCAGATTCTCCTTCATAAAGATTGATTACTTCTTCAGATTTATCCGTGCATCTAGCAATTCGTACTTGAACAGCTGAAAATTGATTTAAATCCATATAAATGCCCCCTAGAATAACAGGCTCTAAATAGTACAAATAGTATAACATTTAAAAAGATACAACTATAACCATTTGCCTTTTAGTAATTGAATTGCTCATACCTGTATCCATAAAAAAGAGCTTGGGAAATAAGTAAAATGAAAAGATAAAATTCCCGAAGCGGGTATTACACGCAAATTCGGATTTTATCTTGTCAAAAGTACTTATGTCCCAGCCTCCTGATTCATTACTACAGCTACCTTTCTGGAAGCACTTGCCACAAACATTGGAAGCATATTAATTGGTGGGGAAAATATTGATTCCGATAGTGGACTAGCTTCAGCTCGTGTATTAGGTAATGCATTGAAATTAACGTGGTCCATTAAAACAAGAAAGGGTTTCTTTTTTCGAGCGAATGATTTCATTAATTTTACGAAAAGGCTAGAGGAAAATGGGCAATTTATTATAGCAACACATTCTCCGATTTTAATGGCAATACCCAACGCAGAAATTTATGTCATTGAGGATGAAGTGATAAAGCCTATAGCGTTTTATGAGGTGGAGTATGTAAAACTAACAAGAGATTTCTTGAATAACCCGGAGCGTTTTTACGATTTTTAAATTAAAGGAAAAGTCCCAATTGGTGGTGTTCCCTAAATGAATTTTGCGGGCACCCAGTTGGGCTTTTTTTCTTTCCAATAATTTGAAACTTTTATGTCTTCTAATCCGTCTATATAAAAGAGGAATAATTTCATTAATCTGCCTATTTGAAATGGCGAAGTCGATTACTTTCAATATTTGACGATGATTCAATTCTATTAAAAATGCTTAAGGTGTGGTTTAAAAAAGGTTTGAGAGGAATGATAGTACTTACAAATTAGAATACGTGGGCAAACTATAGCCCTGATTATCAGGGAGGGGAATATGAAAAGGGTATTGGTAATTCTAATCTTTATTGTAATGGCCTTGGCGGGATGTTCCTCGGAAACACTACAAGGTGCAATCGGTCAAAGTAAATACGGTGCATACGATAATCCAGAAATATTGTATCAAAATGATGAGGTCGGTGTGGTCATATTTTTAACGAAAGATGGCAAAGGTGACTTTATGGTCTGTCGTAGTAGCTATGAGAAGAATGGATTAAATCGGTATGACTTAATAACAGGAAGTGATAACTCGATCCCAGTTGATATTAGTAAGAAATCGGAATTCATTACCGTCGATACAATCACAGAGAGTCCAAATAATGCGATTTATTTAGTCTGGGGTGGTATATTCCATTATCCAAGTGCAGAAGAAGTAGCGTATGAGGTTCGAAATCCACAAGGTGATCAGCTCTATCAAAATAAGGTGGAGATAAATAATAAGCATGTTTTCGTTGATATACTACCAGAGAAACTGACTGATTCGTACTCGATTACATTTGATGTTGTGGATCAGGAAGGAAATATATTATTTGAGTATAATTGATAGACCCTTTGAAAATGATTAAGGGGTCTTTTTCATGAGCTATTTAGCTTGAATGAAATACGAAAAAGGCGTATTATTTCTATGTGAAATTTAGTTATCCTTTTTGCTGGTGTAGCACAGCTGGTAGTGCACTTCACTCGTAATGAAGGGGTCGGAGGTTCGAGTCCTCTCACCAGCATCCTTTTCCACGGAGAAGTACCCAAGTGGTTATAAGGGGATGCACTCGAAATGCATTAGAGGTTTGCGCCTGCGTGGGTTCGAATCCCACCTTCTCCGCCATATGTATTGTTAATAAACTATAATTAAGTGCCATATTCTTATTTTCGATAGGATAGGGCTTTTTTTGTTTTGTCTTTTGGGAAAAAGAAGGAAATCTTTCGAAAAAGACAAGAAAAATAAAGGAAAATTGCAAATTTTGTGGAATAGTTAAATAGAGTGGGTAGAATAAATAAACAGTCTTCATAACTTACTAGATTAGGATAAATTTGGGGGAATCCAAATGATTAGATTGCTAGAACCAAAAGATGCTATACAGTACTTTTTACTTCGCAAAGAGGCACTAACAGAAAATCCAGAAGCCTTTGCGACAACCTATGAGGAGCTAATGACTGGAGCAAATCCAGAAGAAGCATATAAGAAAAGCATAGAATCCGGTGAGTCGTATACTTTCGGTGCTTTTGAAGAAGAAAAATTGGTTGGCGTCGTCACGATGGTTCCTGAAAATAAGGAAAAGCTAAAGCATAAAGCAACTATAGTTGGCATGTATGTAACGCCGACTAAACGTGGAAATGGGATTGGAAAAGCGTTAATGGAAGCGGCCATTTCGAAAGCAAAGGAACTTGGTGATGTTGTGAAGCTAAACTTAACGGTAGTCTCCATTAATGATGAAGCAAAAGCGCTTTATACTAAAATAGGTTTTGAAACCTATGGCCTTGAAGAGAAAGCTTTAAAGATGAAGAATGTATATTTTGATGAAGAGTATATGACACTATTTCTTTAGGAATAGGTAGAATAGAGGGAAATAAATGAACTGGACTACAACAAATATAACGCAAAAATACGCGGTTGATATTCTGAGTTGGAAATATGATGAACCATATGATTTCTATAATAATGTATTATCTGGCGAGGCAATTCTGGAATTAACGCGTGATGCATATAGAGTAATTATTGATGCCAACCATGATGTAATCGGTTTTTATTGTACCGGGAATACAGCTCAAGTACCTGCTGGTAATCGGATTGGGGCATATCAAGATGACTGTATCGATATCGGTTTTGGGATGAGGCCGGATTTAACGGGAAAAGGGCTGGGTAAGAATTTTTTACAACTAGTCCTACAGAACATTGAACTAGAATATGATGGGTCTATTCGTTTAACCGTTGCCGATTTTAATAAGCGTGCTATACAGCTGTATAAACGATTTAACTTTCGTAAAAAGGATGAATTTTACCGAGAGGATGTAAAATTTATTACGATGCTAAGGACATCAGAAGGAAGGTAAGGGAATGAAGCTAGGAGGACTTAACCATTTACTATTTTCTGTCTCCGATTTAGAGGAGTCAATCGTGTTCTATCAACGTGTTTTTAACGCGAAATTATTAGTAAAAGGTAGGAGCACGGCATATTTTGATCTAGCTGGTTTATGGTTGGCCTTAAATGAGGAAAAGGATATTCCAAGAAATGAGATTCAGCATTCTTATACGCATATTGCCTTCACAATTGAGGAAGATGTTTTTGATGATTGGTATCAAAAGCTAATGGAGTTAAATGTAAACATTCTTTCAGGGAGAGAACGGGATATTCGCGATAAACAGTCCATTTATTTTACCGATCCAGATGGCCATAAGTTTGAGTTACATACGGGAACCCTAAGCGATAGACTAACGTATTATAAGCAGGATAAGCTACATATGGAATTTTTTGAGTAGGGTTGTACATATAGTACTTAGTGGAGGAGGTTATTATGAAAAAAGCTTTACTTATCGTAATTCTTACTGCAGTTGTATTAATGATTGGGTACGGTGGTTGGAAAGTGTATAGCTGGTTTAATGAAGAACCACAGGAAACGAGTAAGGAAGAAGTAGCAAATGCGGAACAACAAAGTAATTTAGAAGAGCAGCGAGAAATGGTACAAGGAAGTGTTACCGAAGCGGATATTGCTGCATTTAGTGAAGAGGGATTAAATCCATTTGGACATCCTGGTGATGCTACTGATTTAACCGATACGATTTATCAAGAGTATATTCACGGAATGTCACACCAAAAAGTAGAAGCGGAAGAAAAGTGGGGTTTTTATGGTATTCACCCTGAGCGGATTAATTGGTTACTAGAGAGTTTGGAAGTCGTTGAATTAGAACACGAGGACGTGTACCGGGAAATTTTGGAAAAGTGGCAGCAAGGGGATTTCTCCACGGCAGATGATGATCATAATGCAATTTGGACACTACAAGGCGGTACGGTTGGTAAAGCAACTGGTGTATTAAGTGCTGAAGAAGAACAGTCCTATATTAATAGTAGAAACAATTAAACATACTAAGATTAGTGGTAAAGTCACCCGTCGATGACCTTACCTACTAACCTTAGTATGTTTTTCTATTACTCAAATCCCAATTGTTCAATCTGGTTTTTAAAGTTTGTAATGCTTTCAATTGTTTGGTATAAATTGGTGTTTCGTAATTCGTCTAGAGCGACGTCGCCATTTTCTTGAATGGAATTAATGGTATCCAGTAGTTTTTCGTTTTGTGTAACGATATCTTGATGAAGACTGTCAGCAAGTGCTGGTACCTCAATCGTATTAAATTCCTCGATGGTTAGCTCTAATTCCGTTAACCTACCTTCTATATCTTCTATCGATGTAGCTCCTTCATTCACCAGGGTAGAGGTTTCTTCTGCAAATGTACTTAGCGTATTTAGGTATTCCGTAGTTTCAGTTGCGTAATTTATTGTGTTCTCGGTTTCTTCTAAAAATGAGCATCCAGAAAGAACTAGGATAGCGATTAACATCATGATGTAGATAATTTTCTTCATTAGTAAACTCCTTTATCATTTTTTGATTATTACTAGGATAGCATGTTATGAAGAATTCGTCTTGTGATAAAAGAATGACAAATTTTCATAAAAACAATTGACTAGTAGTAAGGGCAGTAGGTATATTATATATAACCATTTGGTTATACGAAAAGTGAGGGATGACGATGCCAGATTTCTATCGAGCATTAGGTGATCCGACGAGGCGGGGTATATTAAGCATGCTTAAAAAAGGGCATCTGACACAAAAAGAAATAGTGGAGGCTTTTCCTATCTCACAGCCTGCCATAAAGAAGCACTTAACAATTCTGTTGGAAGAGAAGTTGATAGCAGAAGAGCTAAGTGGCAAGTTTCGTCTTTACACCTTAAATCTTGATATGCTACAAACTGCCTATAACGAAATGCTTCAGTACATCGGAGATCTACTTGATGATAAACTCGTAAGTTTAAAAAACTATGTGGAAAAAGGAGAAATTCGAGATGAACAAGAGTAAGGATTCCGTAAAACGTGAAATTGTTATCAACGCACCACTTGCAAAAGTGTGGGATGCCTTAACAAAACCAGAGCATCTAAATCGTTGGTACACAAAAGAAGCTAAACTTGATTTTCGTGTTGGTGGAAAAGGGTATATGAATCATGGTTGGGGAGTTGAATCAGAAGGAATATTCTCAGAAATAGTTGACAGGAAGTATTTTGTACTACAAAGTCCTGATGGTGATTTTAAAACCATTACATCGCTACAAGAGGTTGAAAATGGGATCAAAGTAAGTATTGAATATCAAGCATCGTTCATGGATAAATTGGAAATGGCATCTAAAGAAAATATGCTATTTGGTACTGGTCAGTTTTTAGAAAATCTTAAGCTTGTATATGAAAAAGGGATAGATAATCGGAAAAATTTGTGGAGAACTTGGATTGGCATTATCCATGCGTCGAATCTTGATGGGATTGGTACAAAGGTTCTACACGTTAAAGAAGGATCTAATGCTGATATCGCAGGAATAAAAGCAGGTGATAGTATAACCGGAATTGATGGAGAAGCAGTGGATGGTTATGAGTCATTTGAACGCTTAGTAAATGAAAAAACGGTGAATTCTATTGTGTCATTAGCCATTCTTAGAGGAGGAAATAAGTTCGAAGTAAAATGTGAAGCTTGGGCCTATCCAGTTCCTTACTAATATGAAATGCTACATGAAAAAACATGGAATAGGGATTAACTACCTTATTCCATGCTATCTATTTGAATTACTTTTTATTATAAGCCCCGTGCATAACTGGACCAACATATTCATTTAGCTTCCAGCCATGTTTAATCGCTGCTGAAACGAACTTCTTCGCATTTGTTACGGCATCAACAACAGATTGTCCGTTAGCTAGATTAGCAGTAATTGCTGCTGCAAATGTACATCCGGCCCCATGGTTGTAGGTGGTATCAATCTTGTCGCTTTCTAATAGTGTGAAGTCTTTACCGTCATAGAATAAGTCGACTGCTTTTTCATGCTCAATTGCTCTTCCACCTTTAATGACAACGTTTTTAGCACCAAGTTCATGGATTTTAACAGCAGCTTCCTTCATGCCATCAATCGTTTTGATTGGACCAGAAGTTTGAGCAAGTTGCCATGCTTCAAAAAGGTTTGGTGTTGTTACAAGTGATAATGGCAGTAATACCTCACGCATCGCATCCGTATTTTCAGGTAGAAGTAATTCATCTTCCCCTTTACATACCATTACTGGATCTAGTACATATTTCTCAATAGCATGCTCCTTAATCTTTTTAGCACCAAGCTGAATAACATCAACAGTACCAAGCATACCTGACTTCATGGCATCCACACCAACAGACAGAACTGTATCCAATTGTTTTTCTACAATATCTACATCAATAGTTGTTACATTATGATTCCAACCATTTGGTTCCATGGTCACAATAGAGGTTAGCGCATTCATCCCATAAACGTTATGTTCTTGGAATGTCTTCAAATCTGCTTGAATACCTGCACCACCACTAGTATCAGAACCAGCAAGGGTTAAAGCTTTTTTCATCGTCAAGGTAAATCCCCCTTAAATTTAATTCATAGACAATTACTAGGATATAATACTTTACCGAGAAAATAAAGGATACATACTCAATGACTAGATGAATAGAAAACCCCAGCCTCAATTGTGAACTGCACCCTAATAGTTAGACCATCTAAGTATGGGAGGTGTAGTTCAGTGGAAGGTTGGGGTTATTACAATTACATGACAGGACCTTGTTGATCAAAGTGTGATTGATCTGCAGATGGCGGTATTTTTCCAGGTATTGGCGTGTTGTGAATATAGGCAGGTGCTGGGTTTAGCGTAGGCATCTCTCCCATTGGTTCGGGATTCGCGACATATTCAATCGTTGCTTGCTTATCCATACTTTCACCACTAGCCCATCTACCTTGGGCACTGTCTTCGCCTTCTGAAAAACTCATGAATTTATAGGATACCTCTTGTACTTCTAAGTTTTGTGGGAAAGTACTTGGTACAATTGGTTTCTCTGTTTGTTCTAGTTCTTCAATAGCGGCCATCCATTGGTTCTGATGCATCGTGTCGCGAGCGAGTAGGAAGGATAGCATATCACGAACACCTGGATCTGTCGTCATCTCATAGAGACGTGCTACTTGTAAGCGACCTTGTGATTCTGCATTTAGATTGGATCGAAAATCTGCTAGTAAATTACCACTCGCCACAATGTAACGTGATGTCCATGGGTAGCCTACACTATCGGTTGGGGTAGCGCCTAAGCCAGAAACAATGGCATGCTGTGGATTCATACCACCAAGAACGGCTTCCACAGCAGGATTCTGTCCTGCGACCTCTTCTTGAACGTTGGCTGGTGCACCGTCTAGTAGTTGGGCAATCATGGTCGCAATCATCTCGACATGGCCAATCTCTTCGGTACCAATGTCTAAAATCATATCCTTGTATTTTGCTTCGGCGCGACAGTTCCAGCCTTGAAATAAGTATTGCATCATGACACTTATCTCACCAAATTGCCCGCCTAATATTTCCTGGAGTTTTTTTGCGTAGACAGGATCAGGTTGAGAGGGCTTCGCCTTGTAATGTAGTGCTTTCATATGGTGAAACATACCATCACTCCTTTACTATGTTAATAAAGGTATTGTCTGTTAATAACTGGAAACTATACCTGTTTGTTTCGTATTCATGTAAAAAACTTTTACTTTCGTATAAGAGCAAGTACAATAGTAATAATAGAAGATACCAACTTTGTTCTTTCAGCCTCTATGTACGAATTTATTTTGCGCATGGGGCTATCGCTATTTTTAGGAGGGAAAATGAACATGGCAACGATTGAAGATTTTATGAAGCTTGATTTTCGCATTGGTACTGTTATAGAAGCAGAAGCATTTCCAGAAGCACGAAAACCTGCGATAAAATTAGCAATTGATTTTGGAGAATTAGGGGTGAAGCATTCATCTGCTCAAATTACGAAGCGCTATAATCCGGAAGTGCTAATTGGTAGACAGGTTGTAGCGGTTGTTAATTTCCCACCGCGAAGGATTGCCGGATTTAAATCAGAAGTGTTAGTTCTTGGCGGTATGCCAGGGGAGGACGATGTCGTTCTATTAGCACCAGATGAACAAGTAGAAAATGGCACTAAAATATCCTAATACTTTCAACGCTAGGTTTACATATTAAAGGAGATTGTTGTTTTATGCTGAAAAACTCAGAACGATTTATTACCGCTTTTAATCGGATTGATAAGGCATTGGATTCTGAATTGAATCAGAGTAGGGGAATTGGTTTTTCAAAAGCAGTGCGTATTTTAGCGAAGTATAACGCGGTAGTGAATCGATATAAGGAAGACTTGTTGGAATATGCGGAGTTACGAAATGCTATCGTACATAATCGGATGGACACAATCCATGTTATTGCGGAACCACATGACTCTGTTGTAGCACATATGGAGAAAATTGAACAAGCTATTACCGAGCCAAAGCGCGTTATTCCAATGTTTTCAAAAGAGGTCTATTCCTTTGCTAGTAAGGATACATTATCGGATTTATTAGACGTGATTTATCGGGAAGGATATTCTAAGTTTCCAGTGTATAATCACGACGTATTTATTGGATTAGTAACAGAAAGCGGTATTACAAAATGGCTGGCAGAACATAAGCAAACAAGCATTAGTGAAGTTACCATTGAAGAGATTATTCCTTATCAGAAGGAGTCTAATTATCAATTCGTTGCGAAAACTACGACAGTCTATCAGGTGGTCGATTTATTTAAGGAACACATTAGCAAAGGGAATCGTCTCGATGCACTTCTTATTTCTGAAACAGGTGAAAAACAGGAGCCTTTGTTAGGAATTATAACTGCTTGGGATATTATGGGAATCGAGTGAACGGAATAATCGTAAAAGAAGTTTGAGCGAGGGTTAGTTACTATCGCTTGAACTTTATTTTTTTTATAAATATGGGAACGAATTAACATAACGTTCTCCTATTGGAGGAGACAGTATCTAGTTTTAATGGTTATTGGAATTATTCAGGTATGTTATATTGGAAACTTGTTGAATTGATAGTATTTGGTTGGAAATGTCATTTCAATCATTAGGTGACATAAAATATAGTTGTTGTGGTATCAATAAGTATGAGATAAACAGAGAAAGAAGGAGTACTATGGATAGAAGTCTAGCGGAGCAACAAACAGAGCCAATCCGTAAAGTCCCACTAATCATCGTGTTATTATCTGGGGCTTTTCTAGCGATTCTAAATCAAACCCTTTTAGCTACTGCATTACCAGTGATTAAGGATGATTTGCAAATAAACGATAATACCGTGCAATGGTTACAATCAATTTTTATGCTGGTGAATGGGATCATGATTCCGATTACCGCATTTTTAATCGAGAGGTTTACAACAAGAGGATTATTTATGACGGCCATGGGGTCATTTGCTTTAGGAACAATTGTCTGTGCAATTGCCCCTGAATTTTATACGTTGCTATTGGGACGAGTTCTCCAAGCAGCAGGTGCTGGAATCATGATGCCATTAATGCAAACCATCATGTTCTTAATCTTCCCTAAGGAAAAAAGGGGTACGGCAATGGGGCTATTCGGATTAATTATTTCCTTTGCCCCAGCAATAGGACCTACTTTATCAGGATATTTACTAGAGCATTATCCGTGGAGAAGTTTATTCTATGTTGTCTCACCAATTGCTATTATTGATGTAATTGTTGCGTATTTTATCTTGAAAAATGTTACGAAACAAACATTTCCAAAGGTGGATATCCTATCGATTGTCCTGTCCTCATTAGGATTCGGTGGGTTACTATATGCATTTAGTACAGCTGGAAATGCAGGCTGGACTAGCTGGCAAGTGATTTTGACCATGTTACTTGGAGCGGTGACTCTGCTTTGGTTTATCTTACGACAGTTGAAATTAGAAAAGCCTATCTTAGAGTTTCGTATTTTTAAAAATCCTGTTTTTACAATGACGACGGTATTAGGAATGGTAGTATTCTTAGCAATGATCGGTGGAGCCGTTATTCTGCCATTATTAATGCAAGATATGCTTGGATTTAGTCCGTTTGAATCTGGCTTAGCGTTGTTACCGGGTGCGATCGTCATGGGAATAATGAACCCGATAACAGGTCGGTTATTCGATAAATATGGTGCGAAATGGTTATCTATTATAGGATTGTTAATACTTACGGTAAGTACGTTTTTCCTAACGGTTCTGACACCAGAGACGACCTTCACATATATTGCAACAGTCCATACATTCCGAATGTTAGGAATTGCAATGGTGATGATGCCTGTTACAACAGCAGGATTGAATCAACTATCACCACAACTGCTTCCACATGGTACGGCAATGAATAATACCTTACGTCAGGTGGCTGGAGCTATCGGTACGGCTATGCTGGTTACAGTAATGACGACGACCGCTATCCCAAAAGAAGGCTTGAGTGGCTATATTCATGGGGTAGACATGGCATTTGCGGTGGCAGGAATCATTGCTGCGGTAGGGTTAGTGATTACTTTCTTCACAAAGTATGATCAAACGAGTGTCGCGAAAGAAAATTAATACCTCAATTCTTCATCGAAGCACTGGAATATTTTATTCCGGTGCTTTTTTGCAGGAATTAAGCAGGTGAAAATAGAATAATTAATGTAGAAGATTTTGGGGGGATAATATGTTAATTAAACCACAGCATTTACAGCCGGGTGACAAAGTAGCAACAATTAGCTTGTCTTGGGGTGGAGCAGGCGATAAGGAATTACGCTGGCGATATGAACAGGGTGTTAGACGTATGGAGGAGATTTTTGGTCTTGAAGTAGTTCCAATGCCGAATAGCTTAAAAGGAACTGATTATTTATATAATCATCCAGAGGCTCGTGCAGAGGATCTTATGACAGCTTTTCAGGATAAGGATATTAAAGCTATTTTTTCTACCATTGGAGGAGACGATAGTATTCGGCTGTTACCCTATATTGACTATGAAGTGATTCGTAATAATCCCAAAATATTCATGGGCTTTTCGGATACGACGATAGCACATTATATTTGTTATAAGGCAGGTGTATCCTCCTTTTATGGTCCAGCAGTTTTAACCGATTTTGCTGAGAATGTGGAAATGCATGCCTACACGATTGATATGATAAACCGTATCCTTTTTTCTACGAATCAGATTGGTGAAATAAAAGCAGCGCCGGAATGGACTAGTGAATTTATACCCTGGGATGAGGGAAATAAAAATCGGAAACGCAAATTTTTACCGAATGCCGGTTATGAAGTGATTCAAGGAAAAGGGATAACCCAAGGGCGTCTGATAGGTGGGTGTATGGAAGTAATGGAGTTTATGAAAGGCACAACACTTTGGCCATCGCTGCAATCCTTTCAAAACAGTATCCTTTTCTTTGAAACCTCGGAAGAAACACCAGATCCTAGTTTCATTCGATATTGGCTGCGAAATTATGGCGCACAAGGTATATTGAACGTCGTAAATGGAATTATCTTTGCAAAGCCTTTGGACGAAAAATATTATGAAGAATATAAAGTCGAAATTAGAACGGTTTTAAAAGAATATGGTTTAGAAGAACTACCTGTTTTATATAATCTCAATTTTGGCCATACCGAACCGAAATTTATTTTGCCATATGGTGCAGTTGCAGAAATGGATTGTGAGAAGCGAACATTTTCTATAATCGACAATGGAGTGGAATAGTTTCCAAACTGTAAGACATATTTATTAGGTATGGGACTAAATTAAAATCCAAAAAGGAGATTTGCCGATGAGGATTTTGGTTGTAGGGGCAAGTGGAACAATCGGAAGTAAAATATGCAACGTATTGGCTAATCATGAGATTATACGAGCAGGGCGAAATGGGATAGATGTTTCCGTAGATACAACGGTAGAGCAGAGTATCAAAGAGATGTATGAAAAAGTTGGTAAAGTGGATGCTGTGGTTAATGCTTCGGGTGGGGCGAACTTTGTTTCGGTAGCTGAATTAACGCCAGAATTAAATGAACGCGGTATTCAAAGTAAGTTAAAAGGCCAAATAAACTTAGTCTTACTTGGGTTGAATTACGTCAATGACGGTGGTAGCTTCACCCTCACAACTGGAGTCATGATGGATGATCCGATTCCATTAGGGGCATCTGCAGCAATGGCAAATGGTGGCGTGAAATCCTTTGTCAAAGCTGCATCTATAGAAATGCCCAGAGGTATTCGAATCAATAGTGTAAGTCCCAATGCTGTTTTGGAATCATGGGGCAGGTTGGAGAAGTTCTTCGCTGGTTTCACACCTGTTCCGGTTAACCGTGTTGCCCTTGCATATAAGAAGAGTGTGGAAGGGGCACAAACTGGACAAAATTATGAAGTGTACTAAAGAACAAGGCTAACCCGGAGCTTTTGGTTAGCCTGTTATTATGTGCTTAAGAAAGGAGAATAGCATGTTAAAAGCGATTATGTTTGACCTTGATGATACGTTAATACATGACAAAAAGAGTATCAAGAAAGCATTCGAGGAAACTTGTAAAATTGCTGCTATCAAATACGATATCGAAGCAGTGTTTTTTGAAGAAAAGGTGCGTGAATGTGCTAAAGCTCTTTATTCTTCTTATGACGTGTACCCATTTACAAAACGGATTGGGATTAATCCATTTGAAGGATTATGGGGAACGTTTGATGACGACGGAGAGGACTTTCAAAAACTCAGGGAAATTGCGCCATTATATCAAAGAAGTGTGTGGGCAAATGGGCTACAGGCAGTTGGGATTGAAGATAAGGAATTAGCGATAGAGCTAGCCACGGCATTTTCCGCATTTCGGAAACAGTTCTCCTATGTTTTTGATGACACCTATTCTGTTCTCGACCAGTTAAAAGGAGATTACTCTCTTGTGTTGTTAACGAATGGTGCACCATCCTTACAGCGTGCGAAGCTAGGCTTAACATCAGAATTAGCAGGATATTTTGATGAAATTATTGTTTCCGGTGATTTCGGGATAGGGAAGCCTGATTCAACCATTTTCCAGTATGTATTAGATAGAGTAGCTGTTACGAAAGATGAAGTCATCATGGTTGGCGATAACTTAAATACAGATATCCTGGGTGCTAATCGTGTTGGGATTAAGAGTGTGTGGGTTAACCGTAATCAGAAAGTCACTACTGATATACAGCCTACTTTTCACATTGAAAAGCTAAAGGAATTAATTGGGATTCTCAATAAGTTAGGAGAGGTGGACGCTGTTTAACGTGACTACCTCTCCATTTTTTAAAGATCTATCGCTCTTACGTGATGGATTTCTTCTAGTGTGACAAGTTCACGTAACACATCTTTTTCTACATGTTTATCGACTTTTAAAAGCATTATCGCATCTCCACCAATATCTAAGCGGTCTACCTGCATGGTTGCGATATTGACATGATGTTTCGCTAGTAAACTGCCCATTTTGCCGATGACTCCAGGCTGGTCGGTGTGGTGGATGACGATGATGTGTCCCTGTGGATCTACGTCAACACTGTATTGATCAACCGAAACGATGCGAGGGCCAAGGCCGTCTAATAACGTACCTGAAACACTTCTTGTGGCAGACTTTGTTTTCATCTCCACCGTAATAAGATTCGAGAATCCTTTCTTCGTTGAAGTTTTACGCTCATGTATATGAATCCCCCGTTTATCAGCGAGATATAAGGCGTTAATCTCATTGACATGTGTTCCGAGATGACGTGCGAGCATCCCTTTGATTATTTTTCTGCTTATTGGAGATACTTCATTTTTGATCATATTTCCGGCATATTCTATCGAAACATCCTCGACTGTTTCATCGGTTAAATAAATGAGAAATTCACCTAGCTTTTCCGCTAACGAAAAATATGGTTCTACTTTGCGAATTCGTTCTTTATCGAGGGAAGGTAGGTTGACGGGATTACGTACTAGTTCCCCATTTATAAACCGTAGGATGTCTTGGCTAACATCGATGGCTACATTTTCTTGAGCTTCAATCGTGCTTGCACCTAGATGAGGGGTTGCTATAACTTCAGGAAGCTCTAGCAGGCGATGATTTAAAAATGGTTCCTCTTCGAACACATCAAGTGCTGCACCTGCAACAGTTTTGTTCTTAATGGCATCAAATAATGCATCTTCATCAATAATACCACCTCGGGCACAGTTAATGATTTGCACACCAGCTTTCATTTTTTTGAAGGCATTTCGATTTAGTAGGTGCTTCGTTTCGTTCAATAATGGTATGTGAACGGTAATAAAGTCTGATTTTCGCAATACGTCCTCTAAACTTCCATATTCAATCCCCATTTTCGCCGCTTTTTCCTTGGTTAAATAAGGATCATAGGCAAGAATATTCATACGCTGACCGCTAGCGCGATAGGCAACCTCTGTACCGATTCGTCCGAGACCAATTATGCCAAGGGTTTTATTTTTTACTTCAACCCCAATGTAACGCTTTCTGTCCCATTGCTTATTCTTTAATGCATGATAAGCCTGTGGTATTTTTCGTGATAAGGCCATTAGCATGGCCATTGTATGCTCGGCAGCGGAATTAGTATTTCCGTTGGGGGCATTCACGACGATGATTCCTTTTTCAGTTGCTGCAGCTACATCGATATTATCTACACCGACTCCTGCACGTCCGATGATTTTTAGATTCGTTGCCTTTTCGATGACTTCTCTCGTAACGTGTGTCTGGCTGCGGACGATTAAAGCTTGAAATGAAGGGATGATGTCTTGTAATTGATCGCGTGATAAATTTGTCTGTTCTACGATATGAATGTCAGATGCTTCCCGTAATGGTTTAATTCCTTCATCGTTCAGTGAATCTGCTATTAATATGTTAAATGTCATCTTCATCCCCCTGGAAATATTTTAAATAGACTTGTTGTGCTGCTTTTGTTCCGCTACCTAATGCTATGTTCTGTCCCATTTTACGTAGTCCTAGCTCGATACAAGAGATAATCTGGAGGATATCTGCTGGATGACAATAACCCATATGTCCGATTCGGAATATTTTCCCTTTGAGTTTGTTTTGCCCCCCAGCTACTACAAGACCGAATTCCTTTTTTAAGATATGACGAAGCATATCTGGTTGAAAGCTGGTTGGTTTAATGGCTGTCACAGTAGGAGAAGCATCGGCATCATTCGTTAGCAAGGGTATCCTTAATGAACGAAAAGCTGCTCTAGTCATATCCTTCATTAGTTGGTGTCTAGAATAGATAGAAGGGAGTCCTTCCTTTTCTATTAAATGCAATGATTGTTCCAGTCCGTATAGTAGGGAGATGGCTGGTGTAAATGGTGTGGAATCCTGTTGAAGGGAATCGTGATATTTTCGTAAGTCAAAATAAAATCGGTGCTGTTTAATTCGTGCTATTCTTTGCCAAGCTTTTGGACTTGCGGCAATAAAAGAGAGTCCTGGTGGGAGCATAAGTGCTTTTTGTGATCCAGTAATTAATACATCAATTCCCCATTCGTCCATCTTCGTTTCCACAGCGCCAACACATGATACACCGTCGACTATTAATAAGGCATCAGATACCTTTTTTATTTCTTGGGCTAATTCTTGGATGGGATTTAAAACACCAGTTGATGTTTCACAATACGTTGCAAAAACAGCTGTTATGGAAGGATTTTCTGCGAGGTAATCTCTAATTTTTTTCGTGTTTAATGCGTTTCCCCATTTAGTTTCATATCGGTGGACAGCTATATGATTGGCTTCACATATTTTTGCGAAGCGATCTCCAAATGTTCCGGTAACTAAAACTAGAACTTCTTCTTTCGCTTCAACTGTATTGACAACAGCAGCCTCTAGTGCGGCTGTACCACTACCAGCGATTATGAAGACATCTAGTTCTGTTCCAAAGATAGCTTTTAATGGTGATTGGATTCTAGTTAGTAAATCCTTTGTTTCCTGGTCACGGTGCCCAATCATTGGTTGAAGCATGGCTCGCTGTACACTTGGCGGGACTGGGGTAGGACCAGGAATGCGAAGCAACTGATAGTCTTCTAACATGAAATCGGCTCCTTTCAAATGTTAAAAAACATCAGGGTTTCCCTAATGTTTTGTCTGTAGTATCTCGGCGTTTTCTTTTTCGAATGAATTTTTTTGTATGATTGGTCTGTTGTTTCTCATCTGTTGTTTGATTATGAAACGCTATTCGATTGGATAAGTAATATAAGCCTTCTTCAAGAACGATTAATGCAATTATGATAACGATAATCCAAAACAACAACATGCGAAGGTCCTCCTGCATTTTAAGATACGTCTATGTATAGTGTACCAAAAGTTCCGAGAGAAGTTGATAAATTTTAGATTTTTCTTTAAAAAGAAAAAGTCAGGCTAAAAATGTTTGCCTGACTACTCGTATGCTTAACCCCAAACTTCTTTTGTGATATCCACGATAAACTTTAGCTTAGCCCATTGCTGTTCTTCTGTTAGCTTATTTCCGTGATGTGTTGATGCAAAACCACATTGTGGACTTAAACACAACTGGTCGAGTGATACAAATTCTGTTGCCTCTTGAATCCGTTTTTTGATGAACCCCTTATCTTCTAAGTCACCGAATTTAGAAGTAATCAATCCTAGTACTACTCTCGTATCGCCTCTAGGAATATGCGCTAATGGCTTGAAGGTTCCAGAGCGTTCGTCGTCATATTCAAGAAAGAATCCATTGACTTTCTCCTTGGCGAATAAAGTAGGAGCAATAAATCCGTAGCTCCCCTCAAATGCCCATCTAGATTCATAGTTGCCTCGACATAAATGGGTGGTTATGTATAAGTCCGCTGGTTTATCAGCTAAGACACCATTTACTACACGTAGTGCCAATTCAATTAATTCGTCACGTGTTAGGTCAGGCTCGTAAGCAATTAAACTATCAGAATTTAGGCCAGCAATATACACGTCATCGAACTGTAAGTAACGAACTCCAGCGTTATAGAATGCTCGTAAAGCATCCCGATAAGTATCGATAATGTCTGTAGCATAATCCTCAATGCTTGGATAAATCGCGCTATTCCGTATGCCACGATGAAATAACTGATTTGGGCTTGGTATGGTTTGTTTGGTCACTGCACGGCCATCGACAATGGCGTTTAGTTCGATAAAGTCTGTGATAAATGGATGATCGGGATTAAAGGAAATTTTTCCTGTATTACGTACATCATAAGGCTCAGTTTCGATACCTTGAAATGGAATGCCGTGTTCAGGCACATACCCTTCAATCCCATTCAGATGTTCCAAAAAGTCTAGATGCCACCAAGAGCGACGAAATTCGCCGTCTGTTACTAACTCAAGGCCGACTTCAATTTGTTTATCAACAATACGCTTTATTTCTTTTGTTTGTATCGTTCGAAATTCCTCTGCTGATAGTTTTCCAGAATTATAATCAGTTCGTGCTTGTAATAAATTTGCTGGTCGAAGTAAGCTTCCTACATGATCTGCTCGAAATGGTGGGTGATGAACAGTTTTAGTCATTTGTAATCCCTCTTTCTTTTTTAAATAGTGAATAAAATGAACAAATTATCGTTTCCTTTATTTACCGCCGAACAACAAAAAACCTCTTCCTAAATCATAAGAAGAGGTTCACTTAATATCGTAGCAATCTCTTCTTATCATCTAGCCTTACGCTACTGGAATTGGCACAGTACTCATCGGAGTCCGCTGCCGAGGCTTCAAAGGGCCAGTCCCTCCACCTCTCTGGATAAGAAAGTATTCGTAATTTAATTGTTAGTTTATAATTTACACACGTCCTAAAGGGTTGTCAAGTAAATATTTTTCAAAAAAAAAGAAAATTCAGTTCAATGATAAATTTTCTTGGAGACCATGATAGTTGACTTGGTATGCCTTTCATACGTTAGAATAGAAATAGAAACGAAATAGATAATAGAGGAGCAGAAAACGATATGACAGCGCAAAGTGTTCTATTTTTTGATATCGATGGTACATTGTTAGATCACAACAAAGAATTACCGAATTCTACAAAGGAAGCCATTCAACAGTTGAAAGCTAAAGGTCATGTTGTTGCAATTGCTACAGGTCGTGGACCATTTATGTATAAGCGTCTTCGGGAGGAATTAGGAATTGATACATATGTTAGCTATAACGGGCAGTATGTCGTCGTCAAAGGTGAGGTTGCGTATAAAAATCCTTTGCATCGACCATCATTAGAAAAGTTGACGAACGATGCATTGAAAAATAATCACCCGGTTGTTTATATGTCACCTACTGTGATGAGGTCCAATGTGCCAGAGCATGCCTTTATTACGGAGAGTATTAGCACATTAAAGATGGAGATGCCTAGTCATGATCCGCTTTATTATCAGGATAACGATATTTTCCAAACCTTGTTGTTCTGTGAAGAAGGGGAGGAAAAACAATACGAAGAAGCATTTCCAGCATTTGATTTTGTACGTTGGCATCCATTATCTGTTGATGTTCTGCCAAAAGGTGGTTCTAAAGCACAAGGAATTGAGCAGGCAATGCAAAAACTCCAGTTTGCAAAAGAACATCAATATGCATTTGGCGATGGATTAAATGA
This sequence comes from Ornithinibacillus contaminans, assembly GCF_001038425.2. Taxonomy (GTDB): domain Bacteria; phylum Bacillota; class Bacilli; order Bacillales; family Amphibacillaceae; genus Ornithinibacillus; species Ornithinibacillus contaminans. The sequence goes on from NZ_LDPV02000052.1 coordinate 92,412, forward strand.
TATTGAAATGTTGGAGTCGGTAACCAATAGTGTTGCAATGGGAAATGCGGAGGAAATTGTAAAGTCTCATGCGAAATATGTGACTAAGCCAGTTGATCAAGATGGAATATACCACGGTTTGAAAATGCTTGGATTATTGTAACGGTTGGTATATTGTTTGCCTGGTGTTAAGCTAGGAATAAATCGTCATAAAGGAATGTCTAACTATGAATTTTGTATCGATTGATTTTGAAACGGCAAATGAAAAACGGAATAGTCCTTGTGCAGTAGGTATTGTAATTGCGAATGAAACAGAGATTTTAGAAGAATACTACTCTCTAATTAATCCCGAAACCTATTTTAATTACCATAATATTCGAGTCCATGGGATTATGGAGGAAGATGTACTTGATGCGCAAACTTTTTCCGAGATGTGGCCAAAATTGAATGGGTATCTTTCTGGAAATCTAGTTATTGCTCATAACGCTAGCTTCGATATGAGTGTTATTAGGCAAACATTGGATCAACATGGGCTAACCTATCCAGACATGGATTATTTATGTACCGCGAATATTGCCAAAAGAGTGTGGCCAGCATTGGAGAACCATCGCTTGAATACACTTGCTGCGCATCATGGCATTGTTTTTGAACATCACCATGCCTTAGAAGATGCTCGTGTCGCTGCCAAAGTGATGCAAAAGGCAATCGCAGCCTATGAAACCGATTCACTTGATGAAATGCTGAAGCAGATCAATATTACAAAGGGGAAAATCTATGAACGAGGTTATTTTCCACCTAAGGTGAAACGAACAAGGAAACATGCAACATTGTATTTATCTTAGTTTAAAGTTAATCGCGTATAACTAGAAATCCAGTGCTCATATTTAGTGGGCACTGGATTTTTTTCTGGTATCATCCCCGTAGAAAATAAGATTCGTCACGATTAGAAATCGATACCTAAATAGTGTATTCTGTTAATTAGAATTGGGAAAAACAGGAGGATATAACATGAATAAGAAACGCTGGTTTGCATTATTAGCAGCTGTAGTGTTGTTTGTTGTCTCACTAGGATTTCGATTTGTAACAAGTGTTGCTAGTACAAATTTTGAACAGTTATTTTCTTTTCCAGAAAATAAGTTTGAAGAAGAAGTGCTGGAAAATGGTACACAGGGCAAGCTTGTTGTTTTGTACTTGGATGGTGTCATTCAAGATACCACGCCAAGTTCTTTTATTAATACCACTTCTTATAATCATCGTCAGTTTTTAGAAATGTTAGAGGAGGCTGGTGATGATCCAACTGTTGATGGGATTATCTTACGCATTAATACTCCTGGTGGAGGAGTAGTTGAAAGTGCGGAGGTTCATGATAAACTAGTTGAAATTCAAGCGGAACAGGAAAAACCAATTTATGTGTCCATGGGGAACACGGCAGCATCTGGTGGGTATTATATTTCAGCCCCAGCTGATAAGATTATTGCCCATCCGGCAACACTAACTGGCTCGATTGGTGTTATCATGCAAGGTTATGACCTTTCTGGTTTAGCAGATAAACTAGGTGTAGAGGTTAATACCATTAAAAGCGGTGAATTTAAAGATATTATGTCCACCTATCGTGACATGACAGATGAGGAACGGGAACTACTGCAAACGATGATTGATGATATGTATGCAGATTTTGTTCAAGTGATTGTTGATGGTAGAGGTATGTCTGAACAAACAGTTCGAAAGCTTGGCGATGGACGTGTATACACTGGTAGCCAAGCAAAGGATAATGGTCTTGTCGACGAGCTTGGTTCATTAGAGGATACGATGGAAATGATGAAAGCAGATTTGGAACTAGAGAATGCACAAATCGTTACGTATAATCAACCATTTGGAATCGACCGATTTTTTGGAATGTCTATGAAAAATCTTTTTGGAAAAGATACAGAGCTCTTTAATATGATGGATAGCATTCGTGAGTCAAATGCACCTCGAGCGATGTACTTGTATTCGAATTAGGGGAGGGATAAGGAATGAGTGAACTACGTATGGAACCAATAGCTGATCTTGTCACCCTTGAAAAAAGATATGCAGGATTTTGGATGCGTTTTTGGGCATATAGCATGGATCTAGTAGTCATTTTTAGTCTAAATGGTATCTTGCTTTCTCCGTTCAAATTTGTCAATGAGGGGCTGGCGGTTAGCGTTGGTTTTTGGACGGTGACTGGAATAATTGGCGCTATTATTTACTATGCCTATTTCTTATTCATGACGAAGTATTTTGGGCAAACAATTGGAAAAATGATTATCGGGATCAAAGTTATTCGGGAGGATGACCAGCCACTCAAATGGAGCGATCTTTTATTTCGAGAGCTTATAGGTAGATTTATTTACCAAGTATTTTCGTTCCTAGCAGTACTTTATATCATTGTAGGATTTACCGATGAAAAACAAGGATTGCATGATATGATTGGTAGTACGCGCGTTATATTTGAACAATAAAATAGATGAATGAGGCTCTTCTTGCAGTGATTCTTACGATAAGGAGAGTTTTTTTGTTTAGAAACGGATTGAAAAAGGACGTAATGTAGGTGATTTTTGGGTCGAAATTAGTTGAATAAGATGAAGTTTTGACAGAGTGTTTACTTTATATTGCTAACAAAAATTATCTGAATTAAAATAATTAATAGAATTTTAAAACGGTCAGTCATCAAATTATGTTGAGGAGTTGGTTCTGTTGAACACAGATTCAAATGTAATGGATGAACTTACGAATTTACTCGAACGTGCCCGCCGAAATACTTTAGGAGATATTTTAGCGCGAACAAGAGATAGGATGCCCGAAAAATTTGCTTTGGCATATCGGGATAAGCGTCTGAATTACGAAGAACTCGACGACTTAGTCAATCAAACAGCGTTTGTTTTTCGGGAGAACGGAATGAAAAAGGGCGATATGATTACGGTAATGTCTAAGAATAGCCTAGATTTTGTTGTGGTTAACTTTGCTTTAGCTCGAATTGGTGCTGTGATGATTCCGATTAACTATATGCTGACAAAAGATGATGTTCGCTTCATCCTCCAGCATGCTGGTGTTCGTGGCTTTATTGCGTCTGAGGAATATGCGCCAGTACTTGACTTAGCAGGTGAAGGAATGCAAATTGATTTTCGCTATTTAATGGATTTGGAGGAAGCGGATTATCCAGATGAGCGCTTAGTGGACTGGACACCATTGCGTGATGTTACGGTGGATAAGCCTACTGAATTCGTAGATACGGCATTAGCTGATGATGACCTTGCTCACGTCTTATATACTAGTGGTACAGAATCACGTCCAAAAGGGGTTATGTTGACACATAAAAGTATTATTAGTGAATATATGAGCTGTATTGTTGACGGTAATATGACAGAGGAGGATGTCATCATTCATCCGCTTCCGATGTATCATAGTGCACAGTTACACTGTTTCTTAGGGCCAAGTATTTATCTAGGATCTAGTGGGATTATTTTAGATGGTGCAAGTCCAGAGGTTATTTTGACTACAGTTGAAAAGGAATGTGCTACCCAGCTGTTTTGTCCACCGACGGTTTGGATTGCGCTTCTTCGCCACCCAGAGTTTGATACGCGGAATTTATCAACATTAGAAAAATGCTATTACGGTGCTGCGATTATGCCAAGGGAAATATTAAAGGAGCTTTCGGAAAGGCTTCCCAATGCGAGGTTTTGGAATTTTTATGGGCAAACAGAGGTTGCACCTCTCGCAACAGCCTTACAGCCACAAGACCAATTACGTAAGCTAGGCTCAGCAGGAAAACCAGCATTAAATATGCAAACAAAAATAGTAGATGATAATGATCAAGAGGTACCTCGTGGTGATATAGGCGAGATTGTTCATCGTACACCACATGCGATGAAAGGGTATTTATTTGATCCGGAAAAAACGGCGGAAGCATTTCGAGGTGGTTGGTTCCACAGTGGTGATTTAGGGGTAATGGATGAGGAAGGCTACATTACAATTATCGACCGGAAAAAGGACATGATCAATACAGGTGGTGTGAATGTCTCCAGTAGAGAGGTGGAAGAGACCATTTATCAAATGGAAGGTGTTTCCGAGGTAGCTGTCATTGGCATTCCAGACAAATATTGGATCGAAGCCGTTACGGCAATAATCGTACCAAAATATGAAGCGAGTTTAACGGAAGAAGCCGTAATAGCGTATTGCAAAGGGATTTTATCAACCTTCAAAGTTCCGAAATATGTCGCCTTCACGGATGTCTTGCCTAAAAATCCTAGTGGCAAAGTTTTGAAGCGAGAATTACGACAGGAGTATGAGGGTCTCGGTGATTGAGAAAAAATTAAATTTCCTAGCATAGGAATTCGGATAAATCATGTTGTTTTTGAAATACTAGCTAATGGAGGTGTTGAACTTGCCAGAGAAAAGTGATAACTGGAGTAAAAAGCGTGCTATTTCAAGTGTGAATCCTCAAGGTTTAACCGAGGAGACTGCCAATCACCGACCAAAATCGCAGTTAGAGGACAGGGCTAAAAAGAAGAACACGAAGATTTAAAAGCAGGTGAGAACAATCGATAAGACATTGTTGTACTTAAGAGAATCTTTATCTAATTATGCAGAGAATGAGTTAAACCAATCGATTTATCATAAATTAATGAAAAATAGGTATGACAGCGAAGTGGCGTTTGTAGAGGATCTAAACGATAAAGAAATGCAGTATTTAGAGAAAATCCTGCAACGAGAAATTAATTATGCAGAAAATGTTCAAGATGATCTAAGGACAGAACAGCTTCGAGAGGTTTATGAACAAATTTTTTAGGACATATGTGAAGAATTGCCTATTTTCCAAAACTGGATGACATTGACATTGCTATTGAGGTTCGAACGATGTATGATAAGGATACAAGCTACGATGTACGTATTTAATTAAGTTTTAACCTCTAATTGGATAATAGGGAGTTTTACATTGAAACTCTAATGCCGTGCCGCCATGGATGAGCGGAAGGCAGGAAGGTTTCTGCAAACACCCACTTTGGTGAAGTGGTGGTTTAAAACTTTTTATTCAAAATACGGCATATGTGGCTGTTGATAACTAACATGACAGGCCAGTTTCTTTCGAGAGACTGGCCATTTTTATTGTGCGATAGAATAATTAGTGGATATGTGTGAGGAGTAACAATAGGTAATTTAGGACATCAGTATATAACCAGTCTGGAGTGGAGATTATCAGCCCGAAATACGGGAATATCGCTCGTAATGAGGAAACATCGCCCGAAGTACTGGAATATCGCTCGTAATAGGGAAACATCGCCCGAAATATGGGATTATCGCTCGTAATGAGGAAATATCGCCCGAAGTACTGGAATATCGCTCGTAATAGGGAAACATCGCCCGAAATATGGGAATATCGCTCGTAATGAGGAAATATCGCCCGAAGTACTGGAATATCGCTCGTAATGATAAATTATCGCCCGAAATACGAGAACATCGCTCATCAGTAGGGATACCGAACTGCACGATCCTACCTTATAAGCAAATCCTTTCAACTAGTATTGGTAAATAGTATTATTAATTATCACTCTCAACTATTATGATAAATGTATCAATGGGTGAGGGGTGTTTGTATGAATTTTAATTATGAAAAGATTGATCATGTGCAGTTGGCAGCGCCAGTGGGAGAAGAAGAGAATGCGCGCTTGTTTTACAGGGATTTGCTTGGACTTAACGAGGTAGAGAAGCCAGCAAATTTAAAGAAGCGTGGTGGAGTTTGGTTCCAGTCTGGTAATGTTGCCATTCATATTGGAGTTGAAGAACCGTTTTATCCAGCTAACAAGGCGCATCCTGCCATACGTGTGAACAATATTGAGGCGATGAGAGCTTATCTTGATTCGAAAAATGTTGCTTATACAGATGATGATAATTTACCAGGTGCTAATCGATTTTATCTAATCGATCCATTTGGCAACCGCTTAGAATTCCTTGAGTGGGGGAATTTATAGTTTCCGCTTTATGAGGAAATAGAACTAGTATATTATTAAATTAACGTAAAGATAGTATGTTTTTAGGCCCAGGGGGAGAACAATTGAAAAAGAAACATATGATTATTTTAGGAATTGTTATCGGTATTCTGATCATTGGATTGCTGGTAGCGGGTAATTATTTTTATGGGGAAGGCATTAAACGCGGTACTGATATCGAGTTACACAGTGAATCGGAAACCGTAAATGCTGAAGCGAGTGAAACGGCGTTATCTATTATTGAAGAAGCGGAAGAATGGTATGCAACACAAGAACCAGAAATTCTAGAAATACAGTCTTATGACGATTTGACATTAAAGGCTGGGTTTTTGAAAAATGAGGAAAGCTCAGGTAAGGCAGTAATCTTGGCGCATGGCTATAGAGGAAAACATGATGATATGGATGATTTGGTTAAGTATTATTATGATCAGGGGTTTGATGTGTTAATGCCTGATGCAAGAGGTCATGGTGCTAGTGAAGGGGACTATATTGGCTATGGCTGGCATGACCGCCTTGATTATGTAAAATGGATTGACTTGTTAATTGCGGAATATGGAGAAGAAGATATTCTTTTACATGGAAATTCCATGGGTGCTGCCCTTGTATTAATGACCAGTGGTGAGGAACTCCCATCAGAAGTGAAGGGGATTATTGCAGACAGCAGTTATACAACTGTTAAGGAAGAACTAAAGCACCAAATGAAATATTTATATCATCTTCCATCGTTTCCATTACTTGATGTAACGAGTGTAATAACGAAGGTTCGTGCTGGCTATTACTTTGGTGAAGCTTCTGCTGTTGAGCAGGTGAAGAAAAATACGCGTCCACTTTTCCTTATTCATGGAGACGCTGATGAGCTAGTGCCAACAGAAATGGCTTATGAATTATATGACGCAGCAGGTGGCGAAAAGGAATTATGGATTGTCCCTAATGCTGGTCATACAAAGGCATACACAGTTGAAACAGAAGAATTTCAACAACGATTACAATCGTTTATTGATAAAGCACTTGAATAGCAGAGAAGCACCGCTAATTTCCATTGGCGGTGCTTTTGCTTAGTTAAAATTTTCTAGGCATCTAAATAGGTTACCTTATTCCAGGTTGCTTTCCAGTTTTTAGATTTTATTCGCTTATAGTAAATTTTCATTTGGGCATCTGAACACTTGCAATCTGGAGTAGGGCGAACGGTTAGGTTTAGAACATCCTCCACACCATGAGGAGCCGTCAAACGTAATTCACCATTTCTGATTAGTTTTACACCTAATGCTGTCACCGTTTCTGGAAATTTAGAAATGGCATCTACTGTACTAGTATAGGGATCGATTCCGTTTCTTAGATGCATACGGGCTTCGTTTTTTACCGACCATGGAACAGAAGGCAATAGCTGTTTCAGTCTATTCTCATATTCCTTTTCCATAGCTTCGTCAGTAGTAAATTTATCAAAGTAGACCAAATCAACATCATCGATTATTGTGGGCTGGGTAAAATCATGGAGAACATCCCAAATTTTTGAACGGACAAAGCCAGCACAGATCCACCAATCAGGTAGATCAAGCGTATGGGCTGCTTTAAGGATCTCCATCATGGTTGTGTCCTGTTGGATGATATCGTAAATGTCTTTTTCGTTTTGTAGTTGCATTGATTTACTCTCCATTTCAAGCATTGAATAAAATAGCCAGTCAGGAAGCTGGATAAATGTCAAATTGCTTTAATTCACGAATTACCCGTGAAATTGGGAGCCCCATAACTGTATAGTAATCACCGGTTAAGCTTTTTACCAATGCTGCTCCTTTGCCTTGAATGCCATATGCGCCAGCCTTATCAAACGGTTCTTTTGACTGTATGTATTGGGTGATTTCTTGTTCTGTTAATGGCCAGAATTCAACAAGTGTTTTTTCCACAAAAGATATTTCATGTTGATGGGAACGAATCATGACGCCTGTATAGACCTCATGCACGTTTCCGCCTAAGGAAGTTAGCATGGTAAAAGCATCTTCATCATTTTTCGGTTTACCAAAAATATTGCCGTTAAATGCAACAACGGTATCGGCTGATAAAATGACTTCGTTTGGGCGGGTAATTTCTGTTTGCTTACCTTTAAGGATTGCTAACTGTTCTACTGTTTTGGCAGGATTACCAAGATGAATATGTGATTCGTCGACATCTTGTTTTCGAATTGAAAATGGAATATTAACCTGTTCTAACAGTTCTTTTCTCCGAGGAGAAGTGGATGCTAGAATTAGTTCTTGTGTCATCAAAGTACCTCCGTTGAAACAATGTTCTAGTACTAATTAGTATACTAAAATTTATCTATTAAAAATAGTTACTATACAGATTGCTCATTTTTTGATATTTTTGATATTGTACACCAAAAGTCCTACATAGGGGGAATGAAAATGGAAACAAAAGAGACAAATGGAAAATCGGTTGCGTCATTAGTTTTAGGAATCATAGCAGTTATTGTACCTTATATTGGAATTATTCTTGGAATAATTGGTCTTGTATTAGCGAATAAGGGTATTAAAGAGATTGCGGTTACTGGCCAAGGCGGTAGAGGCCTTGCAGTTGCTGGAAGAGTTACCAGTATTATCGGGATTGTTTTTGGTGCTATTCTATTATTCTTTTTAATTCTAAGTCTTGCAATCCTTTCTTCAGATCCATATTATGGTTATTAAAAAAACGGTAGTGATCAGTGTTACAGTTGATCACTATCGTTTTTTTTCTCTTGATAACTCTGATAGGTAGCCACGCTATTATGCTTGAGAAGTCTATTTTGGATGAATTCACTCGTAATCATTATAAGTCCAATATTATTTTGTGTGTGCATAATGGAACCAGTTGTCGAAGTAAGGTAATTAATATGCTCCTGCCAGTCACATTGTTTACCATTAGTATCCGATTTTTTGATAAAGGTAAGGCTATTTTCTTCATCATAGGTTCGGTAGATGGTTCGTTTTTTCCTCGTTAGCGAATTGAACCATACGACGAATTTTAACAACAAACCCCATAGACCAGAAAAACTCATATTATGAATCGGGCTACTAGTAAATTGATAAATCGTAATTGGCTCGTTATGATTTGCATATACGGTGGAACGAACAGCGTTTGCGTAATGAACATCACCAGAGAGGATGTAACAGAACTCGGGTTGCCATTTCAATAATTGTTGAATAAAGCGATTAAATCCTCTTCCGTTATATTTCCACGCTTCAAAATCTAGTGCATAGCTTACTGGTAGCCCGATTGCTCGCAGTGGATAAACGAAGCGTTTTAGAAACGATTCAATAATACCAAGTCCATATAACGGGGTAGGTGAAACGACGATTATCGGGTCTCCTTTTTTCCAATTGCTAGTTCGTAATGTCTTGTAGGCAATATTCCAGCCTCTTTTTCCAATTAGTTGAGGAGTTCTAGCTGCTTCATGAAAAATTTTGCCGATTCGTAACGGTTTTGGCTTACTATCAAATTGCCTTAAAGTCCGAATGTCGAGAAATAATGCCTTTGGTTTAGTTGGAGCAATGAAAGTCCACTTGCTATAGTTCGGTAGTTGAATAGTCCATTCATCAGGGAAGTAGGAATACTTCTTGTGATATTTAAGTTGAGCGGTGAAGGTAGTTAATTTAGTACGAAAGGCTTCTGGATCGTTTCCCCATCCTTGGAAAAGCCAATAGGCAGTTAATCCATTTGTGATGATATGCTTCCCAAGTCTTTTGTTTTGGACATTTTCAATCCATTCAGATGAGATATTCCAATCGTCGGTGATGTCATGGTCATCAAATATCATATAGGTTGGGGTATTTGCCAATACCCTTCGAATTCCAGCTAAAGTCGGAATGAAGTCTCTTAATTGTTTAAGTTGCTCCTCGTATTTCTGTTTAAGCTGCTTCAATTCTTTTTTTCGTCTTCGTTTTTTCCGTGATGGATACATCACATAATAGGCATCCTCTTGGACTAAGGCTTCAAAACTTGGGATCTCTAAATTTCCGTCTATTTCTTGTTGCCAAAGTGATGGCCCTAATGTCACTAAGTACATCATGGCATATTCACTGAAACGTATTAAGTGGTTACTCGCATGGTTTGAAGTGAATTTTGCAAAGGTATTCATGACATATTGCCTGCCATTGATTTGATCGATTCCACGTTGAAAGGGTGCTGTTTTTAGGCGAGGCTCAATGATTTGGATTCCTTGTTCATCTTCGTCAATAATAGGCTGTGCAAGCTTCCATAGCTTGTAAAAAATGTAGTCCGCAACATCATCAGCATAAATTTGATCCCCCATAAAGAACAAGGCGTTTGGCCGTTCATTTACCAGGAAAGCGTGTTGTTCTATCCAATCATCGGCAACCGTTATGACACTTGAATCCTTTCCATGTGGCTTTTGGCAGGATCCATATAAAATGTTTGCTGGAATGCTATCTTGAATGATGAAGGTGGGATAGGAAAGATTACCATATACAATGGAGTGAGGATTTTCTTTATCGAGTAGATTAAGGTCGCCTAAATGGAAGGTTTCATCTCTTGTCTTAAATAACAGATTGTAGCCAATCATACAATCGGTAGGAAAATTATTGCTGTAAGGTGTTATTTTAACAAGATAGATGTATAAGTTCTTGCCAGCTTGAACCATACTCGATTCTGTAGTTGTCTCCATTGGTTCATATTCAATAGAATGCATAGATACATCTACGTTTACTTGAAAGAATTGTGCTTCCACCTGAACGTTTTCACTCGTTGTCATCCAGATATATACTTGGTTTGGTTCGACACGTCTTATAATTGGTCCCGCTAACAAAAAAGGAATGTTATCAATAGCAATCACCTCCAACCTATATAAATTAGTTTATTCCTGGCACGGAGAGTTGTTTGGTTGCGAGCCTACTTATCGTACTATTTGTTAACTATTCCTTCTTATCTAGGCGGTTTTGTATATAATGAAGGGAGAATAAAATGGTGGGGTGAGGTAATGACGAAGGTTTTACTTTTTGTATATCCACAATATGCAGATTTTGAAATTGCGCATATTTACCTGTACGCCAATTACATATGATACGTTTAAGCATGTATTTGAAGGTGCAGAATATACTGGTGGTCGGGTAGAGGTTTCCGGCAACATTGTAACTGCAAAGGGAACCGCATTTCCTGAATTTACACTTGCCGTATTGGAACAATTAGGTCTGTGGAATTCACAAGAGCAGCGAGAAAACGCATATAGGTTCTGTAAGGGTGACGTATAAACAAGGAAATGGAGATGGGACAATGGCAGTTAAAATTGTTGGTCTACCGCCAATCATTACAACAGAATCAAAAGTACTTATACTTGGATCAATGCCTAGTGTACTGTCGTTAGAGCAACAAGCCTATTACGGGAATCCTCGTAATCATTTTTGGAAAATCCTTTTCGCTTTGTTTAAGGAAGAAGTGCCCGATGATTATAACGCTAAAATTGCTTTTATAAAGGAAAAGAACATCGCATTATGGGATACAATCGGTGCTTGTTATCGGGAGGGCAGTTTGGATGCTAACATTTATGGTGAGGAACCGAATGATATACCGAGTCTACTACGTGAATATCCCAAAATTAGATTAATCGTATGCAATGGGACAAAATCATATAACACGTTAAAGAAGTATTATAAAACAGAGGTTTTATCGACTATTACAGTCTTGAAGCTTCCTTCTACTAGCCCGATTCCGGGGCGATTTAATAAAACATTAGCTGAAAAAATAGATGCTTGGAAAGTGATAGTTAAATATCTAGAGGAAAAATGATGCAATTTTCGAAAAAGTGTTGTGCGTGGTGTATCCAATTCTGTATAATAAACTTTGGGAGTGTCGTCAGCCTCATACATGCAGGCGAGTCGTAAGTGTGGACTTACGACTCGGACAGTTATATAGGCTTCGGCGACTTCCTTTCTTGGTGAAAAAGGTAATTATCCTGGTTCCTAGTAAGAGACAGGGTGATTACTTTTTTTCACGGGAGTTCACAACTAACAATATGAGCGTTGAGAACATTAACATTAACTCGATCGTCTTGTCAATTGGAATCACAAGCTTCAGCCCCTTTCCTGGGGATTTTTTGAAGCCGCCGTTAACTCCAATCCTGTCAGTCGATTCTAAAACCTATACTTCTGTCACCATGATTATACTACAAATTAGGGGGTCAAGTATCGAGATTATTGTGAAATGGTACAATATTCATAGAATTTAGTTTGTTGCTGCGAAATACCTATTCTAATGCCTAATTCAATATTCTCGTTGTAAAAGGGACTATCGAATCAGTTTATTTTTCCTCCATCTATGCCCCTGCTTAAGCGATACTTTTATTATATTTGTTTTGAATCATTTTTATTTCTTCAATAAAAGCTTAGCATCGGTTCCAATGTATCTTTCAAATCAGGGAACTTAATTCCAGACTCCGAAAAATCCTGAGTGGCTACCCTACAATCATAGGATGAATGTGTAAATATCAATTACTTCTACTTCTGCTCGTAACTATATTTGAAATGATCTTATATCCTGTAATAAATATCATGTTCCAGAATTGCTACGTCATAGAACCACTTTATTTCGGGAAATTAATTGAAAATGAATCCGTATGATAAAATATGAGGTATTACTTTATTAATATGTTGATGGTGAAAAGGAAAGTAGGGGTTGGATGTACCGTTTCTGGTTACGATTCTGTATTTTTGTCATACTATGGACTTATTTGATTTATAAATATAGCAATAATTTAGGAATGAGTTTTTTATGCTTCGCAGCAGCAGCTAGTATCTTTTTCTTTCTATCGTTAAGGCGAGTTTCGTTGTTCTTGTATTTTGCGCTATCCGGTATGGTTTTCTTTCATGGGTTGGTTTTTGTGGGGGAGAATTTGTATTCCATTATTCTCTTACTCTATCTCACTATTATTGCTTCCTTACGATTGAATGAGGGAAAACTAAAATGGTATGCTATCATTAATTTGGCATTAACATTACTACTAGCAGTGTTACAAAACCAGGGAATAATTGATATGACTGTTCTGATGCTGTTTTTTTACTATTTAATACTTGCTATGCATCAGTATCAAGCGGTGGTTTTTGAACAAAAAGAACTTTATGATCAGCTGCTTGGGGAATATCGGAAGTTAAAGCGAGTAAATCTTCTTGTTGAACAGGATGCTCGGGTCGAAGAACGAAATAGAATTGCACGTGACATACATGATTCCGTAGGGCACCGGTTAACGGCGTTGATTATGAAGCTTGAAATGCTGGCGATACAAGCTAACAATGATGCATATCGTGAATTGAAAGTGATGGCAGAGGAAAGCTTAGACGAGACTAGACAAGCAGTAAAGGCGCTACAAGCTGAAGAAACCGAAGGAATTGCAACAGTGGTTCATCTTATCCGTAAATTAGAGGCGGAAAGCCATATGGTTGTCCAATTTACGATGAAGCAAGGGGTCCTATCTGTTCCACTTTCCAATGAGAATAGTGTCGTATTATACCGAGTCATTCAGGAAGCATTAACGAACGCTATGCGTCATGGCCAATCGAGAGAAGTTCAGGTTGTAATTGGTAAGTCAGCGATTGGGGATGTAACGTTAGAAATAACCAATGCTATTTTTCAAGCGAAGGCGTTTGAATTTGGATTTGGTTTAACCAATATGAAAAAAAGAGTAGAAGAAGTTGACGGCAAGTTAGAAGTTTATCAAACTGAGAACCAATTCAAGGTAACAGGAATAATACCGGCGAGTTAGGGGGATGTGTATGTGGCGTGTTTTGTTAGTGGAAGACCAAGCAATTGTTCGGCAAGGATTGAAAGTAATTTTAGAACAAGATAAAAACATTACGGTAGCACATGAAGCAAACAATGGAGCTGAGGCAATCGCAGTACTGGAGAAGTATGCAATTGACTTTGTGATGATGGACGTACGAATGCCAATCATGAATGGTCTAGAAGCAACTACAATTATCAAGAAACGATGGCCAGCGATAAAAATACTTATCCTTACCACTTTTAACGATGATGAATATGCCGTGGAAGCATTAAAACAAGGTGCTAATGGATTTTTACTTAAAACCGCGGATTCAACTAAGCTGATTGAAGCGGTATACAGCTGTATGCATGGTGGGCTAACACTCCATGATGAAGTGGCGGCAAAAGTAATGCCTAAATTATTACAGCATACTAGTAAACCATCGGTAACAGTTGCGCTTTCCCCTCGAGAATTATTGATTACGAAATTAGTGGGAGAAGGAAAAACCAATAAGGAAATTGCTAATCAATTATTTTTATCGGTCGGTACGGTGAAAAATCATATAACCCAAATATTACAGAAGACAGCATTACGTGATCGGACACAGCTTGCGATTTATGCGGTTAAACATGACATTACAGATTGAAAAGGAGAATCTTGCTTCGGCAGGATTTTTTTCATTGTTTAGGAAATTATAAAATTAAACACTGTGGATAACTGAAGTTATTTGAACGGCTACGTCCAGCTCCAGCGCCCAGGGACTATCTGACTTCCTTCACCTCCGTACGATAAGTCAACATCGGCTCCCTGCAGTCGCCGTGTTTCCTTTATCTCCTACGGATCAGTCCAAATGTTTTCGGTGGGGCGAGTAATCGCAGTCCCAGTCCGTACGTCCCTTAGCGGGCGCTTGCGCTTTTGTTCTTAGACATCAAAAAGTGACGGAGGTCATGTAAGTATTTCTCGATTTGATGACTGTAGATAGTAGGATATTTCGAATGATTAGCGTAAGCTTTTGTAAGAGGGAGGGATACTCGATGATTGAATTAGTTAATTTAACGAAAAAGTTTAAACAAGTAGAAGCAGTGAAAAATTTAAATATGTACATTGAAAAAGGTGAAATAGTTGGATTATTAGGTCCAAATGGAGCTGGTAAGTCAACAGCGATTTCGATGCTATCTTCCTTAGTAGAACCGACAAGTGGTGATGTGCGCTTTGAAAATAAAAGTATTATTAAGAATCCTGCATCATTTCGCCGAGTTGTTGGTATGGTCCCACAAGAAATTGCGCTTTACACGGACTTAACAGCTGAGGAAAATCTGCATTTTTTTGGAAGAATTTATAATCTCCGTGGAAAAGAATTAAAGCAAAAAATGGATGAGGTACTAGAACTCATCGGACTATCCGACCGTCGCAAGGATGTGGTTAAGAAATTCTCCGGTGGTATGAAACGGAGATTAAATATTGGTGTGGCGATGCTTCATGATCCAGAAATAATCATTATGGATGAACCGACTGTCGGTATAGATCCACAGTCAAGAAACTACATCTTGGAAACAGTCAAACGACTAAATGAAGAACGACAAGTGACGGTCCTTTATACAAGTCACTATATGGAAGAAGTGGAGTATCTTTGTGACAGAATTTATATCATGGACAAAGGAAATTTGATTGCTTCAGGTACGAAGGATGAGATTAAACAAATCCTTTCTTCAGAGAGAACAGTCTCAATTCGGACGGAGCGCTTAAATGAGGCTTTTATTGCTGAACTGAAGGAGAATCCCTTCGTCTCACATGTAACAGTGGCGGATAAGGAAGTCATAATTATTGTGCCAAAAGAGGCGAATATGTTTGTGGAAATCACGAGAATTGCAGATATCTCCAATGTGGAATTGACCTCTGTAGATATCAAAACGCCTACCTTAGAGGATGTATTCTTACATCTAACAGGTAGAGCGTTAAGAGACTAGGGGGAATTCGTATGCTTTGGCAAATTATAAAAAAACAAGGTTTGCTTTTCTTTAGAAATCCACAGGAACTCCTTTTACTTATCGCATTACCGATTATATTAGTAACCATTCTGGGGACAGCTTTAGGTAGCTTTATGAATAGTGAGAGTTCTCCTATCGAATTGAAGGTAGCATTTATCGAGCATGAGGATGAACAAGAGCAGCTTAATCGTTTCTTAGCTGACATGGCGGAGCAACTTCCAGCGGAGTCAGTAGCGGAAATTCAGGCGGAAGCGGAACAAATGATGCCAATAAAATTGTTGAAAGAACAGGTTTTTGGCAATGAGGAGTTAAAGAATTTTATAAAACTGCATGAGGTTGAGCCCTCAGAACGAAATGAAATTATACAGGATGATTCCTATACATCGATTATTGAAGTGCCAGCGAACTTCACGTATGCTGTCCTCAATAATATGGTGTTAGGAAATGAAGACCAGCCGGTGTTAACGATAACGCAAAATGAGGCAAGCCAGGCTGGTGCCAGTATTGTAGATAGTGTGTTAACCCAATTTCAAGAACAATTAACTTTAGGTAATTTTCTTTCCAAAAATAATATGGACGAAAGTGTTCTTAATATTGATGAAAGCATGCTACCAGGGGAAATGACAACCATAAATGAAAAAGATCCGATAAGCGCTAAAGCGTACTATACGATTGGGATGGTTGTTATGAATGTGCTATTTCTTGCAGGTTCCATTAGTTCCTTTGCATTTGAAGAAAAACGTATTCATGTCATCGATCGCGTGATTTTGGGAAATGTACCAAACTGGGTGTACTATAGTGGGATATTGGCGTCTGGTACAATTTTTGCATTTATTCAGTCGATAATCGTTTTTACCTTCTCTAGAATAGCATTTGGAATCAGTTGGCCAGATTTACCTGCGTTCTTAGCTGTAACTCTAGCGTTTTCGTTGGCGGTAGGAGGAATTGCGGTATTGTTATCTGCGATCAGTTATCGGATTAATAGTGAGACGGTTACCGGCTTTTTTAGTAGTATTCTAGTGACATTGTTATCGGTCTTAGGAGGTAGCTTTTTTCCAATAGGAGATTTCTCTTCTTTTATTCAAAAACTTGGAAATCTGACGCCAAACGGAGCTGGTATGTCTGCTTACCTCGCCATTTTACGAGGAGATGGCTTTGCAGAGATAGGAAATCACCTTATCTATTTGACGTCATTTGCATTATTTACCGTAATTATTGCAGCCCTTTGTTTTCCTAAAAGGAGTGTGACGACATGATTGCAGTTCTATTCTCGAAAATAAAGCAGTTTATTCGTGAGCCGTGGACCTTTATAATCTTTACAGGAATGTCCGTATTATTCGCATTTATATTTGGAGGCTCCAGTATGGGAACGACGACCTTACCCGTTCCTGTGTATAGCGATGAGGATACAATGAGAACATCTGCTATAGGAAAAGCGTTAGGAGAAGAAGCGGCTTTCGAGTTTAATTGGATGAGTGAAGAAGAGGTTAACGAGCAGGTTTCTGCCGGAAAGGCAGAGGTAGGCGTTATTCTTCATGAAAATGATTTCCAGGTAATCGTTGGTGTCGATTCACCTAATGTAGGACTAATCCGGCAGACAATTCAAAAGGTTTATCTGGAAGACATGAGGAAGGACCGAATTTTAGAAGCTAGCAATACGACATCTACAGAGGATAAGCAAGCGTTTTTAAAGGATTTTGATGAGGCAATGGGTGCACCACCTTTTAGACTAGAAGCGGTAAGTTTCCGAGGAGAGGGATCTTTTGTCTATGATAATTCATTACATCGTTTGTTTGGATTTTCATTGTTTTTTGTAATCTATACAATCGCATATAATGTATTATCCATTCTCTTAGAAAAAAGAGATGGTATCTGGGACCGGATTATATTATCACCAGTTAAAAAGTGGGAAATGTATGTCGGTAACTTAATCTATAGCTTTATCACTGGCTATATTCAGGTAGTCATCGTATTCCTGATATTCCGATATGTTTTTGGTATTGATTTTTATGGGAGATTTCTAGAAACGTTATTGCTGTTAATTCCATATGTATTTTCCATCGTTTCGCTGGCAATTTTAATTACGGCAATTGTGAAGACTGTTCAACAATTTAATGCCGTGCTTCCGATTATCTCAGTTAGTATGGCAATGATTGGTGGTGCTTATTGGCCGATAGAAATTGTGGAGTCGGATGTGTTATTAGCACTAGCTAAAATAAATCCATTAACGTATGGAATGGAAGTATTACATGGCGCGACTGTTTATGGCTACTCCATGAACGAATTATTGGTGCCTATTAGCATCTTAATATTATCTGGAGTACTCATGATGGGACTAGGGATACACTTAATGGAGAGAAGACATATATAGCATAGTGTAGAAACGTATGTCAGTTACGTAATAGGGAGATAGGAATTTTTCGGATAGAAGTAATCGTTTTGTCAAAAGCCACCATCAAGTAAGATGGTGGTTTTTCAAATATATACCAACGAAATATTTCTATTTTTTAAGAAAATTTTTAGTATAATAGTATTATACAACAGGAGAGAGCTACCATCTTAGGGGGATAATTAGGTGAAGAGAATACTGAAAATTTCAACAGGTGTTATTAGTATACTATTAATCATAGATATTATTGCTAGTTTTTATTTTTATGATCTGGCAATTAATCGAGGACCAAAGGATTTCTTACAAGGAAATAAAGACCTGGAAGTGTCAGCCGAAACAATGGAAGTATTACTGGAGGGTGGTTGGCGTGACTGGGTTTCTAACCAAGAATTTGAGAGTATTGAAATGACCTCAAGAGATGGGTTGAATCTCCAAGGCTATTATTTGGAAGCTAAAGAACCAACGAATAAACTGGTAATCGCTGCACATGGCTACCTAGGACGTGGAAGTGATATGGGATTATTTGGTCAATACTATTATGAGGAATTGGGCTACAATTTTTTTACAGCAGATGCACGTGGTCATGGCAGGAGTGAAGGGGACTACATAGGCTTTGGCTGGCCTGATCGTTTAGATTATGTAGACTGGATCAATATGTTAGTTGAAAAGCTAGGTCCGGATACAGAAATTATACTGCATGGTTTATCGATGGGGGCTGCGACTGTACTGATGACTAGTGGGGAAGAATTGCCGGAAAATGTCAAGGTAATCATTGCCGATAGTCCTTATACTAGTGTTCAAGATTTATTTACGTACCAGATTACGAGAATGTTCCATCTTCCAGCATTTCCTGTTATCCAAACGACCAGTATGGTGACCAAGGCGAAAGCAGGGTATTCGTTATCTGAAGCATCAGCACTTGAACAGGTAAAAAAAGCAGAAGTACCTATTCTTTATATACATGGTAACCAGGATTCATTTGTGCCAACTGATATGTCACGTGAGCTCTATGAAAATACAAAAAGCAAGGCGGAGATCGTTATATTTGACGGAGCGAACCACGGGGAATCGTTTGTGATGGATGAGGAAACGTATAAGGAAGTATTGAATACATTTTTAGAGGAAAGTTTTATGAAATAATCATAAAAAGCTGACGTATAATGATATACACGTCAGCTTTTTGTTGTACTTTTACAAATAGCTTTCAAACCATCTGCAAATATGATTTAACCGTTCTACACGCATTTCTGGTTTTCCGCTACGGCTAAGTTCATGATTCGCACCAGGGAAACGTACAAATTCAACTTCCTTTTTTAAATGCTTTAATGCTACATAGAATTGTTCACCTTGTTCAATTGGACAGCGATAATCGAGTTCGCCATGTAAAATTAATAATGGTGTCTCTACTTGATCAGCATATTTTAATGGTGAAATATCCCATAAAGCTTCGGGATCTTCCAGTAGATTAGAGCCATGCTGCATTTTATTAAAGAAGTAGCCAATGTCGCTAACGCCATAGAAGCTTAACCAGTTACTAATCGAACGCTGTGTTACAGCCGCTTTGAAGCGGTTTGTATGACCGACAATCCAGTTCGTCATGAATCCACCATAGCTACCACCTGTAACGCCTAAGCGATTTTCATCAATAAAGTCATAGGTTTCTAATGCATAGTCAACTGCCGTCATAAGGTCTGTATAATCACTACCACCATAATCATGGCGGCATGCATCAACAAAGCTTTGACCATAACCATGGCTACCGCGAGGATTTGTATATAAAACAACATAACCTTTAGCGGCAAGTAGCTGCATCTCATGGAAGAAGGTTTGTCCATACATGGTGTGTGGTCCACCGTGTACTTCAAGGACTAATGGGTATTTCTTTCCTTCTTCAAATCCAATTGGACGAAGTAACCAGCCATGCACATCCCAACCGTCTTTTGCTTTAAAGGAAATACTTTCTGGTTTATTAATAGCAACCTCTTCTAGAAATGCTTTGTTCGTATCGGTTAATTGTTTTTCTTGTGAATCTGCATCAAGTAAATAGAAATTACAAGGGTCAGTAGTTTTGCTAACACCAATAACAAATGAATCGTTAGCAGGATTATACGAGAACCCAAATACATGACTGTCTACGTTATAACGTTCGGTTAATTCACCTTGTAAGTTAGCCTCGTAGAGATTGGTTGCGCCATGATCAGAGCCAATGAAAAACAGACGATTTTCGTCTTTTGACCAAATAGGGCCAGTTTCAGAGGATCCTAGGCGAGAATCTCCGGCAATTAAATCTCCTAACTGGAAATCCCAATTTTCACTTAAACAGATTGTCTCTTTCGTCTCACTGTCATAAATATAAAGTTCAGTAAGTGTTGCATTTGCAAATTGTTGCTTATTCCCTAAAAAGGCAATTTTAGTACCACTTGGAGAAAAGCGAGCTGTATAATACGTCCCTTCTCCATCGGTTAGCTTAGTTATTTCTTTGGTCGCTATATTTAACGTATAGACATCATTTTTGATTTCATAATCTGCATCTTCACTTAAATTACCGGCAAATAGGATGGTTGTACCATCTGGAGAAATATCCTGGTAAGCATGGTGATGATTGCCCCTCGTTACTTGGGTAAAGGTCTCTTTCTCGATATCGTAAAGAATAATTTGAGATTTTTTATTATCAAGGAATCCTTGTGCATCTGATTTATATCGCAAATTTTTTACGATTAAAGGTTGTTTGCTTTTTTCATCATGCTCTTTTTGGCGCTCTTCTTTGGATAATTCATTCTGGTTCGTTACATCGTCGTCTTGTTCTAATGAAGCGGTAAAGATTATAAACTTCCCGTCCTTGGACCAGAATGGATTTACTGCACCATATTTGAACGTAGTGAGCTGCTTTGCTTCACCACCATCAGTAGGGAGTATCCATAATTGTGGAACACCGCTACGGTTGGATTGGAAGACGATTGTGCTTCCATCCGGTGAGAAGCGGGGACTACCGTTCTTATCATGGCCAAATGTCCATTGTTTTGTTGAATGATTGTCTAGCTTTTGCACTAACAGATTAGATTCGTATTCCTTCTTATCATTTACAGTAGTGGAAACGTATGCGTATGTTGATCCGTCCGGTGAAAGTTGCGGATCACTAAGTATTTCAAGCTTCATAAAGTCTTCTGCTGTAATTGCGCGTTTAGCCATTTAATAACCTCCAATAATCGTAAGTAGAATTTTCAAACTTGTTTTTATTCTAAACTATTTCGAGATACGAAGCAATTAGAATTACTAGATTACTTGATTTTGTCTAAGGCTTTCTAGATATGTAGTTAATTGTTTTCTGTATCTAAAAATATGTATGTCGGTGTTGGTTGTTTTTAATAGTTTTTGATACAGTTTTGGTACCTTATTTTTATTATAATTTTTGGTCCAAAGAATGAATTCAAGATTTAGCCGTTCTGGACAACCCTTCCCAATATCAGGTCTTGTCTTATTATGATATTGAATTCGTCGCTTGATTATGCCATAAAGACATTTGATTGTTGTGTAATGTAAAAAAATAACGGTATCGGCATCCTCTAAACGTTTTGGTAGTGTAACACTATAATTGCCTTCAATTATCCAACTGTCTTGTTTTAAAATCTCATCATGTTGCGAAATTAGCTCAGCTTCATCTATTGCTTTCCATCCGGGTTTCCAATAGATTGCATCCATATGGTAGACAGGAATATCTAGTAAATGACCTAATTGCATGGCAAGAGTCGATTTTCCAGCTCCAGGATTACCTAGAATCGTAATCTTCTTCATAAATACCTCCAACTCTTTTAATGATTTAATATTCTGAATAAAGTCTATGAAAAGAAGTATCCCATCTGTTGTGGGATACTCCGTTCTATGCGTAGTTTTCAATAAGGTTTTCAACGATATTAGCGTCTTTTTCATACGCTACTTGTAATTGTCTTGTTATGTTACCTGGTTCTCCGTTGTTAATAGCAAGACCATCGACAGTCACAATTGGTGTAACCTCGGAGGTGCTGCTTGTTAAGAATAACTCATCAGCCTCATTAATATCTTCTAATGTAAAGGCTTCTTCGATTAGCGGGATTCCTAACTCTTGAACAAATCGTTCAACGGCCATCCGGACACATCCATGTAAGATATTATTCGTCGTTGGGTGTGTATAAATTTTTCCGTCTTTTACAAGATATACATTAGCGGAAGAACATTCTGTTACACGTCCGTCACGATGGAGTATTGCTTCATAGCAATTTTGCTCCTTTGCTTCTTGTTTTGCCATAACATTTGGTAATAAATTCAGGCTTTTGATAAAGCAATTTTCCCAGCGAATATCGCGATGTGTTATAACGCTAACGCCGTTTTTTAATGTTACTAGATTACGAGGCTGTGTTTGAACATATGCATAAATATTTGGGTCCACATCCTTTGGAAATACATGATCTCTAGGAGCAGATCCTCTTGACACTTGCATATATAATTTGCCGTCTTCCGTCATTTCATTACGCTTCAATAATTCATGAAGCAGATTTTTAAATTCTTTTTTTGTAAACAAGAGTTTTATTTTTATGGCTTCAGTGGATCTGAATAGTCTATCTACATGCTCGTCTAATAAATAATACTTACCTTTGTAAATACGAATAACTTCATAAATTCCATCACCAAATTGTAGAGCACGCTCTTCAATTGGAAAGGTTAGACTATCACGATGAATAAATTTTGTTTGTGATAGGATTACTGGATACATTGACAAGCTAAATCGCCCCCTTGTTAATATGATTATTTTATTACTTCCAAGTTGCCTTGTAAATGGTTGTTTTTATATAATATTCGCCATAGTTAAAATGAGTTAATAGTCCTAGTATCATGCTGAATCCATATGGAATAAGCTAGAAGTAGCTACTTAATTAGATCTTATTGGTAAAAGGAAATGAAAATGTAATTTTTTGTTGGAAAATGTAATATTTCCTCTTGCATGTATCAGAAGTTCTTGCTATAATAAATTTTGCATTAAAAAAATGCGGGTGTAGTTTAATGGTAAAACTCTAGCCACGAGCGATACATCCACTGAATAACCAACGAGTTGCCCCGAGAAATTCAACTTCTTCGAAAATACTAGTAGACGCAGGGGCATGACTTTGCGTGAATGAAAACTAAATAAAATTTCTAATTAACATGCGGGTGTAGTTTAATGGTAAAACTCTAGCCACGAGCGATACATCCACCGAATAACCAACGAGTTGCCTCGAGGAATTCAACTTCTTCGAAAATGCTAGTAGACGCAGGGGCATGACTTTGCGTGAATGAAAACTAAATAAAATTTCTAATTAACATGCGGGTGTAGTTTAATGGTAAAACTCTAGCCTTCCAAGCTAATGTCGAGGGTTCGATTCCCTTCACCCGCTCCATACATATGTCCTAACGCAGTGTTTCGTAAAAACTTACGAAGCGTTGCGTTTTTACTTTTTCTAATCTCCAAATTATAATCCTTCATGATAACCCTATTCCGAATAATTAAGATTGCTTAACAAATCAATTTGTAAATAGTATCGTATAAGAAACTATTAGCTAGAAGAAGGGAGGTGCTGCATATGAATACAAGTGAGTTAAAGCAAGCCATTATTGCATATTCAAAAGAAATTGGTATTGATAAGATTGGTTTTACAACGGCTGATGTGTTTAGTGAGTTAAAGGAACGATTAAAACGGCAGCAAGAACTAGGTTATCAATCAGGGTTTGAAAAGGGAACTAATGAAGAGCGAACGGAACCGAGACGATTACTTCCAGAAGCACAGTCGATAATTTCAATTGCAGTTGCCTACCCATCAAGAATGAAGGGTGCACCAAGAAGTACTAAAGAAGAGCGGAGAGGTTTCTTCTGTCGAGCTTCTTGGGGAATGGATTACCATGATGTTTTACGAGATCGTTTAAAGAAATTGGAACGGTTTATTCAAGAGCAAGTGGCTGATGCGGTTACGAAAGTGATGGTTGATACAGGTGAGTTGTCTGATCGTGCTGTGGCAGAACGTGCTGGCATCGGATTCACCGGTAAAAATACATTACTCATCACCGAAGAATACGGATCGTTTGTTTATCTGGGTGAGTTAATTACGAATATCCCATTTGTTCCAGACACTCCTGTTGAGGATGGTTGCGGGGAATGCAGGAAATGTATTGATGCATGTCCAACAGGTGCCTTAGTCCAAGGCGGACAATTAAATGCAAACCGTTGTATCGCATTTTTAACCCAGACAAAAGACTTTTTGCCAGACGAATTTCGTACGAAAATAGGTAACCGGGTCTATGGCTGTGATACATGCCAACTCGTTTGCCCGAAAAATAAGCAGGTTGATTTTCACATTCATCCAGAATTTGAACCCGAGGATGACATTGCGAAACCGAAATTAATTCCAATGCTTACAATGTCCAACCGTGAATTCAAGGAAACTTTTGGCCATATCTCTGGCGCTTGGCGTGGTAAAAAGCCAATTCAACGAAATGCGATTATTGGACTGGGCCATTACAAAGATAAGACGGCAGTGGAGGAGCTGATTGCAATTATGAATAGCGATCCTCGTCCAGTTATTCGCGGAACAGCTGCATGGTCTTTAGGGAAAATAGGAACAGAAGAAGCGTATGAAGCGATTTCGGTTGCTATGGAAAAGGAAAAAGACGAAGATGTTCTTTTTGAAATGGAAAAAGGTTTAGCATTTAAAAACGTACAAACTTCTTAAAAAGTAAAAGAAAATAATTCATGCCTTAGACACGCATTCCCTCCATATATATCCTAATGGAGGGGATGTATATGGAACCGTTAAAAAAGTTTTGGATAGAGCTTATTAAATCGGGTGGTGCTGAGAGTGAGTGGTGGAAACGCAAGAAAGACTTATTAGCACGTAGGGATGTATCAGTAGTTCGTGTTAACGGTAGAGGATATATCTTTCATCGGATTAGGTATGATCAGTCGGAAAAAATATATTATCAGCTTCATTTGTCCATGCTGCTGAAGCAGGGTGATTATTTCTACCTTGAAGAAGAAATTGTGCCCTATCAATTTCGATGGGAAGACGGCAAAATAGAGGAACATAGGCCAGTAGAAGTTAGCTGGTCGAATGAACCTTACGAGAAGTTAGAACTAGAAAATGAGCAATCGGATCGAGCTATGCGTTTTTCCTATGATCGCTTGGCGGCTGTTCAGTATGCAGAGAGATGGTGGAACAGCTATAATCCCGCCTACCGTACGTTTGAAGTGGATTGTACAAATTATGTTTCGCAATGTTTGCGGGCTGGTGGTGCACCAATGCGCGGGACACCTAATCGAAATCAAGGCTGGTGGTACCAGCAAGATAATTGGAGTTATAGCTGGGCGGTAGCACACTCCTTGAGATGGTTTTTAAGTGGGTCAACACACGGACTAAAAGGCACCGAAGTCGATTCACCTGAAGAACTTTCACTTGGCGATATAATTTGTTATGATTTTGAAGGCGATGGTAGATGGAATCATAATACTATTGTTGTAGCGAAGGACATAGATGGAATGCCGTTAGTAAATGCACATACCCAAAATAGCAGGCTACGATATTGGTCCTATGAGGATTCCTCCGCATGGACACCAAATATAGCATACAAGTTTTTCCGGATAGGCGAATAGTGCTATAATGATAGAGTTATTTTAAGGATTTATAATAGCAAGGAGATATGAAGTGTGAGTTTACATGTTGTATTATATGAACCAGAAATCCCAGCAAATACCGGTAATATTGGCAGAACATGTTTGGCAACCGATACAACGCTTCATCTCATTCATCCACTTGGATTTTCTACGGATGATAAGATGGTACGCCGTGCGGGGCTGGATTATTGGGAGAATGTTGACATTCAAGAGCATGATTCCATCCATATGCTATATGATGAGTATCCAAATGGGATTTTTTATTATATTGAAAATTTCGGTACGAAGCATTATACAGATTATGATTTTAGTAATCCAGAAGAAGACATATTTTTTGTGTTTGGGAAAGAAACGACTGGTATTCCTAAGGATCTATTAGTTGGAAAAGAAGATCATTGCTTACGCATTCATATGAATGATAAGGTAAGGTCGTTAAATTTATCAAATACCGCTGCTATCATCCTTTATGAGGCATTAAGGCAGCAAGGGTTTCCTAATTTGTCTTAACAAAAAACGTCATTCGCGATTATGCGAATGACGTTTTTTATGATGTCTAGCTTCAGGCGCTTGCATTGTTTAGTTTATTGATTTTTCTTTGGTACTCCTGGTTTAGCATCGTAGCCAGCAGTAAATATAGCGACAAGGAATGTGATGGTCACACCTAGAATAAGTGCTAATTTCATAGTGGTATCCTCCTTTATGTAATCGATATGTATGCGTATACTCGATCATGTTGTCTTTATTATAGCGAATTAATGAATGAATGTGAACTATGATTCGTGTATCAAATTGATGTTATTAAGATTGAAAATTCATTAAATTGTTAATTCGATACAATTCTATAATAATGCGCATAACATATATTGTTTCCCATATTAAAATAGGGTATATTAGTTGATGAAGTATCTTCACAGTTCTATAATTAGAACTGTGTTAAAAAACCGTTTACATGCGGAGAAAGTTAACTTCTAATGGGGGTATAAGACGTGGCACAAAATGATGAATCTTCACAAGGATTCTGGGGAGAGTTTCATGGTCCTAACATGGGGTATGTTGAAGAACAGTATGAACAATACAAAGAGGACCCTCAAGCAGTTGATCAATCATTACGACAATTATTTGATCAACATGGCGCTCCTACTTGGTTGAGTCGTTCAACTAATGGAATAAGCGAAAGTTCTCCAAACACTTCCGTTAATGATGTCAAAAAGATTACCTCAACAGTGAAATTGGTTGAGGCTATTCGTCGTTTCGGACATTTGGAGGCTGATATTTACCCAGTTAGCGTTTATGAAGAAAGAAAATCAGAATTATTACATCCACAAAAATATGGATTAACAGAAGCAGACTTAAAAGAAATACCTGCATCATGGGTGTGGGAAAAGGCACCTGTTGGAGTAGACAACGCACTTGACGTTGTGCGAGAGTTGCGAAAATACTACACAGGTACCATTACATTTGAATATGACCATGTAGATAGTGATGCAGAGCGAGATTGGTTAGCAGATTATATTGAATCAGGTAAAGCACGTTTGAATTTGTCAGATGATGAAAAGAAGCAACTTCTAGATCGACTTGCGAATGTAGAGGGGTTTGAAGGATTTTTACAAAAAACATTCGTAGGACAAAAGCGCTTTTCTATCGAGGGGCTAGAAGCGATGGTTCCAATGCTTGATCATATCGTCAAGCATGCAGTCGAAGATAAAGTTGAAAATATAATGATGGGGATGGCGCACCGTGGTAGATTGAGTGTGCTAGCGCATGTATTAGGCAAACCAATTGATAAAATCTTTTCAGAATTCCACCATTCCCCGAATAAGGAATTAATGCCCTCAGAAGGTTCAAGAGGGATTAATTATGGCTGGACTGGAGATGTCAAATATCACTTTGGTGCTGTTCGAGATGTGAAGGATGGAGAAGAAACAAAAATCCGTATCACACTTGCACATAACCCGTCACATTTAGAATTTGTTAATCCGGTTGTAGAAGGATTTGCACGTGCAGCACAGGATAATCGATTTGAAGGTGGAGCTCCGAAACAAGATGTTTTAAAAGCGATTCCAGTGTTAATTCACGGAGATGCAGCTTTTATCGGAGAAGGTGTTGTTGCGGAAACGTTAAACCTGGCAAACTTACCTGGTTATACAACTGGTGGGACATTGCATATTATCGCAAATAACCTACTTGGATATACAACGGATCAGCAGGATGGGCGTTCCACTCGTTATGCAAGTGACCTTGCGAAAGGGTTTGAAATCCCAGTAATCCATGTTAATGCGGATGATCCAGTTGCATGCGTTTCAGCTATTAAGATTGCGTATGATTACCGTATGAAATTCCATAAGGATATTTTAATAGATTTAGTAGGTTATCGTCGTTATGGCCATAATGAAATGGATGAACCAAGGGTTACTCAACCGAAGCTATATAGCCAAATTGACAATCATCCAACGGCTGCGAATGTATACGCTAATGAATTAGTAGCAAAAGGTGTTATCACACCTGAAGAGTTTGAAACGATGAAGGCAACTATCGAAGAAAATCTGAAAACAGTGTATGAAGGCATGAAGGAAACGGATATTCAAAAGGCAGAATGTAAGGACATGCCACAAGCACTAAACATAGATCTAGAAAAATATGAAACAAAAATATCGAGGGAAGCATTAACGGAACTAAATGAAGGCTTATTTAAGCGCCCAGATGGTTTCCAGGAAAATAAAAAGCTTTCTAGAGTATTTAAGCGTCGTCAAGAGGCATTGAATGAAGGGAATACGGTCGATTGGGGTGCTGGGGAAGCATTAGCATATGCCTCTATTTTAAAAGACGGAATTCCGATTCGTTTGACTGGTCAAGATTCAGAACGTGGTACGTTTGCTCATCGACATGTTGTGTTAAATGATGCCGTCACAAATGAAAAATATTGTATTATGCATGGTCTAGGAGCAACTGCTTCCTTTGACGTGCGAAATAGTCCATTATCAGAAGCTGGCGTGTTAGGCTTTGAATATGGTTATAGTGTTCAAGCACCTAATACACTTGTGTTATGGGAAGCACAATTTGGCGATTTTGCGAATGCTGCACAAGTCGTATTTGACCAATTCATTTCAGCAGCACGTGCAAAATGGGGAGAAAAATCCAATATGGTATTACTTCTTCCACACGGATATGAGGGGCAAGGACCTGAGCATTCCAGTGCTAGACTGGAACGCTTCCTACAGATGGCTGCAGAGAATAACTGGATAGTAGCGTATGTGACGTCATCAGCGCAATTCTTCCATTTAATTCGCAGACAAGCAGCATTACGAGATAAGGAAGAAGCGCGTCCGTTAGTATTAATGACACCTAAGAGTAGCTTGTTACGGAACCAACGTATTGCCTCTGAAGCCAAGGAATTTACAGATGGAAAATTCGAAGCACTACGCAATCAACCGAACTTAAAGGTTAGTAAGAAAAATGCAAAGCGATTACTAATCGGATCTGGAAAAGTGATGGTAGACATTGAAGAAGCAATCATTAATTCAGATGAAAAGTTTGATTTTCTACGTGCACTTCGATTAGAGCAAATTTATCCATTCCCTAAAAAAGAGTTGGAAAAAGTATTAACTGAACTTCCAAATCTTGAAGAGATAGTATGGGTTCAAGAAGAACCAAAAAATATGGGAGCATGGAACTTTGTGGATGACTATTTACGTTCTGTATTAAAACCTGGGCAAACATTACGTTATATTGGACGTCCGGATCGTGCAGCACCAGCTGTTGGTGATCCAAATGTTCATAAAACAGAGCAAGAGAATATTGTGCAACAAGCAATTAACCCGACCTTAGGAGGAGATTCCAGTGAAAGAAATTAAAGTACCTGAACTTGCAGAATCAATTACAGAAGGAACAATTGCCGAGTGGTTAGTGAAAATTGGGGATAAGGTAGAAAAGGGTGACCCAGTAGTAGAATTAGAAACCGATAAAGTTAATGTTGAAGTTAATGCAGAGGTATCTGGTTTTCTTACTGAAATCGTTCGTGAAGAAGGCGAAGACGTTGTTGTTGGCGACGTTATTGCAAAAGTTAGCGAAGAGGGTGGCGCAGCTGTGGAACCTACTGCTGAGAAAGCACCAGAGCCTGCAACGAAAGAGGAAGCTCCTAAAGCTGAACCAAAAGCAGAAGAAGCACCAAAAACTGCAGAAGCATCACAGTCTAAACATGATGTCATTGCATCGCCTGCTGCTAGAAAACGTGCTCGTGAACTGAATATTGATCTTAGTACTGTTAGTGTGCGCGACCCATTAGGACGTATTCGCCCTGAGGATGTCGAAGCAGCTGCAAGTGCACCAAAACAGTCACAGCCTGTGAAGCAACAAGCTGCACCGAAGACAACTGATACGGCAGATTACTATAAGCCGGTAGAGCGAGTGAAAATGTCGCGTCGTCGTCAAACGATTGCTAGCCGTTTAGTGGAAGCGCAACAAACAGCTGCGATGCTAACAACTTTCAATGAAGTAGATTTAACAAATGTAATGAAGCTTCGTAGTGAAAGAAAGGATAAATTCCTTGAGAAAAATGGTGTGAAGCTTGGTTTCATGTCATTCTTCACAAAAGCAGTTGTTGGAGCATTGAAGGATTTCCCATTATTAAATGCTGAAATTCAAGGCACTGACCTTTTAATTAAAAAATACTATGATATTGGTATCGCTGTATCCACAGATGAAGGATTAGTTGTTCCTGTTGTTCGTGATGCTGACAGACTAGACTTTGCTGGGGTAGAACGTGAAATTGCTAACCTTGGTAAAAAGGCGCGAGATAAGCAATTAGGATTAAATGATCTTCAAGGTGGAACATTCACCATTACTAATGGTGGTACGTTTGGTTCGATGCTTTCTACACCAATCTTAAATGCACCACAGGTTGGTATCTTAGGAATGCATAATATCATTAAACGTCCAGTAGCAATGCCAGATGATTCCATCGAAGTTCGTCCAATGATGTATTTAGCATTATCATATGACCATCGAATTGTTGATGGAAAAGAAGCAGTTCAGTTCTTAGTTCGTGTAAAACAATTACTGGAAGATCCATATGATTTATTATTAGAAGGTTAATTGTTTTCAATTCACTCAATAGTCATGAACAATAAAAGACTTCGGAATGATGTACACCCCAAAAAGTTAGACGAAATAATTCTAACTTTTTGGGGTGTTTTTTTAGATTACATCCCCTAGAAAATACCGTATAGTATGATTATTATATAATTTTAAAATTGCTCTGAAATGATGCATTATTTCTGTTATAATTGATATTTCATTGATTTAATCGCCTCTAAATTCTTTCATAAACTTTCCAATGGTTTTCTCTGTTAATT
The DNA here is from genome assembly GCF_001038425.2 of Ornithinibacillus contaminans. Taxonomy (GTDB): domain Bacteria; phylum Bacillota; class Bacilli; order Bacillales; family Amphibacillaceae; genus Ornithinibacillus; species Ornithinibacillus contaminans. The sequence continues at coordinate 123,537 of NZ_LDPV02000052.1, forward strand.
TACCCCAACTTTGGGGTAAACTATCAAAGTGACAAATTTTATATGTATTATGAAGGAGGCTTTTCCGTGGATATTCTTCTAGGGATATTGGCAATCATTGTTGTCCTCGGACTATCGTACATCTTATCAAATGATAGAAGGATTGTTAATTTTAAAGGGATTGGTATTATGATCCTTGCACAACTATTAATTACTTGGTTTATGTTCTCAACTACAATTGGACAAACAATAATAAATGGTATTTCTGCAGTGTTTAACAAGCTTATTGAATTTGGTAATGTAGGTATTGATTTTATTCTTGGGGGGTTAGTAACAGAGGAAGGTGGAGCCTTTTTTATTAATGTTCTGCTGCTAATTATTTTCTTTGCTACAATCCTATCGGTTCTTACATACTTGAAGATTCTACCAATCATTATTAAATATATTGGTGGTGCGATTTCGAAAGTAACCGGGTTACCAAAAGTAGAATCCTTTAATGCTGTAAACAGTATTTTCTTTGGACAGTCTGAAGCATTAATTGCAATTCGTTCACAGTTCCAGCATTTAACGGCTAATCGTCTTTACATTGTAAGTGCTTCTGCGATGGGATCGGTATCTGCATCGATAGTAGGATCGTATTTGCAAATGCTACCAGCTCAATATGTTTTGGTTGCATTACCACTGAATATGTTTAGTGCGCTTATCATTGCTTCTCTTGTGTCACCAGTTCGTGTACCAAAGGAAGAGGATAAAGTAGAGATTAAAGAAGTTTCGAATGATAGTAGTATTTTTGAAGCGATGGGTAACGGGGCGTTAGAAGGTGGTAAGATTGCCTTAATCGTTGCAACGATGTTAGTTGCCTTCATTGCATCATTAGAACTTGTTAACTGGATAATTCAAGCTATTTTCTCTGGTGTAACACTGCAACAAATTCTTGGCTATATTTTTGCTCCAGTTGGATTCTTAATGGGGATCCCAGCTAGTGAAATCGTCCAAGCGGGTGGTATTATGGGGACTAAAATTGTTACCAATGAATTTGTGGCTATGTTAGAATTCCAACAGCTTCTCGATGTCATGTCAGAGAAAACAATTGGTGTAGTAACAGTATTTCTTACTAGTTTTGCGAATTTCTCTTCTATTGGTATCATTGCTGGTACAGTACAAGGTATTGATCGCGAAAAAGGTAGAGAGGTTTCCAAGTTCGGATTGAAATTATTACTTGGAGCAACGTTAGCTTCTGTTCTTTCGGCAACGATTGCTGGATTATTTATTTAAAAAAACTCGTCTGCTATTTTGCGAACGAGTTTTTTTCATGCAAACGATATTTCTTTTGGACATGAATCAATCGGAAGAGTAAAGTGATGGCTCCGAAACTTAAGCCGACGATAATTCCTACCCAGTAGCCAAAAGCTTCCAGTGAAGTGAAATTTGCCAGTATCCATCCAATCGGTAGTCCGATTACCCAAAACGATATTAGAGCGAGAAGTAACGTCACATTAACATCCTTATATCCTCTGAGTGCCCCTTGAATTGGAGCCCCGAAGGCATCTGCCAATTGATACACAATCGCATAGCCGATAAATTGTACGGTCAGTGCAATTACTTCTGGATCTGTATTGTAGAGTGCGGCGACATAATCGTTAAACACATACAGGATTACTCCATTAAATAATGCAATAAAAATACCACCACCAATACCGATATAGCCATAGGTTTTTGCGTCTTGCATCCGTTTAGCGCCTACTTCAAATCCAACGGTGATGGTTAGGGCCATTCCGACACTTAACGGAATCATATAAAGTAACGATGAAAAGTTCATGGCCGCTTGATGGGCGGCTATTGTATTTGTATTATATGCACTCATTAATAGGGTTACAGCTGCAAAGATACTCGTTTCAAAAAAGATGGCAAAACCGATTGGAACACCAATTTTTAGCTGCTCAAGCCACTCGTTGAATGCCGGCTTTACCCAAGCAGTAAATAAGCTAAAGTTCCGAAATGGTTGCACGTAAGCAATGATACTAACTGCGAATAAACAAGTAATCCAATAGGTTAACGCTGTGGCAATTCCAGCACCGATTCCACCTAAAGCAGGAGCACCAAATTTACCAAAAATAAAGATGTAGTTAAACAGTAGATTTATTGGCAATGCTACTAAAATGATGATCATAGACATACGTGTGTGTCCTAACGCATCTAAATAGCAACGTAACGTATTAAAAATAAATAGCGGAATAACTCCGGTACCTATAGCGACTAAATAATACTTAGCCACTTTTCGAACGCTTTGTTCTAAATCCATCGTAGCTAGAATGGGATCTAATAGTAGCCAGCCAATAATTAGAACAATTAGTGCTAACCCCAATGATAAATAGATTGCTTGCTGTACCTTCGCTGTAATGGACTTTGTATCGCTTGCTCCTAATAGGTGGGCAACAATTGGCGTTATTGCAAGCAAGATACCGTTTATCCCGGTAAATACCGGAATCCATAGACTAGATCCGATAGCTACCCCTGCTAAATCAGCTGCACTTGCTCGTCCGGACATAACTGTATCAAAAAAAGACATCAAGTTAAGACTGACTTGGGTAATTAGAATTGGAAAGAAAATCATGAAAAATAATTTCAGTTTTTGTTTTAGTGTATCTGTCTGGTACATAAATATTGCTTCCTTTTTCTTTGTTTTTTATATAGGATAGAATAGAAACTAGTGGCACATATAAAAGCAATTATACGGCTATAATGTGTAATTGGAAAGAGGGGAATACCGAAGTTTATGAATACGAAACGAATTCTGTTCACTGGCGGTGGGACTGCAGGTCATGTAATTGTGAACTTAGCCTTAATACCTGTATTTCAGCGTGAGGGATGGGAAATTGATTATATTGGCTCAAAAGATGGCATTGAACGAAACCTAATTGAATCCTTGGACCAAGTAACTTATTATCCAATTTCAACTGGTAAGCTAAGACGGTACATGTCATTAGAAAATATGAAAGATCCTTTCAAAGTCTTAAAGGGTACCTTCCAAGCTTGGAAAATTATCGGGAAACGAAAACCAGCAGTTATATTTTCAAAAGGCGGATTTGTATCTGTACCAGTTGTGTTAGCTGCTAAAATGCGTGGTGTGCCAGCAGTTATCCATGAATCAGATTACACGCCAGGACTAGCTAATAAACTAGCAATACCATTTGCCAATAAAGTTCTTGCAACCTTCCCAGAAACAGTAAGCTATTTGCCAGATAAAAAGGTGGAATATGTCGGTGCTGTTATTCGTGAGGAATTATTTCAGGGAAATAAAGAGTGCGGCTTAGCATTATGTGGATTTACACGTGAGAAACCGGTCTTATTAATTATGGGAGGAAGCGGCGGAGCAAAGAAAATAAACGATACGGTCCGTGCCTCGTTGGCTTCATTGCTGCAACGTTTTCAAATCATCCATATTTGTGGACAAGGGAAAACGGATCCTACTTATGACCAGGAAGGATATAAACAATTTGACTATGTAAATGAGGAGCTTAAGGACCTATTTGCAGCTACGGATTTTGTGTTATCGCGTGCAGGTTCCAATGCGATATTCGAATTTTTGGCATTACATATTCCAATGTTGTTAATCCCGCTGTCTAAAGAGGCAAGCAGAGGAGATCAAATTATTAATGCGAAGTCATTTCAGGATAAAAACTATGCAAGAGTTTTAGAAGAAGAAAAATTATCCGAAGAGACGCTTGCTGACGAACTAGAAAAACTAATGAAACAAGCACCAGTTATGATGGATTACATGAAAGCCTATCAAAGTGAGAAGTCCCGTGATCGCGTAATTGAAATCATTAAGCAGGCTGCAAAATAGTAGGTAGCGATTAAAGAGGTTGAAAAAAGTAATGGAGTAAGAGATAAGACGGAACATGCACTAATCCCGAAGTGGTTATGTGTACTAACTGTCAGAAGTCATTTTACTCTACACTTTTGTCAGCCTCTTTTTTGTAATGAATTAAGATGGAGAGGCAAATTAGGGTGAGAATTTTATTGGAAGTTGGTAATATTTCCCCCAAACAGTGGAAGTATAGTAATACCTGTATGACGGGAGATGGTTATGATTACGAAAGAACAATTGTCTGCAGAAATCGCTAAATTAGACACGGAATTGATGGACAGCATATTGGATTTCTGGAATCAATATGGACATTTTGGTACATGGCAATTTTGGATTAATGTGATTAGTTTTGTTTTGCCATTAATCATTACATTTTTAGTAATTGATCGGAAAAAGATATTTCAAATTGCATTCTTTGGCTATACCTTTCATATGATTTTAGTTTATTTAGATGTTTTTCTGACTCGCAATAATTATTGGGACCATCCTTACCACATGATTCCATATATTCCAGTTAGTATACCAATTGATGGTGTGCTTGTGCCTGTTATCTTCATGTTAGCTTACCAGTTTGCTTTAAATCATAAGCGTAATGTGTATCTTGTAATTTTGATTACAGCAATTGGTGCAACATTAATTGCGTGGGTATGGAATCAATTAGGTTTGTTAGTATTATCCAATGGAATGAATATCCTGTACATTTATCTTATACAAATAATTATTTCCGTAATCTCCTATTGGTGGACAAATCTTTTCCTAAGCTTAAGAAAACGCGAGTCCATCGATGAGGAATGAGCAAATAAAAAGGAGCTGCGAGGTGTGAAATGACCCGAAGCTCCTATTATTATTTGTTAGCTTATTTCTTTTTAAATGGCCACCAATTGATTTTCCCAAACAGTCTAACCATTACCGGAATAAATAATGGTAGCATGACGAATGCATAAAGGAATAAACCAATTAATACAACTGTTGCAATTTGAAGAATGGATAATACGCCTGATGGAAGCATCGCTGCAAATGTTCCACCTAGGATAACTGCTGCCGAAATAATAACAGTTCCCATCTTCTTCATTGCTGTTAACATCGCTTCTTTTAAGTTTCCTCCACGGTATTCGTTAAAACGATCCATTAAGAAAATACTGTAGTCAATCCCGAGTGCAGTTAGCATAACAAAGGCGAAGAATGGAACTGCCCATGTTAATCCGTCAGCTCCGAAGATGTTGACGAAAATGATTTCGCTAAATGCCATTGACGTAAAGTATGTTAATACAAGTGAACCAATTAAATAGATTGGCATAACTATGGAACGAAGTAAGATGATTAAGATAACGAAGATACCAGCGATCATGTAAAGTACGGTTCTAGAATAATCTGCATCAGAAACATTTTGCAGGTCATTATTGGTACTACTAATCCCACCTAGAAGTGGTTCGTTATCTTCAAATACCGTATCTAGTTTTGCTTCATTCACTTTGTTAGAAATGTTATCAACCATGTTTAGTGCTTCGGTAGAATATGGATTATACGAAAGCACGACATCAAATTTCACAATTGTCTTATCATCAGATAGATAGGATTTTGTTCCTTCTAGGAAGTCTTCGTTCTCAAGTGCTTCTTCTGGAATCATGACAATTGGATTATTTTGATCAACCTCAATGTCAGTAAGATAGCCTTGAACTTCTGATAAACCATCATCAATCTGTTGCAATCCGTCAGCTCCATCGGCTAATCCACTTGATAGTTGACCAAGTTGGTCTTGCATATCGCTAAATGCTGTTTTCAATTCTTCCTGGCCACCATAAATTTGTGACAAGCCGTCTTGTAGACTCGGAATAGTTGAGACAACTTGACCTTGACCATTCGCCGCTTGGTTTAACCCGGTTGATAGCTGGTAAACGCCACTGATTAATTCGCCAAGACCAGCAGATAGCTGTTCTTGAGCTTGAATTGATTTGGATAAATTGAATTGTTCATTTTGTTTATTTAACTGATTTAAAGGTGCTATTACTTTTGTTTCCATTAATTGTTTGATTTCAGCTAATGGTGCAGTTCTTTCCATTAATTTTTCTAATGTCATATAAGCAGTCATAAAATCATTGTCATTCTCTAATTCAGGATGATTAGATAACACTGTTTCTAAGCTTGCATGAACACTAGTAATCGTTCCTGGAAGTTCAGCTAGACTACTAAATTGTTGATTATTTATATCAGTTAACCCTTTGGCTACCGCCTGATAACCATTCAACAACTCTTTATTTCCTGCAATGGTTTGATCAAGGTTGTCTTTAATCGTTTGTAAGTTTGTTTTAACTTCTTCAGTACCCATTGCACCTGATTCAATACCATCTTCAATTTGTTTCAACGCAGTTTGAATATCACCAATTCCAGCATTAGCAGCTTGTGTACCATCTAGTAATTGACTGACTCCATCCTGTGCTTCTTGAAGTTGTGGTTCAGAATTTGCTAATTCAGTTGATGCTTCTTGTAAACCGTTTTGGATTTCTGCTATCCCATCAGTGCTTTGACCGATCCCATCAGCGAGCTGTCCAGTGAAATTATCCACCTTAAAGTCCTCGATTATCGAGCCAGCTGGTCTGGTGGCGCTTCTTACTTGGTCAACACCTTCCATTTTGGCTATAGCTGCTGAGATTGCCTCAATTTGTTGGAACTCTTCCGTAGTATCGATTGGATCTGACGACTCTAGCACAATTGAAGTTGGCATTGTTTGCCCTGGACCAAAGCTATCAGAAATAGCGTTAAATCCTTTAACAGATTCGTAGGAATCACCAATTTCCTCAAGTGAGTTATATGATGTATCTCCGTCATAGCTAATTAATGCAGGGACAGTGATAACCGCAACAATTAGTAACGCGATAAGTGGTCTACCCCAAGCAAAGGTTCCAACTGTTCCCCAGATCTTACTATCGCTATGAGATACTGCCTTATCAAATGGCCAGAAAAGCTTTTTGCCTAATACGACTAAGAAAAACGGTACTAAGGTAATTAGCGCAAGTAGTACAACTGCTACCCCAACCGCTACGGCTACGGCAGATTGATATAGTGAAAATGTCGATAGCCCAATTGTTGAAAAACCAATTAAAACAGCTAAACCGGAAAAGAGTACGGTCTTTCCACTTGATTTATAAGTTTTCAATACGGCATCTTTTACAGAATCGTTTTCTGCCAATTCTTCTTTAAATCTACTAATTAATAATATGCAATAGTCTGTTCCAATCCCAAACATAACAGCTACCATGAACATTTGGGTAAAGGTTGACAGTGGAAAGTCCATGTTATTTGCTAAGATGGAAACGACACCCTGAGCAGCCAAGTAGGAAATTCCTACCGTTAATAATGGAATAAATGGTGCTACTAGTGATTTAAAGACAACAAATAAAATGACAAGAATTAATCCTACCGTAATTATTTCTGTCTTCTTTAATCCTTCTTCGGAGTTTGTAATAATATCTTGTTGAATAAATGCTTCACCAGTCAGGTAATGTTCTATTTCAATAGAGTCAATTGACGTAGTTATCTTTTCACGTGCTTCATCTATTTCTTGGTTTTCCAGTGAAAGTTGAAACGGAACCATGATTGTCTTTTCATCGGATGATACGGTTTGATCAGCAATGGCAGGATCAGAGTTAAATGCAAGGATATCGGATACACCAAGCTCAGTTTGATTTTCTTCTAATATTTCAATAGCTGAAATGACGTCATCCTTTTCATTCTCAGTAAAACCATCGTCCTCATGAAATACAATTACTGCACTAGTCATATTACTTCCATTGTTACTGGACATAGATTCTATTAATTCCTGTGCTTGGACGGAAGGTGAATCATCTGGTGCAGCAATTTGCCCCTTTTCCCGGACTAGCTCCTGTAAATTTGGAGAAAACACAAATAACGCAACCGCAGCGGCAATCCATAGTGCTGCAATAAGCCATCTAAATTGAATAATTTTTTTCATTCTCGTACTTCTTCTCCTTTCTAATCTTCATTCATAACCTTAGCTAATTTCTCTAAGGATTCGATAAAGGTAAATATCTCTTCTTTGTCAAAATTAGTTAGATAGCGACCGAGCTCTTTAAAAAGTGCTTTCTCAGTATATTGAACAAAGTCAATTCCTTGTTCTGTTACATGTAAGTAAATTACTCGACGATCGTTTTCATCGCGTTCGCGTTCAATTAGTTGTTTATCGAACAAGCGATTAATTTGTGCTGTTACAGCGCTTTTGCCAATTCCAAATTCATTGGCAATATCAGTACTCGTGCATTTTTTATTCTTAAAAATATACTGTAAGGTAGCAAATTGATCTGTTGTAATATCGGAATGAATTTTTTCTTTCAAGAGTATGTTTACACGGCGATAAACTTGATTCATACCTGCTTGATAACGTTCTATGAGTTCTTTTAGTTCCATACCTGCATCTCCAGTCTTTAAACAATAAAGTTCACATGTTGAATAGTTCACTTAATGAACTATCTTATCATAACAAGTTTTTAGGTATAGCGCAATTGTTTTGTAAAAATTTTATGGTTTCGTATCAGAGTGCTACGGGTATCTAAGTTTATGGGTATTTTTAGCAAGAAGGGAAGTGATTTGTTGACATGCTAATGAGCAAATTGTGAGAATTTGAGAGTTATACAGAGAATGGGTGGCAATAAAGCTAGATGAAGTAGCTTTTGTTATGTATAAGCAGTATTTTCCGTAATAATTCAATTATTTCCGTCAATATGCAGTTTGATGGATTTGCAAACTATCTGTAACATTAATTATGCAGAGTTCATGTACTATTCTTTCTTTATCCCCACAATTTCCAATTTTTTCTTCTCTTTTACTAAAGAAATTCATCTATTCATGTAAAATTGGTTGGATTTTCCGAAAGTACAGTTTGGAACAACTACGTCCCTTTTTAATTTTTTGTTTATTGGGAATTTTGTGTTTAAAGAAGGTATAGACGAGCAGGATTGTGAAAAAAGAATTAGAAGGAGTTAATGGAATGAAAAAATTAGCATTAGTAGTACTGGCAATTAGTTTCGTTGTTCTATCAGCATGTAGTTCTTCAGATGGTGAGTTAGATACCATTGTATTAGCAGATGCCGGATGGGATAGTGTCCGTGTTCATAATAGTATTGCACAACAAATTATTGAAGAAGGATTTGGTTATGATACCGAGGTAACTGCTGGTTCGACTGCAGCGACAATAGAAGGACTTCGCCAAGGCGATATTAATGTATACATGGAAGTATGGACCGATAATATTAAGGAAGTGTACGAAGAGGCAATCGAAGCTGGGGACTTTGAGGCGGTTTCGGTAAACTTTGATGATAATGTTCAAGGGCTTTACGTTCCTACTTATGTGATTGAAGGGGACGAGGAAAGAGGTATTGAACCAGCTGCACCAGATTTAAAAACAGTTGAGGATTTGAAGAAATATCCAGATGTATTTAAAGATCCAGAAGATCCGGGGCGTGGGCGCATTCTTAACGCACCAAGTGGCTGGGCAGTAGCAGAAGCTATTAATGCAAAATTTGATGCGTATGGGTTAGAGGAAACGATGAATAACTTTATGCCAGGTTCAGATGCTGCAGCTGTAGCTGACTTAGTTGATGCTTATGAGGCTGGTGAGCCATGGGTTGGATACTATTGGTCACCTACTGCTATTACAGCAAAATATGACTTAACATTATTAGAAGAAGCACCATATGATGAAGCGGTTTGGGAAGAAACAAAAGCAACAGAATTTCCACCGAATGATGTTGTAGTGGCAGTGCACAAGGATTTTCCAGAACAAGCACCAGAAGTTTATGATTTCTTAAGTAATTATGAAACTAGCAGTGGACTGACAGAAGAAGCATTAAAGTATATGGATGAAAATGGTGCAGACCCTGAAGAAGCAGCAATCTGGTGGATGAACGAGCATGAAGATATTTGGACTAGCTGGGTTTCAGAAGAAATAGCTGAAAAAGTAAAAGAGTCACTGCAGTAAAGGGACTATAACAGCTAACCAAGCTAACCAATTGGTTAGCTGTTTTCCCTTCCAACTGTACGTTAATATAAATAATCATAAGAGAGGTGAAAAGACTGTTTATTTTTATGACAGTCTTCCTGATGGGAAATTTTCCTGACATACGAACAAATATAGGTGATTATGTCGATCAGTTTGTAAGTTTTTTAGATACGACATTTGAAGGTTTTTTTGACTTTATCTTTTTTATTTCGTCTCGAACGATTAATTTTTTTGAAGATATTTTAGTTGCCCTACCATGGTGGAGCTTTATTCTAATAATCTTCCTATTGGGATGGTATTTTAAGTCGCTATTTTCTGGGGTATTGTATGGCTTCTTTATCTTTTTAATTGGAAGCTTTGGTTTGTGGGAGGATATGATGACCACGATAGCGGTTATCGTAGCGGCGGTAATTATCTGTTTAATAATCGGATTACCGTTAGGAATTTGGATGGCATTTAATAAAGGATTTTCTAATGTCATGCGACCATTATTGGATGCGATGCAGACAATGCCGAGTTTTGTTTATTTAATACCGGCTATTTTCTTCTTTGGACTAGGTAATGTCTCCGCAATTTTTGCAACGTTAATATATGCACTTCCTCCTGTTATTCGGTTAACAGAGCTTGCAATTCGAGGAGTGGATAAGGAAGTAATTGAATCAGCGCAATCCTTTGGTTCATCTAGAGGTCAAATGCTTCGGAAAGTCCAATTACCACAGGCACTCCCGACGATAATGGCTGGTGTAAACCAAACGACAATGATGGCATTAGCGATGGTTGTTATTGCCTCTATGGTTGGTGCACAAGGGCTTGGGGAGCAAGTGTTGGTTTCCATTAACCGAATTGATATTGCATTAGGCTTTGAAGCAGGTATCAGTATCGTATTTCTAGCGATTATAATCGATCGGATTACGAACGGTGTAGCAGCTAAGTTTCAAAGGGGGATTCGCTAATGGAAACGAAGATTAAATTAGAACACATATCCAAAATTTTTGGACCGAAACCGAAATCGGTTATTCCATTGATTAAAGAAGGGAAATCGAAGGAAGAAATTCTTGCTAAGACTGGTCATACGGTGGGCGTTTATGATGCCACCTTTGATATTAAAAAAGGGGAAGTCTTCGTCATTATGGGTCTTTCTGGTAGTGGTAAATCGACCTTGATTCGCTGCTTTAATCTATTGAATAAGCCAACCATCGGTTCCATCAAGATTGATGATTTAGACATTACAAAATCAAGTAAACAAGAGCTTAAATCGGTTAGGCAAGAAAAGATAGCGATGGTGTTTCAGCATTTTGGCCTATTTAGCCATCGAACGATTCTCGCTAATGTGGAGTATGGTTTAGAAATTCGCGGGATGTCAAAGGACGAACGTCGTGAGATAGCATTGAAAAATATCGAAATTGTAGGGCTAAAAGGATATGAAGAGAAATATCCTGATGAGCTGTCGGGCGGTATGCAGCAGCGTGTTGGACTTGCGCGTGCGCTTGCCAATGACCCTGACATATTATTAATGGATGAACCCTTCAGTGCGTTAGATCCACTAATTCGTCGCGAGATGCAATTGGAGTTATTAGATATTCAGGAACGTCTGCAAAAGACAATTGTCTTTATTACCCATGACGTCAATGAAGCCTTTAAACTGGGGGACCGTGTTGCCGTTATGAAGGATGGGCATGTTGTTCAGGTTGGTACGCCTGAAGAAATTATAGAAGAGCCGGCTAATGACTATATCTCGGAGTTTATCAAGGATATTGATCGTTCCAAGGTCTTTCAGGCAGAACATGTTATGATTAAGCCAAGTGCATTGGTTTCCTTAAAAGACGGGTTAAATGTAGCGATAAAAGAGATGGAAGATAACGGTATATCTAGTGTCTATGTTGTAGATCGTGGACGCCGTGTGCAAGGGATTGTGACGATTGATGATGCGATTCAAGCCAAAAAAGAAAAGAAATCGTTAACGGATATTCTGCGTGATGATTATTTAATGGTTCAAAAAGAGGAGTATATTCATGATCTTATTCCGAAAGCGTTAGAATCGAAATATCCACTAGCAGTGGTGAATGAAGAGGATAAGTTAGTAGGATTTATTCTTCGTGTTCATGTCCTCTCAGGACTAGTGTCTGAAGATATTGACGAAAGTGATGAATATTATAATTAATGATAGCCATAAGGGCTGGAACTAAAGTGAACAAGGCAATTCACTTTAGTTCCAGCTTTTTATTTATTAATGGTACCATGGCGGATGATATCAACGTTTACCTTGAAATCAACATCGATAGTAGGGAATTTCTCATCCCATTCCTTATCGCTAAGTTTCCCACCCTTTTTATTCATACGGTATACATTACCATAGCCAAAAGAATCGGTATTGAGCTCTTTAAAATGTGCTAATAACTTTTCGTAGCGCTCTTTTGTTAGCTTTTGTATTTCTTTCTCTAGTTTTTTGATTGCTTTTTCATCATCAAATTTATAATCCACGGATATTTCGAGTAAATTGATATCCATGTTGACCTCCGTTTGAAACGTTAGATTCTTCTTATCAATTAAATCTGTTTTAGCAGACCCTTTTTCAATTCGAGTTGAAATGTGTACTTCCTCGGGGGAATTGGCATCTTCATTTTCATTCGAAATAATGTACTCGGAAATAGCTTCTCTTGGTACATTAAATTCTTCTAGATGACCGCGAACTGCTCCTTGTGACATCTTAAATAGATTGGCATCCTCAATAGAGCTAGTGCCTAGTAGTTTATCATCTTTAAAAAGTGCGATTGCTTTCATTGTAGGAATTCCTTCTTCAAGTCCTAAGACTGGCAAAAACGGATCTACCCCTTCAGCATTAATAGTAGAGCGGAATTGTTGTAAGGAGATACTAGGAAATATCCGCTCCCTTACAGTTGATTCCAATAGTCCATGAAGAAATTCACCAATATTCGTGGAAATTCCTTTTGATTGTGGAACATTAATGACATCCTCTGCAGCTGTGTCGCTAATTGCAATTAGCATCGTATCCGGTATGGTTGCATCTCGCCGCAACGTATCTAAATAAGGTTTTAATCCTCGTTCTGCTACTTCTCTCCCATAAATCTCTAATTCTAATTTTCCTCCAACTACTTCTTGGTTTGCCTTCTTGCTAGCATCATCTACTGCTCCTTTTACAGAGGCCGACTTTCCGGTAATTATTTTCGTTGAAATAGGGGAATCTACTTCGAATTGTAAGGAGACCATCGTTATTTTAATTTCTTCATCCTCATAGTCAATTCCGCGAGTAATAATGACACTAAGATCCTCTAATTGCTGGGAACGAACACAACCAGTTAGTAAGAAAACGAGGATGAGTGATATAGTTATGCTCCGGTATCTCATGCCGTACCACTACCTTTGCGTTTTTTAAATTTTTTCTTTAGGATGACCAATAGATATAAAACAAAAGGATAGATGAATACAATCCAAAAGGCAAGTTTAGCTGTAAGGTCTGTGAAATTTGAAATTTGATAGTCATATTGAAAAAAGTTAACAACAATAAGCATGAAAGCAATCACGATATATAACGTTATTCTCTGCGGTATTTTATATAACCGTTTTATCCCATAGGTCATCGACCATAGCAAAATAATTAAATTCGGTAATATAACAAGCATCCAAGCACAAATGACAATATAATCTAATCGTTCTATGAAGGTAAAAGAGGCGCTTTTAAATAAAATTAATAATGCCCAGTTAACACTCTTAAGACCAATCGGACTAAAATAACCAATCGATATAATGGTAACGACAAGTAAAACAATGAATGTAAAAGACAACCCCAAAAAAATTGGTACTTTTAATTTATTTTTATTTTGGATAAATGGATAAAGGATATAAAGAATCTCGAATCCAGAAATCGTATAGGCGGTTGCTTTTGTCCCCTCAATAATTTGTGGGAAGGATGATTGGAAAAGCGGTAACAAATTGTCCCAATCCATTCGAATAAATGGATCATATAAGATAAATAGCAACCAAAAGGTCATGAGAAAAAATAAAAAGGTTGCGCCAACTACTATTCGAATTCCCCCCATCACCGCATACCCGACGATAAGGATAATTAATCCAGTAATCACAATGTTAGGCAGCGCTTGGTATAGAAAGATTTGGACGACCTCGATATAGGTTAGAAGAATAGATAGAAAACTAAACGCATGATAGAGAATATAGAGAGTGGCTAATAGTTTTCCGAGCCAAACACCGAATATATCAACGTGAATACCAAAGAAATCTGCATTCGGATATTGTTTTAAAGTCAGGAGCATCACCCAAACGACAAGACATGTATAGACAAATGCAATTAATATGGAAATCCAGGAATCTCGTTCTGCCGCAGCATAGATAAATCGTGGAGCACCAATTATTCCAACACCAATTTGTACACCAATAAATATGAAAAACATATAGAAGGCTCTAATTTGAAGATTTGGTTTTATCGTTTGGTTAATCTCCATGGGTTTCACCTACTCGTCAATATCACGTTTTTGATGGGCTTCTTTCAAGTTAAAGCGATTGATTTGCTTTGGACGATAGGATTTCGCGCGTCTGCTTGAAAAACTGAATGGTGTACGAAAGAATACTTTATTAAAATCTTTTATTTGCAATGGATACAAAGGTGTTAGATATGGTCTGCCTAATGATGTTAAGCGCAAAACATGGATAGCTAGTAACGAGAGTCCGAATACAATTCCAAGTAATCCAAATACCCCAGCCAATACGATTAATGGAAAGCGAACAAGCCGAACGGTTGTACCGAATAAATAGCTAGGAGTGGTAAAGGATGCAAGGGCACTCATCGCAACAACAATAATTAGAATGTTGCTTGTTAAGCCCGCATCAACAGCTGCTTGCCCGATGACAATACCACCCACGATACCCATTGTTTGACCTACTTTTGTTGGAAGCCTTGCACCAGCTTCTCGTAATAACTCGAGTAATAGTTCTAAAAGTAAAGCCTCGAATATAGGTGGGAACGGCACTGCTGCTCTTGATTCACCAATGGAAATTAACATTTCGGTTGGGATTACGGCATATTGATAGGTTACGGCTGCTACATAAGTAGGCGTTAAAAAAATCGAAAATATCATGGCGATAAAACGTAAATTTCGTAAAAAAGCACCGGCTTGCCAACGCATATATAAATCTTCAGTAGATTCTAGGAAACTAAATAAAGTTGAAGGCGCTAGAAATGCTGTTGGACTATTTTCTACGAGGACTCCTATTTTTCCCTTGGTGACGTTGTATGTGAAACGGTCTGGAAGCTCTGTTGCATCAAATTGTGGAAATAAATTGGTTTGTGAGTCCTCTAAATATTGTTTTAAAACAACAGAGTCCTCGATTTCATCCACATCTAATTCTTCGATACGTTGACGCATCGTATTAACATCATCTTCATTGGCTACTGATTTAACATAGACGATGCGAACAAGGCGAGGTGAGAGCTTTCCTACCTTTACTTCTTCCATGACTAAATCGGTTGACTTAATACGCCAACGAATAATATTCATATTAGTTGCTAATGACTCTGTAAAGGATATTTTTGGTCCAAGAACTAATGATTCTGTCTCTGCCTTTTCTAAGGAACGACTTTGTTTCTTCAATAAGGAAAAACTAACTGCTGCTGGCTCGTTTTCTATATAAATAAATACTTCACCAATTATGATTTTATTTAAAATGTCATCTAAGGTTTCGGATGTCGATCCTGAGCTTAATGGTAATGTATCGAGAATAGATTGATTGGAAAGGACAACTTCCTCACCGAATTGCAGTAATGGTTCAAATAAATCGCGGTGCATAATATTAACATCAACCTGGTAGTCGATGTAGAAGATAGCAAAATCTTTACCGTTTTTCTTGTGCGTAGAGAAATTAAGATCTGGGTTGTTTACAAACTTATTATCGAGAAGCTTTTTAAGCTCTTCTATTTTTAACGGGAAAATGGGTTTCTTGTCCATGAAGTCTAGTTTTCTTCTCCGCATATAAACCTCCAACAACTAATGACTGGTAATGTTTAGTATGTGAAGAAGTGAGAAAAATATGAGTGAGTGGAAAAAAATAGGAGATTGGATAGGGGTAAGCGGAAGGGACAAACGTATTCCTGATAAAATACGTTTGTCCCTTCTATTGCCATTAGCTATCTTTTTGTACGATGTCTAATTTTCCTGTGTGGGGGTCTATTACTAATCCATGAACCTTTACGTGTGGCGGTAGTAATGGATGTTTTCGAATTAGGTTAACACTTTGCTGGACAGATTCCTCTACGGTATCAAATCCGTGGAATTCTTCCTCAAAGTCTATTCCGGCATGCTCAATCGTCTGGATGGTTGATTCATGAATTCCCTTTTCCATCATTTTCGATTTTAGCGCAGTTGTGTCAACACGTGACATGCCACAATCGTGATGACCGATTACAACCACTTCATCTGCCTGTAATTCAAAAATAGCTACTAGGATACTCTTCATAATACTATCGAAGGGCTTACGAATAATGGCTCCAGCATTTTTGACCATTTTTACGTCACCATTTTGAATATTTAAGGCGCGATGTAATAGTTCAACTAAGCGGGATTCCATGCAGGTGAATATCACCATGCGTTTATTAGGTATGCTGTCAGTTAGATATTTTTCGTATTCCTTTCCTTCTACAAAGCGTTTATTATACGCTAACATATCTTCAAGATGCATCGATATAACACTCCTTTTAAAATAGATACCCCATTAAAACTATAGCAGTTTTCGAATCGTATGGATAATAATATAAGAAAGTCTTACTACTAGTTCGAGGGGGAAGAAAATGAATGGGAATACTAGAAATTGTAAAATGTGTCAAAAGCCAATGGTTTATAGTGCTTTTTCCATGTGTCACAATTGCTTGACAGAGATGGAAAAGGTACATAGTTATGTTAAGAAACATCCTCAAGTATCTGTCCGGGAGGTTTCAGAAGCAACAAATGTGTCTGCTCATTGTGTACGAAAGATTGTAACTTTTTTTCTAAATCGTAGTATGTCAATGCTATGGTAAAGAATTTAGAATTCCATTTATTTTATAAAAGTTATTGACTATTCGATTTTCTAGTTTTATAATGATTAGGTGTTCAAATAAACGAAAGGAGGTCACGACAATGAAAAACGTAATAATTAATCGAACTAATGCTATTAATTTAATATTTCCTGTGACCTCTTTTGAGCGGATTTGAATTGTAGGTAAGTATACATATTTATTTCGTTTTCTAAAGGTCGCAGTATGCTGTGACCTTTTTTTGTACGGTTAGGGGAATGTTAGTCTATTCTTCTTACGCGTTTAACATGCATGCGTCATTGGCGTATGCATGTTTTTGTTTTTTTAGGTCATATAAATTCAACCAAAGAGATTAGTAGGTGAAAACATGTTTCAAGTATTTAAAAAGTTAGACTGGTTTTTTAAGCATTATTGGAAGCGATATACATTTGCCATTCTGTCGTTGATGATGGCAAGTGCGATTGGATTAATTCCACCAAGATTAATTGGATATGCGATTGATCACATCCAATTTGAGACACTAACAGCTCGAATATTAACGATCATCATTGTCGGGTATCTCGTGTTGATTGTTGTGCACTATAGTATCTCCTATTTGTGGGATTACACATTATTTAGTGGTGCAGTCATTTTAGAGCGGTGGACTCGTACGAATTTGATTAATCATTTCTTAAAGATGACACCAACCTTCTACGGAAAATATAAAACTGGTGATTTAATGGCAAGAAGCACGAACGACCTAAAGGCGATTGCGCAAACAGCTGGTTTTGGAGTACTTACCTTAGTTGACTCAACTACATTTATGTTCATGCTAATTGCTGTGATGGGATTTACGATTAGCTGGAAGCTAACACTTGCAGCCTTAATTCCGTTACCATTGATGGCTATTATTATGAATAAATATGGTGCAGCGATTCATGCTCGTTTTACGGAAGCACAAGCGGCTTTTGGAAATATGAATAATGAAGTATTAGAATCTATTCGGGGAATTCGTGTCATTCGTGCATTTGTTCAAGAAAAACAGGATAAAAAACGATTTGAGGCAATGACAGAGGATGTATACCAAAAGAATATATCTGTTGCCAAAATAGATGCGATGTTTGAACCAACAATGAAAATATTAGTTGGCTTATCCTATACCATTGGATTAGGATATGGTACGATGCTAGTTTTCCAAAATGTCATTTCACTTGGAGACTTAGTTTCCTTTAATGTGTATTTAGGGATGTTGATTTGGCCGATGTTTGCAGTTGGTGAATTGATTAACGTCTTACAAAGAGGGAATGCTTCGCTTGATCGGGTAAATGAAACCGTAAATTATCAGGCTGATGTTCAGAATCCAGCGAATCCAGTTGACGTGGACCATGTGGGTAGTATTCAATTTGCTGACGTAACGTTTTCGTATCCGGATACGAAAACTAACCAGTTACAGCATATTAACTTAATGGTGCACAAAGGGCAAACGATTGGTGTTGTCGGTAAAACTGGCGCAGGAAAAACAACATTGTTTAAGCTATTGCTAAGACAATATCCGGGAGTTCAAGGGAAAATTCTAATTTCGAATGTCGATATCGAAACGATTAGTTTAGAACAAACTCGCTCTTGGATTGGATATGTTCCACAGGATCAAATTATGTTTTCAAAAAGTGTACGAGAAAATATTCAGTTTGGAAAAAGTGATGCAACCGATGATGAAATCTACCACGTGATGGAGCTTGCTCACTTTTTAGAAGATATTAAGCAATTACCGCAGGGGCTGGATACAAAGGTTGGTGAAAGTGGTGTTACCCTTTCTGGTGGACAAAAACAACGTGTAGCACTTGCCCGCGCATTTATTAAAAATCCAGACATCCTAATTTTAGATGATTCCCTATCAGCCGTTGATGGGAAGACGGAATCCAAAATTATTGAGCATTTACGAGCAGAACGTAAGAATAAAACAACCTTTATTGCAGCACATCGTCTCTCTGCGGTAACACATGCAGATCATATCATTGTTTTAGAAGATGGAAGAATAGCAGAAGAAGGTACACATGAGGAATTAATGCGTAATGGCGGATGGTATAAAGAGCAATACGAGCAACAACAGCTAGATGATGAGGAGGTGATCTCCTAATGAAGAAGAGATCTACCGAAAAAAGACTATTTCAATATGCATTACAGTTTAAAAAACGCATCATAATCGGGATAATTTGTTTGATGATCGCAACAGCCCTTGAGCTAGCTGGACCACTTATCGCAAAAACGATTATTGATGAGCATATTGTTGGAGTTGAAGGAACATGGTATGAAATTGAAGAAAATAATGATCGAGAGACAGTTGTGTTAGATGATCGTTATTATAAACGAGCAGATAGAATCGAAGCTGATGATGAGATTCTTGGCGTCCTTACGATGCTGCAAATAAATAGAAATTACTACCTGATTGAAGGGGATGTACCTTTATTAGGTGAGCGAAGTGTTCAAGATAATACGATCACGATTAGGACACAATCGGAGGAAGTAACCTACACTGGGTCAAAGATTTCATTAACAGATATTTATTCCTTTTTTAAACCGGAACAACGACCGATTTTATTACTATTAGGCTTATATGTTGGGTTATTATTAATTGCAGCGATCTTCCAATTTTATAAGACATTTATGCTACAAAAGGCTTCCAATCAAATTGTGAAGAAAATGCGTAACGATATATTTGAACATACTCAGCGGATTCCAATTAATTATTATGTGGATCAACCTGCAGGGAAAATTGTGGCACGAATTACGAATGATACAGAAGCAATTCGTGATTTATATGAACGTGTATTAAGTATCATAATCACTAGTGCTATTTACATGGCCGGGATATTTGTTGCCTTGTTTATCTTAGATGCGAAGCTTGCGGTTTGGTTCCTATTGCTGATTCCGCTAATTCTAGTTTGGATGAAATTTTATAAAGCATATGGAACGAAATATAATAAAGTTGTCCGATCGACGATTAGTGAAATCAATGGAAAGATAAATGAAGCCATTCAAGGGATGACAATTATCCAAGCATTTCGAAGAGAAGAAAAAACGAAGGAAGAATTTGAAGAGCTTAATAATCGTCATTTTACGTATCAGCGTAAATTAGTAAAGTTAAGTGCTCTAACTTCCTTTAACCTTGTAACGGTATTTCGTAATATTGCATTCGTTGCGTTTATTTGGTATTTTGGCTCACAATCACTAGATTTAACTAGTATTATTTCAATCGGGATGCTGTATGCTATTGTGGACTTATTAACAAGACTTTTCGAACCAGTGAATGATATTGTTAATCAATTACCCCTATTAGAACAAGCAAGGGTTGCTGGTGGGCGTGTGTTTGATTTAATGGATTTAGATGGTGAAGAAGTTGTACAAGATAAGATTAGCCGTTATCAAGGAAATATTAAATTTGACCATGTGTCCTTTGCTTATACGGATGAAGACTATGTGTTGAAAGATATTTCGTTAACCATTCATGCCGGAGAAACAGTTGCGTTTGTTGGTCATACTGGTTCTGGCAAAAGCTCTATCATGAATTTACTATTTCGTTTCTATGATCCACAAAAAGGGACGATAACAATTGATGGACATGATACGATGAAATGGTCACGCCAGCAGGTGCGTAGTCATATGGGGATTGTGTTACAGGATCCATTCTTATTTTCTGGAACAATTATTTCCAATGTGACGATGAATGATCCGAATGTTTCGCGTGAAAGAGCGATAGAGGCGTTACGGACTGTTGGAGCAGATCGCTTTATTGAAAAATTACCAAAGAAATACGACGAAAAGGTTACTGAGGGTGGTAGTACGTATTCCTTGGGAGAGCGTCAGTTGATTTCCTTTGCCCGTGCACTTGCTTTTGATCCTGCTATTTTAATATTAGATGAAGCAACTGCAAATATAGATACTGAAACAGAGACGATCATCCAACAAGCACTTGATGTATTAAAAAAGGGAAGAACAACACTTGTTATTGCCCACCGTTTATCAACTATTCAACAAGCGAATACCATATTTGTACTAGAGCATGGTAAAATTATTGAAGAAGGTAACCATGAACAGTTAATTTCTGAAAAGGGTACCTATTATCATATGTACAAAATGCAGCAAGGAATATCACAAAAAGCAATTTAATCTCCATTACAAATGTGGGGTGACCTGATGAATCATGATGAACAATCAAAACCAGATATAATTGATGAGGATTTATATGAGGAATTTGAAGATGAAGAGCTTTATGACCTTGTAGAAGAAGCGAGGACAGAAGCACTTCATAGAGCTTCACTTGAAGCTCAGGATAAAAAGCCAAAGCGTCCATTTCCAAAGTGGATGTTTTGGCTGATTGCCGTTGCGCTTTTTATGAATGTAATTGCCATTTTACCGCAAACCTTTTCGATACCAGCTATTGATTTCTTAATAACCTCAGCTAGACTATCAATGGACGATGCTATACAGGAATATAAGAAAGCAGTTGTCGTAGTAGAAACAGAAGGTAGTAAAGGGACAGGCTTTGCCATATCGCAGGATGGTTATATACTTACTAACTACCATGTAGTAGATGAGAACGAGGTTGTTACGGTCGCATTTCCGGAAAATGGACTTTACGAAGCAACAGTATTGGAAACTTATCCAGAAGTAGATCTAGCTTTATTAAAAACGGAAACAGACGAATCCTTACCGTTTCTTACAATTAGAGACCAGGCAGTGTTTGAAGAAGATGAGCATATTTACTTTATTGGTAATCCACTCCGATTTAATGGAATAGCCAATGAAGGAAAAATGATTGGCTATACGGATTTGAAAAACTGGGAGAAACCAGTTCTAATGATCGAAGCACCAGTATATCGTGGGAATAGTGGCAGTCCGATTATTAATGAAAATGGAGAAGTAATTGGCGTCGTTTTTGCAACCTTAGATCACGATGAATATGGAAAGGTTGGCTTATTTATACCAATTGAATATTATACCGAACGGAAAGAAAGTTAAAATATTACTTTCTATATAACAAAAGGTAGCCGATAAAATAGAAGAGAATACCCTCTCTTCTATTTTTTATACTAAATTTGGGGGGCAGTTACGTTTTTTTAAACAAACTGTAACTTTTCTGTGATAGCCATTGTAATGTTGGTGAGGTAAGATAGTCATATTCTGTAAAATTTAAAGATAATGGTGGGTTTTTTATGACCTTTTTAAATATAAATAATGAAAATATGATAAATTTAATAGTGGCTATACCCAAAAAAAATGTAACACAAACGAAATATATAGATGTTAGGGGTGGTCTTCTATGACGATGCGTAATGTATTAAAAGACATCCCCTTAGAAGAATTAATAAATAATGCCCAAAAGGGTGATGAGACTGCCCAAAACTATTTGTTGAAAACCTATCAACCTTTTATTGCGAAATGTGTATCAGAGGTCTGTAAACGATATATTGATCCGGAGCGTGACGATGAATTCAGTATTGGTTTATCTGCCTTTAATGAAGCAATTCGTATGTTTTCTGCTGATAAAGGGAGTTCGTTTTTGACGTTTGCTAATCTTGTAATCAAGCGGAAGGTTATTGATTATATTCGATACAACAATAAATATCCTACTGCTATTTCATTAGATGAATCCTATGATGAGGAAAGTATGGAGAATCCAACTGAAATAGAAGCGGTGAAAGATATTTATCAAAAAGAGCAAGAAGCTTGGTATCGTAAAGAGGAAATAATAGAATTTAAGAACAAACTCTCAACCTATAAATTAACCTTATCGGAACTTGTAGAAGTGGCTCCGAAGCATCGTGATGCACGAGATACGGCTGTCCGTATTGCAAGATTAATTCGCGATGATGCAGCATTAAGTTCGTATGTCGAGCAAAAGAAGAAACTTCCGATAAAGGAATTAACGAGACAAGTAGAAGTAAGTAAAAAAACGTTAGAACGTAATCGAAAGTTCATCCTCGCGATTTTTATTGTACTCGGTGAAGATTATGTATTCTTACAAGATTATTTGAAGGGGGTGGGCCAGTGAAAAAAGGAATTGTCATGGAGCAGCATCGCAAGTACACCATTGTAATGACTCGTGATGGCTCTTTTGAAAAAGCTAACCCGATCCAGGACGTAGAAATTGGAGTGGAAGTTGATTTTACTCCAATCGTGAAGAAGCAATTTAGTCACGTATTAAAGGAAAATATGCTGACTTTTCGTATGGCGGCAATTGCCTGTGTATTAGTGTTATTAGCGATACCACTATACATGGTGGCAACAGAAGATAAAACATATGCTTATGTTGACATTGATATAAATCCAAGCATAGAGCTTGAAATCGAAGAAGATCTAAAGGTTTCTGAAATTATCCCTTTAAATGATGATGCAGCAGCGCTTCTAGCCAAAATTGATGGCTTACAAGGTGAAAATCTTGAGAAGGTGATTGATATCATTGTAAAAGCCAGTGAAGAAAATGGCTATGTGAACGATGGGAAAAATGTGCTGGTTGGTGTACATTATGTAAATGGAGAACCTAATAAAAATATCTCTGTTTTGGATATTATCGATAATCACTTTTTACAAAGCGGAACCGATTGGAAAGTACTTACATTAGAAATTTCAAGTGAAATTAGAGAAGCAGCAGAGAAAAACAAACTATCCATGAACAAAGTATTAGCTGAATCTATTGCTGTACAGGAAGATGCAGTGGATAAAGTATCATCGGATGAAAAAGAAATTTTAGAGTCATTCTATAGTGATAAATCCAAAGAAAAAATGGCAGTGGAAGAAGAGCCAAAACAAAAACCAAAACAAAAGCAAGATATTAAAACGCCTTCAACTTCTAAAGAGAAGCCAAAGGAAAAAGAACAGTCAAAACCAAGTTCGTCAGAGACGAAGAAAACCATTCCTGAGAACAAAGGAAAAACAAATGAAAAGCCTGCAACAGAAAAAGATAGTAAACCGAAAAGAAATGACTGGAAAGATTTAATGGATCAAAACCTTTCCGAAAAGGAATTAAAAGAAAAAATTGGCGAGAACATGGAAGAATGGAAAAAGGCAGTCGAGGAAGAACTGAAGAAAAACGGGCACTTAAAGGAAGTCATTGAAGAAGAAATTAAGAATGGAAATTGGAAAGATATCATTGATAAAAATATTCTTAATGATCACCTCAAAGGTCTACTAGAAAAGGAAAATCAGCATAAAAAAGTACCTGAGGAGAATAACTTTAAGAAATATCAGGCCCCACAACATCATCAAGAAGATGAACGAGAACAGCATAAATATGAAGAAACTCCATTTCGTTTTCCATTTTTTAAATAGGGAAGCACTTTTTTAAGTGCATTCCCTATTTTTTTTTATTTATTGAGATCAATTTAGATTTCCATTACTGCAGCTGGAGTGTATTTCATTGCATGGTCAATATAGTAAAGAAGATTCTCGTGAGATTGAACGATTTGTTGTTCATCTATTGAATAATGATAAGCATGCAGGAAATTTTGTATTTTTTTCGAAAGTACGTCATCCTTTGTGCGTACCATTAAGACAAGTAAATCATCCCACTGCCCCCATAATGTGTAATACAGTGCCTTGTCATAATCTGGAATATCCATGAATTCCCCTCCTTAAACTCAAGGGTAATTATAGCTTCCCCATATTATATATATATTTTCTCAAACAAAATTGGTGTGGTTTCCAATTTAAGGTCGGCCATCATTAGCATAAACAGATGTGCCCGATACATACTAAAAACAAACTGAAAGGGAGGGAAATACTTTTTATGAAGAAACAACTCGTAACACTTTCTGCAGTAGCATTACTGGTCATAACTGGGTGTCAAGCAGGGGATGATGAACAGGGGCAGCAAGGTACACAAAACAATAACGTTGAACCAGTGCGATTTAAAAATAATGATGCAGATGAATTAAATCATACGCATAACTATACAATGCAACGGGATATTGAAGAAAAAAGAACGACACCAAACAATCTTGGAACGCAAAATATAAATAATAACCAAAATCAGCGAAATACGAATCGTTATGATGTTGCTGATGAAGCAGCGGAATTAATTGCTCGTAAGATTGACGGAATAGATAATGCCTATGTATTAACAACAGACAATAATGCTTATGTAGCGGCTGAACTGGATACGCATAAAAATGGTAACAATTTAAATCATTACAATGAGGAACAATTAACCGATGAGGTTAAAGAACAAATAGCAACAATAGTAAAATCAGTTGATAATAATATTGACAATGTCTATGTATCCACCAACCCAGATTTTATGGACTTAACGAATGACTATATTAATGACGTGGATAATGGCGAACCAGTAGAAGGCTTGTTTGAACAAATGGGAACAATGATTGAACGGGTCTTTCCAGAAAACCCAAATCACTAAATGACATTTTCTAACTAGATAAAAAGACGAACAACAGACTAGTGATATGCTCCCCCTAAAGTAGACACCAAAAAAACAAAACTACTTTAGGGGGAGTTTTTTATGCGTTCTAATAGTAAACATTCTGTTGATGAACTTGAAAGATATATTCAAATGTACCTTGATGAAGGATGGAGCTATCGGGAGTTAAGTGAAAAGAAGGGTCTGCTGTTAAGTAAATCGGTATTTAATAAAAAAGTGCTGAGATACCAAGAACAGGGGATTAGAGGCATTCAAACGAAGAGGAGAAATAATAAATATAGTAAAGAGTTTAAGGACTTGATCGTTAAAGAACGCATCGAACAAGGCACACCTTTCATACAGTTAGCTCGCAAGTATGGTATTCCGAATGATAGTACTGTTCGAAATTGGATCATCAAGTATACTGAGGGGGAGGAATTAAAAACTTATTCTCCAAAACCCGAGGTGTATACAATGAAAAGTAGAAAAGTGACGCATGAAGAAAAAGTTGAGATTGTCAAAGCATGTTTAGCCAATAACTTATCTTATAAAGACACAGCTGAAAAATATCAGGTTTCTTATAATAATATTTACTCATGGGTTCAAAAGTACAAAGCGCATGGTCCTGATGGACTGGTAGATGGACGAGGCCACGGAAAGCCAGACAAGATCCAAACAGATGAAGAAAAGTTACGAACAGAAATTGCAGCATTAAAAGCACGAAATGAGTACCTTGAAACAGAGAACGCTGCGCTAAAAAAGTTAGAAGAAGTGGAAAGAGAGTTGATGTTACGCAAACGCGGTATGAGGCAGAGTACCAAACAATCAAAAAGCTCGAAAAAAAGGGGTTCAAAATAACCATACTATGTGAAGCATTAGGTGTGAGTCG
>NZ_LDPV02000053.1 GCF_001038425.2 Ornithinibacillus contaminans
GTATAGCCTAAAATGGTGTAAACAGCGTACTTTTTTGTCTCGTATTGATTGCGAATGGTTGTGTACATGCAGTCTACAAAGACAAAAGGATAACATTCATCTAAAGGACGACTTTGCCATTCTTCTAAATCAGGCAGCACGGTATCTGTGATATCAGAAACCATTTCATGAGACACAGAAAAGCCGTAAATGTCTTCAATGGTAGATGATATGTCTCGTTGGGACATGCCTCTCGCATACATGGAAATAACCTTGTCCTCTATTTCAGAAACATCTTTTTTACGTTTCGGGATGATCTGAGGTTCAAAAGAGCCGTCACGATCTCGTGGCACCTCGATTTCCACTTCCCCAGCACTGGTATTTAAGATTTTCTTTCCGTAACCATTTCTCCTGTTATCTGTGCTCTTTTCCCCTTTATCGTTTGAATCATAGCCAAGATGATGGTTCATTTCACCTTTTAACATGGATTCAAACATAGGGCCAAATATGTCTTTCAGTGCATTCTGCATGTCTTGTACGGACTCTGGTTGGTATTGTTCTATAATTCTATTAGCTAACTCTACTGATTTTGGATCACGCTTCGATTTCGCCATTAGAAACAACTCCCCAATTCATATATTCTTAGTTTAACAATAAAAAAATAAACTGCGAAGTAAGAGCCGTACGCTCTCTTACTTACACAGTTTATATTACACTCCCGAAATGATCATATACTTTCCGTGTCTAACGACGGTGTTAGGCATTTCATACCCTAGTGTAGTAGCTGCTTCCTTGGATAACTCCACTAATACACTATTCTCCCTTACTTGAAAAACTTTCCCTTTATATTGATTCTCTCTTCTGTCAAAAAGAACGATGTCACCGATGCTCGCTGTTTGTAATGAATTTTTCATTTACTTATTCCCTCCTAATGGATTGAATCCTTAATGAAAATCGCTATATGTACTATATAGACATTTTCAAGGTTTTGTAAACAAACTGTGAATCACCAACTGTCCGACTTTCGCATATTGTATCGTTACAATTGAAATACGTTAATCTTATAGTATTACTATTGGCTTATAATTTCTACAATTTTAAATGATTTTTGACAATTTCCTTATTTTTAACTAGGAAAAAAGTACTAACACTCTATAGAGGCGTCATCCTATCTAATCATTTCTTCTTTTTCTGTCAACACCATCTATTCTGTGTTATATTTTAGTTAGCAAGTCGATGGTCTATGACTGAAAATGGTTTTAGGCTATAAGTAATTTTACACGGTTGGAATACCGTGTTCGGATTTGTATCATGCCGCCTGATTAGAACTGGAGGTATTGTAATGAAAATTTTGTTTGTATGTACGGGAAACACATGCCGCAGCCCGATGGCAGAGGCGATTGTAAAAGCTAAAATGCCAGAAGTAGAAGTAAAGTCGGCAGGGATTTTTGCAGCGAAGAATCAGCGAGCATCAAAAAATACCATACTGGCACTGGAACAAAAACAGATTCCGTTAGACCATCTGTCACAGCCAGTCACGGAACATTTGCTGAACTGGGCAGACCTTGTTCTGACCATGACGACCCAGCATAAGCAGTCACTAATTGTGCAATATCCGAACTTTCAAGACAAGTATTACACGCTTAAGGAATATGTGTCTGATTCCGATAAAAAAGTATGGAATGAATTAAAGAAGCATTATGCCGAATATGAAACGAAGCGTTCCCAATTTATTCATGAGAACCAGCATAAGCTAGAGCAGCATGTTTTGGAACAAAAGCTACGAGACTATTTAAAACAAGATATTGACCGAATTCAGCAATTAGAAGGTAGTTTAATTAATTATGATATATCCGATCCATTTGGTGGGGACTTAAAAACCTATCAGCAAACCGTAGCCGAAATGGAAGCATACATCGAGTTATTAATGAAAAAAATATAAATACTACTATTGGGGGCTAACACAATGAGCAAAAAGTACCGCTTTGGATTACGATTGAAGTTAGTATTATTCACCACTATTTTAGCAGTAATCACGTACACCACCAGTGCATTTTTTCTTTATTTTCTCTATGATTATGTAGTGGAATTTTGGCAGGTTTCGATGGAATTATATACGATTATAACGTTATTCTTAGGGATTTTTTGGTCGGGAGTGCTTGCCTATTTTGCAGCCCGAATGCTTACCAAGCCGTTAGATCGATTAGCTGTTGCGGCATCAGAAGCAGCAGCAGGGAATTTGAATCAAGCAATTGTGATTCCGAAGACAGATGATGAAATCCAAACTTTGAGCACATCGTTTGATACGATGTTAAGAAATTTAAGTGAAATGGTACATAATATAGATGACCATTTTGAGAATACCAATCAATCGGTTATTCAATTGCGTGCTGCATCGAGTCAAGTCGCACAGCATTCTAATTTGATCAGTGCATCTATTGAAGAAATTTCGAAGGGAGCGGAAAGTTCTTCCGAAGCAATTCAAAATACGGTGGAATCCGTGGAAGAAGCAACCGTCCTAGCCGAAAAAGTACAAGAAAAAGCGGGACAATCAAAGGATAAATCCCAGACAATGTTAGAAACGTTATCGACTAGTAAACAGGTCGTAAACCAACTCGTTGAAGGTATCCAGCAGCTAGCGAATGCACAAGAGGTATCCTTGAAAGATGTGGATAACTTGAAGCAAAATGCCCTTCAGGTAGAATCGATTATTACGATGGTTGGCGAAATTGCCGAGCAGACGAATCTACTAGCACTGAATGCATCGATTGAGGCGGCAAGAGCAGGGGAGCACGGAAAAGGATTTGCAGTAGTTGCCGAAGAAATTCGCAAGCTCGCAGACCAAAGTGCACAAGCTGTTCAGCGAATTTCCGAGCTTATCGAAGCAATACAAGAGGATGTCAATCAAGTCGTTCATAAGATTAATGAAAATGTTCAGCATGCGAAAAAAGAAGCAGATAACGGTGTGGCAACGAATGTTGCGATTGAGCAAATGTCTAGCTCTGTTGAAGAAGTGGCGAATGAAATCGAGGTTATTTTAACGATAGTGAACCAGCAATTAACATCCATTCAAGCGACAGCTTCTCAATCACAGGAAGTTGCGGCAATCGCTGAGGAAACATCAGCTGGAACGGAAGAGGTCAATTCCTCCATCCAAGAACAAGCTGCAACGATTGGAAAAGTGGATGAGCTCGTTCATGAACTAGAAGACCAGGCAAAAGGATTGAATCAGCAAATTCAAAAGTTTAAAGTGAATTAATAGATACAATACCACATCACGGTAAAGGAGCGATTCGAAATGAAAGTAATAATTTCAGGTGACCATGCCGGAATGACAATCCGTAATGAAGTAAAGAGTTTATTAGAGGAAATGGGTATTCCATATGAAGATATAGGCTGCACGTGTGAAACCTCCGTTGACTACCCAGATTATGCGCTACCAGCAGCAGAGCGAGTAGCGAGTGGTGAGTTTGATCGCGGTATTTTAATTTGTGGTACTGGAATTGGTATGTCCATCGCTGCCAATAAGGTAAAAGGCATTCGCTGTGCATTAACACATGATGTTTACAGTGCAAAGCTAACACGCCAGCATAATGATTCGAATATGATTGCAATGGGTGAGCGTGTTATTGGTCCAGGACTTGCAAGAGAAATTGCCAAAACTTGGCTGGAAACGGATTTTGAAGGTGGACGCCACGAAAACCGCCTTGGAAAAATCAATACGTACGAAGAAAATAATCGATAAAATCTGGAGGCTGGAACATAAGTAAAATGAGAAGATGAAAGGACGAACAATGCACTGATTCAGCGACTCCTGCGGGAGGAAGGGCAACGGTGAGCCCCCGCAAAAGCGATAGCTCTGAGGAGGCTAACCAGCCCCCTGCGGAAAGCGAAGTATATTCCCGGAGCGGGTATCGTGCGACAGCGTTCGGATTTTATCTAACCATAAACACTTATGTACCAGCCAATTACCATTTTAAATAATACTGGTAAGGTGATGTGGCATGCAGGACATTCAACGTGATTTATCGGCAATCACGACGGAAATCATGCAAGAAAATTTTCTTAAAAAAGATGCTCTTTTTGTAATCGGTTGCTCTACAAGTGAAGTTGCTGGAAAACGAATTGGTACAGCAGGCAGTGAAGAAATAGCTAGGCAAATTTTTTCAGCAATGACGGATCTTAAGCACCAAACCAGCATCCATCTCGCATTCCAATGCTGTGAGCATTTAAACCGAGCATTAGTCGTGGAGCGCGCCACAATGGTGAAATTCCAGCTAGAAGAAGTAGCAGTTGTGCCCGTTCCAACGGCAGGTGGTTCAATGGCTTCCTTAGCCTATAAGGAGATGGATGATCCAGTTGTTGTAGAGAATCTAAAAGCAGATGCTGGAATTGACATCGGCGAAACTTTGATTGGTATGCATCTAAAGCATGTGGCAGTACCAGTTCGCTTTAACCAACGCTATGTTGGCAGTGCACGAGTAACGGCAGCAAGAACACGACCGAAACTAATTGGTGGAAGCAGAGCCGTTTACGAGTAGTATCAGCTTTTCTAGTTATAGTCCTATGAAATGGAGCATGCTACTTAGCGGCATTCCAATACATAACGATTCACAACTAAAATTCTAGTTTGGAAACTACGGGGAGGATATGGCCAATGGAACATGTAAAACAAGGAGATCGTGAATTATTTGAAGCAATGGAAGCGGAAAAAAAGCGTCAACAAACGAAAATCGAGTTAATTGCCTCTGAGAATTTTGTGTCAGAAGCGGTTATGGAAGCAATGGGATCCGTATTAACCAACAAATATGCAGAAGGTTATCCAGGCAAGCGTTATTATGGGGGCTGTGAGCATGTTGATGTTGTAGAAAATCTAGCTAGAGACCGTGCAAAACAATTGTTCGGAGCAGACCATGCTAATGTTCAACCGCATTCTGGTGCACAAGCAAACATGGCTGTTTATTTTTCCGTACTAGAGCCAGGTGATACGGTCCTTGGCATGAACCTTAGCCATGGCGGTCACTTAACACATGGTAGCCCGGTTAATTTCAGTGGTTCACTATATAACTTCGTGGATTATGGAGTGGATAAGGATACAGAGCAGCTAAATTATGATGCTGTTTTGGAAAAAGCAAGAGAAGTGAAACCGAGGTTGATCGTAGCGGGTGCTAGTGCATATTCCCGTCTAATTGATTTCTCAAAGTTCCGCGAAATTGCTGATGAAGTCGGTGCCTACTTGATGGTTGACATGGCCCATATCGCAGGTCTTGTCGCTGCAGGCTTACATCCAAATCCAGTACCATATGCAGATTTTGTAACGACCACTACCCATAAAACATTACGCGGACCACGTGGTGGCATGATTCTTTGTAAAGAAGAGCATGCGAAAAAAATTGATAAAGCGGTATTCCCTGGCATGCAAGGTGGTCCATTAATGCACATCATTGCAGCTAAGGCTACTTCTTTTAAAGAAGCATTATCCGATGATTTCAAACGCTATTGTAAGCAAATCATCTTAAATGCAAAAGCGTTAGGAGACGCATTAGTTGCTGAAGGGATCCGGGTTGTATCCGGTGGTACAGACAACCATCTATTGTTATTGGATGTAACTCCATTAGGAATTACCGGAAAAATTGCCGAACACGTGCTAGACGAAATCGGCATTACCGTTAACAAAAACACGATTCCATTTGATACTGAAAGCCCATTTGTCACAAGCGGAATTCGCGTCGGCACACCGGCCGTAACAACACGTGGCTTCAAGGAAGTTGAAATGCGTGAAATTGCAGCAATCATTTCATTAACCTTGAAAAATCATGAAGATGAAGCGGTATTGAAGGAAGCGGCTGACCGTGTGTTAGCTTTAACAGAAAAATCACCATTATATGTGTAGCGTTGAGAGAGGATGCCGTTTTCGGCGTCCTCTTTTTGCTGCCTGAGCACGGGTGGACGCGTTGCTGGGTTTACGATGAATTAACAGTATTCCGCGCTGAATTCCAGCTACAATCCAAACTGGAATCCCGAACCGATGCAAGTTTATGCCGAAGTGCCACTCAGAAAACCCGAACTCTCGCACACAAATCCCGAACCCCAAGCGAGGAATCCCGAACGCCTCCCGGAATCCCGAACCAAAGCAAGTTTATGCCGAAGTGCCACTCAGAAAACCCGAACACCACCACACAAAACCCGAACCCCAAGCGAGGAATCCCGAACCAAAGCAAACCCCCGCCCGCAACTCACACCCCCACCCAGACCTGAGCCCCCACCCCCACCCACCCAAGCAATTTTCCCAAATCCACCTCGTTTACCTTGAATAACTGGCGTTTTTTCAGTACAATTTTAAAGATGTAACTTATACGAAGGAGTGGTCGCCAAATGGGAAATGTACATGTTTTAGATCATCCGTTGATCCAGCATAAATTGTCTTATATTCGAGATAAGAATACTGGAACGAAGGAATTTCGGGAGCTAGTGGATGAGGTTGCGATGTTAATGGCTTTTGAGATTACACGTGATTTGCCGCTAGAGGAGACTACGATTGAAACACCGGTAACAACGACGAATACGAAGGTGTTAGCTGGGAAGAAAATTGGCTTGATTCCAATTTTACGTGCAGGACTTGGAATGGTAGATGGAATGCTGAAGTTAATTCCAGCAGCAAGAGTTGGGCATGTTGGATTATACCGTGATCCTGAAACATTGAAGCCTGTTGAATATTACATAAAACTGCCTTCTGATATTGAAGAGCGTGAATTAATTGTTATTGATCCGATGCTAGCGACTGGTGGATCAGCCAATGATGCGATTCAGTCACTTAAGAACCGCGGGGCAAAAAATATCCGCCTGATGTGTTTAATCGCTGCGCCAGAGGGTGTGGAAGTGATTAAAGAGGCACATCCAGACGTCGATATTTATTTGGCTGCACTGGATGAAAAACTTGATGATCATGCATATATTGTACCTGGTCTAGGCGATGCCGGTGACCGTTTGTTTGGTACAAAATAACTAAAGCGTATCGGAGTGGGGAAGATGGCAAAACGTATCAAAGTGATGACGATATTTGGGACAAGACCAGAAGCTATTAAAATGGCTCCGCTCGTGCTTGAACTGAAAAAAAGAACGGAAGAATTTGAACCCATCGTCACGGTAACAGCACAGCATCGAGAAATGCTGGACCAAGTATTAGATATTTTCAACATTACCCCTGATTACGATTTGAACATCATGAAGCAAAAACAGACATTAGCACAAATCACAACTCGGGCACTAGAAGGTCTCGATGAGGTGATGAAAAAAACGCAGCCGGACATTGTACTTGTTCATGGTGATACAAGTACGACATTCGCTGCTTCCCTTGCAGCTTACTACAATCAAATTGCGGTTGGCCATGTGGAAGCGGGACTCCGGACATGGAATAAATATTCCCCATATCCAGAGGAAATGAATCGTCAGCTTACTGGCGTTTTGGCAGATCTGCATTTTGCACCGACGGAAAAATCAAGGCAAAACCTGTTGGATGAAAATAAACCATCGGACAAAATTTTGGTCACCGGGAATACCGCAATTGATGCTCTGAAAACAACAGTCAATGCGGACTATTCTAGTGGTATCTTACACAACATAGGGGACAGGCGACTGGTGTTGATGACAGCACACCGCCGAGAAAACCTAGGTCGAAACATGCAGCAAATGTTCCGAGCTATCAAGCGATTGGTGGAAAAGCACCAAGATATCCATGTTGTGTATCCAGTGCATTTAAACCCTGTTGTTCGGGAAACCGCGAATGAAATTCTTGGGAATGATGACCGCATCCAGTTAATCGAACCGCTAGATGTCGTAGATTTTCATAATTTTGCATCGAGAGCGTATTTGATTTTGACCGATTCAGGTGGAGTGCAGGAGGAAGCGCCATCACTTGGTGTTCCAGTACTTGTTCTTCGTGATACGACTGAACGCCCTGAAGGAATCGATGCTGGCACATTAAAGCTAGCTGGTACGGATGAGGAAACCATTTTCAATTTAGCGGATGAATTGTTATCAGACAAAGCAGCACATGATAAAATGGCAAAAGCGTCCAATCCATATGGAGATGGTGAAGCATCCCGTCGCATTGCAGATGCGATAGCGGCATATTTTAATAACTAAACTGTTAAGGAGATTCCTAGATGCTAGGGTCTCCTTTTGTTATGTATCAATCCTTTTCCTTTTACAAATGCTACTAAGAGAGGAGGGGAAAGTATGTGGACAAGAAAATTAACAATGCTAGCGATGATTATTGGTGTTTCGTTTTTTTGCAGTCCGATTAAAGCACAAATGCTAGTAGATGATCAATCGATCATCATTGAGGTGGAAGGAAATCCTGAGGCACATAAAGAATACATAGAAACCTATCATCCTTTTATCGAAGTAATGGCGACCTATGACACATTATTTAACGGATTAGCATTACAAGGAGCCCCGAAGGATTTAGCGAAAATGGGGACATTGGATTTTATCAAAGCAGTCCATACGGTTCAGCATTATGAAGCAATGCTGTCACCAACCATTGGAAAAATTTCTGATCCAACAGAACTGGAAAAAAACCAAGATATTGTGTGGCCAGCTGAGCTAAACAACACGACATATACTGGAAAAGGTATCACCGTTGGCGTGATTGATACAGGGATTGATTACAACCACCCTGATTTACAGGAAAATTATATAGGTGGTTATGATGTAGTCGACTTGGATGATGACCCAATGGAAACACAGGAATCGGAAGGGATTCCGACTGAACACGGGAGTCATGTTGCTGGCATTATCGCGGCAAACGGCAATATGAAGGGTGTAGCACCAAATGCAAAAATTCGCTCCTATCGCGCTCTAGGACCGGGCGGTAGTGGTACTTCTGTACAAGTAATTGCGGCTATGGAACAGGCAGTTCAAGACGGAGTGGACGTTATCAATCTGTCCTTGGGGAATTCGGTAAATGGACCAGACTATCCAACGAGTGTTGCGGTCAATCGAGCGTCAGAGCTTGGGGTAGCAATTGTGATTGCCAATGGAAATAGTGGTCCAGAAAACTGGACAGTGGGAGCACCAGCCACAGCACGAAACGCTTTAGCAGTCGGCGCTTTTGCCAATTCCCAAACCTTACCAATGCTCTACGATGCCTTGTCCAATCAAAAGATTTCCCCGGTTCCAATGATGGGCTCTGTGCCGTGGGACTTAACCAAGAGCTATGAAATAGTTGCTAATCCAGAAGCACCACTAGAAGGAAAAATTGCCTTACTACAGCGTGGAGAAGTGCCATTTTATGATTTAGCAAAGCAAGCAGAGGAAAAAGGTGCTATTGCGGTGATAATTTACAACAACGAACAGGGCAGTTTTCAAGGAGCAATCACGGGCCGTGACGAACCGATTACTATTCCAGTTGTATCTGTGTCCAAAAAAGACGGAAAAAGGCTGTTAAACATGGCAAAGCAACAAGCCCATCCCTATCTTGAAACAATATACGAACAAACGAAAAGCGGAGTAGCTACTTTTAGCTCAAGAGGACCGGTAACCGTCAATTGGGAAATAAAACCGGATGTACTAGCACCTGGAACGAATATTTTAAGCACAGTTCCAGGAGGCGGATATATGCCGATGCAAGGAACCAGTATGGCAAGTCCGCATGTTGCAGGTGTCGTTGCCTTGCTGAAGGAAGCGCATCCCAACTGGACGAATGAACAAATTTTTGGAGCGCTAAAAACTACGGCATACCGATTGGAAACAGAGGATGGAACACCAGCTGAACCAATAGGGCAGGGAATGGGAAAAATCGATCCGAAGCGTGCCATCGAAACGACAACAATTATTCACAATCCTTCATTAGGATTTGGGAAAATTGATGAATACCGGAAAACAAAAACAATGAAGCTTACCATCGAAAATACTGGCGACCAGCCACAACGCTACTCGTTTTCCATTCCCAAAAAGCAAAAAGGATTAAGCTGGAAACTGCCAATGTCTTTTACAGTGGAAGCGGGAAAGAAGCTAACAGTACCAGTGGAACTAGGCATCACGTCAACACAACTAGAAAAAGGCATTCATCAAGGGTGGCTAGAGCTACAGTCAGATTCGGACACTTTTACCCTTCCATATTTATTCATAAACGAAACAGCCGACTTTCCGAAAGCGACCGGCTTTGAATTTAGTCTAAAGCCATTCTCGGAGGATGAATACGTATACCGGTTATATGTAACGGAAAAGGCAAAATCCGTATCCGTGGAATTATATGATCCACAATCATTAGTATTTGACCGTATACTCTTTACGATGGAAAACATAAAAACGGGAATGAACGAAGGCTACATGTCCAAACGAGAAATCGGCAAGCCGGGCTATTACCTCGCCATCATTACCGTACAACAGCAAGACGGAACATACGAAAGCTACCAAACGGAACTAATGCTAGAACCAGACTTACCATGAATAGTAGTAGGAGAGAGTAGGAATAATCATACACGGAGCGATTAAATGCAGGATGATATATTTGCGCGAAACGTTTTATTTTTTCGGTAAAGTCTATCCTACTCTCTCCCTACAAAAATATGGAACGAATTTCACAAAAATGTCACTACTATAAAAAGGGTAATTCGATATAATGAAAGCAAGGAAACACACCTGCTGTCAATTTTGGAAAAACACTATCGTTCTTTTGTGAAATTTGCACAAAATTGATAGGAAACCAATTGACAACAAACTATACCTAAGGTACACTTGCTAAGTATGGAATGATAAGGTTTTCATTAAACTGAAATTACTATGTTTAATTTTCCAAATACATAGAATTTAACTTGAAGACCTCTCCAGTCTAGAAACCCCATATTCTCTTGGGAAAAAGAGAGTTTTCTTGTGGGGAAAACACCATACCTAGCAATTGTGACAACAAGCACAATATCTGCTAATTTAGTAGGTGAAGCCATTCTCAAGACTTTTTCTCGATAGCTAATTAAAAACTAGTTTCCACTAGACCAACCTTCACCATCATCGGTCTTTTACTAGGAATTAGCTAAGTTAACACAACAAGAATGGTGACAGTTGTTAGGGAATTTACCAAGTCGGGAGTAAATCAATCATGACCAACAATCAAACTGCAATGTCCCGTCAACGTAAATGGATGTTTTACCTTCTAGCAATTCTCGTTCTTGGAGTAGGCTTTACTCCGTATGTAACGATTTTCCTCGGGCTACTTTTAGGAAGTGCCATTAGCTTCTACAATCTTTATCTATTACAAAAGAAAACAAGTGAATTTACAGAAGCAGTCGCAAAGAAACAGCCAGCACGAGGATTGGGAACTATTTCTAGATTTGCAGCAGTTGCTTTAGCAGTCATAATCGCCCTTCGTTATGAAGCGTATTTCAATATGATTGCTGTTATAATTGGATTAATGACTTCTTATTTAGTCATTATGATAGATTTTATTGTTTACAAAAATAAGGATAGTGCTTGAAAGAGGGGTGAATAAGTATGGATCATGGCGCACCGATAGTACATGACGTCTTTGGGATCAGTTGGCTTGATTTCAATCTGTCCAATGTATTGATGATTATCGTAACATCCTTAATTGTTTTCGTCCTTTCCGTTTTAGGCGCAAGAAAGTTGAGAATGAAACCAACTGGTGCACAGAATGTCATGGAGTGGGTTCTCGACTTTGTCAAAGGAATCGTCAATGACACAATGGATTGGAAAACAGGAAAGCTATTCTTACCATTAGCATTAACCCTATTTACATATATCCTTGTTGGAAATATGTTAGGTGTTATTACAAATGGTGTATACAATGGGGAAACATGGTGGAAATCACCAACAGCAGATCCAGGTATCACACTAACATTAGCAGCAATGGTAATTATTTTATCGCATTTTTATGGAATTAAATTGCGTGGTGGAAAAGCATATGTGAAATCATATTTCCAACCATTATGGCCACTATTCCCAATTAAGTTAATTGAGGAATTCTCGAATACCTTAACATTAGGTTTACGTCTATTCGGTAACCTATATGCCGGTGAGGTACTACTAGCATTACTAGTTGGTTTAACTGCTCACAATGGTATTGTAGGATTCTTAGGTGGTGCAATTCCATTCTTAGCATGGCAAGGATTTAGTATTTTCATTGGAGGAATCCAGGCATTTATCTTCACGATGCTTGCAATGGTGTATATTTCTCACAAAGTAAGTGAAGAACACTAACTTATTAATTAACCAGTTTTAATAGAATATCTGTTGAAACCGGAAATTATCTTAAAAAAATTATATGGATATCTTAAGGAGGATTTTATATTATGGGAGCTTTAGCAGCAGCAATAGCAGTAGGTTTAGCAGCACTTGGTGCAGGTGTAGGTAACGGATTAATCGTAAGTCGTACAGTTGAAGGAATCGCTCGTCAACCTGAGCTTAAAGGTCAACTTCAAACAACAATGTTTATCGGGGTAGGTCTAGTAGAGGCAATGCCTATCATCGCAGTAGTTATCGCATTAATGGTAATGGGTAGCTAATTAAATATACCTCTAACTAAAAATGGCGAAGATGTCCTTTTGAACTTCGCCGTTATTTTTACCTGAGTAAGGAATGGACTTTTAAAATACAGTAAAATGTACGAATCAGGTTGAAAGGAGTGAATTTAAGTGCAAGCATTCACTATTTACGCATCGCTTGGTGGATTTTATGTAGGAGATATGTTAGTACAGCTAGTTTTCTTTGCTATACTTCTATTATTAGTGGCCAAGTTCGCTTGGGGTCCAGTTGTGGACATGATGAAAAAGCGTGAAGATTATGTAGCGAATGAAATCGAAGCAGCAGAACAAAGCCGCATCGAGGCTGAAACCGCAGCGAAACAAGCGCAAGAACAATTAAATCAAACGAAATTAGAAGCACAAAAAATTATAGAGGATGCGAAAAGCGCTGGTGTGAAGCAGGAGCAAGATATTATTGAATCGGCTCGCCAGGAAGCAGAACGCATCAAAAAATCTGCCCAGGCAGATATCAGGAACGAGAAAGAAAAAGCACTTCAAGCACTTCAAGATCAAGTGGCATCCTTATCTGTTCTTATTGCAAGTAAAGTAATTGAGAAAGAGCTAAGTGCACAAGATCAGGAGAAGTTGATAAACGAATACATTAAAGAGGTAGGAGAAGAGCGATGAGTGAAGCAGTAGTTGCCAAACGTTATGCAGATGCTCTTTTCCAACTCGGAAGTGAATCGTCACAGCTTGATAAATTCGTTGATGAATTGACAGTTGTGAAGCAGGTTTTTCAAGAGAACAGTGATTTACAAGCATTTCTAATGCATCCACGTGTTACAAACGATAAAAAGAAACAATTTTTAGAGGAAGTGTTTAAAGGTGTTTCTAAGGATGTTGTGAACACACTTAAATTATTAGTGGAACGACATCGTACAGCGATCATTTCTGATATTATTGATCAATTTATCGAGCATGTAAACAATGCAGGCGGAATTGCACAAGGAACAGTATATTCTGTTCGTAAGTTGTCAGATGCTGAACAGAAAGAGCTTGAAAACTCATTTGCAAAACGTCTGAACAAAAATACAATCAAACTTGTTAACGTAGTAGACCCTTCTATCGTAGGAGGCGTAAAAATCCGCATGGGCAATACCATCTATGATGGAACTATTAGTGGAAAACTACGACGTATTGAGCAAAATATTAAACTTGGCAGCTAGGAAAGGATAAAAACTTTCCACCTGCATAAGAAAACGAACAGAAAGAGCGTTCGTCGTATCTTGGGTATTTGAGGAAGTACATACTCCTCGTAAAGCTACAAGAAGTAATTTCGAAAAACAGTTCATGTAGCAATACATGAAGTCGCTTCGCCAAAAAACGAGCGAATGCGAGTTTTTCTAACGAACATTTGATGATAGGGGTGAAATGGTATGAGCATCAAAGCTGAAGAAATTAGTAAATTAATTAAGCAGCAAATCGAAAATTTCGATTCAGATATTGAAGTAAGTGATGTCGGCACAGTTATTGAGATTGGGGACGGTATCGCACGTGCTCATGGCCTTGATAATGTCATGGCTGGAGAGCTTGTTGAATTTTCAAATGGTGTAATGGGTATGGCACAAAACCTTGAAGAATCGAACGTTGGTATCGTTATCCTTGGCCCATACACAGGAATTAAAGAAGGCGATGAGGTTCGTCGCACAGGACGTATCATGCAAGTACCAGTTGGGGAAGAACTAATTGGTCGTGTTGTAAACCCATTAGGGCAAGCAATTGACGGTGGTAAACCAATTGAAACGACGAAAACTCGTCCAATCGAGTCTGCGGCTCCAGGTGTTATGGATCGTAAATCCGTACACGAGCCACTTCAAACTGGTATTAAAGCGATCGACGCCCTTGTACCAATCGGGCGTGGACAGCGTGAGCTTATTATCGGGGACCGTCAAACTGGTAAAACAACAGTTGCGGTTGATACGATTTTAAATCAAAAAGACCAAGACATGATTTGTATCTATGTTGCAATCGGACAGAAGGAATCAACCGTTCGTGGAACCGTTGAAACATTCCGTC
Organism: Ornithinibacillus contaminans; assembly: GCF_001038425.2. Classification (GTDB taxonomy): domain Bacteria; phylum Bacillota; class Bacilli; order Bacillales; family Amphibacillaceae; genus Ornithinibacillus; species Ornithinibacillus contaminans. The sequence goes on from NZ_LDPV02000053.1 coordinate 14,538, forward strand.
GTTACGGTGCATTAGATTACACTATTGTTGTTGCGGCGGGTGCATCTGACCCTGCTCCATTATTATACCTAGCACCATATACAGGGGTAACAATGGGTGAGGAATTCATGTATAACGGCAAGCACGTTCTTGTTGTTTACGATGATCTTTCCAAACAAGCAGCAGCATATCGTGAGCTTTCCCTATTACTTCGTCGTCCTCCAGGTCGTGAAGCATTCCCAGGGGATGTATTCTACTTGCATTCACGCTTACTCGAGCGCGCTGCAAAATTAAGTGATGCAAAGGGTGGCGGTTCGTTAACTGCATTACCATTTGTTGAAACACAAGCAGGTGATATTTCTGCTTACATCCCAACAAACGTAATCTCCATCACAGATGGACAGATTTTCTTACAGTCTGATTTATTCTTCTCAGGCGTACGTCCAGCGATTAATGCAGGTCTTTCTGTATCACGTGTTGGTGGTTCAGCACAAATCAAGGCGATGAAGAGTGTAGCCGGTACATTACGTCTAGACCTAGCATCATTCCGTGAACTAGAAGCATTTGCTCAGTTTGGGTCAGATCTTGATAAAGCGACACTAGCAAAACTTAACCGCGGGGAACGTACTGTAGAAGTCTTAAAACAAGGATTACACAAACCACTTAAAGTTGAATACCAAGTTGTTATTATCTACGCACTTACAAAAGGATTCTTAGATGATATTCCAGTTGAGGATATCACACGCTTTGAATCGGAACTTAATGTATGGCTAGATTCTAACCGTGCAGATTTACTTGCAACGATTCGTGACACTGGAAAACTTCCAGAAACAAGCGATATGAACGATGCAATTGAATCATTCAAGAAAACATTTTTAACTTCTGAAAACTAATAGATGATTTTTTGGAGTAAGCGTCGGCATATCTTAAGTTTCCATTAGTGCTTAAATATGCCACCTACTTCCCATGAAAGGGTGGTGAAAGAGCTTGGCATCACTTAGAGATATTAAGAATCGAATTGATTCTACAACGAAAATGAAAAAAATCACCAAAGCGATGGAAATGGTATCGGCATCGAAAATGAACAAGGCAGAACAAAATGCAAAATCATTTGTGCCTTATAGCAAGAAAATGCAAGAAGTCGTTGCAAGTATTGCGAATAATACCGATGCAGATCATCCAATGCTACAAAAGCGTGAGGTGAAAAAGACAGGTTATATCGCGATTACTGCTGATAGTGGATTAGCAGGAGGATATAATGCAAACATTTTAAGGAATCTAAATCAAACGATTGGGAAGAACCATCAATCAGCAGATGAATATACGGTGATTGCAATTGGACGTATGGCGGTTGACTTCTGTAAGAAGCGTAACTTACCAGTTGCGAAAAGCATTATTGGCTTGCCAGCCCAGCCATCATTTAATGAAATTAAAACAATTGCTTCTGAAACGGTGCAAATGTATACAGACCAAGAGATTGATCGATTAGTAATTATTTACAATCATTATGTAAGTCCAATCTCGCAAGTCGTTACAACAAACCAACTATTGCCAATTGAACATGTTGATGCATCTGGTTCAACTAGTCAATATGAATATGAGCCAAATGAAGAACAAATCTTGGCAGTACTTTTACCGCAATACGCTGAAAGTCTGATCTATGGTGCATTACTGGATGCAAAAGCAAGTGAACATGCTGCACGAATGACAGCAATGCGTAGTGCAAGTGATAATGCATCTGAATTGATCGATGATTTATCCTTGGTCTATAACCGAGCACGCCAAGCAGCAATCACACAAGAAATTACTGAGATTGTTGGCGGAGCGAGCGCTTTAGAATAGTAGTAAATGAGTTTGTTAGGAGGGAAATCGATGAGCAAAGGACACGTTACACAAGTAATGGGACCAGTCGTTGACGTACGATTCGAAGACGGCCAGCTTCCAGAAATTTATAACGCATTAACTGTCCAACTTGAAGATACAGCAAGTGGAGCGTTAACACTTGAGGTTGCACTTCATCTTGGCGACAATTCAGTTCGTACAATTGCAATGGCATCAACCGACGGAATTAAACGTGGCATGGTAGTAGAAAACTTAGGTAGACCGATTTCTGTACCTGTTGGTGACGTTACATTAGGGCGCGTATTTAACGTATTAGGAGAAAAAATTGACTTGGATGAAGAACTACCGGCGGATATTCGTCTAGATCCAATCCACCGTCAAGCTCCTAATTTTGAAGATCTATCAACTGAAACTGAAATTCTTGAAACAGGAATTAAAGTAGTAGACCTTTTAGCACCATATATTAAAGGTGGTAAAATCGGTCTATTCGGTGGTGCCGGTGTAGGTAAAACCGTATTAATCCAGGAATTAATTAATAACATCGCTCAAGAGCATGGTGGTATTTCTGTATTCGCTGGTGTAGGGGAACGTACTCGTGAGGGTAATGACCTTTACTACGAAATGAAAGATTCAGGCGTTATCGCAAAAACTGCCATGGTATTCGGTCAGATGAACGAACCACCAGGTGCGCGTATGCGTGTTGCCTTAACTGGTCTTACAATGGCAGAATACTTCCGTGATGAAAAAGGCGCAGACGTGCTATTATTCATCGACAACATTTTCCGTTTCACACAAGCAGGTTCAGAGGTATCCGCCCTACTTGGCCGTATGCCATCTGCCGTTGGTTACCAACCAACACTTGCAACAGAAATGGGTCAATTACAGGAACGTATTACATCAACTAACAAAGGTTCAGTTACATCAATTCAAGCAATTTATGTACCAGCCGATGACTATACGGATCCAGCTCCAGCAACAACATTCGCTCACTTAGATGCGACAACAAACTTAGATCGTAAACTATCTGAGCAAGGTATCTACCCTGCGGTGGATCCATTAGCATCTACTTCTCGTGCACTTGACCCTGAAATCGTTGGTCATGAGCATTACGAAGTAGCTCGTGAAGTACAGGCTACCCTGCAAAAGTACCGTGAATTGCAAGATATCATCGCAATCCTTGGTATGGATGAGCTATCTGATGATGATAAATTAACAGTAGCTCGCGCACGTCGTATCCAGTTCTTCCTATCACAAAACTTCCACGTAGCTGAGCAATTTACTGGTCAAGAAGGTTCATATGTACCAGTAAAAGAAACAGTTAAAGGATTCAAAGAAATCCTTGAAGGAAAATACGATGACCTTCCAGAGGATGCATTCCGCCTAGTTGGCCGTATTGAAGAAGTAGTAGAAAAAGCGAAAAGCATGGAATAATAAAGATTGGGTTAGCGTGAAGGTCATTCCTTTATGAAGCTCCTGTTAGTGTGATCGCTGACAGGAGTATAGCCAGTCCAAGGAGGGGTTACATTGAAAACACTAACTGTGAGTGTTGTTACTCCTGATGGCCCTGTTTTAGAAGATACGTATGAAATGGTTAGCTGTCGCGCAGAAAATGGTGAACTCGGTATTTTACCAGGGCATATTCCATTAGTTGCGCCACTTGCAATAAGCGCTGTTCGTTTAAAGCGCGAATCAAGTGAAGACCAGCTAGCGATTAACGGTGGATTTTTGGAGGTTCGCCCAGATAAAGTAACCATACTTGCACAATCTGCTGAAAAACCTTCAGACATCAACGTCGCACGTGCCGAAGCGGCAAAAGAACGTGCCGAAAGCCGACTTCTATCCAAAGAAGATCATATTGATCGTGTTAGGGCAGAATTAGCACTCAGAAGAGCACTCAACCGCTTAAAGATTGCTCAAAAATAATATTTGTTTATCAAAATCCCCTGTGGCCAGCGCTGCAGGGGATTTTTTTGTGGGGAAGATGCTAAGGGCAGTGCTGTGTTCGGGATTTCTTTGCGAACTTCGGGATGTGTCGGCACATGTTCGGGCTAACTGATTGGCACTTCGGGATAAACTCATCATTATTCGGGATACATTGCTGTGTTCGGGATATCTCCACAAACTTCGGGACTGCTCAGCCTACGTTCGGGATAAATAACTGGCACTTCGGCATAAAACCACTTATGTTCGAGCCTAGTGGAGTCGGAATTCAGCGAGAATCGCGATTAATTCAGCGTAGCAGCAGATAATTCAGCGAGAGCCACGATTAATTCAGCGCAACAGCAGATAATTCAGCGAGAGCCACGATTAATTCAGCGCAACAGCAGATAATTCAGCGCGCAACGTCAATATTTCAGCGTACCGAATTTATAGCAACTATAAAACTCATGCACAACAATTCAAATTTAAATTTGCACCACATCACCTCTCTTTCCCACACCACCCCAACTCGCTCACCACATTTCCAATTGAAACCCTGGGAATATATTACCAATCCAAAATCCAACATACTCCACGCCAATGTCGATATTTCCCGGGAAATGTGAAATTTTTTTCTCGGAGCTGCTCGCTTTGTCGAAGTATAGTAATTACCCATGCATCATTTGACATCGGGATAAATGCATGGCAGAGTACTAGTAGAATGAACTTTAATAAATAAGGTGGTTATTATGTTATCAATTGGACAAGTTGCACTCATGAGTATCCTGTCACACATCATTTTTATCTTCATCACCTGGCGATTAATGCAGACAATAAATTTTGATCCGTTAATTCGGAAAGGACGCGGAACAGAAGCGAAAATTCTAATGCTGTTTATAACTATTGTCATTGGTACAGGGATCAGCAGATTTTTCCTCGAATTCTTGCAATGGTCACAGGATCTTATTTACCTGCTCTAAATTACTGAGCAGAATAGGAAACTAGTAAACTATTAAAATGAAATGTATGTAATTCACCTCCCTTGTTCATACTTGTAGATAAGTAGAGCAGGGGGAATTTTATTATGAAACGAATTTTGATGATTAGTCTTGGCGTAATGTTTATTGCTAATACTGTAATGGCACAAAAAATTGATACCAATGAACTAATTGAAATAGCAGGAATGATGGAAGAAAATGATTTAGATATTGATAGCTGGGAAGTTACGGTGAAGGAAAATAAGACAGAATCAATGCTGCAAGATATCATACAGGAACTTAGCACCGGTTATTCGGTCACGAAAGAAGAGAACGAGAACAGTATAATATATTCAGTTACGGACACTCATAAAACGGGTAATTTATTCGTAACTTATAGGGCGTTATTTCCAAAAAACAAGCAGTACCAAGCGGAGCTGGTTGTAACAATACAAGGAAATACGTGGGGTGCTGAGGTTCAATCTGATTATCTAGAAAACTTGTCAAACATAACTGGAAAATATTTTTCTGACAACGCAAAAATATACTCTTGTATGAACTCTAAGGCTAGTGCTATAATGAAAAAGGATTATATAGTAAAGAATCTGACAAAAAAGCTTGATTTGCGACATAAATATAGACAAAATGACAATTTAAATACGACAAGAAATATAGAAATCATATATGGCTACACCTCGTTATGGAGCCATGCAATTACCATTCAGGATACACCAGTAAACGTACAAATCGTCACGAAACATGGTGGTAATGGTGGTGTCCAATTTACAATTGGAACACCCATCCTAATAAATGAATATTAATATAGTGAAAATGGATCTGAAGGAGATTTGGAATATGGATAAAATCATCGTAAGAGGCGGACAGCAATTGAATGGTAATGTTCACATTGAGGGTGCCAAAAACGCCGTACTACCAGTGATTGCTGCGAGTATTCTTGCTAGTGAAGGGAGAAATGTTATACACGACGTCCCAGTTCTAGCTGATGTTTATACAATTAATGAAGTTTTACGAAATATGAATGCAGATGTAGATTTTAACAATAATACGGTTGTAATTGATGCTTCAAAGGATTTAATAACGGAAGCGCCATTTGAGTATGTTCGAAAAATGCGTGCCTCCGTTCTTGTTTTGGGTCCGTTACTTGCTCGTTACGGGCATGCGAACGTAGCAATGCCAGGTGGATGTGCAATCGGATCGCGCCCTATTGATTTACACCTTAAAGGTTTTGAAGCAATGGGTGCAAAAGTTCATGTCGGAAATGGCTTTGTAGAAGCTGAAGTAAATGGTAGATTAAAAGGTGCAAAGATTTATTTAGATATGCCAAGTGTTGGTGCTACAGAAAATATCATGATGGCTGCCGCACTTGCAGAAGGAAGAACAGTTATTGAAAACTGTGCTAAAGAACCAGAAATCGTTGACCTAGCAAACTTCCTAAATAAAATGGGTGCTAAAGTTGTCGGTGCAGGTACAGAAACAATCCGCATAGATGGCGTAGAAACGCTACATGGTACGGAGCATTCAATCATTCCAGACCGAATTGAAGCAGGTACCTTCATGGTTGCTGCTGCTATTACTGGTGGGAATGTCCTAATCGAAAATGCAGTCAGTGAACACCTACGACCACTTATCTCGAAATTAGATGAGATGGGTGTAACAGTTATGGAAGAAGGAAATGGCATCCGAGTAATCGGACCAGATGTGCTACAAGCAACAGATATTAAGACATTGCCACATCCTGGATTCCCAACGGATATGCAATCCCAAATGATGGCACTAATGCTTTGTGCACATGGCACAAGTGTCATTACCGAAACGGTATTTGAAAATCGTTTTATGCACGTTGAAGAGTTCCGTCGCATGAATGCAAAAATGAAAATTGAAGGCCGCAGTGTCATCATTGAAGGCCCAACTGAACTACAAGCAGCAGAAGTAGCAGCAACAGACCTACGTGCAGCAGCTGCTCTAATTCTTGCTGGCCTTAGAGCGGATGGCTTAACAAGAGTAACCGAATTAAAACACTTAGATCGCGGATATGTTGATTTTGCTGGAAAGCTAGCTAAGCTAGGCGCAGATATCGAACGCGTCGATGAAAATGGCGACATTGTTAAACCACAAGAAGTAGATTTTGTAGCAGAAAGCTTATAATAGAATAGAATATTATCAAAAGTGGAGCATTGTGACGATGCTCTGCTTTTTTTGTTTGGTTTTGGGCGGAGGATTAAGGAAGTGCTGATGCTAGGATGCGAGAGGCGGGGTAGGGGTATCAGCAGAAATATGAGATTAGCAGCAGGAAATGGCTAACTTCAAGCTAACCGCACCGAGTGTAACATCGCTCAAACCACCAAAGTATCGCCCGAAAACCAAGAACATCGCTCGAACCACCAAAGTATCGCTCGAAAGCCGAGAATATCGCTCAAACCACCAAAGTATCGCCCGAAAGCCGAGAATATCGCTCGAACCACCAAAACATCGCCCGAAAACCAAGAACATCGCTCAAACCACCAAAGTATCGCTCGAAAACCGAGAACATCGCTCAAACCACCAAAGTATCGCTCGAAAGCCGAGAATATCGCTCAAACCACCAAAGTATCGCTCGAAAGCCGAGAATATCGCTCAAACCACCAAAGTATCGCCCGAAAGCCGAGAATATCGCTCGAACCACCAAAGTATCGCCCGAAAGCCGAGAATATCGCTCAAACCACCAAAGTATCGCTTGAAAACCGAGAATATCGCTCAAACCACCAAAGTATCGCCCGAAAACCAAGAACATCGCTCAAACCACCAAAGTATCGCCCGAAAACAGAGAACATCGCCCGAACCACCCCACCCCAAAAAACAACCACTCATGTAACCCCAACCCAACACATATACTGTAATAAAAACGGGAGGGGACTTGTTATGAAGCTATACTTATCGGTTGATATGGAAGGGATAACGGGCTTGCCGGATTATACATATGTTAGTTCTTCCCAGCACAATTACGAGCGCGCTCGTAAAATCATGACAGATGAAACCAATTATATTCTCGATACCGCATTTAAGACGGGTGCTAAGGAAGTCCTTGTGAATGATAGCCACTCCAAAATGAATAATATATTAATCGATCAGCTGCATCCGGAAGCACAATTGATAACTGGTGATGTGAAGACGTATTCAATGGTACAAGGACTAGATGACAGTTTTGATGGCGCAATGTTCATTGGATACCATGCAAGAGCCGGAATGCCTGGGGTGATGTCGCATTCGATGATTCATGCAGTAAGGAATTTTTATATTAATGATCAGCAAATTGGGGAACTGGGGATGAACGCATTACTTGCCGGTTATTTTGGTGTGCCTGTTTTACTAGTTTCTGGGGATGATGAGACTGCAAAAGAGGCAGAAGAACTGATACCGAATGTGACGACTGTTGTGGTGAAGGAAGCAATTTCAAGGTCGGCTGCGAAAAGCTTAACACCGAAGAAGGCTGGGGAATTATTGCAGCAAAAAGTGACACAAGCTCTCGAAAATAAACAAAATGCACAGCCACTCATTCCACCTGACAATCCAACCTTGAAAATTGAATTTGCAAACTACGGAAACGCGGAGTGGGCGAGCCTAATGCCCGGTGCGGAAATAATACCGAAAACGACGATAGTGAAATATGAAGCGAAGGATATGTTAGAAGCGTACCGTGCCCTGCTTGTTATGATTGAGCTTGCCTTGAATACAAAGTACGCATGACGAAAACGTATGCCACAGTAGCAATCCGACTACGAACTTCACAAAATGCACCCAAACAGGAGGGGAAATATGAAGCAACTAACCAAACGAATCCAAGAAATTATCAAGCATGCTGGCGGAACTTGGGGAATATCACTGGAGGATTTAACGACGAATGAGGCATGGGGATTAAATACGGAGGAGTCTTTTTATGCGGCAAGTGTGATTAAGGTTCCGATTATGATTGCCGTATTTGATGCGCATCATCAAGGTGCGTTAAATCTTACCGATACCGTACACCTAGACCGCGATGCCCTGGTAGGCGGGAGTGGCGTGCTGCAACATTTAACGATAGGGACGCGATTTACTATTCATGACTTACTCACGCTCATGATTATTCAAAGTGATAATACAGCAACCAATATCCTTATTGATCTCCTCGGGGTGGAAAAAATCCAGCAAACAATGGAGAAGCAGGGACTAGTAAAAAGTAAATTTTACCATAAAATGATGACCGTTCCAGTTGATCGAGAAGGGATAAATGAAATAACTGCTCGCGAGATGACGGTAATGCTGAAGAAATTAGTGACTGGAAAAATAATTTCTGCCTATGCATGTGAACAAATGATTACCATCATGAAAAAGCAACAAATTCGTACCACACTTCCTGGGAAAATTCCAACCAACTCAAGCCAATTAATAGGTGCACTCCCAGAGTGGGAAATCGCGAATAAAACTGGGAGTGTATCCGGGATTAGGCATGATATAGGGATATTTTATGTTGGAAAACGGACGTTAGTCGCAGCCGTCTTATCAAAGGATGTGGATGACATCCGAGCTGTAGATGCACTAGGCGAAATTGGATTGGAAATTTGGCAGCATTTGCAGAAAAACTAGAACCAGGAAAACTTTCATTCTAGTAATTTTAGAATAATTAGGTTAACAGTAACATAGCCTATTTCAAAAGCTTATCTACACGTTAGAAAAGCACTTTGGGTACGGGAGTTGGAGGCAATGCTCAAATATATTTTAAAACGATTAGCTATTATGGCAATTACATTGTGGATCATTATCACGTTAACATTTGTGCTAATGGTGTCCGTTCCAGGCTCGCCATTTAATAGTGAGCAGAACTCAAATGAAATTGTCCAACAAAATTTAGAGAGGCATTATAACCTGGATAAGCCGTATTATGTCCAGTATTTTCTCTACTTAAAATCGATCGTCACCTTTGATTTTGGTCCATCGATTAAACAACCGAACCAGACAGTGAACGACTTGCTAGGAAGAGGGTTTCCCATTTCCTTTGAACTTGGAATGGTGACGATTATCGTGGCGGTTATCTCTGGGATTACCCTTGGCATTTTTGCTGCACTACGGCATAACGGAATCATCGATTATTTGGCCATGGGACTGGCAGTGCTCGGGATTTCGATACCGAACTTTATTCTAGCAACCCTACTAATCCAGCAACTTGCTGTGAATTTGGAATGGTTTCCGGTGGCGACTTGGTCAAGCCCCATGCATATGGTCCTTCCAGTTCTAGCCTTGGCGACTGGACCGATGGCAATCATTGCCCGCTTAACAAGGTCAACGATGCTAGAGGTGTTAACACAGGATTATATTAAAATGGCTCGGGCAAAAGGACTCGCCCCTTGGAAAATTATTATCAAACATGCACTAAGAAATGCGCTGATGCCAGTGGTGACCATCATGGGGACGCTACTTGCTGGAATTTTGACAGGGACATTTGTTATTGAACAAATTTTTGCCATACCGGGGATGGGGAAATATTTCGTGGAAAGTATTAATAATCGGGATTACCCGGTAATCATGGGGACGACCGTATTTTATAGTGCCTTCTTAATCATAATGCTCTTCTTAGTCGATATTGCTTATGGAATTTTAGACCCAAGAATAAAACTGAACAAGAAAGAAGGGGAGTAAGATGAAGTCAAACCAAAGTCCCCAACGATTAACCAAAAGCCAAGTGCCAGACGAGTGGTTTTCATGGCGGGAAAAAAATGCATATGAACAAGAACTAGTTGCCAGACCCTCCTTATCCTACTGGAAGGATGCATGGCGGCGCCTCAAGAAAAATCGATTAGCCATGCTTGGCTTAGGATTTTTAGTTTTATTAATTTTCATGGCGATTGCAGGTCCAATGATTTCTCCATATGAAGTGAACATTAATGATTTGCCAAATCAGTACCAATCACCATCCGCCGATCATTGGTTTGGTACCGATTCCCACGGGCGAGATGTATTCACACGGACATGGTATGGCGCCAGAATTTCCTTGTTTGTCGGATTTATGGCAGCGCTCTTAGACGTCACGATTGGCATAGTTTGGGGCGGGATTTCCGGCTATAAAGGTGGACGCACCGATAACATCATGATGCGTATTATTGAAATTTTATATGGATTGCCCTATTTATTAGTTGTCATTCTCCTCTTAGTCGTGATGGGACCAAGTCTTTCAACCATCATCGTAGCCCTGACCATCACCGGATGGGTTGGGATGGCCAGGATTGTGCGCGGGCAGGTCATGCAAATTAAAAACTATGAATATGTGCTTGCCTCTAAATCATTTGGAACGAAGACACCGCGAATCATCAGGCGAAATTTAATCCCTAATACGATGGGACCGATTATTGTGCAAATGACCTTAACTGTTCCATCGGCAATTTTTGCGGAAGCATTTCTAAGTTTTATTGGACTCGGAATTCAGGCGCCATATGCCAGCTGGGGTGTGATGGCGAGTGACTCATTAGGAGCGATTCTATCTGGAAATTGGTGGACATTATTTTTCCCAGCGTTTTTCATATCGTTTACAATGTTTGCCTTTAATGTCTTAGGGGACGGACTGCAGGACGCACTGGACCCTAAATTAAGGAAGTAGGTGTGGTGATGGAAAAAATTCTTGATGTAACAGACCTTCACGTGACCTTTACAACTTACGGAGGAACTGTGCAAGCGGTGCGTGGGGTGAGCTTCCATTTGAATAAAGGAGAAACACTTGCCATCGTTGGCGAATCGGGCTGTGGAAAAAGTGTGACATCGAATGCCATCATGCGTCTCATTCCTAGCCCACCAGGAAAAATTTCCAATGGTACCATTCTGTTTAAGGGAAAGGATTTATCAAAGCTATCCGAAAAGAAAATGCGGGCCATCCGTGGTGTGGATATTTCCATGATTTTTCAGGATCCGATGACAGCACTTAATCCTACACTAACAATCGGGACTCAGTTAATAGAAGGGCTAAAGCAACACCAAAACGTATCCGATGCAGAGGCGAAAGAAAAAGCATTAGAGATGCTAAATTTAGTCGGCATCCCAAATCCAGCAGAACGGATGAAACAATTTCCCCACCAATTTAGTGGCGGAATGCGCCAGCGGATCGTCATTGCTACTGCCTTAATTTGTGAGCCGGAGCTCCTGATTGCTGACGAGCCGACAACGGCACTTGATGTCACGATTCAAGCACAAATCCTAGAGTTATTTGAAAAGATTCAGGATGTAACAGGTGTTTCCATCATTTTAATTACCCATGATCTCGGTGTTGTCGCCAAGCTCGCAGACAGAATCGCGGTCATGTATGCCGGAAAAATCATTGAAACAGGGACAAAACGAGATATTTTTTACAATCCGCAGCATCCATACACAAAAGGACTTTTAAATTCGGTTCCGAGATTGGATGCAAAAGGGAAGTTACAGCCAATTGACGGAACTCCACCAGATTTATTCTCACCGCCAGCAGGATGTCCATTTACACCACGATGTCCTTTTGCCATGGAGGTGTGCAATAAAGTGTACCCGGATTCATCCAAGCTTTCCGATTCCCATACGGTGGATTGCTGGCTACAGGATGTTCGGGCAAAACAGCTTGTGACCACCACGGTCACAAAACAATGATGAGGGGGAAATGAAATGAAGAGACTTCTCTTTTTACTAACGGTTATCTTCAGTATTGTTGTGCTAGTTGCTTGTACGGCCAACGAAGATGCAGGGCAAGAACCAGATGAAGGGGAAAATGCTACCGAGCCTGGGGATGATGGGACTGGTGAGTCAACCGATGACGGGACAGCGGATGGAAAAGTTCTTCGGCTAAATAACGGAATCGAGCCGACCTCATTGGATCCTTCAATTGGATTTGATGCGGTATCGTGGGATCCGTTAAACAATTTAATGGAAGGTTTAACACGATTAGATCAAGAACATCGCGCAGGACCGGGAGCTGCGGAAAAATGGGACATTTCAGATGACGGCTTAATCTACACCTTCTACCTGCGCGAGGATGCAACATGGTCCAATGGTGATCCAGTCGTCGCTGAGGATTTTGTCTATGCGTGGAAATACATGCTAGACCCAGAAACAGCGTCACCAGCAGCTTTTTTAGGCTACTTTATTGAAGGGGCAGAGGCTTATAACAGCGGGGAAGGCACTGCTGATGATGTTGCAGTCCGCGCAGTAGATGATAAAACATTAGAAGTGACATTAGCAGCGCCAACCGGATTTTTCCTTGATGTCTTAACGAATCCAGCATTTTTCCCAATCAATCATCAAGTCGCACAGGATAATCCGAACTGGCATGCCGAAGCGGAAACCTTTGTCGGCAATGGTCCATTCAAACTAGAATCATGGGATCATGATGTGGAAATGGTATTTGCCAAGAACGAAAACTATTGGGACGCAGATGCAGTAAAGCTTGATCAAGTTCATTTTGCCATGGTGAACGACACGAATACACAGTATCAAATGTTTGAAAGTGGCGATCTAGACACAGCAAGCATTCCACCAGAATTATCGGATCAATTAATTGAAGGGGACAATGTGTTCATCGGGCCATATGGCGGACTGGAATTTTTCCGGTTCAATGTAACGATGGAGCCATTCCAAAATGCTAAGATTCGCCAAGCATTCTCCTATGCGATTAATCGTGACGACATTGCCCAGTATGTTGTCAAAAATGGCGTTGAACCAGCATACGGTTATATTTCACCTGGATTCACGAGTCCAACCGGTAGTGATTTCCGCGATGCTAATGGTGATTTAGTAGCGTTTGATCCAGATCTAGCCAAGCAATTGTTAGCGGAGGGAATGGAAGAAGAAGGCTATGACGAATTACCAGAAGTCACATTAACCTATAACACAAGTGACACGAATAAAGCCGTTGCCGAAGCACTTCAAAGCATGTTCTTGGAAAATTTAGGTGTGGAAGTAACCCTTGAGAACATGGAATGGGGCGTATTCACAGAGGCGCAGCAAAATCTAGAACTGCAATTTTCACGCAGCTCATTCATTAACGACTACAATGACCCAGTGAATTTCTTAGAAAGCTTCATCACAGATTCCTACATGAACCGGACAGGGTTTTCGAGTGAAGCCTATGACGAGCTGATTGCCAACGGAAAATCCGAAACCGATGAAGAACAGCGCTGGCAATATCTCTATGACGCTGAAAAAATGCTAGCCGAAGAAATGATCGCAACCCCAGTTCGCTACTACAATACCGTGGTGCTGGAAGCAGATGGAGTGGAAGGAATCTTACGCCACCCAGTTGGATACTTTGATTTGAAATTTGCAGATAAGAACTAGGTTTGAGTAGGGTGTTTGGGTGGGGGATTAGCAGGGATCCTGGAGCATCAGCAGATATGTGGAAATATCAGCAGGAATTTCGGATTATCAGCAGATATATGAAAACATCAGCAGGAATTTCGGATCATCAGCAGATATATGAAAACATCAGCAGGAATTCCGTAGCATCAGCTAGAGTAAAATTAACAAACTCCAGCCACCCAAACCGATCACCAAGAAAGTAGGGATACACATGCTTTTACCCAAAACACTGAGTAAGGGGGATGCCGTTGGGGTGATTGCGCCGGCGAGTCCTCCAGGCGGTGATCGACTTCAATGTGCACTGCCTTTTCTGGAAAGCATGGGGCTTCAGATTAAACTAGGGAAGAGCATTGAGCGAGTGCATGGTTATTTGGCAGGGACGGATAAAGAACGGCTGGAAGATTTTCATGACATGGTAGCCGATGAACAGGTGAAGGCAATTTTCTTTGCGCGTGGTGGATATGGTTCGGGCAGGATTGCAGCTGCAATTGATTATCAGCTCGTGGCCACACATCCAAAAATCATCTGGGGCTATAGCGATATCACCTATTTACACACGGCCATCCGGCAAAAGACAGGGTTAGTTACCTTTCATGGTCCAATGCTATCCTCTGATGTGGCCGATTCAGAATTTGATGCGTTATCAGCAAGTATGTTTCAGCAATTATTTACACCAATGACATTAAAATATGACGAAGCGATTTCCGAGTTAGAGGTTTTAGTCGAAGGGGTGGCGACAGGGCAGCTCGTCGGTGGGAACTTATCAGTACTGGTTAGCACACTAGGAACGGAATTTGAGATAGACACTTCTGGCAATATTTTATTGCTAGAAGATATAGATGAGGTACCATATCGGGTCGATTCAATGTTAAATCAGCTCAAGCTAGCGGGGAAATTTGATCATTTAGCCGGTGTAATGATTGGTGATTTCGCGAATGCCGAACCGAAAAAATTGCCATCGCTTACGCTAAAGGAAGTGTTCTACGATTATTTTAGCAACCTAGCTTGTCCGGTGATGGCTGGGTTTAAAATTGGGCATTGCTACCCGCATTTCGCCGTACCGCTTGGGGGCGGTGCGACGATGGTAACGGATAAAAAGCGTGTCTATATTACACCAGGGGTGACTAGCACATGATTATACAACAAATCGAAATAGCTTCATGCGCTGTTCCACTTAACAAACCTTTCAAAACAGCATTACGTACCGTTACTGTAGCTGAGTCTATCATCGTTAAAGTAACATGTGATAATGGAGTCGTTGGCTGGGGAGAGGCGCCGCCAACCCATGTGATTACTGGCGATAGCTTGGCGAGCATTGCATTTACGATAAATAATATTTTAAAACCAGCACTGCTTGGGATGTCGCTTCTGTATCGTGAGGATATTTTTGAGGTAATTACTAACAGTGTACTCGGAAATACTAGCGCAAAAGCGGCAATCGATATGGCAATTTATGATTGTCTCGCGCAATATGCTAATATGAGCCTCGTGCAATTTTTGGGTGGTACAACCAAGCAAATGGAGACAGATTTTACGGTTAGTGTGAATAGTTCAGAGGAAATGGCGGGAGATGCCAAATCCTATGTTGCGGCAGGCTTCTCCATCTTGAAGGTGAAGGTTGGGAAGGACAAAATCGAGACGGATATCGAGCGAATTACGGCAATTCGTGATCAGGTTGGGGCAGATGTTACGATTCGTCTCGATGCCAATCAAGGCTGGCAGCCAAAGGAAGCGGTTCGCGCTATTAAGCAGTTACAGGCAAGTGGGATGAATATAGAATTTATCGAACAACCGGTTAAAGCCCATGATTTGCAAGGGTTAAAATATGTGACTGAGCTTACCGAAATCCCGATTATGGCCGATGAAAGTGTGTTTACCGCCCGTGATGCTAGGGGAATTTTAGAGATCGGCGCGGCCGACATGCTTAATATTAAATTGATGAAAGCAGGCGGCATTCACGAGGCAATAAAGATTGCTAAACTCGCAGCTATCTATGATGTCCCCTGTATGGTTGGCAGCATGATTGAGTCCAAGATTGGAATTACGGCAGCTGCTCATTTTGCCGCTAGTCAACCGAATGTGAAATACTATGATTTTGATGCGCCATTAATGTTATCCGGGGACTTAATCGAAGGTGGAATTTCCTATGAAGCTAGTAAAATCAACCTGGAAGAAGGTAAAGGACTCGGCATCCGCCAATTAAATGAAACCTATGTGGTGGAAAAATTAGCGTAGCACCTGTTATACAGTAGAAATCCCGTGCAGAAAGGAGAAAAATCATGTTCCCACAAAACTTTTTCAGTTTTTCCGACACATTCTATGTTGTTTCCGTCCAAGTCGCTACAATGTGGACTACTCCTGGGAAGGTAACCAATTTGGATCTACCAGCAATCGCCAATCCAACGAATTTAGAAGAATGGACGAAACTGCTCACCTACGAACAAAAATTAGCACTGTGCAATGACAACCGTGTCCAGACACAAGCGTTGTACGGTGAACCAGTGCTTGTGAAAGAAATCCAAGGAGAGTGGGCTAAGGTTACCATTCCAAATCAACCATCCCATAAAGATGTAACTGGCTATCCGGGCTGGATACCACTACGACAGCTCAAAAAAGTAACCAAACAGGATTGGGTACGACCAGAAACCGCGGCAGTCACAGCAACACATGCATGGTTGGAAACAGAGACAGGAGAAAAGATAATTCGCTTAAGCTACATGACTTGTCTCCCGTGCATAGCTACTAATAATCGTGGAGATAGCGATACGAATAAAATTAGCAATAACGTTAGTAAAACTACTAGTCAAATTTTCAGCGAAACAAATACCGTTTCTACTAGAGAATCATCCAGCGAAGCAAGGAATATAGCTACAAGCGAAGCTAACACTATAACAACCAGCGAAACTACCCATAAATCTACCAAAAATCCCACAAGCAAGACCACCGACAAACGCACTAAAAATACCGACAAAAATAGAATCAAAGTATACACCCCGCATGGCACACTGTATCTACCAACCGATGCGATAACGATTTTTCCAACTGATACGGGATGTAATCCAAAGGATGGCTCCGCAATTATCGAAGCAGGAAAGCAGTTTCTTGGTTTGGAATATTTGTGGGGTGGGATGAGTTCATTTGGCTATGATTGTTCGGGATTTTCCTATGCGATGCATAAGGCTGCAGGTTATCAGATTAGTAGGGATGCGTCTGATCAAGCGGAGCATGGCAAAGAGATAGCGTTAGATGAACTGTTGCCAGGGGACCTTCTCTTTTTTGCCTATCAGGAAGGGGTGGGGAGCATTCATCATGTCGGGATTTATTTTGGGGACGGAAAAATGATACATTCTCCGCAAACTGGTAAAGGGATCGAGATTACGAGCTTGAAGGACACCATTTATGAAAAGGAACTTTGCGTGGCACGGCGTTATTGGAGGGGGTGATGGAAATGAATGGGGATAAGATTTTGCAGGTCAAACAAGTAACCAAGCATTTTACTATTGGAAAGGGGCGCATTTTACAGGCGGTCAATGATGTCTCCTTTGATGTGAAAAAAGGGGAAACGTTCGGGCTTGTTGGCGAATCAGGCTGCGGGAAGTCCACCATTGGTAGAACCATCATCGGGCTTTATAATCGCACCAAGGGCGACGTTTTGTTTGACGGAAAAAATGTGCATCAGCTACCGGAACGGGAGCTTTTCCAGTTGCGCCAGCGTATGCAAATGATTTTCCAGGATCCGTATGCCTCGCTTAACCCACGCTCCACCGTACGCGAGGTTATTTCCGAACCAATGGAGGTTCACAAGCTTTACAAAACGAAAAAAGAACAAAACGAACGGGTCTATCAATTATTGGAGGAGGTCGGGCTGAATCTGGAGCATGCGAATCGGTATCCACATGAATTTAGCGGTGGGCAACGACAACGGATTGGAATTGCACGGGCACTTGCGCTTGATCCAGATTTTATCATTGCTGATGAGCCAATTTCCGCACTCGATGTATCCGTCCAGGCCCAAGTCGTCAACCTTCTAAAGCAGCTACAAAAAGAAAAAGGGCTGACCTTCCTATTCATTGCGCATGACTTATCGATGGTAAAACAAATCTCCGACCGTATTGGGGTCATGTATTTAGGGAACATGGTCGAGCTAACCGGAAGTGACAGCCTCTACGAAAACCCATTACACCCATATACACAAGCACTTCTGTCCGCAATCCCGATTCCAGATCCCGACATGGAGGAGTCACGGGAAAGGATTATTTTACAAGGCGAACTACCAAGTCCAATTAATCCACCAAGTGGCTGTGTATTTTCCACCAGATGCCCCTTTGCAATGGATATATGCTCACGGGAAAAGCCAACTTGGCAGGAAGCAGAGAGTAATCATTTTGTTGCCTGTCACTTATATCAAGATAAGCTAGAAAACAAAACGACAACTGAACCAGTTGTACGAATACGATGATGAAGCTAAGAGGCTCCCAAATTAGGTAGCCTCTTTTCTTTCGATGTGTAGGGTTAACCTTGTAGTAGCATCATGGAACCGGGGATATCGCTTGAAAATCTAGAATATCGTCCGAACCGCAGAAATATCGCTTGAAAAACCAGAATATCGCTCGAACTGCCGAAACATCGCTCGAAAATCTAGAATATCGCCCGAACTGCCGAAACATCGCTTGAAAATCTAGAATATCGCCCGAACTGCCGAAACATCGCTCGAAAATCCAGAACATCGCTCGAACTGCCGAAACATCGCTCGAAAATCTAGAATATCGCTCGAACTGCTGAAATATCGCTTGAAAATCTAGAACATCGCCCGAACTGCCGAAACATCGCTCGAAAATCCAGAACATCGCTCAAACCACCAAAACATCGCCCGAACCGCTTGTCCTACCAAAAATCCAAATCACTAGATTTTTAAAATTCTAGTTCTATTGTTTTGGCTAGCTGTATAAGTTTAATAGTAGGAATGCTAGATATGATGAAAAAATATCGTATAAGAGGAGGATACCTTTGAGAAATCGAAATTTTACTAGTAAACAATTCCATAAACTGAAGAAGAAAAAAAGCGCTTTTAAGCAGCAATCAATCCGAAAGCATTTGTCTGCCGTTCCAAGCTATTCTTTTTCCAAAAATCCTGCGGCAAAGAATTCTGGGAAAGGACGCTTGAAATGGGGTGTTCCGACCATCCTTGTTGGTAGTACCGCTTTTATCATACTAGTTATTCCGACGATTATTGTCGTCCCGTCCATTTCCAAAAGTGCTGTCCAATCGGAGACAATCGAGCAGCAAGCTGAATATGAGGATGCCTTAGCATCGGATTCCGCAGTAGAAGTAGCAGTTATGCGGACACAGACAGAACAAATTGAAAATGTTCCATTAGAAACATATGTATCACGCGTTGTTGCTTCTGAGATGCCGGTTGAATTTGAAACCGAAGCATTAAAAGCACAAGCCTTGGCAGCCAGAACATATATTGTTAACCAGATGCTTTACCCAGAGAAAGAGGAGAGTTCTGATGTGACCGATACCATTCAGGATCAGGTATATAAGGATGAAGTCGAGCTCCGGGAAAGATGGGGAAATAAATACGACCAGAACATGGGAAAAATAACCGAAGCGGTACTGGCAACGAAAGGACAAATCCTTACCTATAATGATGAGCCAATTACCGTACAGTTCTTCTCCACGAGCAATGGCTATACGGAGAACTCAGAGGACTATTGGACAAATGAAATTCCATATCTCCGCAGTGTGCCAAGCCCATGGGATGAGGTTTCTCCGTATTATATAGACCAGGAAACCTTTACATTAGAAGAGGTAGAAGCCGCACTCGGAATTGACCTACCAAGCGGCAAACAATTAACAATAGAAGCAACTAGAACTGAGAGCCACCGAGTAGAGGAATTGAATTTAGCAGGAAACACGCTTACAGGGCGGGAAGTACGAGAAAAATTAGAGTTACGCTCCAACGATTTTACGATTGAACAAAAAAACAATCATCTCATTTTCACGACAAAAGGTAATGGCCATGGTGTTGGCATGAGTCAATACGGCGCCAATGGGATGGCGCAAGAAGGCAAAAACTATGAGGAAATCGTAAAATATTATTACCAAGGCATTGACATTAGTAACCTTGATGATGCTGTCCCGGCTTTGGTAATGCAATAATATAACGCCAGGTTCTATGTGGAATCTGGCTATTTTTATGTCATATCCTTCTAAAGCTCATCAGTAGAAAACCCAAGTATGTACCCCATTCATCTTCCAACTATTCTAGCAAAACGCCGCCACTAAGCCCATCACAATCATACCGAAATCCTTACTATCCCCAAAAACAAGCAGAAAATCCGTAAAATCTGAAAAAAAATGACTGAAAAGGTATAGTTTCCTCAATTTCTGTTCAGAATGGTTGTTGAGGTGATGAATAAATGAAAGAGGAAAACAAAGGCGCTCCAAAAAATAATTGGCAACGCATTTTCCGCAAAAAATGGTTTTTCCCAGCTGTATACTTAACAATTGCAGCTATTTTACTAGCAACAGTTGTATGGTATCAAAACTTGGACAATCAATTACCAGAGGCTGGAGATGAGCAGGAGTTAGGTGAGAATTACACACCAAATCCGAATGATGATGCTGAGGCTGTAATGGACTCACAGGAAGTCATTAAAATGCCTGTGGCAGATCAAGAACAAGCAGAAATCGTAACTAAATTTTATGATTACGACGCAGAACAGGCTGAGAAAGAAAGTGCACTGATTCTTCATAACAACCGCTACTATCAAAGTACTGGTTTAGACATCGTGTACCCAGACGGGGAAGCATTTGATGTCTTAGCAGCACTAAGCGGATCTGTTACGGAGGTCAAAGAAGATCCATTACTAGGAAACGTGGTAACCCTATCACATGATAATGGCGTCACTACTTATTATGCTAGTCTAGGAGAAGTTGGTGTACAAGCAGGCGATGAGGTAAAACAAGGTGATGTAATCGGAACTGCTGGTCAAAGTAAATTCGGTCAAGACCTAGGAACTCGCTTACATTTTGAATTACGAAAAGATGAACAAGCGTTTAATCCAGAAGAATTTTTCAACCAGCCGGTTAGCAAGCTAGAAGCGGATTCTGAAAATGTTTCAGAAGAACCAGATACAAGCAGCATTCAATCAGAGGAAGCAGATTCTAGCAGCAGCACCGAAAGCGGAAATACGGATGAGGAAGAATCAACAGAAACAGATTCTAGTGATTCTACTAATGGATCGACCGATGAAAACCAAGAGGAAGAGTCCACAGATTCTAACTCCGATTCAGATTCAGAAGCCTAAAAAAGAACAAAAGGAAATCCTAGTAAATATAGCTACTAGGATTTCTTTTTTTCATCATTTCTCGCTATTTTTCCACTCAACGAAATTCTAATGCTAGGAAATCCTACACCTCTTTACACATTTCCAGAAAAAGAGTCATTTTATCCTATTTCATAAGACCTACAAAACTAACAAAATTCGTCAAGAATCCCTTCATTCCACAAGCATACCGAGAAATGTGTCGAACGATTACCGCTTGTTTTCAATGTTTTATGTGTTACTATTAATTTATCGAAAAATAATGGAATGTCGTTCATTATGTTGAACCAGAGATGAAATTTTGCCATCTCCTAGAAAATCATACACTATTAGCATGATACTCCTAGCAACAGAGCTTTACAGGCTATTAGAGTAGAAGTTTGAAAGGAAGGTTTCACCAACATGAGTTATGGAAACATTAACCTGCTGCCAGAGTACATGACATCGATATCGGATAGTTCCGAGCTAACAATTGGTCAAGTCATATTAATGCTAACGCAAGATCATAGTGAAGATGAAGTGCTAGAATTGACGCGTAAATTCTGTTTGCAATCCTCCTCTAATGAAATTCAGAAAAAAGGGATGGAGTTTTTATATATAAACGGATTTTTCGATGATTTAAAGCTACTCATCCAAAAAAATTACGAGTCAGCCAATAGTGTGAACAGAAGATGGGCAGAAGTTTATCAGATTATGCTCGATCGCCGCGCTAAACAGTATTCACCAGGTCAGATGCGATTACGTCTTAGAGAAATCACGCCGACAGATCCAGAGCTGAGATGTCTCATTGAATTGTGCATTGTTGACACGTACTTCAGCCAACTTGACTTTGGTAAAATTGGTAACTTATTGGACAAACAGCAGGAATTATTTGATGCCATCCATGATAACTTTATGATCTCATGCTTTAATCTAAGATTTTATCAGAAATTATTTATCTACTATTGGAAACGTAATGAACTGATTATGGCAAGAAAGTATGCTTTTCGTGCATTAAACCAATCAAACAGCCCGGCCACAAAGGCCAGTATGCATGTGAATTTGGGGCTGACATATTCATTTGATACGTATTATCAAGGAATGTACCACCTAAAAGAGGCTTTAAAAATTTCCAAGCAATATAACTTACAACGGTATATTCACACCATAGAGAATCATAATATTCCATTTCTTTCCGCGCATTTTAAGCGCCCAAACAATATAGTGACCACTGACATAAGTGAGCAAGCACATTTAGAGATTGCGAAGGGAAATAATGATAAAGCAATCGAGCTCCTTAGTGGAATCGAGCTGACTTCCCTTTTCAAAATGTATTATATGGGGCTTGCCAAGCAAGATAAACACATGCTTAACGAATCATGCAAGATGTTTGTGGAAAGAAGTGACTATTTTTATAGTAGATTGCCGATGAATGCAATCAAGAATCTCGAGTCATAGTTGAACTTCACGGAATCTACGAAGATTACCTGAATTCGTTATGATGGGATTCAACTTTGCTTTATAAGTCAAAAAATGGGAGAGGAGGAATTTAAATGAATAAATTCAAAACTTTGCTTTTCTCATCGTTTTTAGGTTTTGTAGTACTGTTCACTTTAGTTCAACCAGCTAGTGCGTTATTAGCAGATCCAGAGTATGGAGATATTGATTAATAGTTGTTTGTATTACAAGTAAGAAAAAGTTGAATCCATTATATAAAATCAAAAGTTCTATACACTCGTATAGGACTTTTGGTTTTTTTACATGTTTTTTTGCGGACGATGTAGGTGGAAGAGACAGTAATTGATACAGGGAGAAAAAAACTTCTTGTCCCCTTGCCTTTCCGAGCATTTTTAATCATAATCCCTCCCCAACGGTAATAAAATGTTACAAACCAAGCATTCAGAAAAGTCTGAGGTGAGAGCTTATGTGGCTCTTAGTTGAAGCATCATAATTTGCTTGATTACATATTATCCGATAAAAATTCCATATTTCTAATTTCATCCTTATTCTTATTTTATCCGTATCGCACTACATATGATGACATAACTTTTCAAATATGTAACTCAACCCCTGTAGAACCCACAATAATCAGCCACTGAACATTCCATCTTTGCTGGCGTGTAAAGGTGGATACTCGAAAAATGGTTTCTGCTCATTTTTCGAATCACCTAGTCTCATGTCTGCACCTCAGAAATATTCAACATAGGGAGGCGAACGGTGTGCACGATTACATCAAAGAAAGAACTATCAGGATAGGTGAACATGTCGTGGAAACGAGGAAGACCGTCCGAGTGATAGCAAAGGAATTTGGTGTTTCCAAAAGCACAGTCCATAAAGATTTGACCGAACGATTACCAGAGATCAACCCAGAGCTAGCGCAAAAGGTAAAAGAAATCCTAGAGTACCACAAATCCATCCGACACCTCCGTGGCGGAGAAGCAACCCGCAAAAAATACAAAACCACCGACCCAGCCGAAGAAGACGCAGCAACCGTCCAATAACCAGCATCACCACCCTTGGCTAAAGGAGGTGACTGATAGCAGGAAGTACTTAGGATTAAAAATCAGGATTGCATTGGTTAGCCGAAAACGCACCGGGTGAGGTGCGTTTTTTGGGGTGTTATTATGGCGGTTGGTGTTGTTATGTGATGTGGTATCTGGTTGTGGTTTGCAGTGCAGGGGCGGGGTATCGCTCAAACCGTGAGAATATCGCTCGAACTGCGAGAATATCGCCCGAACTGCCGAATTATCGCCCAAACCGCGAGAACATCGCTCGAACTGCCGAAATATCGCTCAAACCGCGAGAATATCGCTCGAACTGCCGAAATATCGCTCAAACCGCGAGAATATCGCCCGAACTGCCGAATTATCGCTCAAACCACCAGAACATCGCTCAAACTATAAATAGGAAAAAATCCTAATCATTTATTTATCTTTCATTGGCTATAGTGCTTTTTATTACCCATTATGGAGCTAAGTTATCCTAACATTATACCTATACAAAAATGGATTTATTAGCATTCGGCAGATAAGAATCTTGAGGAAATGCAGCTAGTGGAGGTGAATGGTATTTTCTGCCACTGTTTTCACCGGAATACTTAAGATTCATGGAATTTAATAATCTGTGTGCTGTTTTTTGAGAATCTATTTTTAGTAAATCCCGACATTCTTTATTTCTGATAACAGATTTATGCAATAAAAAATAATCTAGGATTAACCGTTCATGAGCGTTTTTGTCCTCTGATCCACATTGAGAGCAGTTCCATCTTCGTTTTGAATATTGCATAGGAAATATATTGCAGGATGGACATGCTATGCCGTCAATTAAATGTTCAGGTAAAATATTAAATTGTTTGAGTAAATTAGGTTTGTAGGGAGTATCTTCTCGAAGAAGTAATTTGTTTAACTTTCGTAAGGTGTTTTGATCGTATTTCTCGGAAATGAAAGTTGAATAAAGTTCCGCAAGTTTTGAATGCAAAGTTTCCAGATGGATTAATTTATTTGAGATGTCCTTATCGCCGGTATAGGAGAGAATGGTTGATGGGTTACTTAAAACCGCGATGGTTTCAATTGGAATTGGAGGGAGATTGAATTGTTGAAGCCAGTTTGTTAAATGTAATTTTTGGGTCTGTGCTTGTAAAATTGGACTTTTATACCCCTTTTTTCGCTCTCCATCATGCTGAATTAACTGTTGCGTAGTGGAATCATATTCAATTTCACTTTTCAAATTTTTGATTTCTAATATTAACATGAATTTATTTGTAACAATTAATGTATCAATCTGGAAAAAGAAAGAACCGTTTTTTAAACGAAGATCCTGATAAATAAAGGCATCCTTTTGGGGATAAATCGAGAGGGTGTAATCAGCAGACTTCTCACCTCGGTAGCCCGCGAGGTAATTAGCATGCTCTTCAATGAGAAATTTGTGCTTGCGATAATTAGGTTTCAAACAACGAAACAACGCTTCGTAACAGAGTAGCGTATATGACTTTGTACGATATTTTTTATACAAAAAACAACACTCCTTTTATTTTGTTATTAAAGTAATTCTACAAAAAAAGACAATTTCCTTCTTATATTTTTAAAAATTGTAGGTAGAAGAAGATTTGCTAAACTGTATTACTGTTAACTGAAATTGTGAACATCGCTCGAACCGCGAGAACATCGCTCGAACCGCGAGAACATCGCTCGAACTGCGAGAACATCGCTCGAACCGCGAGAACATCGCTCGAACCGCGAGAACATCGCTCGAACTGCGTGAACATCGCTCGAACCGCGAGAACATCGCTCGAACCGCGAGAACATCGCTCGAACCGCGAGAACATCGCTCGAACCGCGAGAACATCGCCCGAACTGCGAGAACATCGCCCGAACTGCGAGAACATCGCTCGAACCGCGAGAACATCGCTCGAACCACGAGAACATCGCCCGAACCGCGAGAACATCGCTCGAACCGCGAGAACATCGCTCGAACCACGAGAACATCGCTCGAACCGCGAGAATATCGCTCGAACCACGCGCAACATCGCTCAAATACACACCACCTCCCCCTTCCCGGACTTTTTTCCTAAATTATTGCAGTTTTATGTAGAAATTTGTGGTATTATAGTTTATAAGTAGCATTGTGTTTTCGGACAGGTGCGGAAGTATTCATACGAGGAGGATTATGGATGTTTTCAAGAGATATTGGAATCGACCTTGGTACGGCTAATGTGTTGATTCATGTTAAAGGTAAAGGAATTGTGCTTAATGAGCCATCTGTAGTGGCGATGGATCGAAATACTGGCCGGGTGCTTGAGGTTGGAGAGGCCGCACGCCGAATGGTTGGACGGACACCAGGAAATATTGAGGCGATTCGCCCGTTGAAGGATGGGGTTATTGCTGATTTTGATGTGACAGAAGCAATGTTAAAATATTTTATTAATAAAATTAATGTTCGCGGATTTTTATCGAAGCCGAGAATGCTGATTTGCTGCCCGACTAATATTACGAAGGTTGAGCAAAAGGCGATTAAAGAGGCTGCGGAGAAATCTGGCGGTAAAAAAGTGTATTTGGAAGAAGAACCAAAGGTAGCAGCGATTGGTGCTGGGATGGAGATTTATCAGCCTAGTGGTAACATGGTCGTTGATATCGGTGGAGGAACAACAGATGTAGCGGTTCTTTCCATGGGGGATATTGTAACTTCTGAGTCCATTAAAATGGCTGGGGATAAATTTGACCAAGAAATTCTTCAATATATTAAGCGCAAGTATAAGCTTTTAATTGGGGAACGTACGGCAGAAAGTATTAAAATCAATGTCGCAACTGTCTTTAAAGATGCTCGCCATGAGCAAATGGATATTCGTGGCCGTGATATGGTAACTGGGCTTCCACGTACGATTACCGTACATTCATCTGAAATTGAGGAAGCACTACGCGAACCAATTTCATTAATCGTACAAGGTGCAAAAACTGTTCTAGAGCGTACACCACCAGAATTATCTGCCGATATAATAGATAGAGGCGTTATTTTAACTGGCGGTGGAGCATTAATTCACGGTATTGACCAGTTATTAGCAGAAGAACTTAAAGTACCTGTATTCCTAGCAGAAGAGCCAATGCATTGCGTGGCAAAAGGAACAGGAATCATGCTTGAAAATATCGATAAGGTTGAACGCAGAAATATTGTTTAATCTTATTTACAACTAGATGCAACAACATTAACGGCATTCACGATAATGCCACAACATGAGGCAGTCATGCCAAATATTCTTACGGAAAAAGGGAGGCGCATTGTATGCTTAGAGGATTTTATACTGCAGCAAGCGGAATGCTAACGATGCAACGACAGCAAGAAGCATTGTCAAACAATATTGCCAATGCCAACACACCTGGTTACAAAGCGGATCAGGCCTCGATACGGGCGTTTCCTGAAATGCTTTTGTATCAAATGGGTTCTGAAAATGTTCCAACAAAGCAACCGAAGAATTTTCCGGTACAGAACCCAATTGGTTCCATTAATACTGGCGTATATGTGCAGGAATATGTACCTAATTTTATACAAGGATCACTAAAAGAAACTGGAATAACAACAGACCTTGCATTAAATGATGGAGTTTTTCCAGATGAAACGGGTGGCATCTTTTTCACTGTGCAAAATGAAAATGGTGAGCCGCGTTATACGAGGAATGGTAATTTTACCGTTGATGGTCAGGGGTATCTAGTTTCAACAGAAGGGTATTATGTGTTAGACCAAGCAGGTAATCCGATTCAAACGGATGGTATGGAGTTTACCGTCAATCCGGATGGTCAACTGCAAGTAGGCGGTCAAGCGATTCAGTTGGGTATTGCGTATACGGCGAATGCCAATGACTTGGAAAAAGAAGGTAACGGACTGTTGGCTGGTGAAGCTGGTCCTGTACCAGCTGGAGTAACATATAGCGTTCAACAAGGGTTCTTAGAGCAATCCAATGTTGATGCCGCACAATCGATGACCCAAATGATGGAGTCGTATCGATTATTTGAAATGAACCAAAAAGTGTTAAAAGCATATGATGATAGTTTAGGAAAAACCGTAAATGATGTTGGACGAATTGGATAGGAGGGAAAATCATGTCTAGATTAATGCTACAGGCTGCAAGTACAATGAATCAGCTGCAACAAAAAATGGATTTAATCGGGAATAACATAGCCAATATTTCAACGACTGGTTATAAAACAAGACAGGCAGATTTTTCTTCCCTATTATTTCAACAAATCAATAACATGACAGACCCTGCCAATGCAGAGGGAAGATTGACTCCAGATGGCGTTCGTGTTGGTTCAGGCGCGAAGCTTGGCTCGATCAATGTTGATTTGTCATTAGGAAATTTAACCAATACTGGACGCGCGCTTGATGTTGCGCTAACACAGCCAAATCAATTATTCCAGATCTCTGTAACGGAGAATAACGTAACGGAAACACGCTATACAAGAGATGGTTCCTTCTACCTAAGTCCACTTGCCAATAACCAAGTGGCGCTTACAACAAAGGATGGCGATCCGGTATTAGGGGTTAATGGCCAAATCATATTTGAAGATGGCTTTGATGAAATTAATATTACCGACAACGGTCAAATTACCGTAAGACGTGGTAACGATACACAAGTTGTTGGGCAGCTTGATGTGGTTGAAGCGGTCCGTCCGCGCCTGTTAGAAGCAACAGGAAATAATAATTTCCGCCTGCCTGATTTAGATGCTTTAGGCTATAACCAAGCAGACATCATTCAGGATGTACAAGCAACCATGAAAAGTGGCACATTAGAAAGCTCAAACGTTGATATGGCACAGCAGCTGACCGATTTAATCACTGCACAGCGTTCATATCAATTTAATGCCCGTACGATTTCCATGGGCGATCAAATGATGGGCTTAGTCAATCAATTACGTTCATAAGGAAAAAGGATGATTGACGCAGTGTAACACTATCACGTATAGTAAAAACAGAAGTGAATGCAAGGAAAATAGGTGAACCCGGTATGTCCACAACAAACCAATTTGATAAAACAAAGGAAGAGAATGCTTCCGAAAAAAAGCAAATTGAATTGACATCAGTGCGTAATGTCATCGAACAGGAATCCGTAAGCAAAAAAGTGCCAGTCATATCGAGGCGTACAAAGGAAGCAGAACCAGATTTATCTGAGGATGAGGCAAAAGAACGCAGAAGAAAACGATCTGCAAGTGCGGAAATCGAAATGACAGAAACACAAGCACAAACGAGAAAACAACAAAAGAAACAGCAAAAGCTCGAAAAACGCCAAAACAAAATGCCGCGATTGCGTATTTTTCCAATTTGGTTACGTATTGTCGTTGTCGTCGTATTAGCTGTAGTTGCGTTGCTCGTTGGCTTAATGATTGGCTATGGTGGACTAGGTGATGGTAATCCTAGAGATGCGCTAAAGTGGGAAACTTGGCAGCATATTATTGATATCGTAGTAAAAGAAGAATAGACATGACAGCCTGTGCTCATTGGAGTGCGGGCTTTTTTATGGAAATACTAATCATAAACGATATTCTCTGTTATAATGGGGAAAACAATACATAAAAGGAGATTTCTTATGTTGGATATTAATGAAATCAAAAATATAATTCCACATCGCTACCCATTTTTACTAGTGGACAAGGTGTTAGAGATGGAAGAAGGGACACGTGTTGTAGGCATTAAAAATGTCTCGGTAAACGAACCATTTTTCCAAGGACACTTTCCTGATTATCCAGTAATGCCTGGGGTTTTAATTATCGAGGCGTTAGCGCAAGTTGGTGCGATTGCGGTGTTAGGAAAAGAAGAGAATCGTGGCAAAATTGGTTTCTTAGCTGGGGTTGATAAATGTCGATTCAAGCGTCAAGTAAAACCAGGTGACCAATTAAGGCTAGAAGTTGAAATTACACGCGTGAAGGGTCCAATCGGTAAAGGAAAAGGAATTGCAACAATTGACGGCGAACTAGCATGTGAGGCAGAAATTACTTTTGCAATAAAATAATGATGAATGGGAATGCTACCAGTAATGGTGGCATTTTTTGAACTTCCCGCTAAAATGTTATTTTTTCGTAAAAAAACTGTATCACTTTTTGTAAAAAGGGGAAAGCTAATGCCGAAAGTTATTACTACAAGGAGGAAATGTCATGAATAAGAAATGGCTTATAAAATTTGGTGCGCCCGTGTTGGCACTATCGCTTATGACTGCATGTGGTACGGATGAAGAAGAAGATCCGATTGACGACCCAGTAGAAGACGAAGCGCCATTAAATCAAGAAGATGACAATGGTGTGGAAAATGACCTAGAGAATGACGGAACCGGCGGCGATACTGGCGTTGATGACGGTACCAACAATGACGATGGCCTGATGGAAGATGGCACAGACGATAATCAAAACGGTACTGGCAACGGAACCGGTACTGACGGTGGCACAGACACTGGCACCGATGAAGGTACAGATAACTTAAATGATGACGAAAACAACGAATAACTTCTTTATAATAAATCCCCTGGACATAGTAGCCAGGGGATTCTTCGTTTTTATATTCGGTTAAAGTTGAATATCCACTCGTTTACCAAGTGTTGGATGCTGTGCTTGTGGAGCTGATTGACTTAACATTTCTGTCAACTGCTGTCCTTGCTGCTGCATAAGATCTTTCACATTGCTCATTATTGCCAAGCTAGCATCGGTACGAACTTGACTATTTGCCATCACTACTGACATAGCTGCAATATCCATGCAAAAACCTCCTTATGTATCCGTTAACTCTAGTCTACCATAGAATGACTAGGAAACCCACGAACTTTTTCCTATGGTGTCGAAATTAACTTCCAAGTTGCTTTAAATCACATTCCTATTTAAAATTAGAATAAGAATGTCATAAGATGTAAAAATTAGACTGAATAAGAAAAAGGAATGGTGAAACAATTTTGGACACCCCGCTGATATCGATTAGTATTGTACTCATCTTAATTATTGCAAATGGTATTTTTGCTATGACCGAAATTGCAATCGTAACATCGCGAAAAGCAAGACTAGAGAAAATTGCTGAAGATGGCGATAAACGTGCGACTTTTGCACTCAAACTTGCAGAGCATCCGAATCAATTATTATCAACTATCCAGATTGGGATTACCCTAATCGGAGTGGTAACGGGTGCATTTGGTGGAGCTGCCATTGCCAGTCAATTAGCACCAGTGCTCGAAAAAATTGACGTACTAGCACCATTTAGCGCACAGCTTAGTATGTTTATTGTCATTGCTCTGACTACTTACTTATCCTTGATAATCGGAGAATTAGTACCGAAGCGAATAGGAATGTCTAACCCAGAAAAGGTAGCCTTACTGATCGCTAAACCAATGTACTATTTTTCAAAAGTAGGAAAACCATTAATCTGGATCCTGAGCAAATCAACCGAGCTTGTACTGAAGCTTTTCCGCGTGAAGACATCGAACGAACCAGATGTTACGGAAGAGGAGATTACACAACTAATCGAACAAGGCGTCTACAGCGGTGTCGTTGAAAAAATTGAGCATGAGATGGTGGAACAAATTTTCTATATGGGCGACCAGCGCTTAGGCGATATCCTAACACCACGAACATATTTGGAATGGATTGATATAGAAGATTCACTAGAAGAAAACCTAGAAGTCATGACGTCCAGCAATCACACCGCATTCCCAGTCGGGGCAGGTAGCTTAGACAATTTTCAAGGCGTCATTCATACCAAACAAGTTTTCGCACAGCTAGCCAAAAACGAACCAATAAAGCTAGCCGACTGTATCGAAGAAGCACTCGTCCTGCCAGAAGCAATGATGGCCTTTCAAGCACTGGAAAAAATCAAGGATTCTGGCAAACACCAGGCAGTGGTCATCGATGAGTACGGTGGCATCGAAGGATTTGTCACCTTACATGACTTCATCGAAAGCATTGTTGGGGACATGCCCAACCTAGAAGACATCGATCCTAGTATCATCCAACGCGATGAAACCTCCTGGCTAGCCGACGGATTAATCACAGTCGAAGCATTCAAACGCTACTTTGACATCGATGAACTCGAGGATCTAAGAAGCGAAGCCCACACACTCGGAGGCTACATCACAACCTACCTCGGCGACATCCCACTCACTGGCGACTCAATTATGGTAGAAAATTTAAAGCTAGAAGTAGTGGATATGGACCACGTGCGCGTGGATAAAGTTCTAATTACAAAGGTAGAAGTGGACGATGATGAAGAAGTAGATTAAGGAGCAGGGGGATGGGTTAAACCATTCCCTTGTTTTTATTTGATCGAGCCGATTTTTTAGTAGAGCTTTGCTGTTGAGGGATGTGGCTTGAACGGGTGGAATATCGCTCGTTATGGCGGGATATCGCTCGTTATGGCGTAATATCGCTCGTTATGGAGCAATATCGCTCGAACTGGCGTAATATCGCTCAAACTGGCGAGATATCGCTCGAACTAGCGTAATATCGCTCAAACTGGAGAGACATCGCTCGAACTGGGAGAACGTCGCTCGAACTGGCGAGATATCGCTCGAACTGGCGAGACATCGCTCGAACGGGTGGAATATCGCTCAAACTGGAGAGATATCGCCCAAACTAGCAGAATATCGCTCGAACTGGCGAAACATTGCTCTAACTAGCAGAACATCGCCCTCCCCCCAAAACCATCGCCCAAACTCCCGCACTGTGCCGCACTGACCCACTCTATAGCTGTGTCCGTGTCTTCTTCCCAGTAGTCTTGCGAATGATTTGATTTAACACTTCTGAGAACATCAATCCAATTGCAATTCCACCTGCCAAAAGCATGACTTTTGCAGAATATTGAACAGCATTCAAGTAATCATTTTGAACGAAGCTGCGCATTGCTTCATAAGCCATCCCTCCAGGTACGAGCGGGATGATGCCGGAAACATTAAAAACAATGATTGGGGTTTTGTACACTTTTGCACAAATTTGGCTTAAGACAGCGACCAGCATTGCCCCGAAAATTGTGGCTGGAACGGTGTCCATGTCATATTGGACAAGTACATAATATACAATCCAACCTGCCATCCCAACAAATCCACATTGTGGCAGCACTTTCCTTGGTGCATTAAATAATATGCCAAACCCTGCTGATGATATAAAACTTGTAACAAGCTGGGCGATAATTGCCATGATGATTCCTCCAATATGTAAACATTAAGTTAATCTCTACTTTAAGTGCAAACCGAACAAGAGCATGAGATGCCAAAGTGCCAGCCGATAACCCCATGGCCGGGATCAGAGTTATCGCTACGCTGAATTATCATCGTTCCTCGCTGAATTCGCTTGGTTAACCGGCACTTGTTAACTAAAACTATCGTGATAAGTCCCGAACCTGGGGCGAGATATCCCGAACTCTGGCCGTGATATCCCGAACATCAAGCAAGGAATCCCGAACCCCTGCCAGAATCCCGAACCTCACCCGATTATTCCCGAACATCGAGCGAGAAGTCCCGAACCAAACGAGAGATATCCCGAACTTTGGTCAACATATCCCGAACCCCAGCGCCACTACTTCACCGCACCGCGACCACCCCCAGCGCCCCAGCGCCACTACTGCACCGCGATCGCCACCAGCATCATAAAAGCGCAGCCTGCCCTCCCCTGCACCACCACCAGCATCACCCGCAAAACAATCTCCCTCTATTCTACCCATCCCACAACAACTTAGCAATCCCAAATCCTATCCGCGAAATGTGTCGAATTTTGGTAAAAATTATCGTTTTTTGATGTTTCGTAAAGCGAAATATCTAGCGAATATTAAGAAAACTATTTGAAATGGAGGACCTTTATACTATAATCGAAGATAAGTATTAGAATAATTGATCAATTATTCAGAGGAGAGAGCTACCATGGCAGAGATCAATTCTACAAAATCCGACATCTTGAGATTGCTCTTTCAACATGACATGGCCAATAATAATATAAGTCAAGACACGTCAATGAGCGATGCTGTGGACTCCCTTTTAAGCTTTTATGCAGCAATCGGGAGCAACCATCCGGATAGCATCATGGTATTCTCTCCTGACGGGGAATTACGTTCGAATAATCAAAAGAGGTTTTTGACGAAACCAATACATAAGCTTGAAGATTTTAAACCATTCCTCTTAAAGAAATCCTATGAGCAGGTTGAAGAGATATTTTATAATGCCCGAAATGGAAACACGGAGCGTTGTGAAATTCAACTGAAACGTAGGAAGCAGTTCTATGAAATATTCATCATTCCCGTACAGAACATCGATACCAATGTGGACGGGATTGTACTAATTGCTAGAGATATTACGGACTATAAACTAAGTCATTTACAAAGTGTCTCGGAAATTCAGAGCTATAAACATATCGTGAACCATTTAAATATGGGGGTCTGGGTAAGTGAGTACAAAACTGGAAACTTAACCTTTGTTTCTGAGCGATTGGCTGCCTTATACGAGTACCCATTGGACGACTTTTTCCATAAATATCAACGCATGGAAAATGTGATCCAAGCTGCTGTTCTACCTGAAGATCGTGAGCGAATTACTTGTAACGAAAAGGATTTCCTATTAAAAGGTGAACCAGTACGATTTCGCATTCAATGTGGGGATGGCTCGGTTAAATGGATTATCTGTCAAATGGCTCCACATTATGATGATGCAGGCAATATTACGCATATTTTTGGCATGCAAACCGATATTACTGAGGAAGTAAAATTACAGGAGCAGTTTCAATACACGGCTAATCACGATTTGCTAACGACTTTGCCAAATCGAAGAAGTCTTTATCAGAAATTGGACACGTTACTTGGAAATGAAACGCCATTTGCGGTCCTGTTTTTTAACTTAGATCGTTTTTCAGTGATCAATGGTACATTGGGCTATCAGGTTGGGGATAGTGTGCTAAAGACGATTGCAACAAGGCTAATTGTCATGCTTCCTGAAAAAAGCTTTATTGCGCGGTTAGAAAGTAATGATTTTATTATTGTGTTTGAGGATTATACGAGGAAAGATCAGCTGATCAGGATGATCAAAGACATTCTAATCGATATAAAGCATCCACTCACGGTAAATGGGTATGAGATCAATATTACGACGAGTATCGGAATCAGCATGTATCCTGATGATGGCGAGACAAAGGAAATTCTGATGGATAAGGCACATGCAGCCCTAACCCACGCGAAGAAAAGCGGGAAAAGCACGTATCAATTATATTCCGATTCCAACGACAACCTATTCCAACGAAAACTGGCGATTGAGAAGGATATGCTTGAAGCTTTGGAAAAAGAAGAATTTGAACTGTATTATCAGCCGCTAGTTGAAACACAATCAGGCACTATTTTAGGAGCGGAGGCGTTAATCCGATGGAATCATCAGGAATGGGGGATGATTCCACCAGGAGAGTTTATTCCAATCGCCGAAGAAAATCAGCTCATTTGCGAGATTAGTGATTGGGTAATTAAAAAAGCATGTGCACAGCTCCGTGCGTGGCAGGATAAGGGACTGGAACCAATCCCGATCTCTGTTAATATTTCACCGATTCGCTTAATGAAAAAAGGGTTAACTGAATTTGTCAAAAGCCAACTAGCTACGTATCAAGTTCCTGCTGATTATTTAGGTGTTGAGATTACCGAGGGTTCGCTGTTGAAAAGTGAAAAAGGAGTGCTCGCAACGATTGCGGAATTAAAAGAGCTTGGCGTGCGAATTGCTATTGATGATTTTGGTACCGGATTTGCCTCGCTTAATTACTTGCGGGAGTATCAAGCCGACACGTTAAAAATCGATCAAGTATTCATTCAAAGCCGAGATGGACAGGTGGAGAAGGATAATATTATCGTTGGCTCGGTCATGCAGATGGCCAAAGCGCTCAATATGCGGATTATCGCAGAAGGCGTGGAGGAAATCGGGCAATATCGTTTCTTGAGAAATCGCGAATGTGACCTCATACAAGGTTATTTATTCTCCGGTCCTGTTCCTGTTCATCAATTTGAGCATTTTCTTAAAGAAGGTTATTTAGAACCAGACCCTGAGAAGGTCGAGAAAGACAGACTCAGAAGAATAAAAAGCTAAAGAAGAACGATCGGTACCCATGTCCGAATCGTTCTTCTTCTTTTCATGTAACATCGCTATGCGCGAACGCTTAGGAAAACGCCAGCACCACAGCGACCCCAGTCCCAATCGCAAATGCCGTCAACAATGCTTCCACGCCCTTGGAAACACCAGCGACCAAATGTCCTGCCATCAAATCACGTACTGCATTGGTGATGTGAAGACCAGGTACAAGTGGCATGACCGCACCGATAATAATTTTATCCAGCTCAACGCCAAGCCCCGTGTGAACAAATAATACAGCTAAAATACCGACGATAAACGAAGCAACAAACTCCGAGATGAACCGTATTTCTACCAGCTTATCAAACAACAGAAAGCCTAGAAAGCCAACCCCACCAGCAATGACTGATGGAATAAAGTCTGCCCAAATCCCACCGAACATAATCGTGAAGCAGCCACTAGCAATGGCTGCAATAGCCACCATCAGCTTGTTGGAATATAGGAACTTCTTCCCCGCGAGCTCCTTTAATACCACTAATGCTTCATCAAGTGACAATTCACCAGCAGCAATCCTGCGGGAAATACTATTCACCGCAGCAATTTTATATAAATCAGTTGTCCGTTTCTCAATTCGCATCATATTGGCAGCCTCTGCCTGATCCACGGAAAAATTAATTCCCGTTGGTGTCACATAGCTCTGCGGATTTTTCACATCAAACGCCCGGGCAATCCGGTTCATGGTATCCTCCACCCGATATGTTTCGGCACTACTTTCCAGCATGATTCGGCCTGCTAGCATACAAACCTTTGTAATACGATTATCATTTTCCAAATTCCAAACAACCTTCCGTACGCAAATTTCCTTTCCCTATTATAGTAGGGATTGGGGTTAGATGGAAGTAAAAATATAATTAAATGGATAATACTATAATGTAAGAACAATTTCCTCTCGAATTTAACTAGGCCTCTATTATTTCCAGATTGACTTTATTGGAAAGTGGTAATAGATTAGAACAAGGGAACATTTCCTTTTAAGTTATCATTACAAATGCAGTATCAATTTGCAACGGAACTATTCGTTTCGGTATAATTCAATTAATGGATTGATTTTAACTTTTAGGTAGATTAGGGAGAATAGTATGTTTAACTATATGGATTTAGGGATTGCCTTTATTATAGCTTTAATTGCGTCGTTTTTAATAACATATCCAGTCAAGAAATTGGCGAATAAAATAGGTGCAGTAGACTTACCGAGCGATCGGAAAATCCATGAAAAGATAACCCCAAGAATTGGTGGACTCTCCATTTTTATTGGTGCTTTTCTCGGTGTTCTTTATCTACAACCACATCATGAACATTTAACAGAAATCCTTTGTGGTGCAGTTATCATTATTATTACCGGAGTACTAGATGACAGATTTTCATTACATCCAATTGCGAAACTAACAGGTCAACTTATTGCGACTTCATTTTTAATCTCTGGTGGTTTAATAATAGACCGAATTACCCTACCACTCATTGGCCAAATAGAACTTGGATTTTTCAGTGTCCTCGTTACCGTCCTATGGGTGGTGGGCATTACCAATGCGATAAACTTAATTGATGGATTGGACGGGCTTGCAACCGGTGTTACGACCATTGCCTTAATTAGCTTATTGATTATGGCGATTGTGGATGCTCAAGTTTTGGTAGCTTATTTCTGTATCGTGTTAATTGGTTCTAATCTTGGCTTTCTATATCACAACTTCTATCCGGCAAAAATCTATATGGGGGATACCGGATCGAATTTCTTAGGCTATATGATTGCGGTTATTTCGATTCTAGGCTTGTTCAAAAATATAGCCTTACTCAGCTTCGTCATCCCAATTATTGTCCTAGCTGTGCCGATATTTGATACGTTATTCGCAATTTTGAGGCGCTCGTTAAATAAGCAAAATATCATGCAGGCGGATAATAAGCATATCCACTATCAATTATTATCTGCGGGCTATAGCCACCGCAAAACGGTATTGATACTTTATGGTATTAGTGCGATATTTGGTGCACTTGCTGTTATTTTCTCCAATGCGTCGATAACAGCGAATCTATTTATCGTCATTATCTTGGTATTTTTACTCCATATATTAGCCGAAATTGCTGGGCTAGTTTTAGGTGGTAAGCGTCCCGTCTTAAACTTCTTTAAACGGCTGTTCAGAGGAAAAGTGAAGCAACAAGAACAACAATAAGTAGATGAAACGAATGGAGGACCAGTGATGGTCTTCTATTTTTTTTTTTTTTGCAGTAAGATAGCTACCGATCAAGCAAAAAGACAAATCATATCCGTTTGTATAGTTCTTTGTACCCGTACGAATCTGTAGTTTTCTGTTGGGTAATGCCAAACAATAGCATAAAAACAAGAAAACCTCCCGCCTTATGTCCCACTACTTTGGAACCTTGTCTAATTTTTATGAATTATCTATCATTAAGGTTATTAAGTTTTTAGATTACTAGAATGATAGGGGTTTAGGGCTAAAGACTTAAAACTATTAGTCAAACTTATAAGAGGAGGAGCAAAATGATCAAACGTATTTCCGTATTGGCTTTAATCTTTCTATTAGCATTTAGCACGGTAACCTTTGCGATGACTACTCGAGATATCACGGTTAGCACGGGTGATTTACAAAGGGGAGAACTTTCCAAGGAACTAGCGGAATCCATTAGTCCTAACGAAAAAGTTCGTGTCACTGTTGAAGTAGAGGGTGACGCACCGATTGTGAAAGCAACGAAAAAAGGGGTTAAGTTTGGCGATTTAAGTGTAAGTGAAAAGAAACAACTTTTGAATCAAGCAAAAGCAGCGAAAAACGCAGTAAAAAATGCTATAAAGCAAAAGAAAATTAAGGCAACCTATCTTCAGGATTTCGAAGCGGTTGTCAACGGATTTAGTGCAGAAGTAGCATATGGCGAAATCGAGGAAATTGAAAAACTTCCGAATGTTAAAAGTGTCGTCATTTCTACCGAATACGAGCGTCCGATTGACGAACCGGATATGACGTATAGTAAGGAATTAGTGCAAGCACAACAAGCGTGGAATGATTATGGTTACAAGGGTGAAGGAATGGTAGTTGGTGTCATCGATACTGGTGTCGATTATACACATCAGGATATGGTACTAACAGATAGATCTACGGTAGCCCTTACCGAGGAAGAAGTAACCGATATTATTGCCGAAGAAGACTTACCGGGTCTATTCTATTCGGACAAAGTTCCATATGGCTACAACTACATGGATCAAAACCATGAATACACGGATGATTTTCCAGGTGCATCCTCCCATGGTATGCACGTATCGGGAACAGTTGCTGCCAATGGGGATGAAACAAATGGGGGAATCGTTGGGATCGCCCCAGAAGCACAAATCCTGAATTTAAAAGTATTTGGAAATGATCCGGATTTGCAAACGACGTATGGCGATGTGTACATTGCAGCGATTGATGATGCCATCAAACTAGGTGCCGATGTACTCAATATGAGCCTTGGTTCAGCGGCTGGCTTTGTGGACAGTCAAAGCCCAGAACAACAAGCAGTAACTCGTGCGGTAGAAAATGGTGTGCTGATGTCCATCTCTGCTGGTAACTCAGCAATGTTTGGGGATGGCTATTTCTATCCATACGCATCGAATCCAGATTACGGTGTCAGTGGATCGCCTGGGGTTTCTTATGACTCTTTACAAGTTGCATCATTTGAAAATACCTATATGACCGTGGATGCACTGGAATACTCCGTTGCTGGCGGTGAAGGGGTAACGGCAGGATTTATGTCTGCTAGTCAAACGGCACCGGAACCTGGTGCAACCGTTGAACTAGTCGAAGCGGGACTTGGTGCCCCAGAAGATTTTGAAGGAAAAGATTTAGAAGGGAAATATGCACTTGTTCAACGTGGCGTGCTTGATTTCGTAACGAAAGCAGTAAATGCACAAAATGCTGGAGCTGCTGGTGTTATCGTCTACAACAATGCAGATGGTATGATCAACATGGCAACAGATCCATCGATCGTGATTCCGCAGTTATTCTTAGCGAAATCAGATGGGGACGTCTTGGCAGCAGCACTACAAGACGGACAGGCAGTAACGGTAACATTTAGTGGGGAAACGACATCGGTTCCAAATGCAGAGGCAGGTAAGATGAGTACATTCTCCTCATGGGGATTAACACCGAACCTTGATTTCAAACCAGAAATCACGGCACCAGGTGGACAAATTTACTCTACATTAAATAATGGCCAGTACGGTGTGAAAAGTGGTACATCGATGGCAGCGCCACATGTTTCCGGTGGTAGTGCTCTCGTATTACAACGAATTGATGAAGAATTTGGTCTAGAAGGCGCAGACCGTGTCTTACGGGCAAAAAATATTATGATGAATACGTCAGCACCAGTAGAATTTGACGGGGCATTGGTATCACCACGTCGTCAAGGTGCAGGGTTAATGCAGCTTCATTCCGCACTAAAAACGCCAGTAATGGTTACGAATGCCGAGACTGGTGAAGCGAAAGTTGCGTTGAAAGAAATCCAGGAAAATCAAGTAACATTCGAGCTTACGGCCGAAAACTTCTCGGATGAATCGGTGAGTTATGAAGTGAGTGCCAATGCACAAACAGACACACCACTTAATGGTGGCGGTGTATTAGTAACCGTGCCAAACCAATATGGTGCACTAGACTTAGGTTCAGTCGCAACCGTCGATGGGGATAGCGTCAGAACCATCGAAGTGCCGGCAAATGGTTCAACTACTTTTGAAGTAACAATTGATGTTAGTGATTGGGATGCTGATTTAAATTCCATCTTTACCAATGGCTATTGGTTAGAAGGATTTGTGACCTTAACCGATCCAACAGATACGAATCCGGAATTAACGGTTCCATATGTTGGCTTTAAAGGTGAATGGGATTCGGCCCCAATTTTTGATACGCCAATGTGGGATCCAATGACCTTCTACGGTATGACAGGGGTTGCTACTTCATTAGGTGGAGAGGATTATGGCTTCCTAGGATTTGATGCACTAACTGGTGGATACGATCCAGCCAAAATTGCCTTTTCACCAAATAATGATGGTACCCAGGATGATGCGTTATTAGTGCTTTCCTTCTTACGGAATGCGAAGGACGCAACATTCACGGTACTCGATGAAGATGGAAATGTCGTAGAAACACTATACAGTGATACGTATTTCCGGAAAGACTATTATGATAGTGGTCTAGCATCCTATTATAAGTTGTCATCGGATTGGGCGTGGGATGGTTTAATCAACGGCTCATTAGCAGAAGATGGCCAGTACTACTTACAAGTAGAGGCAGCGATTGACTATGACGGTGCCCAAGCACAAAGCTTTGCACTTCCATTATTACTTGATACAGACGCTCCAGATATCGAAGCGGATATCAATCGTGGTAAGCGAGAAGTATCAATTGCCGTTGCAGATGCGAATGGTAGTGGCGTTGCCCAGTGGCAAGTGCTAGTAGACGGTGAAGAAGTAGAAGTACCAGTTGGTGAAACGGAACTACACTTAGATGGTATTCACCCAAGCCAAGTTGTCACTGTCATTGTGACGGATAATGCTGGTAACGTGACACAGAAGAATGTTCTTGGACCTCAAGGGAAGGCGAAGGGGAAGTTGAAGGATAAGTAGAATAGGTTAATAGAGAATGACCGATACCATGCAAGGTATGCGGTCATTCTCTTTGTTTTTTTCATTCGACGGCAAAAAATAGTAATTTTTTCGGGTATTAGGAATAACGCTAGAATGCTTATTTTGTAAGTGTCTAGTAGCAAGAGAAACTTGCCAATCAATACCATTTTACAAACTCTTCACTTCCGATTAATACCATCTTTACAAACCATCTCTATACTAAAAATAGAAATGATAGAAGAAATACATAGAGGCGATTCGAAGCAATTCTTGAGGAGGATAGCTAATCGTGCTGAAAAAGAGGAAGTCTAACCTAAAAAAACTAGCCTATGTACTTTTATTTCCAATTCTTATTTATGTATTAGTGAAGAACTTCAGACATGAGCAGTATGTGAAGCTTTAACAATTCTTTTATTTTTAGTTACCCCCTTTCTTAATATAGATAAAATGACACGTTAACCTTTTGGGCTACGTGTCATTTTCATTTGATGATATGTTTAGTAAGAAAAAACCATGCGTATTTCACTTGAATTCAAAAAGGTGGAATCGGACTTCTTCAATACACAATCCGATAAATATTGTAAGCTAACGCTCTTTTTGAATACTGCTAATAATCTCC
This sequence comes from Ornithinibacillus contaminans, assembly GCF_001038425.2. Taxonomy (GTDB): domain Bacteria; phylum Bacillota; class Bacilli; order Bacillales; family Amphibacillaceae; genus Ornithinibacillus; species Ornithinibacillus contaminans. The sequence continues at coordinate 56,737 of NZ_LDPV02000053.1, forward strand.
TTTGTCACTTCTAAAAGTTTCCCTTTGTAATGATCAAGTAAATGGCTTAATTGATCATGGTTAAGCGTCATTTCTTCTGTAAGAAATTTTTTATTTAGTAGCACTTTTGCCTTGTTTCTAGATAGTGTTGAAATGTGAATTTCCCTTGATTCAATTTCAACTGTATCCTTGCTTTGGTGAAGCTCGGTATAAATTGGGTGATCCGTACCTACCATAATAGCGACTAGCTCCACTAATTCTTCATCTGAAATCATAAAATAAACCCTTCGGAAAAGATAATCCTTTTTTGCTAATGATCGACTTAACACATTATCATGCTCCTTGTTTAATGTGGTGTTATTTATGGGCATTTAAAATTAATCCTAAAAGCCTTCTATTTGATACATCGGCATATAATCATATGTGTAAAGGGCAATGCTGCAAGTTTAGCGAACATCTTTACTTCGATTTACATTAACTTCACAAGTTCTCCATATCCAGTTAATATAAAATTTTTATAATTATGGTGAGAAGGATCAAAAAATTAAGGGGGAAGTTTGATGACAATTCGAGGTATTGCCCATCGTGGTTACCCAGTGAACTACCCAGAAAATACATTATCATCCTTTCAAGCAGCAATTGATTTAGGGTTCTCGCATATGGAACTAGATGTACATATGAGCAAGGATGGTGTGCCGGTCGTCATGCATGATCATACGATTAATCGAATGACAGATGGAAGCGGAGAGATCCGAAATTATACTGTAGAGGAACTGAAGCAATTTACGATTGCTTCAGAAGAAAAGATTCCAACATTAGAGGAAGTACTGAAATTAGCCAAAGACCGAATTATGATTTCTATTGAGCTAAAAAAGCCCAAACTTTACCCCGGTATAGAGCAGAATATTTATGAAATCATTAAAAAGTTCGAGATGGAAGATCAAGTTTATGTTATTTCGTTTAATCATGATTCATTATTTAAGTTACGAACTTTATCTAAAGACATTGCTCTTGGTCCTTTAGTTAATAAAATACGTCCTCACCATTTAAGACTAATTAAGAAATTGCATGCACAATACTTTGCGGTGAATTGTAATAATATAAAGGAAAAACATATTAAAAAATGCGAGAACACGGGAGTACAATTAGTCGTATGGACTGTCAATACGATTGAACAAATGAGAAGCTTCCAAGCGTATCCATCGGTTTTGATTACTACGGATGAATTGGAGAGGTATAAGGCACTATCTATATAGATTTGAATTTAAAGTGGATGTCATATTTAAGTATAATGGTGGTTTTCCTTATGTTAATCCGATTGTGAAGGTATTACTTGTGAAGAAATTAAGTCGAGAACAATATGTAAAAATATAGAAGGAACCTCTCTTTATAGTGTTTGTCGGGAGGTTCCTTTTGCGTATATTTTAGTACAATTAGATACTCCTACACTTCAAGAATAAATTTGCAAGAGTATCATTACTTCGCTATAATTCTACGTAGTAAATAACGTAAAATCAAATTTGGTCGAAATTTCGAGTTGAACCCGTGTTTTCTACATTAACACGGGTAGAATTGTTTTATTACATAAATGTAAAGTCTTGTAAAAGTATATTAATTATTCTAGAATAAACATTTGTGATAAAATGTGTTACAGACTGATCACTTATCCTTTTTAGGGGAATCAAAAATGACAAAGAAAGTATTAATCATGACACAGAATTTTTATCCTGTAATCGGTAGTGCTGGCAATAGGATGAAAAACATCTTTCAATTATTAAACGAAAATAATATTGAAACAAAAGTATTAACCATAGAACCTTCATATCCAAATAAAAATCTATATAAAAGCAAGGAATTTTGGGATGATGAGGAGTTAAATAAGGAAACAAAAAAGATTATTCGAGTACCAATTAAAAATAAAAAGTATTCGAATAGTATATTTAGCAGATTGTTTTTTTACTTAGAAATAATGGTTCGATTCATTATAACTCTTTGGAAGCTGAGAAAAGAAAAGATTGATTATATATTAGTAAGTACACCACCGATTTTTATTGTATTTTCAGCATTTATAGGAAGGTTTTTAACTAATTCCAAAATTATCCTAGAGGTTCGTGACTTGTGGCCAGATAGTTTGTTGGGGGTTAAAGCTTTTGACTCTCATTTAACGATTCGTTTCTTTCGTTTTTTAGAAAAGAAAATGTATCAGAAGGCGGATGCTATTGTTATAAATAGTAAGGGCTTTGAAAAACATATAACTGAAAAATTAGGACATGATGAAAAAACTATAGTATATATACCGAATGGACCAAGGGAAAGTGAATTAACAAAACATAGAGAATTCAGTTCAGAATTTAGTGTAGTTTATACAGGAAACATAGGATTAGCTCAAGATATTGGAAGACTGAAGGCTATAGCAAAATCTCTTCATGAACATAATATTCGATTTAACGTAATTGGATATGGAATTAAGGTTGCAGAGTTGGTTAATTTCATTGAAACAGAGAATTTATCTAATGTAAGAATTTTTAATCCGGCAACTCGAAAAAAGAGTTTAGATTTAATTAGGGAAAGTAATATAGCGATTGCTTTCTTGAATGATGAAGACGTTTTTTCAACTGTGCTCCCGGGAAAAATTATAGATTATATTACCTGTAGCACACCTGTTATTGCAGGTGTGGAAGGTACTGCTGCAGACCTTATTAACCACAATAAAGTTGGTTATGCATATGAATCACGAGACATTGCTAAAATGATTCATAAAATAATGGAGCTAAAGCAGGATAATAAAAAACTAGAAGAGTTATCGGATAACTGTGAGAAGGTAATACAGCAAGAGTTTTTATGGGAAACCAATATATCCAAACTAATTGGAATCATAGATAAATGAGGGAAAACTAATGAAACGAGTAGGAATGTTCGTGTGGAATCATTTTACGAACGATGCAAGAGTGTTAAGAGAATGCACAACCTTATCTCAAAATGGATATGATGTAGAATTAATCTGTATAGATGATCCAAATGATCCAACCATATCGAAATATGAAGAAGTGAATGAACACTTTAGGGTATATAGAATGCAACGGTATCCAACGACTTTACTACTGCTTCAGTCGTTATATCGTTTTATAATTGGGAAAAAATGGCCAATAATTCCCTTTTTAGCAATATGGGGTATATTAGTATACTTTATGCCTTGGTTAACTATTGGATTAACTATTTTAGCGGGCTTATTGTTAAAAACCAAGGTTCGGGTTATTTGGATAAGAGGTGCGCTCATCCTTCGCATGATAGTAAAAGGTCATCGAGGTAATTATGATATATACCATTCAAATGATTTAAATACAATGCCACAAGGTTATATCAGTGCCAAATGGCGGTTTAAGAAAAAACCTCTAATATATGATTCACATGAGGTGCAAACTAGTAGAACAGGGTATGATAGTGCTTGGTATAAGCGCTTCGAGAATTTCTTTATCAAAAGAATGGATAGTATGATCGTGGAGAATGACACTAGAGCAAAATACAATGAAGAACTTTATGGGTTTTACCCACATGTTTTGCACAATTATCCTTCACTTGAAATACAGCAGACTGATGAAAAAGTCGATTTGAATAAAATGTTAGGACTTCCTATTGATGAAAAAATTCTCCTATATCAAGGTGGAATTCAAGCGGGAAGAGGTTTAGAAAAACTCATAGAAGCGTTTCCGCAGTTTAAAGAAGGAACACTAGTTTTTATTGGCGATGGGAAAATCAAAGATAAGCTACAACATATGGTTCAAGAAAGAAATCTAGAAGAAAAAATTCGCTTTATTCCTAAGGTACCAGTTCGTGATTTACCTAAATACACTAAAAATGCTTATTTAGGATTTCAAGTGTTGAATAATATTAACTTTAATCATTGGTCTGCTTCATCTAATAAATTATTTGAATACATGATGAATGAAGTACCCGTTGTAGCTTGTAATTTCCCAGAAATTAAAAGAGCTGTGGAAGATGGAGAAGTAGGGGTTATAGTCGACCCTCATGAACCATCAGATATAGCTAGAGGAGTAAATTACTTGATAGACAATCCTGATTTGCGTGAAAAATACAGTGCTAATTGCAAAACAGCACGAAAGAAGTATAATTGGGAGAGAGAACAATCTAATCTATTAGATGTTTATCGTAACTATTAAATAATCACCAAGAAAGAAGGAATTTAGTAATGAAACTATGTACTGTTGGACTAGGATATATTGGGCTTCCCACATCAATTATGTTTGCGAATTATGATGTAGATGTAGTTGGGGTAGATGTAAAAAAAGAAGCGGTAGATATGCTAAATAGTGGTCAAATTCATATAGAAGAACCTGGGTTACAAGAAGCGCTTGAAAAAGCAATCAAAAAGGGTAAATTTAAAGCCTCTCTTGAACCAGAAAAAGCGGATACTTTCATTATTGCTGTACCTACTCCAAATAATGATGATGAATACATGTCTTGTGATTTATCTTACGTATTGCAAGCAACTAAAAATGTTATTCCTTACTTAGAAAAAGGGAATGTTGTTATTGTAGAGTCAACTATTGCACCTAGAACGATGGATGATCATGTTAAGCCTTTATTAGAAAAAGCAGGCTTTACAATCGGAGAAGACATATTCCTAGTACATTGTCCAGAACGTGTACTTCCAGGACAAATTATGCACGAGCTAATTCATAATAATCGAATTGTGGGTGGAGTTACACCAACTTGTACCGATAAAGGTGCTGAGGTCTATGCTACTTTTGTAAAAGGAGAGCTAATTAAAACTGATGCTCGTACAGCTGAGATGTCTAAACTTATGGAAAATACCTTCCGTGATGTTAACATTGCATTGGCAAATGAATTAACAAAAGTATGTAACGAGTTAAATATCAATGCATTAGAAGTTATTGAGATGGCTAACAAACACCCTCGTGTTAATTTACATACACCTGGACCAGGTGTTGGTGGACATTGTTTAGCGGTTGATCCTTATTTCATTATTGCTAAAGCACCAGAACAAGCAAAAATTATTAGCTTATCTCGACAAGTGAACAAATCAATGCCTGAGTATGTCATTGAAAATGTTGATAAGTTATTATCTAAATATAATGGTAAGAAAGTTACTGTATTTGGATTAACGTATAAAGGAAATGTTGATGATATTAGAGAAAGTCCTGCTATGGATATTTATGAAGCATTAAACAAACGTTCAGAATATGAAGTTGTAGCTTATGACCCACATGTTAAACTAAGCTTTGTAGAAAGTGACTTAGAAAAGGCGCTAACAGGATCAGATTTGGTTTTAGTCTTAAGTGATCATAATGAGTTTAAAGAACTAACTAGCGTATCTTATGAGAAAATGAATATAAAGCAAGTCTTTGATACGAAAAATATAGTAAAAGAGTATGCTGAGGGAATAAATTATATTAATTATGGAAACTTATACAAATTCGTCTAATTTTAAAACAAAGGAAGCAACTTTATATGTTTAAAACAGTAATTAAGGTGTTAAAGGAACAGATAGAATTTAGAGATTTAATCATTAGGATGGCCCTCTTTGAAAATAAAGGGCAATATCAAATTCATTATCTGGGTTCTCTATGGCAAATACTTAATCCAGTAATACAGATTGGAATATATTGGTTCGTTTTTGGAACGATAAGAGGAGGAGCTCCGGTAGATGGAACTCCCTTCTTCCTATGGTTAGTTATAGGGTTAATTCCTTGGTTTTATATTAGTCCGTCTATAATTCAGGGGTCTAATAGTGTTTATCAAAGAGTTGGACTAGTTTCAAAGATGAACTTCCCAGTAAGTATATTACCTACAATAAGGATTGTGGGTAATAGTATCCAATTTTTTGTGATGTTAGCTGTGTTATTTATAATTTTACTTTTATACGGAGTTCCCTTTTCTATCTATTATTTTCAGCTAGTTTATTACTTATTTTGTTTATTCATTTTCTTATTTGCTTTTTCATTATTAAGTTCAACAATAGCAACTTTAGTGAGAGATTATCAAACTGCATTACAATCGGTAATGAGAATGTTACTTTACGTATCTCCAATTTTATGGAATACTGACATGATTACTGAGACATTTGAAACTATTGGCCCGACTATACAAAATATACTGAAATTAAATCCAATATTCTATATTATAGAAGGTTTTAGAGATTCAATCCTCGGTAGAGGATGGTTCTTTGAGGATGGAATATATACTCTATATTTTTGGTCTGTAATAATAGCTTTATTATATTTTGGATCTAAAATTCATATTAGATTTCGTAAGGATTTTATGGATTATTTGTAATCTAGTAAGGAGTAAAAATATATGCCAAAAGTGGTATTTAAAAATGTTTCTAAGAAATTTCAACTTTATAAAAAGAAATCAGATAAGATACTAAATTTGTTCTCTAAGAGTTATGGCGGGGGAAAAGAATTTTTTGCATTAAAGGATGTATCTTTTGAAGTTGAACAAGGACTAACTATTGGGCTTGTTGGTTTAAATGGGTCTGGAAAATCAACTGTTTCAAATATTTTAAGTGGTGTGATTCAACCAAGTAGTGGAGATGTCCTTGTGAATGGTGAAGTATCATTAATCGCCATTTCAGCTGGGTTAAATGGAAGTTTAACAGGACATGAAAATATTGAACTAAAATGCATGATGCATGGGTTATCAAAAAAAGAAATAAAGGAAATTACTCCTGCTATTGTAGATTTCGCTGATATTGGAAATTTTATTAATCAGCCTGTAAAGGACTATTCAAGTGGTATGAAATCTAGATTAGGTTTTGCCATATCTGTCCATATAGATCCTGATATACTAGTAGTGGATGAGGCGCTTTCAGTGGGAGATTCCACATTTACTAAAAAGTGTTTGGACAAAATGAATGAATTTAAAGAACAAGGAAAAACGATATTTTTTATTAGTCATTCAGCTAGTCAAATGAGGGACTTTTGTGACAAAATTATATGGATGCATTACGGTACCATTAAGGAATATGGTGAAGCATCTGAAATAATTAATAAATATCAAGAATTCGTAAAGTGGTTTAATAGTATTAGTAATAAAGAAAAAAAAGAATATAAAAAACAAATGTTAAATGAACAAATAAGAATAGTTGAAAAAGTAGAAAAAATCATTAAAAAAGGTTCTAAATTAAGGTGGCTAGATTCTACTATTAGTATTATAATATTCTTGTTGGTTATTGTCTTTGCATATTTAGTTGTAATCAGTTAATTTATTTAACAACTGATTACAACTTATTTATTTTTAGATAAAAGAGTTGTGCTATAATAAAAGCGTATACTTTACTATACTATTTCTAGTAATAATGATATATCATTAGAAAACAGGGGGAGTAGAATCTTTGAAAAAAATAATGATTAGTTTAATGGTAATACTAAATACCTTGATCTTTATTAATATTACTATTAATGCTGAAACCTTAGACGAAAATTCAGACAGTAAAATGGAACTTTATGAAACTACCACTCCATTTACTTATAATAATTTACTGTTTGAAACAGGAACGTTATTGTATGGGGAATTTGACGCAGTTTCTCAGCAAGTAACAGTTAATTTCGATAGAACTGATATTGTAATTCCTAAAAAAAATTTAAAATTGGTGGATACTAGTAGTATTGAATATATTCCTGATTTCGAAGAAGTAAATGTAGAAGAAATAAATATAGAGGAAGCAATTACAATTATAGAACCAACAACCTATGAATTGCAAAGTGTTGTGAATGTAAACAAGGTTAAGATGCTTCAAAGCTTTGAAACTACTGTATATACTTCAGACGGCGACGATTTTATCTTAATTGGAAACATAAAATATACATTGGGTATTCTTGAAACAATTAATAAAGATTCAGAAGTTAATAGAAAGATAGAAGAATCAGTAGAATATCCGCTAGAAAATAAGACATCTGAGGAGCAAAAAACATTATCGATTAATACTATTACTTACTCCGCGGGCTTTTTCAAGGTCACTGATGAGAGTGTACCAGTATATGATTATAGTGTTAGTCCGCGAGTGAAAGTTGGGGAACTAAAGAAAGGTCAAGAGTATAAAATAACAGGAGATAGTGGAAATTGGCATAAAATACAATTCGGTTCCATAGAAGGATTTGTATGGAAAGAATCTACTATTCCAAGTACAGGTCAAGAAATAAAAAATTTAAACCATGAATTTCAAAGTAGTAATCATAATGTGATTACAAAAGGTAATGTAATAGTTTATGATAATTCGAATGGAGGTCTAGAAGCTTTTGCAGTTATTTCGAATAACGTTAAGTACCCAATAGTAGCAGACACGGGGAACTGGTTACAAATATTATTTGGAGATCGGATTGGATATATATATAAAAGTAATGTTGATGTTGTATTAGATTTTGATACAACAGGCTTTTTCAAGGTCGCTGATGATAATGTACCAGTATATGATTATAGTGTTAGTCCGCGAGTGAAAGCTGGGGAACTAAAGAAAGGTCAAGAGTATAAAATAACAGGAGATAGTGGAAATTGGCATAAAATACAATTCGGTTCCATAGAAGGATTTGTATGGAAAGAATTTACTATTGCTAGTACAGGTCAAGAAATTAAAAATTTAAACAAAGATTATCAAAATAGTAAACTTACTTTTATTACTAAAGGTAATTTAATAGTTTACGATAATACGAGTAATACTTTAGAGCCATTTGGAGTAATATCAGAAGGTGTAAAATATCCGGTGGTCGATGACACTGGTAATTGGTTAAGGGTATTATTTGGTGATAGAGTAGGTTATGTATATAAAAGCTCTGTACAAATGGGTTTTAAAGAATCAGATAGATCTTTTAAAGTTTTAACAAATAATGTTCCGATATATCATAATATCAATGGTATTTTAGAAAAAGTAGGATATTTAGTCGAAGACCAAGCATATTTAAGAACAGGATCGAAAGGGAACTGGCATATAATTAATTTTGGTAATAGTTCTGGTTATGTCTGGATGGACTCTACTATTCCTGATAGTGCAAGGTCAGTGACAAATTTTAATCCCGGATTAATAAATTCAAACAATAATTATATTGCACAAGATGACTTAGTCATAAGGGATGAAAGTAATGGAATGGAAATTTTCGCAAGAATTTCCAAGGGTACTGTGTACCCAATAGTGAAACAAGTAGGTAGTTGGTACCAAGTTCTGGTTGGAGGAAGAGTAGGTTATGTTTACTATTCAGGATTCTCACAGAATAGTGTTGAATATAGAAATTATAATATAAGTTTAGCAGCAGCTGTAGAAAAACAAATGGCGTTTAGACCACAAACAACTCATTATGAATATGCCTATGTTCATAAAGATTGGATTGATGGTTATAGTGGTACCTTTCCTTTTGAAGGGAAAGTAACAGCTACTTCGCTGCATGTTAGAGATATTCCAAATGGCAATTCATATGGATTATTATCAGTTAATACCAAAGTAAATGTGGTGGGTATAAGTTCTATGGATAATCAGTGGTATAAGATTGAAAATCCTTTAGATCCATACGCTCAATTTGTTAATGCTGATAAGGATTTAGTAACTTATTATATGGATCCGAACAATTTTATAGGGAATGAGATTCAAAAATACCAATTTTTAGAATTAGATAAGTTTACTAATACAAGTATTACTGAACTAGAAAAACTTTTGAAAGGAAGAGGAGTCCTAGAAGGTAAAGCTTCTATCTTTAGTAATTCTGCAAAATCAGTTGGAATAAATGAAGTTTATTTGATATCTCATGCTTTGTTAGAAACGGGTAATGGTACTTCACAGTTAGCATCAGGTGTCGGAGTAATAATTTTGAAGGATGAAAAAGGAAATCCTGTAATTGAGAATGGTAAAACTAAGATAAGAATCGCAAAGGCTTCTGAAAGACCTGATTCAGTTGTTTATAACCTCTTTGGCATTGGTGCATATGATAATTGCGCACTATTATGTGGGGCAGAATATGCCTATAATGCTGGTTGGACAACCGTTGATAAAGCAGTAGTTGGTGGGGCGGAATTTATTAGCTCGGGGTATATAAGGAATGATTATTACAGACAAAATACTTTATATGATATGAAATGGAATCCTAGATATTTGTCAGGAGAAATTCCTGATATTCATCAATATGCCACTGACATTGGATGGGCAACTAAACAAGTTACACGAATATATAATTTATACAGTCTACTAGAAGTGTATAATTTATATCTAAAAGTTCCTAAGTATCAATAGTAAATAATATATAATAATAAAACCCTATTTCAAATAAAAAATAGATCTTAGTTTTATTTGATAAATAGGGTTTTTTGGAAAGTATACAAACTATTTTTTTGTTAAAATATGGATATATGCTATAAAAAATATATATGATATTATTTAATAGTGCTTTATGTTTGGGTAGATATAATTATGTTATGGAAGGGATACATTCTAAGTGGTTTTTAAAACAAATAAAATTAGTTGGTTCTTAACTAATTCATTAATAGTTTTTGGTTTGTTATTTTTTTGTTTGATTTTTGTAACCTCAATGATTTATACTTTACCGTTATTTGAAAATAAATCTATATTAGTAATTACTTTTTTATTATCTATAATTTTTGTTTTAGCTGCTTCATATTTAATAAATAAGTATTTATCAAGGAAATTCTTTCTTTTTTTTCTGATTGCACTAGGGTTTATAATAAGGCTTATGTGGATTGGAAAAATAAATACCCAACCTGTTTCAGATTTTATAGTTATGTATAACGCAGCAATAAATGCAATTAACGGTGATTTTTCTTTCGGGATGAATGAGTATTTTGGTAGATGGGTATACCAACTTGGGTTTACTTTTTATCAATCGTTTATATTAAACGTTTTCGGAGATCAATTACTAATTTTAAAGTTATTCAATATCTTTTTTAATATAGGTATAGGAATTATAATATATCTTATAACATCTAAAATGTTTAATGAAGAAAGCGGCAGAATTGCATCCTTTCTATATATTATCTACTTACCTAATGTAGTGTTAGGATCGGTATTAACCAATCAACATTTGTCCACATTTTTATATTTTTTAGGTATATATTTTATTGTTAAATATTGTTTAAAGGATAATTATAGTTGGATTCTTATTGGTCTACTATTTGGGTTAGGAAACATTATAAGACCATTGGGTAGTTTCTTTTTGCTCGGTTTAATAGTTTATATAGTAGTCTATAAGATGTTACCAATAAAAAAGAAAACAATAATAAAATATGCTTCAAAATTAGTTGGAGTTATTGTTATTTATTTACTTGTACAAAATATAGCAAGTTATGCCCTAATTTCTGCAGGGGTTTCAGAAAAGCCTTTATCTAATCAAGACCCTTATTGGAAATTTGTTGTAGGACTTAATCATGAAAAAAATGGTATGTGGAATAAAATTGATAGTGAATATGTACAGCAATTTGAAATGGGAGAAGAAAGAAACAGAGTAGAGATTGAAATGATTAAAGAGAGAATTAGTGACAAAACCGAACTCTTTAGTTTATTGAATACTAAATTTCAATATTTTTGGGGTGGAGTAGATACTGCAAGTCATTGGAGTTTAGTCAATATTAACAAACTCGAATTGAAAGAAGTAGTGGATAAATATGAAAGAATTAACTATTTACTACTAATTATTTTTGCTTTTATAAGTGTAATTTCATTAGTAAAAAGGAAAGAAATCTACTCTCCTTGGTTATTATTAATATTATTGGGTGGGTATTTCCTTATTCATTTAATTATAGAGATTCAAACTAGATATCGTTATGATATTATGCCAATTTTCTTTGTCTTAGTTGGCTATGGAGTCTTTATCTCATATCAATTTATAGCAAGAATGTTAAAGAAGGAATAAAAGATAAACGATTCCCTAGAATCGTTAACAAACTCAAAGTACATTACTAGTAATCTAATTGTGATAGTGTAAACTACTGTTTTGGATAGTGCATAAACATATTTTCAAATTTTTCGATTAAACATAAGAGGTGTAAGTAAATGATTAAAAAAGCAGTAATTCCTGCAGCGGGATTAGGAACAAGATTCTTACCAGCAACAAAAGCAATGCCAAAAGAAATGTTGCCAATTGTTGATAAACCAACTATACAATATATTATTGAAGAAGCGATTGAATCGGGTATCGAAGATATAATTATTGTAACTGGTAAAGGTAAGAGAGCAATTGAAGACCATTTTGATTATAATCATGAATTAGAAGATAATCTTATAAAAAAGGAAAAATATGAGTTATTAGAAAAAATCAAATCCTCATCAAGCCTAGATATACATTATATTCGACAAAAAGAACCTTTAGGTTTAGGACATGCAATATGGTGTGCGCGTAAATTTATTGGTGATGAACCTTTCGGGGTTTTACTTGGAGATGATATTGTACAAGCAAAGATACCAGCTTTGAAACAATTGATTCAGCAATATGAAACATTTCAATCACCTATTTTAGGAGTTAAAAGTGTTGGTGAAAATGAGACCGAGAGGTATGGTATAGTAGATCCAGGAACTAAAAATGGTAATACTTACAAATTAAATTCTTTAATTGAAAAGCCTAAAAAAGGTACAGCTCCTTCAAAATTAGCTATTATGGGAAGATATATACTAACTCCAGAAATATTTAATCATCTGGAGAGGTTTGAAAAAGGATCAGGTGGAGAGATTCAACTAACTGATGCAATAGCGAAGTATTTGGAAAATTCTGATGTCTACGCTTACGAATTTCAGGGTAAACATTTTGATGTGGGTGAGAAACTAGGTTTTGTAAAAACTACAATAGATTTTGCTCTAAATAACCCAGAAATACAAGAAGAAGTTAGACGATATATTAAAGAAATAGCATTGCGAGATCTTGTTATAAGATAAATTGAGAGTGGATATAAACTGCTAAGTAAGAGAGCCGTAGGCTCTCTTACTTAGCAGTTTTATTATTGTTAAAGTATCATTATTATAAATGGGGGAGGTGTTTCTAATGGTAAATTCTATGCTTGATCCAAAATCAGTACTGTTAGCTAATAGGATTATAGAACAAATACAATACAAAACAGAGTCCTTACAAGACATGCAAAAAGCACTAGACGACTACTTGGCCCTATAATATTAAATACTAGTGCTGAGAAGTAGAAATTGACGCACCAAGATGATCATCCCGAAACGTAAAAGGATGTTTCTAAAATAGAGGACAACGTTATTGCCATTTATGCGAGGGACATGCCCCAATGAGATAAATCATCTACCATTGAAGACATTTACGACTTTTCTGTGTCTCATGAACTAGGTTCAGAGAATGCTCTGCTTAAGGTTTTTACTTACTTGCTATAGAATTGGAAAAGAAATGAGAAGGCGGTCATATTTAAAACTAATCTTTAACCATGAACCAGCTATTAATAGATGACTGAATAAAGGATAGTGTTCCCAAATATCTTTGAGTATGTTTTAGGATCTGCGCACCTTTTTGACAAACCCGATAAATTTCAAAATTTGAATTATGACCATGAAAGTGGAACTAATAAAACTCAATGCCCTTACTTTAAACTGTTTCTTGGGCAAAATTTAATTTAAGCAATATAAAAAATATTAAGATATTGATTTGCTTTTCCGTTTAGGTATTTTCATTTCAATAAACTCCTGAATAAATGCTAGTAAAAGTGCTATTAAAAAAAGGAAAATAAATCTGGTCACAAAATTATAATTGATAAATTGCATATTGGAACCAAACAATTTCAAAATGAAAAGTGGGATAAGATGCCAAAAGTACAACCAAATAGATTTCCGTGATAAGAATGAGTTAAACTTATTAACGAATAATTTTTTGATAAAGGATATATCGAGTAAAACATAAAATAATAAAGTTACCATTAAACCATATGAAAAATAATATAAGGTTGGAGGATATTTAAATACCTGTGTCTGGGTAAAATCATTCTTAAACAATAGGAATGAAAATATTACAATAAAAAGAATAAAATAGAATAATAATTCACTTTTATTGAGTAATTTCAATCTTATGCCAAATGCAGCGATTATTGAATAACCAACACCCTGAAGGATGAAATGATCAAAATATATTTGTATATTATCCGGAAAATACCCATGGATTTTCAGTAAAACAACATAAAATATATAAAAACCAATTAATAGAATAAAATATTTTTTATTATCTTCTATTTTGCGGCTTACATATAGAAGTAATGGACTAACTATAGCTACGAAGAAAAAAACCCACATTATCCACACGTAACCTATGCCGGATAAAGTTGTATAAGAATTTACAATTTGACCTTTGTCAAAATAGTAGTCATGCTGGAAAAATAGTGATATCCCGTAAAAGGTAACGAAAAATAGTGTTAAGAATTTCCATGTAGGAATTATTAAACGTTTAAATCTTTTTCTAAGATAATTAAAATATTTGATTTCTTTTTTACGATTGCTTAAATAGAAAGATATCCCCATAATTACTACCATAAGAGTAACATCAAAATTTCTTAATTGAAATATAATCCCATTGGGTCCACTATGTGCAAAAATTATAGAAACAATAGCGATACCACGTAATACATCAATTTTTGCATCTCTTTTGATATCTACTTCTTTCATTAAATACCACCTTTTGATTAGAAATCCGACTTTCTAGTCTTCGTTTAACTATGAGCCATATTGTAAATTGATAATAACTGTAAGTGGCTCCAATTATCTCTAAAAAATAATTTGAGCCTTACATTAGGTTCTAAATTTAAAAATTCTTATGTAACATAATTTCGAGATTATTTCTTTTAGAGAATCATTATTACAATACCTAATAATAAAATATTTATACTCTTTTAAAAATATATACCTTACTTATAATGTAATTTATTACAATTATTAATATGTTAACTAATATTTTTGAATAGCTTTCATTCATATGTAAATAATTTATTAACACTATCATTAGACCAATATCAATAAAATACGATAAAAGTCTAAAGCTATAAAATGATAATAATTCTTTTAACATCCCCCCGAAATTAAATGTTTTGCTTTTAAATACTATTATTTTATTTGTAATATAAGCAAATAGAACAGAAACTATCCATGCTATACTAGTAGCAATTTTAAAATCAAATTTCCACCAATATAATAATAAATAGAACGTAACAAAATTAATTAAAGTAGTTAGGATCCCCATTACTATATACCAAAACAATTCTCGTGAAATAAAATTACGCATTATGTTTACTCGTTTCTAACTTTATTATCATTGTATTCATCTATAAAATAAAGCGGGCGATTCTTAGTTTCACTAAAGACTTTACCTAAGTATTCACCAATTATTCCTAAAGAAAAAAGTTGTATACCACCTAAGAATAAAATCACTGTCATGAGGGAAGGGTATCCACTTACATCAGCACCATAAATAACAGTTTTAAAGATTACAAATATCATGTAAAAGAATGCAGATAGGGAGATAATTGCACCTAACAACGCAGAAAACCTTAAAGGTGCAGTAGTAAATGAAGTAATCCCGTTAATTGCTAAGTCTGCTAATTTAAAGTAATTCCATTTTGTTTTCCCAGCCGCTCTTGGATCACGATCGAAAAGAATTTCCTTTTTGTTATATCCTATCCAACTATACATACCTTTGGTATATCTTTCATATTCTCGAAATTTTCTAAGAGCTTTAATAGCTCTTCGATCTAGTAAACGAAAATCACCTGTGTTTTTTTGTACAGGAATTCTTGTTGTTTTTTGAAGTATCTTGTAAAAGAGAGAAGCTGTTAGTTTCTTTAACTTTGTTTCTCCTTCTCTACTTCTACGTTTTGCATAGACATCATCATATCCTTGTTCCCAATATTTAATCATTTCAGGAATCAATTCTGGAGGATCCTGAAGGTCTGCATCTATAATTACAACTGCATCTCCATTGGCATAATCAAAACCTGCAATCATGGCAGTTTCCTTTCCGAAATTTCTAGACAGATCTATATACGAAACCCTATTATCTTTATTTCTCATCTCTTTAATAATGGATAAAGTATTATCATTACTTCCATCATTTACAAAAAGTACTTCAAAACCGTAATTTTTCACCTTTTCCATAACTGTAAGCAATCTATCGTATAATTTGTAGAGTACTTCTTCTTCGTTATATGCAGGAATCAATAATGTTATAGTTTTCATTATACTACTCCAATCTAATACTGTAATATGCACTTATCATTTTTGCCTTTAAACAAATATTCTACACATTAGTGTAGAATATTTGTATTTAATTACTACTTTTTATTGAATTTCTTTCTAGCATTCCAATAGGCTATCGTAAGTTTGCCCAATTTAGAATCCCTAATTGCATTGTATTTTCTTTCTATTATCTCTAGTTCCCTTATTCTTCTATTTAAACTCTTTATATTTGCTCTAGATGTATCGTTTTTCCAAAACTGTGATCCGACGTCTTCATTATGTTGATTTTCAAATTGTGTTCTACCTTTAAGAGAGAGGTTTTTAATGAAAGATTCATTTTGCTGATTATAGTTTATCAGAAGTAATAATCTGTCTAAAAGTTCTTTCAATAACTTGTTCTCGAAGTTGCTTAATAAGTTCTTTTCGACGGGCTCATCCGTCCTTTTGATAATAGTATAAACATTACTGTTCTCTGTGTATATGTTGTAAATAATACCAATATTACTGCATGAATTAACATAATCAATAACGGATTTACCGTCTTCTAGAACTAATGAAAAAATATAATATTTATCCTCACTGTTACTTTTTGTAATTGACTGGGGTTTATTGAAATTATATTGCTCGAAGTTTTTTGGAATAACAAATTCATTCGAAGTAAGAAAATTATTTAATCCAGTCTTATATAAATACGGAGTCAATTTTTTTAAAGTTTCACTATATGTGAATTTTTTACTAACTTCAAACATTCTCTCTGCTGCTATGTAATATATTTCTGGACTACTGATTACTAAATTAATCTTGTCCACGAATTCTGAGAGAGTATTTGTATATAATGGATAGTCTTCTCCAAAAATACTAACGTGCATAGGAGTTTTATTCATAAATACTGGTTTACCAAAACTACCATACTCTAATAATTTTGTAGAAAGTTCTAAACTCTCATCCATACTTTTATCTCGCCAAGAAATACCAACATCATTATTTATAATTAAACTTCTTGCATCTTCTCTAGACAATGCTCCATACCAAAAAAGGTTCTCGGTATTTTCTAATAGATATTTAAGGTCTTCATTGTAGTGTGGAATTTCTATATGGTTACTAAATTTATCACCAGCTATAGATAAATATGCGTTTGGGTTTTTCTCAAGGACCTCTCTGAATCCTACAATCATCGGTATAGAATTCCAATCCTTATGAAATTTTCCAACATAACAAAATTTATTATATACTTCCTTTTTCTGTAGAACTGAACTTAACTCAGATGTAGTATCGGGTATCATAGGATTTAGTGTTATTATCTCAGTGTGATTTAAGGTAGAGTAAAATTTATTATGAAGAAAATCTCTCATCTCATTTGTCTGACATAGTAAATACTTACTATTAGTAAAAACTTTATTAATATGAGAAATTTCTGCAGGACTAAAATCTTGGTTGTTGTTTGTTATACCAGTTACATATGTCATTAGTTTGTTCGAAATGTTTGAATCTTGAATATCAAGAAGTTTATCTACAACTTCCATACCTCTTATAATTAACCAATCATATTCTTTTTTACTCCAATAATAACCTATAATATTTGCTGCCTCATTGTGAGTAAGACGCTTATTCCTATACCACTTGGGATTTGAAGAAATTAAAGAATTGTCATCGAATGGTGATATAATGTTAATATTTTCAACGTTATATAAATCCTTTAGAAGAATATCTCTATTTATTGGAGTAGCTAAAACTAAATCTATTCTAATATCAGGATTTAGTGAAAGCATTTTTGCCATACCAACTAAAAAAACAGCAGACCCATCCATTACATTTAAGTTAATAAATCCATGTAACAAAATATTTATTTTTTTACGCATAAGATCACTTCCAAATTATTATTTTCCCTTAACAATTGCCCTTATTCTTCTCTTTAGAGCAATATAAGCTAGAGTTAATTTTCCAAGCCAAGTAACTTTTATTCGATGTTCAAATAGTTGTAATCGTCTAAACTCTTTTCGGGAATTGTGTGGAACATTAAAATTATTAAAGTTGGGTTCAGCATTTTTAGATGGCCACTTGTTTACTTCACTATCTATTAGTTCTACTGTCATTTCCATCATATTATACATTTGAGCTTCTAACTCATCATACATTTTTTTCCAATAAATTTCAGTATCATCTATAGAATTTATCTTGTGATTTATTTCAGGTTTCAACTTAGAATCAACTCCATCTCTTTAGTAATAACCTTACCTTTACTACATTTCTCTCTTATGGATGTAGCTGCGTTCTTAGATAGATTTAAAAATAATTCCTCATTAAAATATAGTGCCTCAATATTGTTTGCAATATCAATTGGATTTTCAGGAAGTGACAACAAGCCTGAATATCTGTGCTCAACAAACTCAGGAATAGCAGTAACATTAGTTGCAAGTGGAACTAATCCGCTTGACATAGATTCACACATAGACACTCCTTGTGAATCGAGTCTCGTTGGACATAAAAACACCCCGTACTCTTTATGGAGATTCGCTATCTCATCTTGTTTTAAAAATCCTTTATGGATTTCAACATTACTGAAATTACGCAATGGCGCAAGTGTTTCGTTGAATAATTTGCCATCTCCATAAAATGCAAAATGTAGTCTTTTAAAATAGGGACGATTTGCAAGTTCTAAAACTGCCTCCACTGACTGATCATTAGCATATTTTTTTGATGCATAGGGACGTATTGATAAAATTTTAAGTCGATGATTAGGACTTTTTTCTTGATAATTAAAGAAATCTTCATCAATAAGATTGGGTATTATATAAGCATTTTTTGAATAGGATCTTGCATCTACTTCGGCAATATGTTCTTTAAACCACTTGGACACATGGATAAATTTAATATCTAGTTCGTCAGTCTCGTATAAATAATTCATTAACTTCATTTGTGTTGCATAATAATTTTTAGACATTTCCAATATCCTTACTAATTGTTCACGACTTTCTAGATAATTAAACCAACGACGATGCCAAGCTTCTGCTTCAAAACCATGAATCCAAATAATTAACGGAATTTTTGGTTTTACATTTTTTATTGTTTCAATCATGTCAGGTGACACAAAGTGTATTAAAATTTTCGCATAATCATTTTTGATAAGATAATTGTAGAAGTGCTCCTTGTTTCCTCTTGTTACTTTTACATCATCAAATACATAGGACTCTTCAGTAGGATATACAGGGCTTAAGACAAAAACTTCCATATCAGCGTTATATTCTTCGTATGATTTTACTCTTCTATGGATAAATCCGTTTCTATATAATTGATCTTCAGAAGGATAAGCGTTGGTTAAGATTAAATATTTTTCACTAAAGGTCATAGTTGTTGTTCCTCCACTTACTATAATAATATAAAAATGTTCCATTCCTCACATATACTTTAATGATACCATTTTATATGTCGAAATTAAAGTATTGATTCTATACAGTATATCCGATTTACCTGCAAAATTTTATTTTAAAGTGTAAAAAATGACAAAAACATAAAAGCATTTCATTCGTTTGAATAATCCCGAATGAAATGCTTATTTTAATTGTTTGAAAAAGTTGTACTGTTTGTTTCGATTGGATCAATTTCTAAATGTGCTTCTAATTCTCTTTGTACTTCATCAAGAGACTCCTCGTCCGCAATCTGGTAGCTTACCCCATTAATCATATCCCCATATGTTTCAAGTGTTAGTTTATCAATATTACTAGTTCGGAAATCAGAATACTCTTTAAGGAAAGATAGTCCTTCGCTTACCTTCATATTCGTTTCTACATTTTTACCAAACTCTTTTGCTAAATCGTCTATCTTAGTTATTGTACCTAATGATAACGATTCTTTAATAATTGCAGAGACAACTTCTTGTTGTCTTTCATTTCTTCCGATGTCCCCACGAGGATCTTGTTTTCTCATACGAGCATACGCTAATGCATATCTACCATCTAGTTCCATTTCACCTTCATAGAATTGTAGTTTTTCAGCGACGCGATCATCACTATTTTGGTAAAAATCAAATGGGACATTGACGGTAATCCCACCTAATATGTCAACAATATTTTTGAATGTTTCAAAGTTTACAGCAGCATAGTAATCAATTGGAATACCTAAAAAGTTCTCAACAGTTTCAATCGTCATTTGTTTCCCGCCATACACATGTGCATGTGTAATCTTGTCTTGTGTTCCTCTACCTGCTATATCAACTAAGGTATCACGGGGGATGCTTAAAAGTTTTAGTTTTTCATCTTTAGGATTAAATGTTGCTACCATTAAGGTATCTGTACGACCATTTTCACCACCAGATGAGTAATCTTCAACTCCCATTAGTAAAATGGAGACCGGATCATCACTTATGGAAACCGCCTGATCACGTAGATTAGATTTTTCTCTTCCGCCTAAATCATTATATGAATCACTTGCAGCTTGATAAGTCTGCATGGTTAGATAAACACCGAATCCTAAAACTGATAAAAATATAATTAAGACAACTATAAAAGAGGTTCGTAATCGTCTTTTCTTTTTCACTTTTTTTCTTTCCGCTCTATATTCTATTCGACCCATAATAAAACTCCTTCTAGTCAATGAATCTATTTACCTAGTTAATAATTCTTGAACAAATTATAGCATAACATAATAATTAGACGTTTACTATTATAAATTTGTTACATTATATAGGTAAAAAAGTGGAAAAACAACTAATGAAAAATGTATATCTTTCACTAGTTGTTTACGCCTAAATGAGAACGAAGCTCTATTTCAGTTGTCTTCCTACTTCCTTCATCAACTTGAAAGTACCAAAGGCCATCACTTAAGTAGCCACCGGAACCATCAAGATTAATCGTGGTGATGGTTGGATCTTTGGTTAAGCCATAAGATGTTAATGATTTCATTTCTTCAAAATTTAAATTAGTTTTCATGTTATTGCCAATTGCTTCAATGAGGTCCCCAAGTTTTAGAACGGAAGAAGCTGATGTAGCTTTTTTGATTATAGTTCTTACAATTTCTTGCTGTCGCTTTCCACGTGCAACATCACTATCATATTTTCTTGATCTTGCTAGTGCTAATGCCTGTTCTCCGTTTAACACTTGATAACCTGGCAATAAGTGTATGGCGTTTTTATTGTCATGCGAGTCAGGTTCATAAATCTCATAGGGAACATCAAAACGAATACCACCTAAAGAATCTACAACTTCAATAAAAGCCTCAAAATTAAATCTTATATAATAATCTACTGGGACATGTAAAAATTGCTCGACTGTTTCAATCGTAGCTTTTGGACCGCCATAAAAGTGCGCGTGGTTAATCTTAGTATTGTAGCCTAATTCTGGTACATACACATAGGAATCTCGAGGAATACTCAACAATTTAATGCTATTATCTTTTTTATTAAAAGTGCCTAATATTAAAGCATCTGACCGACTTTGCTCATTATAATTACGGTCTTCACTGTCATCGACTCCAATAATTAATATTGAAACATTATCTTTTATAGGATTTACCATATCTTCACGCAATGATGAACGTTCGTTTTCTCTTTTAACTTCTTCGTAGGCATTATTGATGGAATCATGTGCTTTATCATATAGGTATAAAGCATATCCACCGACACTAATAGTTATTAACATGAGAATAGATATAATTGTAAAAATAATTCTTTTTTTCCTCGTAAGTTCCTGAGGTGTCTTTCGCTTAAAAGGCATCTAATTTCTCCTTCTAAAATTCATTGTATTGTTCATTATGACCTTTTTTATAATCTTAATTCCTTTTACAAGTTATAAATCGTTTTCTTATAAAATTTTAGTTTTAAAAAATACTAATAATCAGTAATGAACATATTTCTTAAAATAAATGATATGATATATGTTATAATGTCGAATGATGAAATGTAATTACATAGAAAAGAAATAGGACAATACAAAAATAAGTAGACATTAGGAGGATCATATATATGAAAAAGCCTATAAAAGTTATGACAATCTTTGGTACAAGACCTGAAGCGATAAAAATGGCTCCACTTGTATTAGAATTACAGAAAAGATCGGACGAGTTCGAATCAATCGTTACTGTCACTGCTCAGCACCGTGAAATGCTGGATCAAGTACTTGAGATTTTTGAAGTAACTCCAGATTATGATTTAAATATAATGAAAAAACAACAGTCATTAGCACAAATCACAACAAGAGCATTAGAAGGCCTAGATGAGGTGATGAAAAAGACTCAACCCGACATTGTATTAGTTCACGGTGATACCTCTACTACTTTTGCTGCGTCTCTGGCAGCTTTCTACAATCAAATTGCAGTCGGACATGTTGAGGCGGGTCTGCGTACTTGGAATAAATACTCACCATATCCAGAAGAAATGAATCGTCAGCTAACAGGCGTAATGGCGGACCTACACTTTGCACCAACTGAAAAGTCTAAACAAAATCTTCTTAATGAAAACAAACCAGAAGAACGAATCTATGTCACAGGGAATACGGCTATCGATGCACTAAAGACGACAATTAGCGATTCGTATTCTAATCCAATACTAGATGAATTAGGAGATAAACGATTGGTTCTTATGACTGCCCATAGAAGAGAGAACTTAGGGAGCAATATGAAGCAAATGTTTAGAGCCATCAAACGATTAGTCGAAAAGCATGATGACATTCAAGTTATTTACCCGGTTCATCTAAATCCGGTGGTGCAGGAAACAGCTAATGAAATCTTGGGTAATGATGATCGCATTAAATTAATTGAACCATTAGGAGTAGTAGACTTTCATAACTTCGCTTCACGAGCGCATTTAATCCTAACTGATTCAGGTGGAGTTCAAGAAGAAGCGCCATCTCTAGGTGTACCGGTATTAGTACTTCGTGATACAACAGAACGTCCGGAAGGTATCGAAGCGGGAACATTGAAATTAGCAGGTACTGAAGAGGATACAATCTTTAATTTAGCTAATGAATTACTAACTGATGAGCAAGCATACGAAAAAATGTCTAACGCATCTAATCCTTATGGAGATGGTCATGCTTCAGAAAGAATTGCAGATGCAATTAATGATTTTTTTGGAAAGATAAATAAATAAATAAACGTAAAAAGGAAAATCTCTGGGATTTTCCTTTTTACTTGGGTTATGCAGTATCAACACTTCGAGAATCAATAATTAATCGTGCAACATTCAAACTCGAATGCCCCTTTGAATATAAATTCCATTCTTCTGAGAATGCTCTTATCCTATCTGTTTCATAATTATTGCTTTTAATAATTTCAATTATTTCCTCAGTGGTGCTTACGACCTGGCCAGGCATTCGATTTTGATAATTTGAAATCAGTCCATTTTCTCCTTCGTATGCTTCTTTATCATACGCATAAAAGATCATTGGTCGTTCTAACAAGGAAAATTCAAATGGAATGGAAGAATAATCGGTAATTAATAAATCCGTGCAAAGTAGTAAATGATTAATGTCGTAATAATCCGATACATCGTACAGAAAATTCTTATAAAGAATTGTTAGATTCGATGTTACAGCAGGGTGAAGTTTAAGGAAAAGGACATAATCAGTTGATAACGAATTATATAACTGCTCTATATCTATTGCCAGTTGAAATTCATTCAATTCTTGTAACCTAAATGTTGGAGCATATAGGATTACTTTTTTTTGTTTTATAATTGGGTAACGGTGCAATAGTTTCTTCAATACGTTATCAGTTTCGGTACTCTTAAAGAAGAAATCGCTTCTTGGAATTCCGGTGCGTTTAATCCTAGAATCAGGTAAACCAAAGCTTTTTTGGAAAATAGCAGCCATTGTTTCTGAACCTACAATTGTATAGTCGAAACGGTTATAGACTTTTACAAAGCGTTTTCGTGAAATACTGCCTCTGTCATTAGTGGATGGTTGCTGTAGTCCAAACTTCTTAATAGCACCAGCGGCATGCCATAATTGAATACAGGTTGAGTCTTCACGAAATTTTGTAACAGATAAAAAAGCGAAATAATTATCTACCAAAATAGTTGTTGCAGTAGCTAAGTGGTAGATGGACTTTAAGAAAGAAAACGGTTTGCCTATAGTAAAAGGAATTACTTGAGAAGTATTTGTATTGAAGGGGTAGTGACATGACGGTTCTTGCAATACAATAATTTCTTCATCTGAAAGAGTTTTAAGAGCTGCAGTGGTGTAATCGATATTGTCTCCAAATGATGCAACACAAACGGTTTTTATTTGTAATGGAAACACTTTAAAAAAGTTGAAGGCGATTTTAAAAAGAAGTAAATATATAAAGATAATTAATTCTCTAACCATTACTTTTAGAGAAGTCTTTTTTAATTTTAGTAGTGGATATACCTACAGTTCTAGGTAAATAGTTAACCACGCAATATTCCTTCAGATAATCAAATTTTCCTTTCCAATCATCGCCCATTACAAAAACATCAATATCATACTTTTTTACATCTTCTATTTTTTGATCCCAACTAGTTTCCGGAATCACTAAATCAACAAATTTAATTGCTTCTAGAATACCTTTCCTATCTTCAAAACTATAGTATGCTTTCTTATTTTTTACCTTGTTAAATTCGTCTGTAGAAAGTGCAACAATTAAATAATCACCCATTTCCTTAGCGCGTCGAAGTATATTAATGTGGCCATTATGAATTAAGTCAAATGTTCCGTATGTGATTACTTTCTTCATTTAAACTTACCTCCCCTTAATAATGGCATTTCCCTAATTTTAATATATAATTATATTAGCACAACTTTACAATAAATTTACATTAGGTTTACAATAAAATAAACATAAAAAATTTATCGTATAATTACTTGGAAACTTATTTCCCAAAAAAGAAAGGATATTTATGAAATCCGTTACTAAAGTACTTTCAGAACAGATTAAGTATTTTTACTTATTAAGAAGACTAGCGTTATACGAAATTAAAATATCGAACAAAAATAATAATCTTGGGCTAGCCTGGGAATTAATAAATCCATCTATACAGATAGCAATATATTGGTTTATTTTTGGCTTTGGAATTAGGGAGAGAGAACCTATTGATGGGGATCCTTTTTTTCAATGGATGTTAGCAGGTATAGTTATATGGTTTTTCTTTAACCCATCAATCATTGAAGGATCAAAGTCGATCTATCAACGAGTTAAAA
The DNA here is from genome assembly GCF_001038425.2 of Ornithinibacillus contaminans. Taxonomy (GTDB): domain Bacteria; phylum Bacillota; class Bacilli; order Bacillales; family Amphibacillaceae; genus Ornithinibacillus; species Ornithinibacillus contaminans. The sequence goes on from NZ_LDPV02000053.1 coordinate 82,063, forward strand.
TGCTTTCTAAAATGAATTTTCCCATGAGTCTCATTCCCAATATAGTTATTTTCTCGAAATTTTACTCGCATATTGGATTGCTTGTATTGACCATGTTGCTATTGAATCTTACAGGTTATCCTGTTAATGTATATTATTTACAATTACCATTGTATATATTTGGTGCATATATGTTTATATTCTCTCTATCATTAATTACATCAACTCTTAATACATTTATTCGAGACTTGCAAATGCTATTGCAAGCAATACTGCGTATGCTACTATATATGACTCCTATATTATGGGCAACAAATAATTTACCAGAGTGGATACAAATAATTTTTAAGTTAAATCCTTTGTATTATCTAGTTGAGGGATACCGCTATGCCTTATTAGGGAAAGAATGGTATTTCATTAACCATTGGGAATATACATTGTATTTTGTGGGGATCATTCTAGTCCTGTTATTAATAGGTTCCTCCTTACATGTTAAGTTTAGAAGAAGATTTATAGATTTTATATAAGACAGTAGAAGGGATTTACTATGGAAAAATCAATAATAATTTCTAATGTGACCAAAAAGCATAAATTATATAATAAAACATCAGATAAACTTAAAGATATTTTGTTTCCAAAAGAATATGGTGAGGATTTTTATGCGTTGAAGGGAGTAAACTTTGAAGCCGGGAAAGGAGATGTGGTTGGATTTGTTGGTATAAATGGTGCTGGTAAATCAACCCTATCTAACATTATTGCCGGAATACTTCCTGAGACAACTGGAACAGTCCTTGTAAATGGTGAGGTTGCTTTAATAGCAATAGCTTCAGGATTAAAAGAAGATTTAACAGGTAGAGAAAACATTGAACTTAAATGTTTAATGTTAGGTTTTAGCAAAAGAGAGATTTTGAGATTAGAGCCTGAAATAATTGAGTTTGCTGAATTAGGTAAGTTTATTGATCAGCCTGTAAAGTCTTACTCAAGTGGGATGAAATCTAGATTAGGATTCGCAATCTCAGCCTCCATTGACCCAGATATTATCGTGATTGATGAAGCTTTATCAGTTGGGGACAAAGCTTTTGCAGAGAAATGTTTTAAAAAGATGGAGAATTTTAAGCAAAAAGGGAAGACGATTATCTTTGTCAGTCATTCTATTGCACAAATGAAGAAATTTGCTGATAAGATACTTTGGCTAGAGTATGGGAAGGTAAAGGCTTATGGACCTAAACAAGAAATTATTCCGCAATATGAGGAATTTATAAAGGAATACAAGCAAATGACCGGTAAAGAAAAGAAGCAATATAAGGAAATGGTACTTAGGCAGCACGAAATTGTAGGAAATTAAAAATAAAAAATAAAAAATCTGATAGTTATATGAGAGTATAACTGAAAGGTTGTTAAATTATGTCTATTAGTACTCAATATAAAAAGCCCGATTTTAAAAGTAGTGATTTGGTCGATAAAGTTAACATTATGGATATTAACTTTATTAATCTATCAAAGCAGGATTTGTTAGAGGAGCATCTATATCCTCAATTACTTAGCGAAGAAAAGTGTTTTATAGTAACGGCAAATCCTGAAATTGTAATGAGAGCTAGGGAAGATATTAATTATAAAGGTAACGTGGAATTAGCAGACTATGTTGTGCCAGATGGAGCAGGTGTAGTATTAGCTTCAAAGATTTTAAAACGGCCAATCGAGGAAAGGATAGCAGGATTTGATTTGATGTTGGACTTACTGGAATTTGCTAATGTTCAAAAGTTATCCTGTTATTTATTTGGTGCCAAGGATTATGTGAATGAGAGAGCGGTATTGGAGATAAAGAGACGATATCCAAATCTAAATATAGTAGGTTCCGAGCATGGCTATTCTCCACATGCAGATAAAATTGTAGCTGAACAGATAAAATTGTTGCAACCCGATATTATTTTGGTTGCCTTAGGTTCTCCTGCACAAGAAAATTGGATAACAGATAACCTCCATCAATTCGCGAAAGGCGTATTCATGGGAGTAGGTGGGAGCTTTGATGTACTAGCTGGTGAAGTTAAACGAGCTCCTGCTATCTGGATAAAATTGAACATGGAGTGGCTATATAGATTACTAAAACAACCATTTCGTTGGAAGAGAATATTAAAAGCGATAGAGTTTATGCTTAGGATTGTTCTAAGAAAATTTTAATGAGGAGTGATTGAATGATATACGCAGGTATTCTAGCGGGAGGAACAGGAACTAGAATGGGAAATGTTCCAATGCCAAAGCAGTTTTTATTATTAAATGAAAAACCGATTATTGTTCATACAGTTGAAAAGTTTATTTTAAATAGTAGTTTTAACAAAATTATTATAGCTACACCGAAAGAATGGTTGAATCACACACAAGACATTCTGAAAAAATTTGGTTTAGATTTACCTAATATTACTGTTATCGTTGGGGGAAATGATAGAAACCAAACGATCATGTCTATTGTTAATTATATTGAATCAAATTTCAATTTAAATAATGAGGATATTATTGTAACCCATGATGCCGTTAGACCGTTTCTAACGCATCGGATTATACAAGAGAATATCAATAATGCGCTTGAATTTGGATCAGTTGATACGGTTGTGGAAGCAGTTGATACAATTGTAGAATCAGAAGATAATAACTTTATTAGCTCTATTCCACGAAGAGACTTTATGTATCAGGGGCAGACTCCGCAGTCCTTTAACATTATGAAACTAAAGGAATTATATAATGCATTAACAGAGTCTGAGAAAGAAGTATTAACTGATGCTTGTAAGATATTCGCAATTAAAGGCGAAAGAGTAAAGCTGGTTCGGGGAGAAAACTTTAATATTAAAATTACTACTCCATTTGATTTAAACGTTGCGAATGCAATAATTAAAGGGAGTCTAGACAAATGATTAACCAAGTGTATCGTTTAGTCTCTCCTAGACAGTTCGAAATAACCTATACGGATAAGTCCATTATGTCGGATTGTATAATCGTAAGACCTACACACCTGTCTATCTGTGCAGCGGACCAACGTTACTATACGGGTACAAGAGGAAAAGAAGCAATGCAGAAAAAACTTCCAATGGCGTTGATTCATGAAGGAGTAGGAGAGGTTGTTTTTGATCCTATCGGCGAAATGGAGGTAGGGACAAAAGTAGTAATGGTACCAAATATCCCCAATGAATCTAATCCGATTATTGCAGAGAATTATTTGAAATCAAGTAAGTTTAGGTCAAGCGGTTTTGATGGATTCATGCAGGATTATATATTTTTAGGGCGAGATAGGATTGTGGAATTACCTAAAAATATAAATATGGATGTAGCCGCTTTTACTGAATTGGTAACTATTACGGTTCATGCCATAAGTCGTTTTGAGAAGAAATCCCATCCTGTAAAAGAGGCTTTTGGAGTATGGGGAGATGGAAATCTAGGGTATATAACTTGTTTATTATTAAAAAAAATATACCCGCAGAGTAAGGTTATCGTTTTCGGTAAAACGGATTATAAGTTAAGTCATTTCTCTTTCGTAGATGAGATTATAAAAATTGATGATATACCAGCGAATACTCAAGTTGATCATGCTATCGAATGTGCAGGTGGAAAAGGTAGTCAATATGCAATTGAACAAATTATTGACTATATAAATCCTGAAGGAACGATTTGCTTGTTAGGAGTTAGCGAATATCCAATTGAAGTGAATACTAGAATGGTGCTTGAAAAGGGTTTAACTTTCATAGGCAGTAGCCGTAGTGGAGCAATAGATTTCAGGAATACGATCGATATTTATAAGAAATTTCCTGAGATTATAGATTATTTAGAGACGTTAGTTGGAGAAGTGCATGAAGTAGTAAAGATAAAAGATGCTACGGTTGCGTTTGAAAGTGATTTATCAAGTTCTTGGGGTAAAACAGTAATGAGATGGAAGATTTAATCGATGAATCCAATAAAGAAAATATATATTATTATATTTAAGCTAATGTTACGTTTAGCTTATAAGGTTTTTAGCTTAATATTGAAGCGGGATAACAATAAGTTTGTCATTGCATTATATCGAAGTGATGAGTTAGATGGTAATCCCAAGTTCATCTATGATCAAATCATGGAACAAATTCCAAACGCTAAGGTTCATTTTGTTTATAGTCAAAATAAAATGAACCTTAAACTTTATCGTGAAGTTTTAGAGTTATCGAATGCTAGTTATTTAATCCTAGACGATTATTATTTACCTATCTATCTTTTAAAGCCTAGAGCTGACTTGAAGGTTATACAGCTTTGGCATGCTGCAGGTGCTTTTAAGAAATTCGGTTATAGTACCTTGAACACCAAATTCGGACCAGATAAAGAGTACTTAAAGTTGGTACCTATTCATTCAAATTATACAAATGTATATGTCTCCTCTACTAATATTATTAACTATTATGCAGAAGCTTTTAACATGTCACCAAGTAAAATATATGCCCTAGGTATACCAAGAGTAGATTTTTTTAGTAATAAGCAGATTTATAATGAAGTAAGAGCGGATATTTCTAGAGAATATGTATTAGATAGATCCATCAATATATTGGTTGCTCCAACTTATCGAGCAGAAGGTCGACATATGGAAACCTCCATAAATTTTAGTGAGGTCATTATAAGGGTGTCTAGTAAAATTACAAAGGGAATAAGACTGATCTATAAACCACATCCATATACAAGTGTAGTGGAAATAAATAGGCTTAAAGCTTGCAAGAATGTATTGGTAGTTGATAAGTTTTCTATTAATGAGTGGATGCTGGTTGCAGATGCTTTTTTAACGGATTATTCTTCAGCCGTGTTTGAATTTGGTTTATTAGAAAAACCTTTGGCACATTTTATGCCTGACTATAAGGAGTATCTTGACAATAGAGGATTTTACCAAGACATAAGAGAAATATCAGATGGGTCAATACTATTAACAGAACAGGAATTATTAAACTGGTTAAGCGCAAGGAGAAAAGGTGAACATTTTAATACAACTAGAATGATTAACTATAACTTTGATAACCTAGAAAATATTTCTGAAAAAATAGTAAAGCATTTTACATCTGAGTAATAGGGGGGATATTATGTTGTTAACATTAATGGATAATAAAAACTTAAAAATTAGAGCAGATAGAACAGTCAATAGCAGTGTTACTAAATTAGAGATAAATGGGTCCTATCTTGAAATAGAAGGATATGCTAGCTTCGAAGGAATTGAATCATACCAAGAAGATAGAATTCGAAAAACTTTATACTTAGTTCCGGATATTGATGTAGAAAAGATTAGAGAAGAGCAATCTGAGAATACGATGGAATTAGAGGACCAAGAAATTCTGGAGCAATATATTATTAAAATTCCATTGGATAACTGTGCTCTTAATGAGCTTGGAAATGGAATTGAAATTGTTAGTGATAATAAATCATTGTTAGCAGGATATAAAGCTACAATAAATCTTTCTGTTATTAGTAGTGGAAAACCTCTAAAAGAAGGAAATTACAATGTTTATATTAAAATAGAACAGATGCTTGAAACTAATGATCAAATCAAATATGAAAAACTTATTTCATTGTCGGATGTAAGAAAATATTTGAATAACGATATCCTAAATACCAAGCTAAATTATTTCTCAGCTACGAAAGTGATGAAATATAATTTATTGGCAGCGTTTAATAAATTTAGCAAGACGCTTGAATTAAAAAATACACTTTTACAGGAGTTTGATCCTAGGGATTTACCCGATAATACCGATACGAAAGAAAATAAGTATTTAAGATCACTAAAAAGAAAATTCTTTAAAGTAATGTATACTTTATTTTCCGTTCTGCCCATTAATAAAAGAAAAGTGACGTTTGCTTCAGATAGTCGCTCAGAACTAAACGGTAACTTCTTTTTTGTATATGAAGAGTTGTATAAACGGAATTTAAACTTAGATATAAGGTTTGTTTTTAATGAACGGATAAATAACAAGAAAAACATAATGGATTTGATGAAAATTGCATATGAGTTTGCAACTTCAAAGATCATTTTATTAGATGATTTTTACCCGCTAGTATACCCTTTGAAAATTCGAAAAAATGCAGACCTAATTCAAGTTTGGCATGCTGCAGGTGCTTTTAAAACGTTTGGATATAGTCGAATGGGAAGACCTGGTAGCCCTTCAGCAAAGTCTAAGAATCATAAAAATTATACGAAGGTAGCAGTGAGTAGTGAAGGGGTGCGTGAAAATTACGCAGAAGGATTTGGAATTGCAGTCGATAAGGTTTTTCCTACTGGTGTACCTAGATCTGATATTTTCTTCGATGAAAATTATAAATCAGAAGTTCAGCAGACGTTATATAATAAATATCCTTTTATAAAAAACAAGAAAGTTATCTTATTTGCACCAACGTTTAGGGGCAATGGTCAATCATCAGCTAATTATCCATTCGAAGTATTGAATCTAAAGAGAATTTATGAAGAGTTTCATGAGGAATATGTTTTTCTATTTAAGATTCATCCTTTTGTAAATAATAAACTTACCATTCCTTATGAATATGCAGACTTTTTCTATGACTTTAGTGACTATCGAGAAATTAATGATTTATTATTAATAACGGATTTATTAATTACCGATTACTCATCCGTATGTTTTGAATTTGCTCTGTTAAATAAGCCAATGCTATTTTTTGCATATGATGTTGAAGAGTATATAGAGTCTAGAGATTTCTATTATGATTTCTTTGATTTCATTCCTGGCCCATTAGTTAGAACAACTGAAGAAATTATAAATCGTATAAAGGGTGAAAATTATCAGTTAGAAAAGATTAAACCATTCGTTAAGTACTTTTTCGGAGAAACATTGGGACATGCCTCAGCGAATGTTGTAGATCAATTGATAATACCTAGCTTAGATTCTACCCAAATTGATGTAACTGAATCTGACTTAACGCCTCCAAAATCAAGGATAGATCTATTTCAACGATCATTGGATAAATAATTGTCACGGCTATAAAGAATTGAAAAAGAGTGATTCGCGTGAATCACTCTTTTTCAATATATGGACCTCTCAAGTCACTATTCTCGTAGAGTTCCAAGTTATCGGAGGCAGGTAAACCTAAATGAGTTCTAAGTTCATCCTCTACACTTTTTCTGCTTTCTTCATCAACCTGATAATACCAGAGACCATCATCCATATACCCACCGCTCCCCTCTAGTTTTACGGAATTAATAGCGATGTTTTTGTTAAGACCATAACTAGCAAAAGACTTCAATTCGTCAAATGTTAAATTAGTAGTCATATTATTTCCGACGGCTTCTAATAGATTATCCAGTTTGAATAGAGAAGATGCTGATGAAGCTTCTTTAACGACCGCTTTAATAATTTCTTGTTGTCTCATTCCCCGTTCAATATCGCTATCGTATTTTCTTGTACGTGCTAAAGCTAATGCTTCTTCTCCATTTAAGCTTTGGTAGCCGGGAAGTAAATGTATTTTATCTTTCCTATCTTTTGAATCTTGTTCATACATTTCAAAAGGAACGTTATAATTTATTCCTCCAATTGTATCTACTACTTCAATAAAAGCGTCAAAATTTACTCGTACATAGTAATCGATAGGGACATTCATAAATTGTTCTACTGTTTCGATTGTTGCTTTAGGTCCACCAAAAAAGTGGGCATGGTTGATTTTAGTGAAGTATTTTACTTCGGGGACAAATACATAGGAATCTCTAGGTATACTTACCAATTTAATATCCCCTTGTTCCTTATTAAATGTAGCTAATATAAGAGTGTCAGAACGACTATTTTCCTCATAGCTTCTTTTTTCACTGTCGTCCACTCCAATAATAAGCAAGGAGACATTATCCTCGATCGGATTTACATCTTCCTCTCGCAATTCAGAGGTGTTATTAGGACGCTCAACTTGTTCGAAGGAATTGTCTACTATTTTTTCAGCCTTTGTATATATGCTGACTCCATAAATAATAATGCCAAGAATTATTGTACTTATGACGATTGATAGATATGTAATTATTTTTTTTCTTTTTCCTCTTTTATTTTTAGCTCGTCGTGAATTTTCTTTTTCTTCCATACGATATTCCCCTTAATATTCCATTTACTTTTAGTTTACAATTAATATTTCTATTCGTAAATGGTTATAGTGGTTACATAAAATAGTAGAATTATATTGAAATTAAATTCCTTGGTTGTCTTTACAATTGTTTCAGTCATTCATATATGATTTACTTATAAAAGTATAGAAAGAATCAATCTTGAATCAATCAAGAATATGGGGTGGCATATAATTTAGATATTTTGTTTAACACTTCATAATATAGGGAAATATTTTCAAGAATTGAAATAATGGAAGAGAGGACTAAACATATGAAAAACTTACTAATAAGAGCAGGAATGTCACCTTTGGATACCTTTGACCCCTCTTTTATGATCCTAAATAACTCTATAGGAGGTAATGTAGGAAATTTAGTCTATCAATTTAGTGTATTTCGCACTTTAATGACAGAAGGAACTACCATTACACCAGATTATTATGAGATAGACCCTAAAAAAGCAGAAGAGATAAATGAAAAGTATGATTGTTATATAATTCCATTAGCTGACGCCTTTCGAAAAGATTTTGTACCTTCATTACGAAAATATACCAAGTTGATTCAAAAACTAACAATTCCAGTAGTGGTTATTGGTGTTGGGCTAAGAGCGCCATTTGAACCACAATTAGATGAGGGATTTTCTTTTGATGATGATGTAAGAGCCTTTGTGAGTGCTGTTTTAGAAAAATCAACTACTATTGGGGTACGAGGTGAAATAACTGCTAAATATCTTAGTAGGCTAGGTTTTAGAGAAGGAATAGATCATACTGTTATTGGTTGCCCATCTATGTATACCTTTGGAAGGGATTTAACTATTCGGGAGACTAAGATAACCAAAGATTCCATGGTAACAGTTAACTCATCATTACTCTCTCCAAATAATGTATTAGATTTTATTTCGAGAGGTATGGAGGAATTCCCCAATCATTATTTTATTCTACAATGGTTGAAAGAAATGAGACTGACTTATGCAGGTGCACCTGGAATATCTAATAAGTCAATCGAAAATTATCCTATCAAGATGTCTGATGATGCATATATGAATAATAAAGTACGATTCTTTCTAAATGTACCAACTTGGATTGACTTTCTAAAACAAGCTGATCTTAGTTTTGGTGCTAGGTTGCATGGAAATATTACTGCCACTATTGCAGGGACACCAAGTCTTATAATACCTAAGGATGCAAGAATGAGAGAATTAGCAGAATATCATGGATTAACGCAAGTTTGGCATAGTGAAATATCAGAGAAAACTTCACTAAGTGAATTGATAGAACGATCTGATTTTCATTCTCCAGAGAGAAAGCAAAGTATTAACTTCGACCATTTTATTAGTTTTCTCAATACGAATAACTTAGATCATATTTATAAAAAGGATACAAACCCTTCCGTCATTCCTCTTGACGATCAATTAACTGAGGTTCAACTTAAGCAACCTTTAATGCCTGTCAGTGCATGTAGTATAGAGGAAATGGCAGATAGATGGGAAAATTATTATCCTTTGCTGGAAAAGTCATATGAAGAGAAAATCAAAGATTATAAAGGGAAACTAGTGGAAAAGGATAAAAAAATAAAAAGACAACAAGCAATACTAAATAGAAAGGCAGTACGAATAGCCTTAAAAACTGCAAATATGTTTAGAATTAAATAAAACTTTAATACCTTTATAAAAGCCATGAATTTTTAGTTCATGGCTTTTAGCATAATGAACCATACTACCAATAAGGTGGTGTTCAAATGACATTCGACTTCAGAAATCTTGAAATTGTAGAAGTTAAAGATGGTCAAGTAATCCTTCAATTGAAATTACCTACAAGTAAATACGACACAGAATTTAGTACAGAATTCTTAGCATCTAAATTGGGGAAGCAAAACCTAAAAGATGCAGCTAGAGAAGTAGTTAAGAAAAACCTACCGAGAATAAAGGTAGCTACAGTTGTGATTATGGCAGGGAGTGTAGTGCTAGCTAGTTTTCCCATTAACAAAGCAGAAGCACATGAAATTGATTTCAATATGTCTTACCTTTATTTCGGCAATACACAATCCTACATTTCACAAATTGACCAAACACAGGGGAATCTTAACCATGTGGCACCAAGCTATTTTGATATTAATCCAGATGGCTCGTTACTTGTTACAAAACAGTATGATCCAGCGTTTGTATCGGAAATGCATAAACGAGGGATTAAGGTAGTACCGTTTCTAAGCAATCACTGGGATCGTACTATTGGACGAGCCGCATTACAAAATAGAGAAAAGTTAGCACAACAAATTGCTGAATTTATTATGAAGAACAATCTGGATGGCGTCCAAATTGATATAGAAAATGTCACTGAAATTGACAGGGATAATTACACAGATCTTGTAAGATTAATCCAGGAGAAGCTACCTGATAATAAAGAAGTATCCGTCGCAGTTGCTGCCAATCCAAATGGATGGACAAAGGGCTGGCATGGTTCTTATGATTATGAGGAATTAGCGAAGTATAGCGATTATTTAATGATAATGGCTTATGATGAAAGCTACACTGGTGGTCCAGAGGGGCCAGTAGCTAGCTATGGCTGGGTGGAACGTTCAATTCAGTATGCGCTTAACCAAGGAGTCCCATCCGAAAAAGTTGTACTAGGCATTCCATTCTATGGTCGATTTTGGAAGGAAGGAGCTACTTCGGGAGGAGTGGGGATATCCAATAAACGTGTTGATGAATTATTAGCGAAGTACGGCGGTAAAGTCACTTTTGATGAAGCCTCCAAATCGCCAATGGCAACAATAACTGTTAACGAAGGGGATCCACCAACTACAATTGCTGGTAATTTACTCACTCCAGGCACGTATCATATTTGGTATGAAAATAATGAATCCCTTCAAGCGAAATTGCAATTACTTCATAAATATGATTTAAAAGGAACGGGTAGCTGGAGCTTGGGACAAGAGAATACAGCCATTTGGCAGAATTATCGTTCTTGGGTCGCTCATGATGGCATTGCGGTGCAACCATCTGTACCTGAGCAGCCAAAAGAACAGATTGGAACAGTCCAACCTTCCGAAACGCATAGTTATACAGTTAAATCAGGTGATTCACTATGGAAAATCGCAACCCAGTTTAAGTTAACAGTCAATCAATTAAAAGAATACAACCAGCTTACTACAGATGTGATTTTTGTTGGGCAGGTTCTTTCGCTTATTCCAAAAACACAGCCAGGAGCAGATCAGATTATTATATCTAATCCAATTGCAAGTACTCCTGGGGCAATAACAGCACCGGCCACACCAGTTCAACCACCAAAAACTACTGCACCATCCACTAAAGTAAGTCTTGTTGGGAAATATATGGTTCCCAAAGCTACGAATACGTATATGAGAAGTGCGGCATCTTCTAAAAATAAAATCGTGAAGACATTAAAAACTTCGGATTCATTAAAGGTTATCCAGGAATATACAGATAAGTCAAAGGTAAGTTGGTTAAAAGTTCAAACCGGAAGTACAACAGGGTGGGTACTTGCATCACAAGTCAAGACAAAGCCAGCAACAACAGCCTCAACTCTTGTTGGTAAGTATATGGTGCCAATAGTAACAAAGTCATATATGAGGAGTGCAGCTTCTACTAAAAATAAGATAGTAAAAACGCTAAAGACTACGGATTCATTAAAAGTTATCCAAGAATACACAGATAAATCCAAAGTGAAATGGCTAAAGGTGCAATCTGGAAGTACAACCGGTTGGGTGGTAGCATCGCAAGTGAAGACAAAGCCAGCGACAACTGTTTCCACACTTATTGGAAAATATATGGTCCCAAAAGTATCAAAAACCTATATGAGAAGTGCAGCTTCTTCCAAAAATAAAATAGTAAAGACATTAAAGACCACCGATTCAGTAAAAGTTATCCAAGAATACACAGATAAATCGAAAGTGAAATGGCTAAAGGTGCAATCTGGAAGTACAACCGGTTGGGTAGTAGCATCGCAAGTGAAGACAAAGCCAGCGACTACCACACCTGCAAAAAAATATACGGTTTTAAAGTATGGCTTAAAAGGGACAGCTGTAAAGGAATTGCAGACGAAGCTTAAAAAGAATGGTGTTTATAAGAAGTCGATCAATGGAAGTTATGATGCAGCAACAAAGGCAGCTGTTATTGCTTTTCAAAAGAAATACAAACTGTTAGTTGACGGAATTGCTGGTCCACAGACACAATCAAAATTAGACGCTGTTGTAAAATAGACTCTGGTCATTAAGTTGTTTGACAAGCACTACTTAAGCTTTAAGGGAATCCTCATATAAAGGATTCCCTTAAGTTTTGATAAAATTATTTACTCCATCCCCGACAACCACTCCACCAAAATCGTCAATTCTCCCTCAGTCAATTGCGATTGTGCAGGCATTAATCCACTACCATATTGGATAATATCCTGTAAATTGGGTGGCGTGTACTTGGCTCCGATAGTATCGAGGCTTGGTGCAGCATATCCTCCAGCCAACTCAATTCCGTGGCAGTCCATGCAGTTTTGTTCATAAATGGCATATGCTTCGGCATTATAACTCACTTGGTCATCATAGGAAGAAGCATTTCCTTCATTACTGTATTGAATATCTTCTACTTCTGTCCGATAAAACTTCCACATGCCTTCTTGCTTTTTGAATGTATTTAGTGCGATAGCGGTATTATCAGAGTAGGCCATTCCTGATACCTTTACAGATGTCTGTTGGATTCTTACTGTCACCTCATCCGCCCTAATGGTTACAAACTCAATACCATCAATGGTGTATGCTATGTCATAATCGCCAAATAACTGATGCGTGACTTCCTCCGTTTGAAAATAAAGGTCTGGAGAAACTTCGTCATAATAAATCGTATCCATGTAGGCTGATGCGTCTTCATTCCGCAGCGCATCGATGTTCGCATGGATAACATTGGTAACATCGATTTTGATTTGTTCTTCATTAATAGTAGCTGCTGATTCATTCTCATTGTCAGCAGGTTGTTCATTTGCTATTACTGGCTCATCCTTTAGCATGGATAGAGTTGGAATGTATACTGTTACGATAGAAATAACAACATAGATTGCCATAACGGCAAAGACTGATTTTAAGCTTGTTCCACCTTTTTGAACGACGATTGCTGCGATGTTTTCTGTAGGTGGATATGTACCCTTAATCTGTTTTATTTTCTTTTTGGCAAATTGTTCATAGAGCTTGTTGCTACATAAACCGAATACAACTATGTATGCGACGGAAATGCCAGCTGACACACTGATTTCAACATCGAAAAGCGTGGTCAAAGTATAAAACGCGATAAAAAATCCTAATAAGACGAATGTATAGCCATACATTTTTCGGTAAGTCATCCAATAGATACTGAAGAAAAATGCTGCCCAGTTCCAGGAATTTCTCTTCTTCCATTTGGTCATATAATAATCTTCTTTAGAAGGACCAATAAATAGTCGAAGTAGTTCCTCCTCTTCCTCGATTACTTGTTGTTCTGTTCCAGCTGGACGGTCCTCGTCTAGAAGCTGATGCGCTATCTGTGTAATTGGTTGGCCGGTCTCTGTAGTACTATTTCTCTCTGTCTCTACTTGTTCCTCACCACTAATTGATACGATTGCTTTGCCGCATGAACTACAAAACCTTGCGTCTTTTGGTAGCTTTGCACCGCAGTTTGTACAAAACAAAGTTGTTTCCCCCATTCTCGTGCTGTTCTATTTTTCTCTGAATCTTATTTTTGCTCAGATAATTAATTATACAAGAATACCGCTACTATTTGCATCAAAAATTTGGGCGCCTAGGATAAATTTGGTATGGAATAGGACGCTTTTCTTCTATAGTATAATTCGAACAAAACGTTCCCAAAGTAGCATCTTCGAAAAAAATTAAATTTACATGCCACCTTTTGCCTCTCCCGTTCGATTATAGAGGTGAAAGGAGGTGGCAAGTATGGCAGTAGCAAATATGACTAACTCTCAGCTGCGTCTAGTTCTTCATGACGGGGATGACCCGGAATCAGGAGAGCCGATTTACAAGTTTAAAAGCTTTAACAATGTAAAGACTGACGCAACTGCGGATCAATTGTATACCATTGCAAATGCGTTTGCAGGTCTACAAGAGCGCCCGTTATACAATGTAGAGCGTAAAGATAGCTCTGACATTATTGAGGCGTAATGCGTTATGACATGATAATAGAGGGGAGGTTAGCGCGTGAAAAAGCTTGAATTGAAATTTGAGAATGAAGATGGAAAAGTGGTTACCTATACATTAGATAACCCGATTGAACCAGTCGATCCAACTGCAGTTGATGCGGCAATGGATGAGATTCTTTCCCAAAATGCATTCACTACTAGCGGTGGAAACTTAGTAGCGAAGAAAAGCGCTCGTGTTGTTGAGCGTATTGTGGAAGATATTGAAATTTAATTACGTGTGATAAATCTGGCCAGCAATTCGTTGCTGGCCAATTTTGCTAAACGGAGGTGAATGAGTTGGAAAACTGGACATCGCTCCTGACAGAGGTTGGCTTTCCTATTGCGGTAACGTTCTATCTATTGCACCGAATCGAAGGCAAGCTCAACACCCTAATCGAGTCGATCCACGCCCTGCCAGAAAGAATGAAATAAAAGATCAGAGGTGGTGCCTGGACCACTAGGCGCCTGGCCCACCCGAATTATGTCGAATAATGTCAAAAGTTTCTAACAACAAATTAGGAAAATATAACCAATTATCGGAAATTTTGTAGTATACTAGTAATAGGGATGAAATCACTACTAAATATAGCTTGCATATCTATTCGTGTATGAGCGATAGTTGGGGGTTAATCATGGGACGCAATCAGGGGCAGAAGCATGGCAAATATCGGCCGAATAATTGGTTTAAGGGAAATGCTGATCATTACCGGGCAGAGGTAATCGAGACGGCCAAGCAATTAGGAAAGCTACAAGACTTAGAACGGGAATCCTATATAAGCGAATTAATGCAGCGATCTGATACAATCAAGTTCGCGACGCAAATACTGGACCATCTTAGTCAGTATATCAACACTAACGAGAAACTATCGGACAAAGCAAAAGAGCTGCATACGGATACAATCGAACATCTAATGAAACGGCTCCAAAAGAAAAACAAACTATCACCGATGGAAATACGATCGATTTATATTGAAATTGCTGAGCTTCGGAGGAATATTGATTCGAGGTTTCGATTCTGGCTCTTGCAGCTAAAGAACAAATTAACACCGCCAAAATCCACTCTTAAGGTTTCTGAATCGGGATATTCCCGTAAGAAAAAGTAATGTGGAGGAATACGATACAGCATGTTAGCAAAACCAACGTTAGCTCATAGAAAGAAGTGACACATTGTCGTGCAACCCTAAAAGGAGTGCTTAAAAACTACCTTTTTCGGGGCACGTCAACGTGTTACTTCTTTTTGTTTTGCCTATAAAACCACTAGGTGCCTTCCTCGATAAAAAAATAGGAATTCATTCTTATCTCAATCCCGCTAGAATAAGAAGTACGGGCTATAGTAATTTCCATAAAAAAAGCCAAAATTAATATATCTATTAGCTATTATCTGTAGTACTATATTCTAGTGCTATAGAAAGGAGACATTATGATGGGCTTTAAAGATTTACGAGGGAAATGGAATCAGTTAAATCCTTTATCACAATTAAAACGAAATACGAGCTTTGATCCGAAAGTTTTACTACATGGATTACAGGCCATAGATAGATTAATTTTTATTGTAGAAATTCGAAATGGTACATGTGTTTACACCTATGCAAATGAGGCTGCCTTAAAGGTGCTTCGTTATGACACCACACTATACGGTAAAACGTTTGAAGAGGTGCTTTCCAAAGATAGTGCTACATATTTAACAAATGAATACATCAAATGTATCATGGAATCTCTTTTTATCCGAAAAACGGTGGGGATTATGATGCGGTCTTCAAAGCGGCAGATACGAGTTTATATCAAGCGAAGGAAAAGGGGAGAGATACGTATTTTTACGTGGTTGGCTCCTCAAATATAGAATTGTTAAAGGAAATGGAAGGTGAACAACATGAGGTTTAAACGAGAAGAGGCATTTCGATATGAGTTTCAGGAACCACTAGCAGTCGAAATTCAACTTGCTGCAACCGATGAAAAAGAAGAAGCTAAGAAGATAAAAGGCAAGATTATCGAGTTGAGTCCTGACGGAGCGAGATTGACTACGGAAGATGAAATTGCTGGAGAGGAAATCACCATTTCCTTTAAGCTAAACGATAAAAATTATTACTTTACGAGTAACATTGTTTGGACGAAACAACTGATGACAACGTATACCTATGGATTAAGTCATAATATTGATGAAGAGCTGCAACGCGAGATTATTGAGGAAATCAAAGTGTACGCTAGAAATCATTAAGTAAATTTTAAGTGTCATTCATAACCCGAATTCAAATGGTTCATACTAAAACCACTAAGGAGGGATCTATGAATGGCTAATGAAGAAAACAAAAAGCCGTTTTATAAGAAATGGTGGTTTTGGTTAATTGTATTAATTATCGTAGCGTATGCAATATTTAATCAGGATGAGGAAGACCCGGAGGAGACTGATACGGGAACTGAGGAAACACAGGACGAAGGCACTAATGATGAAGATGCTGGCGATGAAGCGACTGACGAGGGTACTGATGAAAATGCCGCAGAAGAGGAAGAACCAGCTACTGAGGAGAACACGCGTGATAATGCCTCGGCCGAAGAGACTACGCTTAATGCTGGTAGATTCACAGTTGGCACCGATATTCCGGCTGGTCGTTATGTGATTACGGGAGACGGAATGGGTAACTTTTTCATCTATGATGAAAATGGACTACCAAAGGTGAATGAAATTTTGGATTCGTCAGGTGAACTTGGCGTGACCAGTGTGACGACTAACATTGTAGACGGGCAAGAAATCGAAATCTCGGGATTGGATGCTGTGAAATTCACCCCAGCTGAGACGAAAGCTTCCACTACCCTATCAGCCGGAAGCTGGGAGGTTGGCCTGGATATTGAAGCGGGTAGATACGATGTAACCGCACCAAGTGGAATGGGTAACTTCTTCATTTATAATGAGATGGATCTGCCTGCGACGAATGAAATTCTTGATGCGTCTGGTGAACTAGGCGTGAAGAAAATTACTGTCACCTTAGAGGATGGTCAGCGTATTGAGATTAGTGGCTTGAATGAAGTTAATTTTGAAGCGAAGTAAGGCGTGAGTGACGAAGGACAGTACCAATTCCGAAAGGGCGAGGGGCTGTCCTTTTTCTCATTCTATGGTTAAAATAAAGTTATGACGAAATGGGGAGTGTGGCACATGGCCGAGAAGAAAAAGTTTAGTTTTCGTAAATTTAGTAAAAAGGAAGCGGATTACGCAGAAGGCTCAAAGTTATTCGAGGAAAAGGCACAGGATTACTTTGAGAATGAAGAGAAAACGACTGAATTAGTAGAGGAAGCTGCTACCAAGGCAGATGCGAATAAACATGCATTAGGGGAAGCATGGGATAAAATCCAACTATTCTTCGAGCTTGTGAATGCTTGGCGTAAAAAGGAATACCGTGATATCTCGAAACGTTCGATTATTATGGTTATCGCGACGATTATATATTTTGTTTCCCCAATCGATTTGATTCCAGAATTCATCGTTGGGCTGGGCTTGTTTGATGATGCTGCTGTGATTGCGTTTACGTTTAAGCAATTGGGAGATGAGTTGGAGAAGTTTCGGGAGTGGAAGGTAAGTGAGGAAGAATAGGTATTAGTTAAAATTAATTAGCATGCTAATTTTTATAATTAAATATAGTTAAATAAGGGGTGGATGAGTTGATTGATATACATTGCCATATCCTGCCTGGAATTGATGATGGTCCTAAGACAATGGTGGAAAGTCTTGTCATGGCTCAAGCTGCAGTCAAGCAAGGAATCCACACCATTATTGCCACGCCACATCATCAGAATGGCTGGTATATAAATACGAAGAAAGAAATTGAACAATACATAGTGAATTTGAATGTAAGTCTTCAAGAGGAAAATATTCCACTTACGGTGCTTTTAGGTCAAGAGACGAGATTACATGCTAATATGATCGAAGAATTGCAAACTGGTGTCATGGTAGCCTTAAATAATACTAAGTATGTGTTTGTTGAGTTTCCCTCTGGAGAGGTTCCTAGCTATTCGGAACAAATGCTATTTGATATTCAAATTGCGGGATACACGCCAATCATTGTACACCCTGAACGGAATAGTCAAATAGCCGAGCATCCGTCCATTCTATTTAATCTGGTACAAAGGGGTGCGCTTACCCAGATAACTGCTGGAAGTATTGTGGGAAGTTTTGGGAAAGCCGTCCAGAAATTATCTCATAAGTTAATTGAATCGAATCTAACCCATTTTATTGCGTCCGATGCACACAATACAACGACTAGAAAGTTCTTGCTACAAGATGCATATAAGGCCGTTCGAAGTGAGCATGGTACGGGTGTTTTTTATAAGTTTATGGAGAATGCACAGCTGCTTATTAATGGGGATTCAATTCAACGTGATGAGCCGGAGATGGTTAGGAAGCGGAAGCGGTTGGGGTTGTTTTAGGTAAAGGGTAACTGGTATAAGCATGATAAATTTTAAGTTATATCCTAATGAGCCATGTGAAAAGTAATAGGAATGAAAATTAAATCAGTATTAAAGATCTAAAATCATGGCGATTCTCCATGATTTTTTTTATTGCGTGATATAGCTGAAGAATTCGTATAAGTATCAGGTAACAGAGAAATGTAAACTATACATATCTTTTACAATTAGATAACAGAATATTTAGGGTAGTGTGTTATGTTTCATGTAAGTATAGAAAAATAGACACGATAATTTCCTTTTTTAGGAAATTGTTTGTTCGTGGAATTTTATAAATATGGGGGGATAAGCTTGAAAACAGTTAAAAAGGCGATTATTCCAAGTGCAGGACTAGGGACAAGGTTCTTACCAGCTACAAAGGCAATGCCAAAGGAAATGCTACCCATACTAGAAAAGCCAACTATTCAATATATTGTAGAAGAAGCCATTGCATCCGGAATAGAAGATATTATTATCGTTACTGGTAAAGGCAAACGTGCGATTGAAGACCATTTTGATCGGAATTTTGAACTAGAAGAGACGCTAATTAAGAGAGGTAAGTTGGGATTACTTGAGAAGGTAAGGCAGCCTTCAGAAGTAGAGATTCATTATATACGTCAGAAAGAGCCTAAAGGACTAGGTCATGCAGTTTGGTGTGCGAGAAAGTTTATTGGTAATGAGCCTTTTGCAGTTTTGTTAGGAGATGATATTGTACGGAGCGATCAACCTGCTCTTAAACAATTAATTGAGCAATTTGATGTGACACAAAGCTCTATAGTTGGTGTCCAAATGGTTGAAGATTACGACACGCAACGCTATGGAATTGTAGATCCTGGCCTAAAGGAAGGAAAACTGTATCAAGTAAATAATTTCGTTGAAAAACCAAAGCTAGGAACTGCACCCTCTAATTTAGCAATTATGGGACGATATGTATTTAACCCAGAAATTTTTGATTTTATTGCTAGTCAAGATACCGGGGCAGATGGCGAGATTCAGTTAACGGATGCTATTCAAAGAATGAATCAGGTTCAAAGTGTCTATGCATTTGATTTCAGTGGGAGAAGATATGATGTAGGGGAAAGGTTAGGATTTGTAAAAACTACTATAGATTTTGCTCTAGAAGATCAACTCATTCGAGAGGAACTACTGAACTATTTAGTGAGAAAAATTGAAGAAGTGAAATTGGCGGATAAATCATTAGGCTATAATTATCAAAAAATGGAGTGATATAGGGATGAAGATAACAATTGCTGGTACAGGATATGTAGGCTTATCTAATGCTATATTATTAAGCCAACAACATGAAGTTATTGCTCTCGATATTGTTCAAGAAAAAGTAGATATGCTTAACAATAGAAAATCTCCAATTTTGGATAATGAAATAGAAGAATTCCTAGCTAATAAACGACTCAACTTAATTGCAACAACTGATAATTATAAAGCTTATAAAGATGCGGATTATGTCGTTATCTCTACACCAACAAATTATGATTCTGAGAAGAACTATTTTAATACGGAATCAGTCGAATCAGTAATCGCTACTGTAATATCTACTAATCCGAATGCTATAATGGTAATCAAATCAACCGTTCCTGTTGGATATACAGAAAAGGTAAAAGAAATATTTAAAACTGACAATATTATTTTCTCTCCGGAGTTTTTGCGGGAAGGAAAAGCTTTATATGATAACTTGTACCCATCACGTATTATTGTTGGTGAGCAGTCTGATAGAGCTCAGGTTTTTGCAGAACTTTTGGTAGCGGGAGCAATTAAAGACGATATCCCAGTTTTATTCACTAATTCTACCGAAGCAGAGGCTATTAAACTATTTGCCAATACGTATCTTGCTATGAGAATTGCATTTTTTAATGAGCTAGATTCATATGCTGAGGTTAGAGGTCTGGATAGTAAGCAAATTATTGATGGTATTGGATTCGATCCTCGAATTGGAAATCACTATAATAATCCTTCTTTCGGTTATGGCGGTTACTGTTTACCTAAAGATACGAAACAGTTATTAGCCAATTATGAGGATGTTCCGAATAATATAATGACTGCTATCGTTGATGCCAATCAAACGAGAAAAGATCATATTGCGGAAATGGTTATTCGATGCAATCCAACTACTGTGGGGATCTATCGACTAACGATGAAGGTGGATTCGGATAACTTCAGAGAGTCGGCAATCCAAGGTGTAATGAAACGAATAAAATCTAAGGGTGTTGAACTTGTGATATATGAACCAGCACTTCATGAAACATCCTTCTTTGATTCTAGAGTAATACATAATATTGAAGAGTTTAAGCGAGTATCCGATGTGATTGTGGCGAATCGAAAATCGGATGAATTGCGAGATGTAGCGGAAAAGGTGTACACCAGGGATTTGTTTAATAGGGATTGAGCAATAGCTTAGGTCACGAAGCAAAGGTAGGACGCTTGGTGGCTTTTTTATTTTGTAATAAATAGTAATTAATTGTTTGATATAATAAGATTGTATTTTTTGTATCTAATTATGCTATTTTGGGGAGAAGATGCTTTGAGTTTTTTCGATGGTCTTGAAATGGGATTCGATTTATTTTGGTCAATTATTTCATCAGAACCATTATTAACGATTGGTTTTCTTGTGTTCTTTGTAGTGTCGTTATTACTTGCATTAGTAGTAAATATTGTAAAAGAACAGAGACTAAGAAAATCAGGAATTTTAGAAGTTGATAAAATGTCAGGAAGAAAGTTTGAAGAATTTCTTCATGCTTTGCTAAAAGCGAAAGGTTATTCTGCACAATTAACACCAGCGAGTGGTGATTTTGGTGCGGATCTTGTTTTAGCAACAAAAGGTAAGAGAATTATCGTACAAGCAAAGCGCTATAAGAAAAACGTTGGTGTGAAAGCTGTGCAAGAAATTGCATCAGCAAAAAACCATTATAAAGCAGATGAATGCTGGGTAATTACAAACAGATTTTTTACAGAACAAGCTAAAAAGTTAGCTAGTTCTAATCAGGTTAGATTGATCGACAGAAGCCAGTTAATGAACTGGATGCTAGTAGAAAATAAAGGTGCATAGTTATTGTGTTGATTAGCGTGATATTCCTAATCAAACTCCAACCACCTTCCCAAACCGAAACACACACATCGCCGTCCGATGAATCTGCTTCTCCAATACATAAAAAGAAATCCTTACTTGCAATTGCTCTCCGCTCGTAAAAGTAATAATGGAATGGTTAGGCGATTTAGTCGAAGCACTGATTTTGAGAATATGATGATAAAATATCCAATGGCAGTTGTGATTATCAGGAGAATGCGTTGGGAAGGTAAAGAGGTTTCTACTTGGGTTAATGGCAATTGGGACTTTTCGTTTATAGCCAATTTGATGGGTGACGGCATCCCTTCTTCCTTCAAAGGAAGCCAGGTGATCGAGGCAATTTTGTTTCATGATTTGCTTGGGGTTTTGGTTAATAAATAGTTTCTGATCTTGTTCAATAGCAATAGTGGCGTAATCGATATGTTTTGCAGGAATTAATGCCATGGTTTTCTCGTGGATTTGGTACTGCGGTAATATATTTTGCATGTGGAGCACTCCTTTAGGGGATATGGTTTTTGAAAAGGAAATCGCGGGGGGATGGAATTGGTAATCCGAGAGAATAATCGGGTTATTCTCTCTGTTTGGAATCTAGAATTCTTGCAATCTCATTGAAAAGTTCATCTGAGCTGAAGCCTAATTCACGACTTAATTTGTAGAACGTAAAGAGTTGTGGGGATTTTTCTCCTCTTTCAATTCTACCAATATGCTTATCGTCCATTTGAATGTCTGAGGCGATGTTTTCAAGTGTTTTCTGGAGTTCTATTCTATTTTCTCGAATGGCTTTACCGATTAATTGTGAAAATATTTCCTGTTCATCCAATAGAGATCTTCCTTTTTCACCTATTATCTTGGTGCTTGGCTGAACGCTCCACGTCCTGTAGGACACTTTCACGCAAAAAAATAAAATAATATTTTCTACTTAATTGAAAGAACCTCGAGAGAAACGTCATGTTTCTTCTGAGGTTCTTCTATTTTTTCAGCTAGAAATCGTATTTTGGCGTGGAATCTATTAAGTTGTGTTTCTGAAAGGGGAGCGGATTTGGTTTAAGGTGGGTTCATGAAATCGAAATAGAACCTATACTGAACTAGGAGGAGAGCTATGGAACCCAAGCGGAATTTTACCTTTGAGGAAATTTTTAAACAAAACGAGAAAAGGATTCATTATCATATTCATAAACTAGGACTTCAGGATCCACACCAGGAGTATTACGTGGAGGGCATGTATGCGATGTGGAATGCGTATAAGAATTACCAGCCAGACAAAGGACCAATGTCGACTTACTTCAATTACGTCATCCGTAATCGTTTAATTGATATGCTTCGGAAGGTTAATCGGGATAAGGAGAATCAAGTGAAAGTAATACAGGAGGAAATGACCCAAATTGATTCAGGCAATCGGAATGTGAAGACGGGTATGCCAATAGAAACGATAGAAGGGATTGTGTTAGCTGATGAAGGAGTCTGGGAGGAGCTACAATCGTTGCTATCAAGTAATCAAATGAAATGGGTGGAAGGCCGTGTGTTGGGATTGTCTACTTGTGAGATAGCGTTGCGGGAAGGTGTTTCAGAGGATGCGGTGAAGAGTTGGGGGAGGGAGGTTAGGCGGAAGATGCGGCAGAGTAAAGGGAAAGAGATATAATCAGTGTATCTCTTTCCTTTCAGTAAGGGATTGTTATAGAATAAATTATTAAAAAATTCCCTATTTACAAACATGAAAACGTTTGCTAAACTGATGGTAGTTGAATATCTCTCAGAGAATATAAGAGAAGAGAATGAAATGAAAACCCTTTCCTTGGCGAGGGTGTGTTTTTCATTCTCTTTTTTGTATGCTTTAGGAGCTATTCGTAAAATCAAAGGGGGATCACTCATGAAAAGAATTTTATCATTATTATCAGTACTATTATTAGTAGGTTTTCTAGCGGCATGTGCAGGGGAATCCTCAGGAAACGGTGATGGGGGCGATAGTGAAGCAATTACACTATATTCACCTGAGACTCCTGATTTAACTAAAGAACTGGCACAAAAGTATGAGGAATTGTACGACCAAACCGTCAATGTTCAATATGCTGGGACTAACGTTTTAGTGAATCAAATGATGGCGGAAAAAGGAAATCCACAAGCTGATGTTTGGTATGGTGGTGGCGGTATTCTTCCGTTTGAAACAGCAGTAGATAAAGGTATTATTGCTCCATTTATCCCGGAAAGCGCTGAAGACTGGGAAGTAGTTGAGAACGGAGTCAAAATGAAGCACCAGGATGGCTACTATGTAGGTACAGAAATATTTGTACTAGGTTTTGCTTATAATACGGAATTAGTTTCAGAAGAAGAGGCACCAAAAACTTGGGAAGATTTACTTGATCCAAAATGGAAGGGTAAAATCCAATTCTCGAACCCGGCGGCTTCTGGTACAGCGACACTAATGGTACTTAGCTATATGATGCAGCATGGGGAAGAAGAAGGTTGGGAATATTTCAAAGCACTTGCTGAACAAGCGAATTCTATTCCTGACTCAGGCTCTGCTCCTACTAAGGGCGTAGCAATGGGAGAGGCACATATTGCTGTTGGGTTTGATTTTATGGCGTATGAGCATCAAGCAAAAGGGGAAACAGTAGACTTTGTTGTTCCAGATAAAACACCTATTCTAGTAAACCCTGCTTCTCTAGTAGAGGGTGGGCCAAATCCAGAAGGCGGTAAGAAGTTTATGGAATTCATGCTAAGTGAAGATGCGCAGCAAATTCTAGCTAACTGGTACCATATTCCAATCAATCCTGAAGTTGAATCTAAGACACCATTGAACTTAGATACACTGAAAGAAAATGCAGTTGATTTAGATATTGATTGGGTAAATGAGAACTTTGATCGTATCCGTAGTGAGTGGCAAAATAATATAAATTAAAGGAAGTTGATAGCATGGGGGCAGTTGTAGTAGAACAACTAAGGAAGGACTTTTCAGATGTAACTGTACTTCAAAACATTGATTTGGACATTAAAGAGGGCGAATTCTTTGCCCTCCTAGGTCCATCTGGTTGTGGTAAAACAACGACAATGCGATGTATAGCTGGTTTTGAAAGTCCTACAAGTGGAACAATTAAAATTGGAGATCGGGATGTAGCGAAATTAGCACCAAACGAGCGAAACTGCGGCATGGTGTTCCAAAGCTATGCACTCTTCCCGCATATGAATGTGTTTGATAACGTAGCCTACAGCTTAAATATTAAAGAGCTACGAAAAGCCAATCCATTCAAAAAACTAGGTGTTTATACTAGAATGCTAAATAGTAAACTAGTGAAATATCCGAAAGAGATTGAAAAGAAGGTAATGGATATTTTAGAGTATGTGGAGCTAACACAGCATGCGAAGAAGTTAACAAGTGAGCTGTCTGGTGGGCAGCAACAACGTGTTGCTTTAGCGAGAGCGCTAGTAATGGAACCCGAAGTTTTATTAATGGATGAACCATTATCCAATTTAGATCTTAAACTTCGCCATACAATGCGTAATACGATTAGACGCATTCAGCAGGATTTAAAAATCACGACTATCTTTGTAACACACGACCAAGAAGAAGCGATGAGCATGGCCGATCGTATTGCGGTTATGAAGGATGGCGAAATTCTGCAGATTGGAACACCAACAGATTTATACAGTAATCCGAAAACGCCATTCATTGCGGACTTTGTTGGTACATCTAATATCATTCCAGGTAAGGTCGTAACCAGTGAAGCTGGTATGACGGTTGTTCAAATTGGTGATCAACAAATTAAGTCTGTTACTCAGACAACGAATACAGATGTACAAGTAATTATTCGACCTGAAAATATGAATGTTTTAAATGGTGGTGGAGAAGAATTTGATAACGCCTTTGAGGGGGTTATACAGTTTGCCACTTATCTTGGATCAACGGTTCGATACGATGTGAAAGTTGGGGATTATCAGCTAGTGGTAGATACGACGTATGAATCCGGAAATAGTATTAAACAAAACGGCTCGACCATTCGGTTAGGTGTATCACCTGAGAGGGTGTTACTGATATGAACAGATTGAAACGGAATTTTACTGGGATAGGCTTAGTTAGATTAGTTATCTATGCTTTCTTTCTTTTGTTTCTAATCATCCCTTTGTTATCCGTATTTCTCGTAAGTTTTACGAATGAACCGATTAATTTATTTGGTTCTTTGATCAGTATGGAACAGTTCCAAACGACGATCGATCAATTTAAAAATGCCACCCTTGATAACTTTAAAACAATCTTCACAGGGAATTATTTTGAGGGATTGTTGAATAGTTTGAAGCTATCCTTTATTGTATCGCTTTGGGTGTTAGTGATATGTGTTCCAATCGCTTATGGCATTGCTCGTACGAAGATGCCATTCAAGAAGACAATTAGTGCATTATGTACCATTCCACTAGTTGTTCCAACCTTTATTTCAGCCTATGCATTCATTATCATGTTTGGGCGTGCTGGATGGGTAACATATATTTACGAGAAATTAGGCGGGGAAGGAATGTTGATTGATCCTTACTCCATGACGGGTATTGCGATTGTTCAAATTTTTTTCTTCTTCCCATATGCCTTGTGGCCAATGGTGGCAGCGTTTAAAATTAGTGACGTTTCGCTAGAGGAAGCTTCTCGTAATATGGGTTCCAAGGGGATATTAACCTTCTGTACGGTTACATTTCCACTTGCCATTCCAGGAATGCTATCGACAGCACTTGTTATCTTTGCGGTAAGTTTTTCTGATTTTGGTACGCCAATTATATTGGCTCCAAGTGATTTAAATCTAATCGTGGTGCAAGCCTATCGTGAAATTGCCGGGTTCTTTAACTGGGGCGGTGCTGCCATCTTAACGGTAATCATGATTGCGGTCGCGGGTGTAGTTTATTGGCTACAAAACTACTTATTGAAAGGGAAAAACTACGATACCCTCTCTGGTAAACCGAAGAAAATTAAGCTAAGTGAAAATAAGGGGTTAACGGTACCGTTAGCGATTTTTTCTGGATTTGTTGTCCTTATTCCACTATTGGCGATGATTACCGTGTTCTTACAATCTATCGCAACTACTTGGGGGAAAGACCCATTACCAGAGGGCTACACACTAGAGCATTACAAAACAATCTTTACTTCCTCTTTGGGGAATATCCAAAATAGCTTGATTTTAGCTGGTGGTGCCCTTGTATTGAGTGTTGTTATTGCTACTTTTGTATCGTATTTCGTGGTCAGACAGAAATCAACTACCCTTGATTTTATGACAACTGTTCCATTAATTGTGCCGGGGATTGCGTTTGGTATTGCATTAATCCAAACATTTAATGCTGCGCCACTGCAATTAACGGGTACGGCGATTATCTTAGTCATTGCGTACAGTGTTCGCCGACTTCCGTATATGGTCCGTTCGACGGTGGGTACGATGAAGGCAATTAAGCAAGATATTGAGGAAGCAGCAATCAATCTTGGTGCGACCACTTTAACTGCAGCTGTTACGGTTATTGGACCGCTAATGATACCAGGTATTGCAGCTGGATCCATTCTAGTATTTGTTACAGTTATTAAGGAAACAAGTATTTCCATTCTGATGGCACCTGCAGAGTGGGCGCCGATGAGTTTGGCGATTTTCCAAAATGTGTTGCGGGCAGAGTATTATTCTGCAGCAGCAATGTCTGTTATTCTTGTCGTTATGGTCCTTGTATTACAGGCTCTTGCAAGCAGGATTTCTGGTGGGAATAAATCATAGGTCTGTATAGGGGGAATCAGGATGCAAAAGGGGTTTATTTTCGATTTAGATGGGACGATTTATGTAGATAATAAATTGATTGACGGTGCAGCAGATGTGTTAAAAGAGCTGAAAGAACGCGGCGATAAAGTCGTGTTCTTAACGAATAAATCCATTGAGACCATAGCTACTTATGTTGAAAAGCTAACAAATCTGGGAATTGAAGTGGAACGTGAGAACGTCGTAAACTCCAACTTTTTAACTGCTCGTTATTTAGCGAAGAAGCTGAGTCGTGAGGAAAAGGTGATGGTCATCGGTGAACAGCCGCTATATGAGGAGTTGATTCACCATGGAATTACGATTTCTGAGGATGAATCAGAAGTTAGTTATGTTGTCTTAGGATGGGATCGAACATTCACGTATGATAAGCTAAATCGTGCATTTCAAGCCTGGAGAAATGGTGCTATTATTATTGCGACGAATCCGGATCGAACATGTCCAGTGGAAGATGGTGAAATTCCTGACTGTGGTGCGATGATTGGTGCGATTGAAGGCGCAACAGGTGAAAAGGTTGAGCTTATCATGGGTAAACCGTCACCACTTGCCGCAAAATTCATTGTCGAGGATGTTCTAAAACTATCACCTGAGGATTGTTATATGGTAGGTGATCGTTTGGAGACGGATATCCGTATGGGAAATGATTTTGGATTACATTCTGTGTTAGTGCTAACTGGCATAACGGAAAAAGGCATGCTTGAGCATGCCGAATATCAACCAAAATATGTTTTAAATAGTGTTCGGGAAATAACTGAATTAGTTAAAGATCCAGATTCCAAAGCTTTGGATTCCCAGATGAAATAGCTAATGCTCCTGCTTCAAGACCACAATCAATTTCTGTTTTCGTACTAACTAGCCCTCCTGCTATTATTGGTAGGTGGGTTAGTTTCGTTAATTTATCAATGATAGTAGGCATAATTCCTGGTAGAACTTCAATTGCATCAGGCTTGCAAGAGTGTGCTATTTCGATTCCTTTTTTCATTGCGTTTCGGTCTATCAAGAAGATGCGTTGAATTGTCATCAACCCCTCTTCTTTTGCAAATTTTATCAAGTTGCTTTTTGTTGTAATTATCCCCTGTGGCTTCCATTCTTCAGCAATATATTTGATGGCGCTTCTCGTATTGGATAAACCATCGATAAAATCGATATGGACAAATGTGGTTTTCTTATATTTCTTAAGTCGCTCTAAATAATTCTTCGTTGTCATTAAATCTCCAGTTAATAGGAAAACTATATTTGCATTCGAATGTGTTGCCATATCAATATCATCTTGATGTTTTACGGAGGCAATTACCTGTGACTGAACCAAATCTACTATGTTCCCCATGAGAAATCCCCTTAAATAGTAATTTTAGATAGATTATAGCATAGTTAAATTAGTGGAGGTAGTCGTCGGTGGATTGTGATAACGAGAGTAAAATCACTTGAAACCAAAAGCCCCCAACATCCGTATATACACTAAAGGAGATTTGGCTTATGAAAAAACTAACAGCGTTACTTATTTTTTTATCTGCATTTTTCGTTTTTGCAGTACCGGCATTTGCAGATGTTGAATATGCCATAAAGGATGTTCAAATAGATGCTTTTTTAAAGGAAAATGGGGATGTTGAGGTAACGGAACGATTCACCTATGATTTTGAAGATGATTTTAACGGGATTACCCGTACGATCATACCGAAGAAGGGTACATCTATTACGGACTTTGAAGCGAGTGAAGATGGAAACGCACTGAGGGTGGAAAACGATGATAATGAATATAAAATTTATCGAAAAGGTAATCAAGAAACAATAACGGTAGACCTGCGTTATACCATCCATAATGGGATAGAGGTATATCCGGATGTTGCACAGTTCTACTGGCCATTTTTTGATAGTAGCAATGAATCGGTATACGAGAACATGACCATTTATGTCCATCCAACTAGTGAAACGGGTAACGTTATCGCTTACGGTTACGATGAGGCGTATGATACAGCGGAGGTAACAGAAGAAGGGGTTGCTGTTTTTTCATTAGGGCATGTGGATGATGATAAGAATGGAGACATTCAAGTCGTATACGATGCCACGTTATTTAGTGCTGCGCCATTAACGAGTGACAACATGATGCGGGATTCGATCGAGGCAGATATAGCCGATAATGAAGCGAAATTAGCAGCGTTTCAGGATCGAAAAGAGTGGTTAGCTAGTATTGCGCCTTATGTTGTTGGGATATTTGGTATTTATTTCATTATATTGCTCTTCATAGGTTGGCGGAAGAAGTTGGAGAGAAAGCATTATGTGCAAAGCCGCCTAATCAATGATTTAAAGGTGCCAAAGCTTGAAATGAGCTTACCTGCAACAATTTTATATACGAATCCATTCACACCGAGTCAGCAACTCTTAACGACTTCATTATTAGAATTAGTGCGAAAAGGGTATGTGCAATCAGACGATAATAAAGCGTTCGAATTAGTAAATCGTCTTACAGCGTTTAAACATGAGCGTATGTTACTAGAGTTTTTGTTTGATACAATCGGTGATGGTACAACATTCCGTTTTGAAGATCTGAAAACATATACAGATAATAAAAAAAACCACCAGGCTTATCATGAATATATTCAAGCATGGTTACAGGCAATTCGAGAAGAAATACAATTGAAACAACTAACCCAAACGAAAGCGGGCTTTAGATGGACGATTGCGTTCTCTGGTCTTCTGCTTATTCCATTGAGCGTATTCTTTGGTATACACGAGCTATTGATGTGGATGTTTATTTCGATTGTCCTACTTATATGCTTACTAGCGTTCAGTATTTTTTATAATCCGAGAACACTGGAAGGTGCAGTCATATGGGAGCAATGGAAACAGTTTAAAAAGGACTTTACTGAACTTTCTTCAAATCAAAGTGCAAAATGGAGTAAAGAGGAACAAATCATCGCTATTAATTATGTACATGGTATTGCTGATAAAAGAATGATTGAACACAATAAAACACTCTTCTATCACGAGCCATCAAACGGTGATTCTACTGGGAGTATGGATACAACGAACATCATGATTTTCTTTCTTATTGCAACATCGGCGAATCAACACTTTAAGGAAGCTGATACAGCTGTCGCTGCAACTACCGGTTCCACTACTACAGCAGGAACAGGTACTGGTGTAGGCGGTGGTGGTGGGGGATCGGGTGCTTTTTAATTGAGAGGGGACTGTCACCTCTTTATACAAGTTAGTATACATCATCAGTTTTTGGTATAATGTATACGAGGTGATGATGGTGGATAATCAAAGAAAGATAAGAAAGCAAATTTATCTGGAGCCTGAACAAAATAGGCTAGTGAAGCAATTGTCAGCGCGGAAAAATAATACAGAAGCAGAGATTATTCGAGAAGCTATTGATAATTATTTGCTTCAACATAATCAAGAACAAGAAGACCCATTAATGGAATTAGCTGCGATGGTGAAGAGTAGAATAACGGATGGTTCTACTTTACATGATGAAGCAATTTACGTGTCTAAACAGGTAGATGATCATGAAAAGAAATAAACTATTTATCGATACAGGGGCATGGATTGCATTGATGGTAGAGGCAGATTTCTATCACCATAAGGCTCGCTCGTATCTAGAAAATCTAGATATTTCTGTACAGAGACTTACGTCTACCTTTATTATTTCGGAAACCTATACTTGGTTACGATATCGTGTTGGTTATAAATATGCTGCTTCCTTTTTGGATGTCATAAGTAGATCCAAAGCTAGTGGTGCATTGGTGGTAATCGATTGCGATATGGATACCCTTGAATTAGCTGAGCAACTATTGAAGGATTTTTCAGACCAACGATTGTCTTATGTGGACGCCGTTAGTATGGGAATAATGAAAAATGAAAAGATAAATAAAGTATTTGGATTTGATCAGCATTTTTATCTGCTTGACTTTGAGGTGGTCCCGGTTTAATGTCGGGGCTTTTTTGTTTGGGGATTATTAGGAAGTTTTCATTAGTTAAAGAAATCTACTGCTTGTAAATGCGTTTATTCCAGATGAAAATTTTAATAGTGGCTTGTGAAATGACAAATGGACGGTTCAATTCGAACCGTCCATTCCTCATATCGTCTGAATCAATATACTAGCAATCACAATTGAAGCCGTCGTAACCGTAGTAAACCCACCAACCAACATCGGCGTAAGGATCTCATTGAAAATTGCTTTCCGCTCTTCTTCATTTTCCCCTACGCTCCGACTGACTTCTTCACAAAGTATATAATCACCAGGGAATCCAAATAGAGCGGTTAGTGCAACTGGAACCCCTTTGTTCAGATCCCACTTCATTAGCTTAGAGGCAAGGATTCCGCCAATGATAATCCCTGCCACACCGACGACCATAATCGTGAGTACCACTGGAATATAGCCTACAAACATGCCTGGGGTAATGTCGCTCATGGCACCAAGGGAATAAATAATCAGACCAACCATGGCAATCCCAAATGAATTGGAACGATCCATCATCTTGTCATTATAAAACCCTAATAGTGCACCAACGAGACCGACAACAAGTGCCCAAAGGCTAAAGCTGATACCGGTAAGATTACCTAAGAGGATTGCTAGTGATCCCCCGATAAAAAGTTGTAATAAAAGCATGACATTGGTTTGATATTTTTCCGGTATCCATGTTTTTCGATTTGTGTCTTTGATAAGTGCGACATCACTTGCCGCTGCTGCTTCGAGATTTTCAGTAGAGGATAATTTTCGCTTAATATGATAAGCATGTCGCCTTAGGTAGAGTGTCGCTAATGGCATACCGATTAATCCTTGGACGGCAATGACTAAGGCAGGAATGGTGACTAAGCTAACCAATCCTAGTTCCTGAAGACGGCCAATGGTCAGGATAAAAGCGATTGTACCACCTGTTAGCGGTCCTACTCCTGCGACTGCAGATGGGTAGTCAAAGATTAGTGGTACAACGAGCAACACTAGGACTGCCGCAACGATAATCCCGCATAATGCGATAAACACAGCCCGAATTTGGGCCTTGAGGAGTTTGAAAGGCACCAATGTTCCCATATGGACAATTAATGGTGCTACCATAAGTGCGCCAAATGCCGTTAATGCCGAGGAACCAACTAGATCCTTTGGAAAAACTCCAGTCCACAGAAGCACTAAGTATCCTAACATGACGACGAGAAGCATTGGAATCCGTGCTTTCGATTTAATTGAAATAAATTCACCTACACCTAACAAAAGCAAAATTAACATCGTCGCAACGACAGGATCGTTCATGACAAACCACTCCTTAACCGTATTTTAATGGAATTTTCAAACTTTAAATGATGCAGTTCTCCTCTTGTCTACGCTCGAATTGTTGCGTTTTATCTAGTTAGTTACAAGAGAGGAGAGGCTACTTTACCAGTCCCTCTCCTCCACTTATTGCATTTTTTAATAGCTAGTTGCTGGTACTTTATCGAGTTTATTCTTAACCAGCTTACCATCTTTGAAAACCGCGACAATGTTATCGTTGTTCTCGAGTGACCGTATATCGGCTAATGGATCTGTACTTGTAATCACGATGTCGGCTAATTTTCCAGCTTCTACTGTGCCAAGTTTATCCTCCCAGCCCATACATTCCGCAGCAGTTTTAGTCGTCGCTACGAGTGATTCCATAGGGGTCATTCCGATATCGCACATCAGACCTAGTTCACGAAGGTTCGTCCCATGTGCCATAACGCCAGCGTCTGTTCCCATGGCGATTTTAACACCAGCTTTATAGGCAACGGCAATGCTTTCCTTATGGTATTCCACCACTTCGCGACATTTTTGCACGCCATAGGCTGGCATCGTGCCACTTGATTCAGCGTTTTCCAGTACGGAGACGGGGGCAAGTAAGGTTGGGACAAGATACGTGCCATGCTGAACCATTAATTTCGCTACCTCATCATCGATGTAAATCCCATGCTCAATCGAATGAATTCCAGCACGAACTGCGTTTTTAATCCCTTCTTTTCCTTGGGCATGGGCCATAACCTTTAAGCCACGCCGGAATGTTGCTTCACGAACCATTACTTCAAGTTCTTCCTGGCTGTACTGGGTAAATTCTGGATGGTCGGTTGGACTTAGAACTCCACCGGTTGCGTGAACCTTGATTACATCGGCTCCGGCTCGAAGCACCTCGCGAACCTTTTTCGTGACTTCTTCCACGCCATCACAAAGTCCATCAGGGCTACCGGGATAGCCATGTAGTGTTAAATCCACACCGGATCGCATCCAGCTATCCCCATGTCCACCGGTGATGGTGAGTGGGGTGATACTAATTTGCATTCGCGGGCCAGGTACGATTCCGTCTTCAATTGCCTGTTTGACACCTGCATCTGTTCCACCTGCATCCCGAACGGTAGTGACACCAGCTTCAAGCGTGCGTCTCATATATTGAGCTGCCTGGTAAAATCGGTAGGAAAAAGGTGTTGTAACCTGTTTTTCTAGGGAGTTAACCTCCATCATCATATGCACATGCGTGTCAATCAAACCAGGTAAAATAAACCCACCACCCGCATCAATCTCCGTCACATTTTCACTTGGAACCCTAATATCAGCTAATTTTCCTGCTGCCTGAATCACATTATCCTTCACTAAGACTGCAGCACCTTCGATTGGTTGTCCGCCATTTCCGTCAATTAATGTTCCATTTTTGATTAGTGTGTATGTCATTACCAGCACGCTCCTTTAATAATTTTTTGTTTTCGTTACATCCGTAGTAATTAACGTTTGTATGCCACATACCACCTTCTGATTTGGAAATTTTTTTAGTTAGTAAAATTTATTTCTATGGATTGTACCACACGATAATTCCCTTGGCTATATATTTTCTAAAAATTCTTTCATATATGATTATTGCGTTAATTTTGTAAGCGTAATCATTGTGTTTGTTACTAGGATTAGCGTGATTATGGGAAATTTAAAATCAGGAAAAAGTACCTAGGAGTGGGTGGGGACTAGTACCTCGTGTCTATCCAGAGTTGGTCGGGTTGCTTATCCATCTTGAATGTGTTTAATTGCTGGAGGACTCTAATTAATAAAGGAATTGTATGTATATTCGTCGAATCAATACGATACAATAGCTTTGAAACAATTGTGTGGAGATATATAAGTAGGCTTTTGGTTTGGAAGACAGTCTGATGGGAGAGAACATCTTGAAAAAGCTTTATATCATTTTATTAATTGTAATGCTCATGTGGGGTATAAATGTCTCTGCGTTAAAGACGTTAGTGGTAAACTTTGATCCGATATTGATTACAGGGTATCGAATATTAGCTGCCGGAATTGCGGTATTAATTGGTTGTTATGTTTTACGGATATTTCGTTTGCCTACTAAAAGTGAATGGATGATTATTCTTTCGATTTCTATTATGAATGTGGTACTTCATCATATATTGATTGCGCTTGGGTTGGAAAAAACCTCTGCGGTGAATGGTAGTTTAATCATTGGAATGGCCCCATTAATTACGATGATTATTTCTGGAATTCTATTAAAGCAATTTGTCTCGCGCTGGAGAGTATTTGGATTTGTCCTTGGGTTTGTCGGGGTATCGATAACAACGTTAATAGGAAGAGATGGTTTCACGGCTATTTCGGTCGGGGATGTTTTTGTGTTTCTAGGGATCGTTGTGCAGGGACTAAGCTTTGTGTCCATTAGTAAGCTGAAGCCTTCTTTTGACCCGCGCTTGCTGACTGGATATATGATGATGGTTGGTTCTGTTTGTATTATTTTATATAGCATTCTATTGGGGAGAGATTTTACCGAATTAGCTAGTTTACTAGATTGGAAGATGGCGTCTATATTTATTTTTAGTGCGGTATTTGCAACTGCATTTGGCCACATGACATACAATTATGCGATTAAAAAGGTAGGACCTGCAGAATCGGCGATTTTTCTTAACTTAAATACGTTATTTGCATTAATTGGTGCGGCTATCTTTTTGGGAGAAGTTATTACGGTCTTTCATGTGGTAGGCTTTATCTTAATAATTGTTGGAATTGTGTTCGGTACGGGAGCTAGTGAGGCGTTGTATCGGCGGTATTGGGGGAAGGAGAAGAATGCGGAACGAGGGGTTTGAGTTTTGTGTTACATTATAAGTAGCATAAGTTATGAGAGGATTGATGGCACCATGAGTACGATGTATTTTAGAGATATCGATAATACAAATGAAGAGATTGTTAGAGCTATAAAACTAAAGCCTGGGCAAGAAAAATTCATCGAAACGGTAGAGGAGTGTTTACAAGAGGCGAAACTTCACCATGAATGGCATCCAGTAGCCATTTATTATCATGATGAAGTTGTTGGGTTTGCGATGTACGGTTCTTTTGGGGCTCATAAAGATACGTGGATAGATCGAATAATGATCGATGAAAACTATCAGGGGAAGGGCTTAGGGAGAATGGCGATGGAGCAGCTGATTGCTCGTGTTTCGAGAGAATATGAGGTGAACACCCTCTATTTAAGTATTCTAGAGGAAAATAGAGTGGCACAGCGTCTGTATGAAAGTTTGGGATTTGAGTATATAGATGAAAAAGATCCGAATGGGTAGTTGATTTTTAGGTATACCGTTGTGTAGGTTCTATTTAAAACAATATTTTATTGGCGATACGGGACAGGTTCCTTGTCCCGAAAATAAACATAGGGAAGGGGGTCTACATTTCATTTTCATGAGCTAGAAGATTCCTTCCCTATGCTTATGCCGTGAGATAAGCTTATTCATTTGAGACAGCACGAGCGTAATTGGTGCTGTTAAATCAAGCTTTTTGGATTTAATGCTTTTTTAATCTCTGGAGTTAAAAGTCCTTTCTGCTGTAAAATTTCCTCAATCGTTACATTCTTATCATCTGCTTCTTTCCCAATTTGAGCTGTTCGATCATATCCCATAATTGGGCTTAAGGCGGTTACTAAGGCAAGGCTAGATTCCATCCATTGTTTACAAATTTCCTCATTTCCTTGTATTCCAATTATACATTTCATGGTTAACGTTGAAATGGCGTTGTGCATGATATCGAGTGATTCTAATAATGTGTGAGCCACTAGTGGCATCATCACATTGATTTCTAATTGGCTAGCTGTTCCTGCATGAGCGATTGCTACTTCATTGCCAATGACTTGGCAGCATACCATGTGTGTCATTTCGAGGATAGCTGGATTGACTTTTCCTGGCATAATGGTAGAGCCAGGTAGATTAGATGGCAATGTAATTTCTGCTAATCCGGTTCGTGGGCCAGAGGCAAGTAGCCTTAAATCACTCGTGATTTTAATTAGATGAATCGATAATTCTTTTAATGTTGTCATGACTCGAATCGGTGCCCTAGTATTTTGCATGAATTCAAAGATATTTTCTGGTTGTCGAAAATGAAGGTTGGTACGCTTCCTTACTTCTTCCATAACTTTTTGTGCAAATTCAGGATGAGTGTTGACCTTGGTTCCAATAGCTGTACCGCCTAAACCGATTTCATATAGTTTATCTGCAGAACGTTCGAGTTGATTGATCATAGAGTGGATGGTTTCCGCATAGCCTGCAAATTCCTGTCCTAAACGCATTGGTACTGCGTCGTGTAGGTGAGTTCTTCCTGATTTTACAATTGGCATGAATTCGATCGCTTTTTTATTCAATTCCGTATGAAGTTCCTGTAAAGCAGGTATAACCTTATGAACAATCGTTTCGATGGCGGCGATTTGCATAGCGGTATGAAAGGTGTCATTAGTAGATTGGTTCTTATTTACGTGATCGTTAGGGTGAATTCGTTGGTTATCTTGCTTCGGAGTCCAAATTTGAGTCGCTCGATTAGAAATTACTTCATTGGCATTCATATTTTGCGATGTTCCCGCGCCTGCTTGATAGACATCAACAACAAACTGATCATCCCATTGCCCTGCGATAACTTCTTCTGTTGCCTGAATGATTGCTTTTCCGATTGAGGGGGGGAGGAGTTCAAGTTCCATATTTGCTGCTGCAGCGGAAGCCTTAATGATTCCTTGTGCACGAATGAAAGAACGTGGAAGACGCTTGCCACTAATTTGAAAGGTCTCGACTGCGCGCTGTGTTTGTGCACCATAATAGGCGTCTTTTGGTACTTTGATGGTTCCGAGGGTGTCTTTTTCCGTACGAAAGTTTTCTGGAAGTGTCATTTTTTATCTCCTTGTATATGGCATTTTGACTTTGGGGTTATTGTTTCCGAAGGTGGTTGGATTAAACGAAAAAATGGAATTCCATGCTTGATGGGGATCTAATTTGGTAAAGAAAGTATACTATTTAATATGACAAAACATCTAGGGAATGAAAGGTTAATGATTAATTGGTAATCGTTGTAATATGTAAAAGGTTATCTAGCTAGATAGCACTGTACCTAAGGGCAATCTTCTTTTTACCCATGTCCTATTTTCCGTGAATATTAAAAGCAAGAGTCAAATATGTATAGGTAGACAAGTTATTTTGACTACTGAAAAGGAGATTTTTACATTGACTGTTGCTCTAGTTATCATGTTGGTGCTTGTATTGTTCTTGCCTTTTTTTGTGAAGTCTATTGAACATAATTTAGAAGTGTTTTTATTTGTGATGGGGGTGCTGGCTGCTATATGCGGTGGGGTTCTTAATACCGATTTATGGTTGAAGGCATTACAAAATCCCATTAAGATTTCCGTAGTTGTTTTGCTTGCTAGCTTATTATTTAAATGGCTGAGACAGCCTATCCAGCGGGTAATTTCAAGCGTTACTCGTGTTTTGGATATGAATGTTTTTCTTTCATTGGTGATTGTTATATTAGGGGTATTATCTAGTGTGATTACGGCGATTGTTGCTGCGATTGTTTTGGTGTTTATTATTAGTATGGTGCGGATTGATCGAGATACACAGATTCGCGCGGTCATTTTGGCGTGCTTTTCCATTGCTTTTGGTTCAATCTTGACGCCTGTTGGAGAGCCGTTAGCAACGATAACGACTAGTAAGCTTCATCAGGATTTTTTCTTTTTATATCATCTTGTAGGTCTGGAAGCAATTGTTGGGGTGCTTGGGATTGGGATTATTGCGTTATTTTTCCTGCGACCGAAGCTGGTTAACAAGGTAGAGGAGAAGGATGTGTCGGAGGGGTATCTAGAGATTTTTTCTCGTGCGGGGAAAATTTATGTGTTTGTCATGGCGTTAACATTGCTTGGAGCTAGTTATCAAATGATTGTAAATCAGTATTTGTTGGATCTAAATACAGGTATTATATATTGGGTTAATATGGTGTCTGCTGTTCTGGATAATGCGACATTGGCTGCGGCAGAGATTAGCCCAGCGATGAAAATAGAAACAATTCGATTCATCTTGTTTAGTTTAATTATTAGTGGAGGAATGCTTATTCCAGGGAATATTCCGAATATCATTGCAGCGAATAAGTTAGGAATTAGTAGCAAAGAGTGGGCGAAATATGGAGTGCCAATTGGGTTGATTGTGCTTGGTTTAGGGTATGGCTATCTTATGGTTGTTGGGTAGTGAGGGGGCGTAAATGCTTACGTTGAAAGGATATTCATTCCGGTAGAAATAGGGGAATGAATATCCTTTTCAGCTACTCGTTAGCCATTGTTTTTCTTTTCTCTTGCGGCTCGTTTTCTTGCTTTTTTACTTTGAGGTACCTCTGAACCGAATTCTGTATCGCTTGCGCTGTTGGTTACTTCTGATCCTGATTGATTTTTCTTTCGCTTGGCCATCGTTCGTTTTTCCTCCCTTCATCTGCAATGTACTGCGTTATTACTTGGGAGGTAGTGTTCCACAAACTAGTGATTTTATGAGGTTTTTTTGTAAATCGCAAGTAATATGGTAATGCTTGCTCTCTAATACATTATTTCTGATTCATTAATAGGGTGTTTACCTGATTGATGAAATGCAGAGCCTCGGCGGATAGTTTATTGTCATATTTATTTATCCAGCCAAATCGAAACGAAGTATCAAAAGAATCTACGATGTCTAATGGAATCACTTGATTTGTTGGAAAGTAGGTATTATATAGGACGGAAGCGTCGTGACCGATTGTGATTGCACCAAGTTCCGTTACTGCTTTATTTATCACATCTAGATTTGTCGTTTTTAAGAAAATATCGATCGGACCATATAGCTGCTGGAAGTTAGTTATAAATTCTTGCACATATTCATCCTTATATAAAACAAACTTTTGCTGCTTTAATAAGTCCATCGTGATAACTTCGTTGGTAGTTGACAAAGCGGAATTCTTAGGAGCATAGACTAAAATTTTTCCGTCGATAATCGGTGTGAAATTCAGTTCCTGGATAAAATCGATATTTGCTTTGTTTATCGCAATAAATCCGATGTCAATTTTATCCTCTTTTACATCTTCTATTATTTCCATGCTTGCTTTTTCGTTCACTTCGATTTTTAAAGTGGATTTCTTTTCCTTAAAAGCGAGATATGTATCGATTATTGGGTTGGTAAGTCCTGGTAGTACAGAAATTCTCAGTGTGTCATTCAAATTCGTTAATAGTTGTTTTGCTTCTTCTTTAATTTGGTAGATTGCTATTAACGCTTGCTGCGCTTTTTCGATGATACGATCTCCTTCTTTTGTTGTTATGGCACCAGTTCTGCTACGTTGAAAGATCTTGACGTTTAGTTCAGATTCTAGTCGGGTGATGGCTTGGCTCAATGCAGACTGACTGATATTTAATGTCTGGGATGCTTTTGCTAGAGATTTCTTTTTTGAAACTTCAACAATATAAGTTAATTGTTCAATATTCATCATGTCACTTCCTTAAGTAATACTTAATAATAATTAAATTATATTAACTTTCGCCGAATTGTACAAATTGTTATACTATAATTGAAATAAATAAATGGAGGGATAAAGAGATGAAAGCAGCAGTTTGGCATAATGTTAATGATGTTCGGGTAGAGGAAGTAGAAGAGCCGAGTGTATTACCTGGGCAACTAAAGGTAAAGGTTGCATGGGCGGGAATTTGTGGTAGTGATCTTCATGCGTATTCACACGGTCTATCTATGGAAGCGCATTCATTAAGTGGCCAAAAGCCTCCACTTACACTAGGTCATGAGTTTTCGGGGGAGGTTGTAGCGGTTGGTGAGAGCGTAACGAATCATCAAGTAGGGGATAAAGTGGCAATAGAACCACTTATTTATTGCGGAAAATGTTATGCCTGTCAACGAGGCTATTATAACCAATGTGCACAGGTAGGATTTGTTGGTTTGAACCGAGATGGAGGTTTTGCAGAGTATGTGATTGTGGATGAACATATGGCACATACACTTCCAGAAAATGTATCGTTTGAGGAAGGGGCATTAGTAGAACCAACTGCAGTTTCCTTCTATGCAGTGCGTGAAAGTAAGTTGAAGCCGGGTGATAGTGTTGCAATTTTTGGAGCTGGTCCTATAGGGTTACTTACACTATTATCGGTTAAAGCAGCTGGTGCAACGCAAATAATTGTTATTGATTTGTCTGAAGAACGTTTGGAAAAGGCGACGGAATTAGGGGCAACGACAGTTATTAATGGAATGCGTGATGATATTGTGGAAACCATTCTTCAATTAACAAATGGTGGAGTTAGTGTTGCGTTTGAATGTGCTGGGGCTCAGCCTACGATGACGAATGCAGTTGCTTCTATCAAACAAGGTGGACAGGTAATGGCCATTGCAGTATTTGCTAAACCTGTTTCCGTTGATATGGGACAAATCATGTTCAAGGCAGCCGACATCACATCAACATTGGCATATAGACATGTATTTCCAGAAGTTATCAATATGATATCTACTGGGAGATTGGATGTAAAGTCTGTAATTACGAAGAAAATTGAGCTTGCTGATATTGTAGAGGAAGGATTCCATCAACTGATCCATGATAAGAAACAAGCAAAAATATTAGTAAGACCAACTAATAATTAATAAGGAGGAAATGATGATGGCAAATTTAAGTGGGAAAGTAGCGATTGTAACTGGTGGAGCATCAGGCATTGGGTATGCAATTGTACAACGGTTATTAGGAGCGGGTGCTAAGGTGGCGGTTGCTGACTTAAACCGTGAGAGATTAAAAGAGATGGAAGAAGCACATAAAGGTAGTGTGATTGGGTGTGTTACCAACGTCACGAAGGAATCTGATGTTGAAGCATTGGTGAGTAAGACGATAGATACGTTTGGTGGGCTTGACTATGCCTTTAATGTTGCGGGGGCATCAAGAGCAGGCGCGATTGTTGACCAGAGTGAAGAAGATTGGGATTTCACTGTGGATTTATGCTTGAAAGGTGTATTTTTATCGCTGAAGCATGAGGCTAAATATATGAAAGAACATGGTGGGGGAGCGATTGTTAATGTGGCATCATTAAATGCACATGTCCCTATGTTTTACGGAGCAGCTTATTCCTCAGCGAAGGCTGGAGTTGAAATGCTAACGAAAAATGCAGCGTTAGAATTAGCGAAAAGTAATATTCGTGTAAATGCCATTCTACCAGGATTAGTAGCAACGCCGTTAACTAGCGACCTAACAAATGTTGAGGCAATTAATGATGCTTATATGGAACGTATCCCGATGAATCGTGCGGCAGATCCAGATGAAATGGCTGGTCCTGCGTTATTCTTAGTAAGCGAAGATGCATCTTATGTTAATGGTGCTAGCTTACTAGTAGATGGTGCTTGGGCTGTAACTGGTTATCCGGATTTGAGTAAGTTTATGTAAGTTGTGGGGAGGTGGCTTGTCGCTCCTTCCTACAAAAGTATTGCTGGCAGTAATAGTGAGTAGTGT
This sequence comes from Ornithinibacillus contaminans, assembly GCF_001038425.2. GTDB lineage: Bacteria > Bacillota > Bacilli > Bacillales > Amphibacillaceae > Ornithinibacillus > Ornithinibacillus contaminans. The sequence goes on from NZ_LDPV02000053.1 coordinate 124,323, forward strand.
TCTTGATACTAAAAAAAAGAAGTAATTACCTTCCACTCTATTAACGTGTTAGGTAATTACTTCTTTTTTAAATCAACATTTAAAATAATTCACCTGTACATTTCCATTCGACAAAATTCGGGAAGTGACAGGCACCTTATAAATAGTTCCATAGGGCGTTGGTGAAGAGTTGGACTTGGGATGCTATGGGTGTTTCTTCGAATTGTTGTTGGAATGGTTTTAGTAGTTTTTTGATGACGATTTTACGGATGCGTTCTTGTTGTAACTCATCTAGGATGACATCCATTAAATCCTGTTGTTCTTCCGTAAAGTCACCTTGTATTTGTAATTGTTGGGCCATTTCCAGTATTTCTGATTTTGTCATTTCTTTCTTTTGAACATTTGACTTCAATAAGTCGATGGCGAAGTTGGTTAAAATAGTGTTGTCATTGGCCTTCATTTTATCGATGAGCACTTCTACATAACCTAAAATAGTTTCGATTACTTCATGTAGGTTATAGGCGCTGTTGGTGACATTAAGCATGAATAACATATAATGCATCATGCCAAAGTACATGACTGTAGCTTCTGGTGCATATTCTCGAATATCTTCCCCCATCACTTCAACCAAACGGTTCGTAATCCATTCCATTTCTATTAATCTATGTTGTAATACGAGTTTTTTTAAATCAGCTTGATTGGAAGAGAGAACATTTTCGAAAAGCGTACGTAGATTATTTTCCTCGTTAAGCTTCAATAAAATCGTAATTTGTTCTATTAACACTTCTCGATCTGTAGGGTCTTTACCAATTTGCATGGCGACACGTCGTTGACTTGCTTCATATCGGATATTCTCCAATATCTCTGCAATACAATCATTTTTAGATGAGAAGTAATTATAAAATGTTCCTTTTGATATAGCGGCTTTGTCAATAATCTCTTGTATAGAAGTTTGCTGAAATCCTTTTTCAACAAAGAGCTTTAATGCTACATGGGCTACTTTTCGCTTCCGTTCATTCATGGTATTATTCCGTCCCTTCTAGTAGCAGTATACGTTCCTTTCGCCTGAAAAACAATATTTTTATACTACTGGTAAAAAAACGTTGCAAAAAATGAACTATGGGTATAAAATAGTCAAATGCAAACAAATTACTTTGAAGATAAGAGGGAACAATCATGAATACACAAATGAATAAGCCACCATATTTAATGATTAGTATTTTATTTATAGGTGCTTTCGTATCATTTCTAAATAATTCCTTATTAAACATTGCACTACCATCGATTATGGTAGATTTAGGAATTAAAGATTATTCAACCGTACAATGGCTTGCAACAGGCTATATGCTTGTTGGCGGAATACTAGTGCCTGCGTCGGCATTTTTAATTACACGTTTTTCTAATCGTAGCTTATTTGTAACTTCGATGGCTATTTTTACGATAGGTACGGCAATTGCAGCATTTGCTCCTAACTTCGGTCTACTATTAACAGGTCGTATGATTCAAGCTGCGGGTTCTTCTGTAATGGGACCATTATTAATGAACATCATGCTAGTAAGTTTTCCACGTGAAAAGCGTGGTACAGCAATGGGTGTTTTCGGTATGGTTATGATTGCCGCACCGGCAATTGGTCCAACATTATCAGGTTATATTGTAGAGTATCACGATTGGCGTTTATTGTTCGAAATGATCTTACCATTAGCGGTCATAACATTAGTGTTAGGTATTTGGAAATTCGATAATGTGATGAAACAAGATAAGAATGCAACGCTTGATTATCTTTCTGTCGTTTTATCTAGTATTGGTTTTGGTGGAATTTTGTACGGAGTAAGTTCAGCAAGTGCTGATGGCTGGAGTGACCCGGTAGTCTTATCAACATTAATTGTTGGCGGAATTGCATTAATCCTATTTATTATTCGTCAGTTGAAAATGGATGAGCCTTTATTGGATTTACGTACGTATAAGTATCCAATGTTCGCTCTAGCATCTGTTATTGCAATGGTTAATGCTGTGGCGATGTTCTCAGGTATGATTTTAACACCAGCGTATGTGCAGGATGTGCGTGGTATTTCTCCACTTGATTCTGGGCTAATGCTTCTACCTGGTGCCATCATCATGGGAATCATGTCACCTATTACAGGGCGTCTGTTTGATAAATTTGGTCCACGTGCATTATCTGGAATTGGTCTTGCTATTACGGGCGTTGCTACCTATATGCTAGCAAATTTACAAATCGATTCATCATATACGTTTATTGTTATGATTTATTCAATTCGTATGCTTGGTATGTCGATGGTAATGATGCCAATTATGACAAATGGTTTAAACCAGCTACCAACTCGTTTAAATCCGCATGGTACAGCTATCAATAATACAGCTCAACAGGTATCTGGTGCAATCGGAACAGCAGTGATGATTACGATAATGACTTCTGTTTCTAAATCAAAAGGTGAAGAGCTATTGGCTTCTGTAGATCCAACTACTTTAACGGAAACAACAGCAGCTTCACTATCACAAGAAGCATTGCTTAATGGTATCCAGTATTCCTTCTATGTAGCACTAGCAATCAACATTGTTGCGTTCATTATGGCGTTGTTTATTAAACGAGTAGATACTAGTGAGAAGGCTGTTTATGAAATCGAGAAGGATGGGAATGGACAGGGAAAACCTGATTCAGAGCCAGTGGTTTCGTAAGAGAGGTTAATAGAATTAGTGTGGGAGGCGTAGTATCTTTGGGTACTGCGTCTTTTTGTTATGTAGGATGGAATGGGGGGGAGAATATAAACGTACGTTCTTGTTGTTTGTAGCATTTCTGCTATACGTAAATTGTAACTACATTGTATGGTGGCGGCTGACCATCTCGCTTATGTAAGATGACGACATATGAATCATGAAGTTTAGTAGCGCAATATTGCTTAATTGTAGTAGCTACACGCGTTCACTAGTTTTGAGCATTGTCGCCTACCTAAATAAAAAGAAATAACCGTCCCCCCCCCACAACCAATGGTTTAGACGGTTATTTCTTATCAACCTCGAAATGTCTCACTGAAGAATACTATTTAATACACGTTGCTCATCTTCTGTAAACACCCGTGACCGTGTCAAAAATCGCTTCCCTTCAGGACCTTCCACAGAAAACATGCCACCTCTACCATCTACGACATCAATAATTAGTTGGGTATGCTTCCAATAGTTATATTGATCCTTGGATATATAAAATGGTGTGTCGCCGATTTCCCCTAATAGAATATCTGAATTACCAATCCGAAATTCATCTCGTGGATAGCACATTGGTGAACTACCGTCACAGCATCCGCCAGATTGATGAAACATGAGGTCGCCATGAATTGTCTTTAGCTTAGCTAGAAGCTGAAGGGTATCATCTGTAGCTACTACACGCTCAACCATTTGTCACACCTCTTTTCATTCTTTGTACTACTATATGCAAAAAAAAGGCGGAATTTCTATTGAAAATCGATTGCAACAGCTTTGTTACTGTTTAAAATAGACCAACAGGACCATCACTATAGCTCACCAATAGGTTCTTTGTTTGTTGGTAATGGTCAAGCATCATTTGATGATTTTCTCTACCAATACCCGATTTCTTATAGCCACCAAACGCTGCGTGGGCTGGGTATTGGTGATAGCAATTCGTCCATACTCGGCCAGCTTCAATTCCACGGCCGAAGCGGTAAGCAGTATTAATGTCACGGCTCCATACGCCAGCACCTAAACCATATAACGTGTCATTGGCGATTTGCATTGCTTCCTCATTCGTTTTGAAGGTTGTCACGGAAAGAACAGGACCGAAAATCTCTTCTTGGAAAATGCGCATGTTATTATTTCCTTTAAAGATAGTCGGTTTTACATAATATCCTTCTGCTAGTTCCCCTTCTAGCTTATTGACGCTACCACCGACAAGTACCTCAGCACCTTCTTGTTTCCCAATATCTAAGTAGGATGTGATTTTCTCCATTTGTTCGGAGGAAGCTTGAGCACCCATCATGGTGTCTGTATCAAGTGGATGGCCAATTTTAATTTGGTTCACGCGTTCGATAGCACGCTCCATAAATGGTTCATAAATCGATTCATGGATTAATGCTCTGGACGGGCATGTGCAGACTTCCCCTTGGTTCAAGGCAAACATCACCAGACCTTCAATTGCTTTATCTAAGAAGCCATCATCCTTTTCCATCACATCTTCAAAGAAGATATTAGGAGATTTACCCCCTAATTCTAAGGTAACAGGAATTAGATTTTCGGATGCATATTGCATGATTAAACGACCAGTTGTTGTTTCACCAGTAAAAGCAATTTTTGCAATACGGCTGCTTGTTGCTAGTGGTTTACCTGCTTCCAGTCCAAATCCATTTACGATATTGACCACTCCTGGTGGTAGTAGGTCATGGATTAGTTCCATTAACACATGAATGGAGGCAGGCGTTTGCTCGGCTGGTTTCAAGACGACACAGTTTCCGGCGGCTAGAGCGGGTGCTAATTTCCAGGTTGCCATTAATAGTGGGAAGTTCCACGGGATGATTTGCCCGACTACACCTAGTGGCTCATGAAAATGATAGGCAACAGTATCCTGGTCGATCTGGCTAATACCACCTTCCTGTGCTCGAATTGCCCCAGCAAAATAACGGAAATGATCTACTGCAAGTGGTATGTCAGCGGCAAGGGTTTCGCGTACTGCCTTACCATTGTCCCAAGTTTCTGCAACAGCAAGTACTTCTAAATTTTCTTCAATTCGATCCGCAATTTTATTCAAGATATTTGCGCGTTCTGCAACAGAGGTAGCTCCCCAAGCTGTTTTTGCCTCGTGTGCTGCGTCAATTGCTGCTTCAACATCCGCTGAATTAGAACGGGCAATTTCACAGAAAACTTGCCCGGTGACAGGGCTTACATTTTTGAAGTACTCACCGCTTGCGGGAGGACGATACTCCCCACCGATAAAATTATCATACCGTTCCTTAAAATTAACTAAAGCCCCTTCAGTATTTGGATTCGCATACTTCATGTTAACAATTCCTCCTCTTATTTTTTGATGGAGAATCAAGATGAAGTCTCTATTAGATTTGTATTCCAATATTTAGGGAAATATTCATAGATGGGGAGGGGGTATTGTGTTTGTAACCAAAAGAAGGTTCGATAGTGATATTAGATATGAAAAAGGAACATCCACACAAACTACGAAGTCCCTCATTAATAATGGTGGCTTGTTAAACTGTAGTACCTCGACTATGTAAAATCTAGTTTGATATAATCTAGTCGCATATAGTCAAAGATGGATTAATATATTGACAAGTTTTCCAAACGGATCCCTGACTAAGAAACGCCGCACACCCCAAGGCTCTATGGCTGGTCCATATTCGATTGGAATACCTGCTTTTTTTATGCGAGTCAGTGCACTATCAAGATCATCAACTTCGATTGACAAATCAGGAACCGGTGTCCCGGAGCCACCTTCTGAAAGGAAACTAATTTGAATATCCATTTTTTCATGCGTGCCATAGGTTGCAATAAATCCCATATTCATTAATTGATCAAGTCCTAGTATGTCCTCGTAGAAATGTTTTGCTTTGGAAAGGTCCTGTGTCCCAATGTTGGCAACAATTCGCTTAACCTTCACTTTTACACCTCCAAGATTTTAATGTTTATTTTTCATTATTCCTAATCAGTTTAACATAAGTTTATTTTTTCCTTATGCAGATTTAGTAGGATTTATCGCACACTTGTTACCAAAAGAAAGAAGAAGTAGATTGTCCTGTCCCAACCGAAACCAGGTCTATTATATAGTTCTATCATCTGTTACAATCGTTATAGCGAAAACCTCTTTTTAAAATCGAAACTAAAGATTGGAGCTATAATATGTTAAAAATAACACCAACGCCAAATTTTGCTGGAGTAGAAGTTACGGGTGATTTTCATGATTTTGATTTGCTATATGAATCGTTACATAGAATTGTAGGTGGTGAGGATGAGTATCCAGCCTATGAAAGTTCACGGATGCGAATATTGGGCTTTTGTTATGACTTGAGACATGCAATGATGGGAAACAGAGAAATTGTATACGTTGATCATGGGATTAGCGATGAGACCATGAAGTGGAAAGGGATGGTTGGGGCTAAGAAAAATCTTTACCTAAGCTTCAACACCTATTATCCCGAAATTTTGTACATTGTAATGGCTTTAAATGAGTTTATCAGACTGTATGAACAGAATAAGAACAATCATAAGCAATGGGATTTAACGATTAATACGGTTAATATGCTTCGTGCAGCAGTTGTGCAATCTCTAAGCGAAACGCTTAAGCCACATACATTTAAAATGATGCTTGGCAATATGAGTAATCGTTTCATGAGTTTCAGTAATTATTTCACCCAATATTTGGATCAATTAAATATTCGTTTCCTGAAATGGGACAAAGAAAAACGCTTGAAGAATATTTCGATTATGGCTAAGAGAATTGCTGAACAGGGCACAGATTACCAAAAAGCAAGAAGAGATATATTAGAAGTTGCCCATGAAGATAACGTTGATCCGAGTGAGATTAGGTATTATGAGGAATACCCTGATTATGAGGAGATTGAGTGGTAGGGAATTATATAAAATAAATGTAAGTTCTGTTGTTATCGATGGAACTTTTTTGTTGTTTCTGAAACTTTCTCCTGGGCAGGACTTTTCTCCCGTTTTCAATTCTAACCATGACAAAACAGGATTAATTTGGTATGGTAAACTTGAACAAATTAATAAAGATATTTACTACTAGGGGTGCCCTAATATTCGTGGGCTGAGAGGAAAGCGCGTAAGCTTTCTGACTCTTATGGACCTGATCTGGTTAGTACCAGCGTAGGGAAGTAGTCGGGCGATTGTTGTCTATTCTATTTCAGCTTATGAAAGCCAGGTCCTATTTAGGATCTGGCTTTTTTGTCGTTAGAACTGGATGATAATCTATCTCGTCGTTTATCAGGTGCTCCTATAAGATTGGAGGGATACAGATGAATCGAACACGTTATTTAACAACGATTGCAATGCTTGTCGCAATCGGAACCTTAGGTGCGCAGTTGCTTTGGTTTCCAGCAGGAATTGCTAAGGCATACCCGGTTCAACATGCAGTTAATGTGATAGCTGCTGTCACACTAGGACCAGGACCTGCTATTATAGTTGCTTTTATGATTGGCTTATTGCGCAACTTGCTTGGACTTGGAACGCTATTAGCTTTTCCAGGAGGGATGATTGGTGCTCTTTTAGCTGGGGTTCTCTACTGGAGATTTGGGAAGAATTTAGCGGCGGTTATTGGAGAAATGGTTGGTACTGGCATTATTGGAGCATTAGTTTGCGTACCGTTTTCCATTGTGTTGATGGGAAGCTCGGTAGGTGTATTTGCTTTTATGCCATCCTTCCTTATCAGTAGTATTACCGGTGCATTGATTGGTTGGTTTGTTTTGTCTCGTGTGAAAGTGAAGGCACTTGTACAAAGAACATAATTATATCAAATTTTATAGGAGGATCATCGACATGACATTTACGAAACAGTTGCGAAGTGAGAATGACGATATTTATCAAATGATTTTTGCGCATCCGTTTGTGGAAGGTATTGGAAACGGTGATATAGCGAAGCGTGCAGTAGAGCATTATGTGAAAGCAGATTTCGAATACTTAAATGCATTTATGAAAATTTATGGAATTGCAATTGCCAAAGCTACTAATCGAGAAGAGATTGCATATTTTCACGATAAGATTGCTTTCATTGTAAATGATGAAATTCATCCACACCGGAATTTTTGTGACTATATTGGTATCGATTATGACGTACTACAGGGGCATCCGCTCCCACCAACAGCGGATCATTATGTGAAACATATGATGTATCATGCCCAGCTAGGATCGCTTGGAGAAATCTTAGGAGCGCTCTTACCTTGCCCGTGGACTTATTTGGAAATAGGAAAAACACTTATGGAAAAGCATCAGCCAAACCAAGACCATCCGTTTTATCCTTGGATTAGTTTTTATGCTGATTCTAGAGTAGAGAAAACAACAACGGACATGCGAATGCTTTTGGATAGCTATGCAGAGCACATATCATCAGAAGAGAAATCACGTATAAAGGATGCGTTCCGTAAAAGCTGCCAGCTAGAATTGCAGTTTTGGGAAATGGCGTATAGTTTGGAACAATGGCCAGCAGGGAAGAAGGTTGAAACTATATGACTAGCATAGCTTGCGCCCTAACGATTGCAGGTACTGATCCCAGTGGAGGTGCGGGGATACATGCCGATTTAAAAACTTTTCAGGAGCTAAAGACATATGGCATGTCTGTCATTACTTCAGTTGTTGCCCAAAATACAACAGGTGTTCAGGCGGTCCATCATATGTCTATTGAAATGATTAAAGCACAGCTAGATTCGGTATTATCTGATATGCCTGTTCATGCATTCAAGACAGGTATGATTGCTACAGTCTATATGATGCGGGTTATCAAGGAAAGTATTGCAACAATAAAGGCACCATACATTATGGATCCGGTCATGGTAGCTACGAGCGGGGATTCCTTAATTGATGAAGATGCTCGTACCTATTTGCGTGAACAGCTTTTGCCATTAGCAAGTCTTGTCACGCCAAATATTCCGGAGGCAGAATACATTACTGGAAAGCGTATCGAAACAATTACCGATATGCAAGAGGCGGCGAATGAAATTGTTCATCAGTATGGCGCCAGTGCTGCCCTAATAAAAGGTGGTCACTTATCAGGAGAAGCAATCGATTTTCTATATGATGGTGATAAAATGCATACTTTCTCAGCGAAACGAATTGCTACCAAAAATACACATGGGACAGGATGTACGTATTCTGCGGCGATTACAGCCTATTTAAGTAAGGGGAATTCACTGCCAGGGGCAGTAGAAAAGGCTAAGCTTTTTGTTACAAAGGCAATAGAGCATTCTTTTTCGATTGGTAGTGGGAATGGTCCAACGAATCATTTTGCTGCAAGGATGATGGAGGTGGAGAGTTGAATTTTTCGATTATACGAGATGTGCGAAAACAACAACCATTGATTCATCATCTAACGAATCAGGTAGTGATGAATTTTACAGCGAATGGTCTGCTCTCCTTTGGGGGAACTCCAATTATGGCGAAGGCTAAAGAAGAAGTAGAAGCAATTGTGACGATTGCGGATGGTGTCTTGATTAACATTGGGACACTGACAGCAGATGAGGTTCCTGCTATGATTCTAACGGGGAAAACCGCTAATGAGAAAAATATACCAGTAGTACTTGACCCTGTGGGGGTATCGGCAACTCCTTTTCGCACTGCTATGGTGAAGGAAATCCTTAACCAGGTTCAACCGACGGCTATTAAGGGGAATGCTAGTGAACTCGCACACCTAGTTGGCAGGAGCTGGGAATCTAAAGGAGTGGATTCTATTGGCGGAGGAGATGTGGAGGAGGTAGCACTTCAAGTAGCCAAAACCTATCAAACTACAGCTGTACTGACTGGGAAAACGGATATCATTTGTACGGAATCTAAGCTTGCTCATAATCAATCAGGTCATGAGATTCTTACTAGAGTTACAGGAGGGGGATGTCTATTGGGATCGGTGTTAACGGCTTGTTTAACGACGAATTACCCAGCATGGCAGCAAGCATTAACCGCTGTTTCGTTTTATGGTTTAGCAGCGGAATATACTGCCTCGAATCCGGAAGTAAAGGGTTCGGGTACGTTTATCCCCCGATTTATTGATGCGTTATCCTTGAATATGGCGGATTTGGAAGGGGTTAATTCATGAAGGAGTCTTTAGCAGAAAAATTACGAAAGTACTTTATCATGGGGACTCAAAATAGTAAACAGGATCCAGTAGTGGTATTAGAGGAGGCTGCAAAAGCAGGGATTACAGCTTTTCAGTATCGAGAAAAAGGCGATAATGCACTGACCGGAGCAAGGAAGCTGGAATTAGGAAAACAGCTACGCCAAATTTGCTGGGAGCATGATATTTTATTCTTTGTAAATGATGATGTTGATTTAGTGGAACCATTGGAAGCGGATGGTATTCATGTTGGGCAGGATGATTTAACCGTTCAGGAGATTCGCGCGTTAATGCCAGATAAAATCATCGGTCTTTCTGTTTCGAATGTACGTGAGGTGGAGCAAAGTCCTATTGTATTAGTAGATTATCTTGGAGCTGGTCCAATATTTCGTACATCAACAAAGACGGATGCTAAAGAACCCGTTGGTACGGCATGGATCGCATCATTGCGGAAGCAGTTTCCGAGTATGCCTGTTGTAGGAATTGGTGGGATTAGTACTGAGAATGCAGAAAATGTAATCCAAGCAGGTGCTGATGGTGTGGCGGTGATATCCGCTATTACAGATGCAAAAGATATAAAAAGAGCAATAGAATATTTGTAGAAATAAAACGGGGCGGGACATATCCTGCCCCGTTTAGAGTGCCTGTCACCACCCGAATTTTGTCGAAAGTTCAAAACCAAAAACGGTGCAAATAATGCGATAATATGAGTAAGTTTTTTTAGTCTAATGAGCAGGGGGGATTTAATGTTCTTGTTACAGGAAATTAAAAGCTTAAATGAATTGGAATTATCCGTTTATAACTATGTCATTACGAATCTGGATAAAGTTGGCCAGATGGGAATTAGAGAATTATCGGAAAAGGCACATGTTTCCACAACAACGATCCTTCGTTTTTGTAAGAAAATGGATTGCCAAGGGTTTACAGAGTTTAAGTTTAAATTAAAAATGCTTCAGGAAAATCTAAGTTTGGCATTGCCGAGTGAGGATGCTACACAAATGATTGATTTTTTTATGAAGATTAATAATCCAGAGTTTGATAGCTTGCTTGAACGAGCTGCAGAAATGATTGTAGATAAAGATAAAGTGCTGTTTTTGGGAGTTGGATCAAGCGGGATATTAGGAAAATACGGAGCTAGATTCTTCGCAAATGTGGGGAAATTTGCCCAGTATTTAGATGATCCGTTTTATCCGGTACCAGCGGGCTATTATGACTCCTCGGTGTTAGTTGTGTTATCTGTTTCTGGTGAGACTGGTGAGACATTAAGACAAGTGAACAGCTTTAAAAGTAAGCACTCCAAGATCATTAGCATCACTAATTATGAGAACAGCACGCTTGCTAAAATTGCTGATCTAACGATTTCTTATTATATGCCATTCATAATTCTCCCTAATAATAACAACATTACCTCACAAGTGCCGGTTGTCTTTATCTTGGAGATGATAGGAAGGAAGATTCAGCGATTGCTAAGGTCGGAGGATTAATTATTTATGATGGATTGTTTTTTTTATGTAACATTTTTTATTTGGTAAAACATGTACTTTTATCGCCTCAAAGTAATGATTCTTTCGTTCTATGTATCTATAATACTTGTAAGATAGTTTGATACAAGCAAATTTCGTAATCGAGTGTAGTGAAAGTGCATATAATTATAGCGCTTACATGATGGAGAGTCTTCATAGTAGTAAGCAATGAATCACCGAAAAGCTACTATTGATACTTACTGGAGATGATATGGATGAAACAGTGGATTATCAATGCCGATGATTTTGGATATTCAAAAGGGGTTAATTATGGAATAATCGAAGCATTTCATAATGGGATAGTATCATCAACAACTCTCATGGTAAATATGAGTGGAACAAAGCATGCGGTGGACTTGGCGAAAAAAAATCAAGGATTAGGTGTGGGCATCCATTTTGCGCTGACTTGTGGTAAGCCGATACGAAATGATGTACCATCGCTTGTTGATGATAAGGGAGATTTTTTGCGATTACCTGATTTAGAATCAAGCGCAACAGTTGCGGACATAGAAAAGGAACTAACAAGTCAGCTGGAACGATTTTTATCCTACGGTTTAACCCCAACACATTTAGATTCTCATCACCATGTTCATACAAGCAGCAAGGTTTATCCGGTGTTTACAAAACTGGCTAATCATTATCGGCTCCCAATTCGAAATGCATCCAATCAAAGATCTTCCTTACAGGTTGTAGAGTATTTCTGCTCAGAATTTTATGGAGCGGGACTTACGGTAAAAAATACACTCACATTGTTTGAAGAATTACAAGCCTATAAAACGGTTGAAGTGATGTGTCATCCTGCATTTCTTGACATACCATTAAAAGAAGGAAGCACCTATGCGATGGAGCGATTAAATGAATTACGTATCCTAACGCATCCAGCTATATTATCTTATTTACATGACAAGGAAATACAACTGCGAAACTATCAAACGATAGCTTGAAAAAATGGGAAGGAGTGTAGGCTATGCCAATGATTTCAGAGGATGTTGTTTTTCAAATTATCCTTCATGGTGGAGATGGTAAAAGTCATGCGATGGAGGCTATCCAGCTTGCGAAAGAGGGGGATATTGTTGGAGCTGAGGCGAAACTACTTGAGGCAGAAGAAGCATTGAATGAAGCCCATCACATTCAAACAGCTTTAATTCAGGAAGAGGTTAGCGGAAATAACAGTACGATTTCGCTACTTATGGTTCATGCGCAAGATCATTTAATGACGGCTATAACAGTGAAGGATTTGGCGAGGGAGTTTGTTGATTTGTACAAACAACTATCACATCAGAATAAAATGTAAAAGGGGGTTGAGAGTATTTTTCGGTAGATTTGTCACTAAATAATGAAAACGTTTTCAAAAAAAGGAGGTAATTAGATGAAAAAGATTTTACTCGTTTGTGCAGCAGGTATGTCGACTAGTTTACTAGTAAATAAAATGCTAGAGGCAGCAAAGAATAGGGGGGAAGAAGTTGAAATTGCTGCACTTCCTATCTCGGAAGCCAAATCGGTAATTGATGAAGTGGATTTAGTGTTGCTTGGGCCACAAGTCAGATATCAGAAAAAGCAGGTTGATTCCATGGTGAAAGGTCGTGTACCAGTCGAGGTAATCGAAATGCGTGCTTATGGAACGATGGATGGCGAAAAAGTATTAGGAAGAGCATTTGAACTCATCAATGGATAAATAGGAAAAAGGAGTGAAGGACCATGGCGGTAATGGACAAATTTGAAAGAGGAATGGAACGATTCCTTGTACCAATTGCAGCTAAGTTGAACTCACAACGACATGTTGTCGCAATACGTGATGCATTTATTTTAGCTTTTCCGATTACGTTAGCAGGTTCTCTTGTATTACTATTGAATTTTGCAATTTTAGCAGAGGATGGTTTTATCGCTAAAATATTATTCTTGCATAAAATGTTTCCTAATCTAGCGGACTATCAGGAAGTCTTTACACCAGTCCTGAATGGTTCTACAAATATTCTATCGATATTTATTGTCTTTTTGGTTGCGAGAAATATTGCCATTGAATTAAAAGCCGATGAATTACTTTGCGGAATTACAGGATTATCAACGTTCTTCATTATCTATCCACCCTATACCATGGTAGATGGCGCTAGCTTTTTGTCAACGCAATGGGTTGGAGCACAAGGACTATTCGTGGCACTTATTGTTGGGTTATTGGTTGGAGAATTATTTAGTAGGCTATCGAAGTCGACCAAATTACAGGTTAATTTGCCAGCATCTGTACCACCAGCCGTATCGCGATCCTTTAAGGTGCTGTTTCCCATTGTCATTATTACGCTTATTTTTGCGATTGCAAATGCGCTTATTAATGCAGTCTACCCAGATGGCTTGCATCAATTAATTTACGAAGTGTTACAAACACCATTGAAAAATTTAGGAACGAGTATTATTTCGTTAGTCATTCTTGCGGTTGTATCCAATATCCTGTGGGTATTTGGTATTCATGGTCCGAATACGGTTGCTGCAATCCGCGAGGCGATGTTTGCGGAAGCGGGTGTAGAAAACTTAAACTTCGTTGCAGAAAATGGAACGGCTTGGGGAGCGCCATATCCAACTACATGGGCAATCAATGACGCATTTGCCAATTATGGTGGTTCAGGTATGACCTTAGGCTTAATCATTGCGATATTCCTTGTTTCTAGGAGGAAGGATTATCGCAATATTGGGAAACTATCGATTGCACCGGGATTATTTAATATTAATGAGCCCATTATTTTTGGACTGCCGGTTGTTTTAAACCCAATCTTGATTATTCCATTTGTTCTAGTTCCAGCGGTGAATGTGATTATTGGTTGGACGGTCATTCATTTTGAATGGATTCCGCCAATTGCATATGCCGTACCTTGGACGACACCTGGACCACTAATTGCTTTCTTAGGTACAGGTGGAAACTGGTTAGCGTTAATAATAGGGTTTGTCTGTCTTGCGGTATCTACTATCATTTATTTACCTTTCGTCATCGCGGCAAATAAAGCTGCAAATGTGACTAATGGAGATGGGATAGCAGAAGATGAATCAGCATAAGCTAACAGTTTTTTGTGGGCAAATCAAATTTTTACATGAATTTTTTGAAGGCTATCAGGATGAGAACGTGCAGGTGATGATTGATAAGGTAAATAAAATTGATATGCAACTAACGGCTGAAACGGATTTATCTGGTGAAGAAACGGAACGTCATTTAAAACAGGCATTCAAACAATCCTCGTTGGGGACTGCCCTATACTTCACCATAAAATTACAGGAAAAATAGGTTCATAAATTTGTGGGAGTCAACATCAACACTGACTCCCATCCTTATTAAACTGTGAAATCGATTGATAAGAAGAATGAACATGAACAATTATATTACGTTCGTTCTAGGTGGTACGAACGTTAAGCATGGTGGGATCTGGACATTTTCATACAACGGATGAAAAAAGGACGATGTAGAGGCTACTAATCTTAAGGAGGAATCTACAAATGAAAAAAGGATTAAAGATTGCGACCATTGGTGGTGGATCTAGTTATACACCGGAGTTAATTGAGGGTTTTATTAATCATTATGATGAGTTACCAGTATCTGAAATTTGGCTAGTAGATATTGAACAAGGAAAAGAAAAGCTCAATATTGTTGGTAATTTAGCAAAACGAATGGTTCAAAAAGCTAATCTTCCAATTGAGATTCATCTAACACTTGATCGCAGAGAAGCATTACGAAATGCAGATTTTGTTACTACGCAATTTCGAGTTGGATTACTTGATGCGCGTGCAAAGGATGAGAGTATTCCATTAAAATATGATGTGTTAGGTCAGGAAACAAATGGTCCGGGAGGTTTGTTTAAAGGTCTGCGAACCATACCAGTTATTTTAGGAATTTGTAAGGACATGGAAGAACTTTGTCCCGATGCTTGGTTGATTAATTTCACGAATCCTGCTGGGATGATAACAGAGGCAGTTCTCCGGTACTCATCTATCCAAAAAGTTGTAGGCTTATGTAATGTCCCGATCGGGATGGAAATGGCAATTGCGAAACTATTAAATGTAGATCATTCTCGCGTTCGAATTGATTTTGCTGGACTGAACCATATGGTGTACGGTCTTGGTGTTTATTTAGACGGGGTTAGTGTTAAGGAAGTGGTAATCAATACGTTAACCGGTCTTGGGGACAGTAGTTATGTGAAAAACATCGAGGGCTTTGGGTGGGAGCCAGAATTTTTAAAAGCATTGAACGCTATCCCATGCCCATATCATAATTATTATTATAAAACGAAAGAGATGGTTGAAAAGACCAAGAAAGACGCTGAAGAGAATGGGACTCGTGCCGAGGTAGTCCAAACACTTGAGAAGGATTTATTTGAACTATACAAGGATCCAGAACTCGCAATCAAACCACCTCAATTGGAAAAAAGAGGTGGGGCCTATTATTCTGAAGCAGCTGTTCGATTAATATCTAGTATTTATAATGACAAACGTGATATCCAACCGGTTAATACGAGGAACAATGGAGCAATTGCAAGTCTACCAAATGAATCGGCTGTGGAAATTAGTGCAGTTATTACGAAGGATGGTCCGAAGCCACTTGTTATGGGGGATTTACCTGTTTCTGTTCGGGGGCTTGTGCAGCAAATAAAGTCCTTTGAACGAGTTGCTGCAGAAGCGGCTGTGACAGGAGACTACAATTTAGCTGTCTTAGCATTAACGATTAATCCGCTAGTTGCCTCGGATACACTGGCAAAGCAAATCGTGGATGAAATGTTGGATGCACATCGAGAGTATTTGCCACAGTTTTTTGAGGTGGTAGAGAATTGATGCGAGTATTTTGGACTTGGATTGTAATTAGGTGGAGAAATTTAGTAGTCAATTAGAAAAAGGAACAATCACAAATCATGTACGAAAAAGAATCCGAACTGGTCAAGTCGGATTCTTTTTTCTATACTTATTGTATAAATGATTTAAAAGAATCGGAAAAGAGGGAGATTATTGTTTCAGACTGAAAAGAAACTCCACGCAAGGTTAACAGAATTAGATGGCTACCGTTATCGCGATAAAATCGAAATTCCTTCGTTCCAATTTCAGCTCGATGAAGAAGGGGAAGTTGGTGCAAAGCCTTTACTTGAAGGGGAATGGTCTACTTATAAATTAGGGGAACAATGGGCTGGAAGAGATTTATACGCTTGGCTGAAGGCTGAAGTGAGTATTCCAGAAACGTGGCAAACACGTGAAATTGTTGGTGTGTTTGATTTTGGAATAACAGATGGTGGAACAAATTCTGGCTTTGAATCGTTGTTATATCTCAATCGTGAAATTTATCAAGGTGTGGATGGAAATCATAAAGAGGTTTTTCTTTCGAATGAGCTAGCTGGTAGTGCTGCTGAGTTCGTTTTCCGCTTATGGTCTGGATTGGAAGGTGGCGGACGTCCAGTAGAGCAGGTACATACTTTTCAACAGGCTTTTGTCGCGTGGTTAGATCCTGCGGCGGATGATTTGTACTATACGGGGAAAGCGTGTCTTCAGACTATTGAAATGCTTGATGAGATGAATCCTATCCGTGAAGATTTGCTAAATGCTTTAGATAGAGCGTTTTATCATGTGGACTGGATGGATTCGGGTTCAGCTGATTTTTACCAGTCGGTAGAAGTTGCATGCAAGGATCTACAGGACCGTCTGCAACAAATGGAAAAGCATCATCCAGTTACTATTCATGCAGTTGGACATACGCATATTGATGTCGCTTGGTTATGGCGGTTAAGACACACTCGGGAAAAGGCAGCTAGATCATTTTCAACCGTTCTACGTTTAATGGAAAAGTATCCGGACTACCTATTTCAACAGGCACAACCACAGCTCTATGATTATATTAAACAGGATTACCCAGAAATCTTTCAGAAAATCAAGCAGCGTGTAAAAGATGGACACTGGGAACCAGAGGGTGGCATGTGGCTGGAGCCGGATTCAAATCTTCCGTCTGGCGAATCGTTGGTAAGACAATTGCTGCACGGAACCCGGTTTATGCGAGCGGAATTTGGGGTGGAGTGCACCTATTTATGGCTACCAGATGTGTTTGGTTATAGCTGGGCACTACCGCAAATTTTACAAAAGTCTGGAATAAAATCGTTCGTCACGACAAAAATTAGCTGGAATCAATTTAATCGCATGCCACATGATGTGTTTAGATGGCGTGGGATTGACGGTACGGAGATTCTAACCTATTTTATTACGACACCATATCCAGGTCGAAAAGGCTGGGGTGCGGATTATAATGCAGCCATTACGGCGGAAACAATGATTGGTGCCTGGGAAGCATTTCGGGATAAGGGCGTTACGAAGGATATCATGGTGACCTATGGGCATGGTGACGGCGGTGGCGGTGTTACCCGTGACATGTTAGAAATGAGACGCAGGCTACATGATATGCCTGGGGTGCCGAATGTTGTACCGGCAAAAGCAAAGGATTATTTGGCTAATCTACATAAGACTGTGGAAGAAACAGAGGGCTATGTCCATGTTTGGGACGGCGAGCTTTATCTAGAATTTCACCGAGGTACTTATACATCGCAAGCGAATAATAAGAAGTCCAACCGGAAATTGGAGCTTTTGTATAAAGAGGTTGAGTTCCTTAATGTATTAAACAGCGCGATTTCAAATGACTGGGACAATTATCCCCAGAAGCAACTGAATGACGGTTGGAAAATTATGTTGCGAAATCAATTTCATGATATTTTGCCTGGTTCTTCTATTAAAGAAGTTTATGAAGATAGTAAATTGGAATATAAGGAAGCAGAAGGATTGGCACTTGCTGCAAGGGAAAAGGTGGAAGGAAATGCTGAACACTCTTATACAGTCATCAACCCAGCAGCTTGGGAGCGTCATTCAATTGTATCGATACCAGTAACCGAGGAAACGGAAAATGGTACCTGGGTGGATCATAACAAAGCACCGCTACGTGCTGTGAAAACGGAAGAAGAGTGGCTGCTTGAGGTCAAGGTACCATCGCTCGGAATGACAAAAGTGGAATTCCAACCTGTAGCAGTTGAGGAGCCTGTAGATCCATCTCCGTTTACTGTACTTGGGAAAAATGGCATTCAAACGCCATTTTACAATATTGAATGGGATGAATTAGGGCATTTGACGAGAATCTATGACATTCCTAACCACCGGGAGGTTTTACAAGAAAATCAAAAAGGTAATGTCCTGCAAATCTTCGAAGATAAGCCATTGCGATGGGATGCATGGGAGATTGATATTTTTTATCAAGAAAAAATGAAGGAAATAAGCAACCTGAGATCAGTAGAGGTGCTGGAAACGAATTCGATTCGAGCAGTTATTGCGTTCACGTGGGAATATCATCATTCTGTTATTCAGCAAAAAATGATTGTTTATGCAAGCAAGAGACGGATTGATTTTGTTACCGAGGTTCAGTGGCATGAGGTGAATCAATTATTGAAAGTTGCGTTCCCAGTCGATATCCGCTCGACCGAAGCAACATTTGATATCCAATTTGGGAATGTGAAACGCCCGACGCATTGGAACACAAGCTGGGATATGGCTAAGTTTGAAACTGTCGGACACCAGTGGGCAGATTTATCGGAGCAAGGGTATGGTGTGAGTCTGCTTAATGACTGTAAGTATGGATACGATGTGAAGGATTCTACGATTCGTTTAACCTTATTAAAAGGTGCTACTTACCCAGATTATACACAGGATCAAGGTAATCACATGTTTACGTATTCGCTGCTTCCACATGAAGGATCATGGGTGGAAGGGGAGACGGTTCAAGAGGCAGATGATTTAAACCTACCATTAGCTTATAGCGTGGGTGATTTTAGCTATCAGCAATTAAGCCTGTTTAAGATCTCGGCTGATTACGTCATGATTGATGCAGTGAAAAAGGCGGAGGATAGCAATAAAGTAGTACTTCGCTTACATGAATTCACTGGTAGAAGGGGTTCTGCACAGATTACGTCGGATTTGAATATCAAGTCTTGGCAGGAGTGTAATTTGATGGAGGAACCAGTAGGGGAGAAGCAATCGGCGGAAATACTAGTGTTTGGAATTAAGCCTTATGAAATAAAGACTTTCTTAGTGGAATTAGAGAATCTAGTAGAATAAGTAGTATGGGACGGTTCAGATGCTACACTAAACCGTCCCTATTAGATTTATAAGCCAACATGCGGGATTACGTCCACCACATCTCACCAACCGATTCCTTCACCATCACAGGCTTCAATGTCTCCACGGCTTTTGTAAATCCCTCATCAATCGACATCAGCCCGTCTTCATGTTCAATACTTACGACATAATCATAGCCATATAACCGTAATGTGCTAATCATATCTGCCCAGTCTTTTTGGGCGTGGCCAAAGCCGACTGTTCGGAAATACCATGCACGGTTTTGCATATCGGAATAAGGTGTCATATCGGTTAATCCATTTCGATTCATGTTGGATTGATCGATAATCGTATCCTTGGCGTGGAAATGATGAATCGCATTTTCACGGCCTAAGATTTTGATCGATTCAACCGGATCAATACCTTGCCACCACATATGACTTGGATCAAGATTTGCTCCTATTGCTGGTCCACATGCTTCTCGTAAACGTAGAAGTGTAGCGGGTGTATGTACGGAAAATCCGCCATGTAGCTCTAGACCTATTTTCACATTATGTGCTTCGGCGAACGCTGCTTTTTCCTTCCAGTACGGAATGATTTTTTCTTCCCACTGCCATGTTAAAATTTCTTGGTAGTCATTTGGCCAAGCGGCTACTGGCCAGTTGGGATATTTCGCATTCTCGTGATCTCCAGGGCAACCAGAGAATGTATTCACAACTGGGATTCCTAGTTCGCTAGCAAGCTTTATGGTTTTGGTAAAAGTAATGTCTGCCTCTTCAGCAATTTTCGTTTGCGGATGAAGCGGGTTACCATGACAACTTAAAGCGCTTACAATTAATCCCCTGCTTGTAATAGTATTCATGAACTCCTGTTGTTTTTCGTTGTTGCCAAGTAATTCATCGAGTTTACAATGGGCATTACCTGGGTACCCACCTGTACCTAACTCCACAGCTTCGATTCCTTTTGCTGCTACATGATCAAGCATTTGCTCTAGATTTTTGTCAGAAAATAATACGGTAAATACTCCTAATTTCAAGAAAAACCCTCCCTAAGAAATGTAATCCGTTACATCCATTATACATAAATCAACCGTAAATCAATACTAAAATTTATTATTTTTAAAATTTACACTTAATTTTATTGACAAACATATAGGCTGCCGTTACAATCATAAATGTAATCGATTACATTTTAAGTGAATTACAGATTGAAGGTAGGAATCATCATGGCAAATATTCAGCAAATCGCACAGCAAGCTGGTGTGTCGGTTGCGACGGTATCGAGAGTATTAAATAACGCTACCGCTGTTACACCTGAGACGAGGCAGAAAGTGCAACGTGCGATTCAAGAGTTAAACTATCAACCAAGTATGCTTGGACGAAATCTACGAAACTCAGAAAGTCGTCTGCTACTTGTATTGCTACCTAGTATTTCCAACCCTTTTTACACCGAAATCATCAATGGGATTCAAAACACCGCGATAGCTAACAACTACAACATACTTCTTTGTGAAACAGACTCTAAACCAGAACGAGAAAACATTTACTTCAATATGGTAAAAAACAAATTAGCAGATGGGATTATTTCGATGGATCCAACGGTCAATATGCATAAGCTTCATGAATTAGCGGAGCATCATCCGGTTGTTTTATGTAGCGAATATGAGACCGACGGGAGTATTCCATACGTGACCATCGATCATGAACTAGCTGCGTATCATGCGGTAAAGCATTTGATCAAACTAGGGAATGAGAAAATTGCGCTCATTAATTCCGATGACACATTCCTATATGCGAGACATCGCTTGGCAGGATATGAGCGAGCATTACAAGAGTTTGGCTTAGCGGTTCGTGATGAATGGATTTACCATACGAAGGAATTGGATTTTGAAAATGGGGTTCAGGCAATGCGGGTTTTACTTCAGTTAGAAGAGAGACCTACCGCCGTATTTGCAGTTTCCGATACGTTGGCAATTGGGGCGCTGAAGGCGTTGAATGGGGAAGGGAAAATGTATGAGCCGATTGCTGTAGTGGGTTTTGATAATATTAGCTTTGCTAGTATGACCAATCCTACGCTCACAACTATTTCCCAACCGATGTACAAAATGGGCTGTCTTGCAGCAGAAATGCTAATGACGAGTATTAAGGGTGAGAAGGTAGCGAGTATCGTGTTAGATCACGAATTAATTATTCGGGAATCAACGATGGGATAGTGAGGGTTTACACAGAGGGGGTTAGCATATGAGGTTTAACGTAGGCATTATCGGCTGTGGCTCGATTACGAAATTTCGTCATGCACCAGAATACAAAGCCAATCCACATGTCGATGAAATTGTCTTTTACGACCGAAACTTCGAAAGGGCACAGCATCTTGCGGAAGAGTTCGGTGGTCGAGCAGTTGCACGATTAGAGGATTTGTTAACGGACCCGAAGATTGTTGCGATTAGTGATTGCTCGTCCAACGAAGCACACCATGTGAATACAACAAAGGCACTATTAAGTGGTAAGCATGTATTATGTGAAAAACCGCTAGCTATTAGTGTTGAACATGCTGAGGAAATCATCAAGGCAGAACAACAATCTGGGAAAAAATTAATGATCGACCACAATCAGCGTTTTACAAAAGCACATCAAAAGGCGAAGGAAATATTGGCTAGCAAAGAGCTTGGTGAGGTACTTACGTTTAAGACTTCTTTCGGGCATCAAGGACCTGAAACTTGGGGTGTGACGAAAACAAATGCGACGTGGTTTTTTAGAAAGGATCGCTCCCATTCTGGTGTTGCTGGAGATCTAGGGATTCACAAACTCGATCTCATCCATTATTTGCTCGATGATGAAATCGAGGATGTCCATGCTTTTTCCGGGGCGTTAGATAAGGTGGATGAACAGGGCCAGCCGATTACGGTTTGTGATAATGTTGTTTGTGCTTGTAAGACGAAAAAAGGTCGATTAGGTACAGCATCATTTTCCTGGACGTACTACGGCAAAGAGGATAACTCGACGATTATTTATTGCCAGAAGGGTGTTCTTAAAATTTATCATGATCCGTCTGTACCTCTTTTAGTGGAGAAGCAGGATGGGACGCTCGTTAAGTACGATTTAGAACAAATTCAAACGAATGACAATCAGACATCGAGTGGCGTTATTGATGCATTTATCCAGTGTATTGTAAAGGATGAGGTGCCGCCAGTAACGGCGCAAGAAGCATTAGCTTCCTTAAAAGTTGTGGAAAAAATCCTGGCATCTTCTTAAATCCACTGTTAAATTTTCGAAATAGTTTGACTTAGTGGTTTGTTTCTTTTAAGCTATTTGTAACGGATTACATTGATTTTGTACGATAAAAAATTGGGTCAGTTGACAGGAGGGTTAACCATGTATAACCAACTTGCCATTAATTCCAATACGTATCATGGGTATTCATTAGTAGAGGCTGTGAAAGGCGCTAGTGAGGCTGGATTTACGAAGATTGAATTAGCTGCGGTTAAGGATCATACGCCACATGTTTTACCAACTATGAAGGCGGATGAGCGGCAGTGGGTAAAAGACTTGCTTCAGCAATACGGGATGACCTGTGTTGGAATTGGCGCACATAGTAATGTCATGCGAGAAGAAGGAATTGCCAACTTGATGGAAAGCATTGATTTGGCCGTGTTCTTTGACTGTCCATATATCGTTACTGCAACAGGGGATGCACATAATGATGCAGATGTGATTGAGGATGAGGCTGTATTAATTCGAAATCTTGAGCCGGTTCTAGAAAAGTGTGAGAAATTAGGGAAAACACTCGTGTTTGAGACACATGGCAATAATTTTGCCACGGGAGTTTCCTTGAAAAAGCTCGTTCAATCCTTTCATAACCGGGTGAAAATTAATTATGATACAGCCAATGTAATCTTTTATGGTGATGTTTTACCGTATGAGGACTTAGCGGCATCTGTTGATGTGGTGGAATTTGTTCATTTAAAGGATAAGCTCGGCGCTAATAACGAATGGAATTTTCCAGCAATAGGGGATGGCAATCTTGATTTCGGCCGATTATTTACGATACTCCAGGATGGAAACTACCAAGGGCCAATCAGTGTGGAGATCGAATTCACGAAGGATGGGCCAGCTAATCTTGCTGAAGTAAATGAAGCGGTAGCGAGATCCTTCAACTATCTGAAAAAACTACTAGAAAGTTGAGAGGTGGACGTTATGATCAAGATTGGAATCGTTGGCTTAGGTTTTATCGGCAAAGCACATTTGGAAGCATTTCGCCATATGGCACAGGTTGAAGTGGTAGCCATTTGTACGAAACAGGCTGAAGGAGTGGGAATTGATGATTTCCACGGAGAGGTTGTTTCGGATTATGAACAGCTCCTACAGCGTGAAGATATTGCTGTCATTGATATTTGTGTTCCAACATTTTTACATGAGGACTATATCATCCAGGCAGCTGAGGCAGGGAAACAGATTATTTGTGAAAAACCGCTGACATTAACAGTAGCGGCAGCCAATCGAATCATTGAAGCTGTTAGGCGGTCAAATGTGCGACTGTTTGTTGGTCATGTGCTTCGGTTTTGGCCGGAGTATGAAACGATAAAATCATTACATGACACTGGAAAATTAAAAGGAATCGAAACGATCCATGCCCAAAGGCTAGGGCAGTTGCCGACCTGGAGTGACTGGTTTCAGCATCCGGAAAAGAGTGGTGGAGCATTATTTGATCTCCATTTACATGACATTGATTTTGCCTATTATTTACTAGGTGAGGTGGAGACTGTTTATGCGGTTGGCCATCAGAATCAATACGGCGCATGGGATCATGTGATGTCAACGTTGACGTTCCAAAATAAAGCAAAAGCATTTATCGAAGCGTCCCACCGGATGCCAAATGGTTATCCGTTCACGATGGCATTTCGTGCGCAGGGGCAGGAGGGTGCAATAGATTTTCACCTGAAGGCTGGGGAAAATATTGAGAGAATCAATGACCGGCATTTTGTTTTTTATGACAAGGATCAGGTGGAGGAAGTGGCAGTTGAGACTGCGGATGCTTTTCAACAAGAACTGGCGTATTTTATCACGTGTATCAAACAAGAAAAGGAAAATACCGTTATACCAGTAGCGGATGTTTTATATAGTTTAAACTTACTTAAGTTAATTGAACAATCATTGGAAACAGGACGTGAGATTCACGTTCCAGCTACCTCATTTTCATCTAATTGAAAGCGCTTTTATTACGAGGGTAATAGATTCGTGAAGTAGTAAGTTCCATTATTATAATTGGTTTCATAGTTTTATCCATATTTTAAAAATTTGAGGGGGTTATTTCATTGAAAAAGTTTATTAAGTTGTTTGTTTTACTTGTGCTAGTGATGGTGCCAGTACTTGCTGCTTGTGGTTCAGACAATACGTCTGGCGATGGTGAATCTGGTGATAAGTTCAAGGTAGGAATCTTAGCACCTGCTGTAACACATGGTTGGGTAGCTGCGGTTGCCTATCATGCAGAAGCTCGCGCGAAGGAATTATCGGATGAGATTGACTATCAGATTTATACGAGTAGTGACGCTTCTGAGATGACGTCACAGTTGGATGATTTAATTACGTGGGGTGCTGAAGCAATTGTTGCATTTCCGCAGTGGGAGGGCATGGAGGTGCCAATCCAACGTGCAATTGACGAAGGAATTGAAGTAGTAAACTTTGACATTGCGATTGATGTGGATGGTGTTTACCGTGTTGCTGGTGATAACTATGATATGGGTGTCCAGGGGGCAAATTATATCGTGGATAAAATCGGTACAGAGGGTGACGTAGTTATCTTAGAAGTACCATCGTCTGGATCTGTTTCAGAATTACGAACTGGTGGATTTAAGGACACAATTGCTGAAATTGCACCAGATATGACGCTTCATACGTATGCAACACAATTTACACGCGAAGATGGTTTAGCCGATTTTGCGGATATTTTAACAAGCTTAGATCATATCGATGCGGTTTTATCCTTGGATGATGAAACATCAGTTGGTGTCTTGCAAGCAATCGAGGAAGCTGGGAGAACGGATATTAAAGTCGTAACTGGCGGTGGTGGCATGCAGGAATACTTCAATATGATGCCAGAAAACGAAGACATTTGGATTCAATCGGCCCTATATAGCCCAGCTATGGTGAAGGATGCAGTTGATATCGCTGTGAAAATTTTGAATGGTGAAGAAACAGATGAGGAGACAGTTATTCCGACAACCGTGGTAGACCGTGATAATTATGAAGAATTCCTAGATGCTGAATCACCATACTAAAGTAGCTGGCTTTTAGTTAAACGTAATAGGAGAAGAGGGGTGAAGGCTAGATTCCGCCCTTCTTTTGCCTATTCATAATATATAGGGTGTAGGGAGTTCGAACCGATAGATAGTTTTATAACTTTTCTCGTCGGTATAAGAAAAACAAAAGCGAGTTTTTCTAAAAAAATTGCTTGGATGTGATGACATGCAAATAGAGATGAGTCATATACGGAAGTCATTTGGCAGTAATGATGTACTAAAGGATGTTTCCTTTTCGGTAAGGGGTGGCGAAATCTGTGCGTTGCTTGGGGAAAATGGCGCAGGTAAATCGACCCTAATGAATATACTCGGTGGGGTTTTGCCGATGGATTCTGGTGACATTTTAATCGACGGAGAAGTAGTGGACTTTGTAACACCGGTAGATTCGATGGAAGCGGGGATAGCGTTTATTCATCAGGAGTTAAATTTGATCAATGATCTGCCTATCTATGAAAATATGTTTCTCGGTCGAGAGATTAAAACGAAGCGTGGCGCACTTGATCTTCGCCAGATGTATGAAAAGACGGCAGATATTTTTGCAAAGATGAATGTTGACCTAGATCCGGCAAGAATGGTTGGGACGCTGGATGCTTCGTATAAACAGATTGTGGAAATCTGCCGGGCGATGCTCATGAATGCGTCAATCATTATTATGGATGAGCCAACTACTTCATTAACGGATTCTGAAATTGAACGTGTGTTTACGATGATGCGCACGTTGCAGTCCCATGATGTTGGGATTGTGTTTATTTCTCATAAACTTAATGAAGTGATGGATATTTGTAATCGGTACACGGTACTTCGAGATGGTAATTTAGTATCTGAAGGGGATGTACGTGACGTTACGAAAAAGGACTTGGCTAGCTATATGGTCGGGTTTGATGTCCGAACAGAATCGTTACGAAGAGAGCGGGAAAATGAGGAACTTGGGGAAGAAGTTTTACGAGTAGAAGGATTAACCGATGGTAACCATTTTCGTGATATTCACTTGCGGGTTCATGCCGGTGAAATTGTTGGGGTCACTGGACTATTAGGTGATGGCCGGAGTGAATTGTTTCAGGCGATTTTTGGAGCGGACTCCTACGCATTTGGGAAGATTTTTATCGATGGAAAAGAGGCTACGATAACTAGCACCTACCAAGCTATTAAACAAGGAATTGCTTATCTTCCGCGGAATCGAAAAGAAAATGGCATTTTAAAGGATATGGATATTTTTGAGAATGCATCGATTGCGACTTGGCCGATGTTTGCAAGGCGTGGCGTTATTGATACGTCAAAGCATGAAGCATTATTTGCAGAACAGCGAGATGCTTTGCGAATCAAAATGGGCAAGGAAACGGATAGTATTACAAGTTTATCCGGTGGAAATCAGCAAAAGATTGTCCTGTCCAAATGGTTAGCCGCAAACCCTAAGGTATTGATTTTAGATAATCCGACACAGGGTGTAGACGTTGGGGCGAAGGAAGATATTTACGATATTATTTTAAAACTGGCGGAAGAAGGTATTGCTGTCATTGTCCTGTCTAGTGAGGCGGGGGAAATCATACGTGTCTGTGACCGGGCGCTGGTGATGTATCATGGTGCCATTCAAGGTGAGGTGCGTGATGAGATGATGAATGAGCATACAATTATGAGATTGGCTACAGGCGGCGAGCTTAGCGAAGAGAAGGAGGTACACCAACCATGAAACTAGTAAAAAAATCAGAAGTGGAAACAAATCATGAGACAACAACAGGTAAGAGATCATTCGCGGGGTGGTTCCGGAATAAATGGTCAACGGATCCGCTGTTTAGTATTTTAATAGCACTTATTATTATGGTTGTTTTACAGACGTTGACGTTGGGATTTGATTACGACTCCTTTGGGGAGTGGTTCCAATCGTGGACGAATAACTGGATAAATATTTTACGTAATAATGCTGGAGTGGGGATTATTGCGCTTGGGATGACGCTAGTAATTATGACTGGTGGGATTGATTTATCGGTTGGTTCTACCTTGGTTATTACGGGTGCATTTGCGATGTATCTATTGGATACTGGTGCACAGGGAATTCTAGGTGCGGTTGGCATAACTGGAGTTCCGGCAATTATTTTGACGGTGATTCTTGTAATGGGATTTGGTTATCTACTCGGAGCGCTTATTGGTGTATCGATTACCAAAGGGATGGTGCCACCGTTTATTGCTACACTTGGGGCGATGATGATTTTCCGAAGTGTTACCCAGCATTTCACCCAAGGTTATAACACAACGGTGCCAGCGGAGTTCTTGCAGTTATCTAGCTTGAAAATTGGCAATCTGATGATCATGCCAATCCTTTACTGGGCAATCATCGCTGCAATTCTATATTATGTATCCAAGCGAACCGTTTTTGGTAGACAAATTATTGCGGTAGGCTCTAATGAGCGTGCGGCCAGATTGTCTGGGGTCAATATTCATAAAGTGAAGTTACGTGTGTATGCGTTGATGGGGCTACTTGTGTCAGTTGCAGCGATCATTCAAGTTTCTCGAATCGGCTCCATGGACTTTTCCAATGCCGGAAGAGGAGTGGAAATGGATGCCATCGCTGCCGCTGTAGTTGGTGGTACCAATATGCTTGGTGGACGAGGCTTTATACTTGGTACCGTATATGGCATGCTGATTATTGCTGTGATGAATAATTTATTAAACTTGTTCGGTGTACCGCCTTTCTTACGGGAGGCTTTTAAAGGGGTCATTGTGATTGTGGCGGTGTTATTACAGCGTAAGGAGAAGAGCGCTTAATTGTTTTTAATTGGCTGGGGGTTGGAAATTTAGGGTTTTGGAAAATGGGAGCAATGAGCTGGAGTGGGGATTATTAGCTTGAACGGGAGGAATATCGCTCGAAAAGGTGAGATATCGCTTGAACGGCAGGAACATCGCCCGAACTGCCCAAATATCGCTCAAACGGCAGAAACATCGCCCGAAACACCAAAATATCGCCCGAACTGAGCGCCAGCCTCCTGTGAAAAAATATCTGCTTGACAATTTTTCATAGTTTGATAATATTGTATTTAATTTCATAAATGACCTTATCATTCGATGAGGTAGAGGTGCGAGTAATAGGAGTAAACAATCGGAGTATGACATCGATGAGGATTGTTGAAAGGATTAGTTGCCGAAGCATAATGAAGGTCAAGTTCATTATTGCTGGGATGTCTGCTGAATAAGGGGCATACTGTCATGCGAATTATGTGCATGGAGAACTACTGATCAGGATGGAGGATAACGTATTGTGTAAACAGCAATGGTAGGTTATTTTCCTATCGTTGCTTTTTTGTTTTCTAAAATTTTTCAAGTAAGTCTATGAATATGGACATTCGCCCAAGCTTGGATAGTTTATGAGAGACAAGTAACCACAACAACACTATACCTTCAAGTTTTCTGTGTACATCCAACACAATTTGAAACGAAGAAAGGGATGTGCATCATGAGTACAGAAACAGTTAAAGCAAAGAAAAAATTTGAATTTCCACATGGGTTTGTCATTTTATTTGGCCTAATGGCGTTGACGGCTTTATTAACGTATGTGATACCAGCAGGGGAATACGATCGAACAACCGATGAGAACGGTAGATCAATCGTGGTGGATGGTACGTATCATGCGGCTGATTCCAATCCAACTGGTTTTATGGAATTATTTGAATCCTTACATATCGGAATGGTTGAAGCGGCAGGAATCATCTTCTTTATTTTTATCGTTGGTGGAACGTTTGGTATTTTTCGGGCGACAAATACCATTGAAGCGGCATTTGGTTCGATTACGAAAAAAATGGCAGGGAAAGAGCTTTATTTAATTCCTGTGGTTATGTTGTTCTTCGCGATTTGCGGTGGAACTTGGGGAATGGCTGAGGAAGCTATTCCGTTCCTACTGATTGCAGTACCACTGGCGTTGATGCTAGGATTTGACTCGATTACTGGAGCAGCGATGATTCTGGCTGGAGTGTATGCTGGATTTGGATCTGCTTTTATGAATCCATTTACCGTTGGTGTAGCACAAGGGATTGCTGGTTTGCCAACATTTTCTGGGATGGGTGTTCGATTTGTCTTTTGGTTGATTTTTGTTGGTGTCACAATTGCCTATGTGATGCTATATGCTCGCAAGGTAAAGAAGGACCCAACAAAGAGCTTAATGTATGAGGAAGATTTAAAGCGTGTGGTTGACCCAGAACTAATGCAACAGCAAACATTAACGAAACGTCAACTGGTTATTTTAGCAGTGCTGGTACTTACATTAGTTGGGTTGGCATTTGGGGTTATTTTGCAGGGCTGGTATATTACCGAGATTGCTGCATTGTTCTTGATTATGGGAATCGTTGTTGGGATTATTGGAAAAATGCGTGTGAATCAAATTGCAGAGTCTTTTGTTAAAGGCTGTGAGGAATTGGTCATGGGCGCCTTGATCGTGGGATTTGCATATGGGATTTTAACGATTTTACAAGAATCTCATACGATTGATACGATTTTATATGCGGTATCCAATCTTGTTGCTGGATTACCTAGTGGGTTATCAGCACTTGGTATGTTCGTCACACAAAGTTTATTGAATTTCATTGTTCCATCTGGCAGTGGACAAGCTGCGATTAGTATGCCAATTATGGCTCCACTTGGCGATTTAGTAGGTGTAAGTCGTCAAACGGCTGTACTGGCATTCCAATACGGAGACGGTATCTCAAACATCTTCACACCAACAGCAGGAATCCTATTAGCGGCATTAGCTATCGCCAAAATACCTTGGATTAAATGGATGAAATGGGTCCTACCACTAATCCTAATCCAATACGCATTAGGCGCAATATTTGTGACAATAGCTCATATGTTCATTTGGTAGGGGAGTGCCTGTCACTTCCCGGGTTTTGTCGAATATTGTATGATAGAAGCAGCTAGAATGATAGACAGCGGAGGTTAGAGGCATGTTAGATAATTTGTTTAGTAGACTCGAAGAAATATATCCGGAATTAGTAGAGTTACGTCGTGATTTTCATATGTATCCGGAGCTTTCCCATACGGAAGTGAATACACCTAAGAAGATTGCGGCATATTTAGAAAGTCTTGGAATTGATGTGAAAACTGGAGTAGGTGGAAGAGGAGTCGTTGGTACGTTAGAAGGTGGCAAGCCGGGGAAAACGATTGCCTTACGTGCTGATTTTGATGCCCTCCCAATTCAAGAAGAGACTGATGTACCGTATAAGTCTCAGGTTCCTGGCGTAATGCATGCGTGTGGACATGATTTGCATACAGCAGCCCTGCTTGGAGTTGCCAAAGTTCTAAGTGAAATCAAGGATGAAATCCCTGGTACAATCAAGTTTATTCATCAGTTTGCGGAGGAAGTGACACCTGGTGGTGCACAACCAATGATTGCTGATGGTTGCTTGGATGGGGTTGATATGATTTACGGAGCGCATGTTATGTCTACTGAGGAGTATGGCACGGTTAGTGTGAAGGAGGGCTATGCTTCTACTGCACAGGATGATTTCAATATTGTTATTCGCGGAAAAGGTGGACATGGTTCGGAGCCACATTTAACTGTTGATCCGCTTGTTACCGGAAGCCAATTGGTGGTTAACTTACAGCAGATTGTTAGTCGCCGTGTGAATCCGTTGCAGGCAGCGGTTGTAACTGTAGGGTCATTTATTAGTGGTGGAGCGAACAATATCATTCCAGATACCGCTACGATAAAAGGGACTGTTCGTACGTATGATGAAGAAGCTCGGTCGATAATTGAGGCAGCGATGGAGCAGGTTACGAAAGCTACTTGTGCAGCTAACGGAGCGTCGGTTGACTTTGAATATGTGAAGGATTGTCCATCGATTTATAATGATCCAGATGAAACAAAGCGTGTAGCAGAAATTGGTGCTCGTTTATTCGGAAAAGAAAATCTGATAACAGGAATTCCAATGGCAGGAAGTGAGGATTTTTCTTACTATCAGAAAGAAATCCCAGGTGTCTACTTTACAGTAGGTGGCAAAAATGCAGCAATTGGCGCTGACTACCCACACCATCACCCCAAATTCAATATAGACGAACGAGCTATCGTGAATATCGGAAAGATGTTTGTAAGTTTAGTACTTGGATAAGTGGAGGGTGCCTGTCACTTCCCGGTTTTTGTCGGAATTAGGCGCATAATTTTCAAAAAGAAAGAAGGGGCAGAATGATTAATCTGTCCCTTCTTTTCTGTGTTTAGACGTGTAACCTTAGCCCTTAAGTCGTCAGCTAATCACTAGTGACTATGTTCTTCCTCTTAAAACCGTATCCCTTTTAAATCAATCTGTGCTCCAACAGGAATCACATCATGATTAAATAGATAGAATATCGGTGTTGTAAACTGGGTTTCACCGGCTGGAATCGTGATTTGTTCCAAGTGCCCAGATGTTAGTACTTGCTTATTGATGTACGTGTACGGCAGATTGGTAGAGTCGGTGATGATTTGCATCTGTTCCTTGCGATCCGCACAGCCAATCAACAAATTACGGTCAACGATGCTCTCGTTTTCCCCTTTACCGGCAACGATTTTCGTCCAATCTCCTTGTTTATCCTGTACACGAGCCCAATTGTCTTCAATGTTCTGGGCTGGTTTGAAATAAGCCTCATTTCGCCATTCCTTTTGCTGGAAAAATGTTCCCGTTTTCTGATTGATTTCACTAACGTGGCAAAGTACGGGCGCTCCTGGTAATACAAGGAAATATTGGTGATAGGTTAGCCCTTTATAATCCTTATTTTCTTTCACCAAGGTAGTAAGCTTAATTCCCTTCCATTCATTCCCTTTATTATCGGTTACATTTGCAAAGGCAGCTGTACTCTTTTCCTTCATTAGAGAATTAGGACGAATTGCTCCTAAGCCACTCCATAATCCACCAGACCAAGGATTCCACCATAATTTTGGATGTAGCGATGGAAACGAGGTATCCAACCATTCATGTCCTTGATACGTTAAGCTATGAAGCGTTGGGAAAAATTCTGGTGACGCTTTTAATTGAATGATTCCGTTGTCAATTGTCCATGTATCAAAGCCCTGTTCCTCAAGTACTTCTGCTTTGATGTCGGTATTTTGTTGTTTAATTGCAATTGTTTGCCTTTCATGGACGCTGGCATCAAGTGCAGCCTTCGCTGTCACAACAGAAACGGCTGGCGCATTTTCAAGTGAAAGTGCAGTAGTCCATTCTGTTTGTTGTTCCTCGCGGTTAACGTGCCCTGTAATTGCAGCTGTTTTTGCATTGGTAATTGTTAGCTCCAATTCCCCGTTAAGGTAATTTGATTTAAAATCTTTTACCATAACTGTCGCTGTTTCATCCTGGACAAATGGATTATTATTTTCCAATGAAACAGATACATGATTTACTGGCTGAACCTTTGGTGTGCCAAAGGATTGATTCGCATAAGAACGCAATGTTTCCACGTCATGAAATGCACCGATGGAAAAGTAAACCGGATCCGTTTGGATGGTGCTTTTTCCAGGGATTTCACCCAGATCGTGCTCCACATAAGTATACCAATTGCCAAAATGAATTTTGGTATCAGGATGCCAGCACATTCCGATTGGTTCATGAATTCCATTTACAAAGAGCCAATTCTCGGTAACTAGACTTTCATCCCAATATTCATAGGAGTTACCAATCGAGTCATTCATTTCCACGACGGCGCCGCGGAACGGAAGGATTGCTTTTTCTAAATTAAGATAAATAGATTGGTTTAGCCAGATTGGCTGTGTGGTGCTGCCATCTAGTAAATTGTCAATCTCATAATAATTTTCTACAAGCCCCTCACCATACAGCTTCACGATGACATGCACCTTAATAGAAGGGAAGGCTGGTAATTCATAGGTTGCCTTTAATCCAATAGAACCCGAATCTTCCATATAGGTGACGGCGGTTGGTGTAGCCTTTGCAAATTCCTCTGAATATGGCTTCCCGAGCTTCGGTGTCAAAATGCGTATGCTGCTTTCTTTTTTCTTTCTTCCTGTAGTAATACTGTTCCCGCGTTTAGTTAATTCGGCAAAGTACTGACCATTATAAAGCTGGATGGTTTCTTCATCTTCCCCGTGGAATTGCGCACCAATTGCTCGTAACGGAATCCCTATTTCACGCTCGAAATGGACTTCCTCGCCATTTTCTTTTCGCGCTTTGATGGCAAGTTTTTTGTAATAATATCCATGTGCTGTTACGGTAAAAGGCACAGGAATCGATACTTTTTCCTTTGGTCCAATTTCTATCTGTACCGTGCTTGTTGCCATCTGTACGAGAGACGAGGTAGGAAATTCTAATTCATATTGCACTTTTTCAGGGAAATTATTTACGATGTCCAAGTAAAAAATATTTTCTTTTCCAATGAATGTTAATTCGTCAGCTAAAATAGCTTTTATTTGTGCTGGATATTTCGGTAAAATTCCTGTCTTGAACACCGCTTGTTTCCCGTTGATGGTTACATTGGTTTGAACGGTTGGATGTGTTTTGAAAGTATCCTGTTCTTCTTGGATGCTATCTACATAAAAGCTCCCGGTTAACTCGATAGAATCTGTTACATCAATGGACTCCTGGAAGTTAAACGTAATATTTTTATCATTTACTCCAGTTAAGTCAATGTGAAGTGGTTTACCCGATTTATTTTGCAGGCTGTACCGAATGTCATACTGATTACCGAATACTAATGGGTGTTGCTCGACTGTTGCTGATATAACGTAATCATCGGTTTCGATTAACCGAATACCTCTTCCAGTGCGCTCAAATTCCATGCGAAGGGAGGTGTTTGCTTTTTCCCATGTGTATTCATAGTAATGAAACTCATTTTCTACGCGTCCGTCAGGCTCTACGACGATTTTGCGAGTGCTCATGTCATACCAGCTTGTATCCTCAAAGAAATCCTGAACTGCTTCTGTGTGTAAAACAGTGGGCATGAAGTTCATTAAATGGGTTGTGTCGTCACGATCTTCCCAGAAGAAACCACATTTTTTATAAAGTGGAACTGCCTTGGTGTTCCCTGGCCACGTATACAAATCAAGTCGTGGCCATTTCAAATCGATTGCTTCCTGTAAGGCGGTTAAGAGTAATTTCTTCCCGATTTTTTTGCCGTGATAATCATCACGAACGTTTAAAAGTGGAATGTAAAGCGCTCCGTCATCATCGCGATATTCACTAAAACCGCAATAACCGACTACTTTTTCTCCCTCAAGGGCTAAATACGTATGGATGTTCGTTGAATTCGCTTCACGGTTTACGATCGATTCCTCTGTATCTACTGTATTTGCGCCGCCCCAGCCATCTCGGCTATGGTTCCACATATCGGCGACTCGTGCTGCATAGCTTTTGTCATACTTTACAATTTCAATTGTCATTCTGTCATCTCCTTATGCGGGATACTGGTTTATGTATCCCAATTCCCTACTACGAATTCAATTATGATACAAAAAAAGAACCACTCAAAAATCACTGAATAGTTCTTTAAACCCATTTGGATAGAGGAGTGCAAAAGCTCGAGCCTTACCCAAATTATTGAATTAAAAAACCATAGAATGCATCATACATCCTATGGTGTCGTATCATTTTGTTATTAGAACGCGCAATAGGTTGTATTAAACATGGTATGAAGTTTTGCTCTGATTATCGTTGTGTTAATCATGTTTTACAACCTCCCTGAAAAGTTTTTACTTTGTAAGTATACTGAAAATTGTTGTTTTTGTAAATAGGTAATTGGAAAAAATATGTAGTGGATTTGGTAGTTGGAGGTTTTATGTAAGGAACGCAGAATCAGATGGTGGGGTTTGTGGGTGTGACGTGTATAGAGATGGAAGGACGAATGCATTCTTTGATTCGATAATTCAGGAAAAGTAGTAACCGAGGTGTTAACAAAAGTTATGATAAAAATTAGAAACCGCTGGGAAATTCTCCTAGCGGTTTTCCATTCAGTAACTGAAAACAGTATCAAGTAAATCTGTATAATCCGCATCAGATAGTTTGAAGTCGTTGAAATCGGACCATACGACTTCGAACTCTTCGGTTAGTGGGTCTACCTCAAATTCAAGATTGACATTGACCACCTCGCCTAGATATTCTGCTCCTCCGTTAAATGTAACGATATGCTCGTTTTCATCTGATTGATAATAATCCCAAGTAGGATGGGAGAAAAATGCATTAAATGCGTCCCCAACATAGGTGTCTGGATAATCATAGAAAGTCCCTTCGGTCACGATGCTTATGTATTCGTTGTTCTTCTTGTTGTTGGAACTTGATGTCAGAATTCCACAGGCAGTTAACATAAATAATGAAATGATGGCAATTACGAGAAAGGTAGTCTTTTTTACCATGGTTGTTTCCTCCTAGAAGTTTGTTAGATTTACTATGCAGCAGGACTTTCCTCCTAATTATAGCAAGATAAAATATTGATAGATAGAATTATTCGACAAACTTCGGGCGGTGACAGGCACCTCGGTTCTATTCGACAATTTTCGGGTGGTGACAGGCACTGTTCTGTGTGCTTGGTATATTTGATTTGGTGGGTTCATATATTTGGGTGAATTGTTGTATGTGTAAATTTTTTGTGAATTTTTATGGTTTTAGCTTGGGCATTTTAGGAGGGGAAATGGATGAGTGTGAAGAGGGTTTTGCTTTTGGGATTGCTGCTAGTAGTAGCTATTATGATGGTTTCTTGTGGGGATAAGGATTCAGAAGGTTCAAGTGGGGATGGGGTGAGTGAGGATACGGTTGAGTTAGTGATGTACAGCTGGCGGCCAGAGGACCGTGCAATGTATGAAAAAGCTATTGCTGCCTTTAATGAACAATATCCAGCTATCACGATTGATTTTCAGCCATATGAATCTACTGAATATAATACGATTCTTACTAATGCATTAGTCTCTGGTAGTGGTCCGGATATAATCCAACTGCGCCCGTACTCTGGAGCAACAACAATTGCAGATAATGACTATTTATTGCCACTGGATGAAATAGCAGGCTTAGGTAGTTTCAATGAGCAATATTTAGATGCGGCTCGTGGTAGTGATGGAAAAGTATACGGGGTGCCATTGTCACTCAACTCTGGGGTTATTTTCTACAATAAGAAACTATTTGATGAGCTAGGTTTGGAAGAACCAACCACATATGAAGAGTTGTTGGAGGTTTGCCAGGCTTTACAAGCTGAAGGAATTACTCCAATTGCTCAATCTGGTAGAGCTGCTTATCTATTGTCGATGACCCATGCAGTTATTGCACCGACTGCATATGGTGGCAATGCGTTCGTGGAAGGTGGAATGGATCTGAAGAATCCTAGCTTCGTAGAATCGATTGAGCGTATGCAAGAACTAGCGGAATTTTTCCCAGAAGACTTTATTGCTATTGAGGATGACGCTGCGCAATCGCTTCTGTATACAGAGCAAGCAGCAATGTACATTAATGGTGATTACCGGTTAGCTACATTTGAATCAACTGCACCAGACATGGAGTTTGGTGTCATTCCAGGTTTAGCAGAAGAACCTGGTGGTACGCCGATGGTAACTACTTGGGTGGATGGTTCATATGCGGCAGTGAAAAATACCGAGCATCCAGAGGAAGTCATGCTTTTTATGGAATTTTTGGCATCCAAGGAATTTGGAGAAATTTTTAGTAATGAGGTCAATCGTTTGAGTGCTGTCCCAGGTGTTGAAGCGGAGCATCCGATTGTACAGGAAATTTCAGCCGCGAGTGAGGCAAGCGCTACACCGTATTTAATGCTTGTTCACTATGGTGAGGGAGAGCCAACCACAAAGACGGTTTTTGAAAATGCATTACAAGGCATGTATTTAGAAGAAGTAACGGTTGATGGTGTTATTCAGGAGGCGATGGAAAACGCCAAGCGTGCTGCAGCAAGTGAATAGCAGATAGTCTCGTGAATATAGAGTCAATAGATTGTATTGACTCTATATTCCTATTTTCATCAAAAAGTGAAATGTTGTGCTGAGGAGTGATGGTATGTCGGAAACAAATCTCAAATCTTCTGTTTCTGTATCGAATCCTCCTTCTAAGAAGAAAAGGAACTATCGAAAGCATTGGGCTCACTTGTTTTTACTTCCGGCGGTGTTGATTTATGGTGTGTTTCAGCTTTATCCATTATTGTCAGCGGTAGTAAATAGCTTTTTCTCTTGGAATGGATTTGATCGGGATTCTTTTATTGGGATTGATAATTTCACCGTATTACTGACAGAGGAGCCTTATAAGGGAACCTTTCTAAATGCGTTTAAGCATAATTGGATTTTTTTTATTGTGAATGTTTTTTCGGAGCTAGCGATTGCGTTTCTCTTGGCAGTAATCATTAACAGTAAAATAAAAGGAAAGGAATTTTTTAAGACAATATTTTTTCTACCGAAGCTGTTGTCGGTAATTGTGATTGGCTTTTTATTTAGTTTGATATTGAATCCTTCAACAGGGGCATTACATACCTTTTTGAAAGGAATCGGATTGGAATCATGGGCACATCCGTGGCTAGGTGATCCAGATACTGCCTTGATTACGATTATTTTAGTTAATAGTTGGGCTGGAATTGGTTTTTCTATGCTGATTTTCTTGGCTAGCTTACAGGCTATTGATCGTGAAATTTTTGAAGCGGCGAGAATTGATGGTGCTTCAGGGTTTAACATGCTTTTTCGAATTACCATTCCAATGGCAATGAATGCCATCATGGTGATGACCATTTTGACGTTTATTGGTGCATTTGAAACGTTTGAATTGATTTATGCCATGCAAGGATCTTCAGGAGGGCCTTACTATTCAACAGATGTATTAGCAACCTTCTTTTACAGGCTGGCATTTGGTTCGGCAGATGGTGGTCAGGCAATTGGCTTAGGCTCTGCGCTTGCTGTGATTTTGTTTTTTATAATCGCTTGTTCAACCGCGATACTCATGTTTTATTTCCGGAAAAAGGATTTTGAACGATAGGAGGAATTGAAAAATGCGAACAAGATGGGGTATTCAGTTCATCAAGTATTTGGTGCTATTTGTAGTAACGGTGGTGCTTTTCTATCCAATATTTCTGATGATTATTTCCTCCTTTAAGACAAAATTAGAAATTTTTACGTCACCATTACGGTTGCCTGAATCACTTCAATTCGAAAATTATGCACTCGTATGGGAAAAGGTGAATTTCTCGGGGTATGTTTGGAATAGTATTTTTGTGAGCTTCGTTGCTGTTTTTCTCGTGGTGTTTGTTTCCTCGCTTGCTGGGTATTATTTGGCGAGGTATCGATTTAGATGGAACGGTTTTGTGCTGTTTTTCTTTATGATTGGGCTAATGCTCCCAATGAAACTGGCGATTATCCCGTTGTATTTACTGATGATGAAATTCGGGTTGCTTGATTCTTTGTTTGCTTTGATTGCGGTTTATGTTGCGGGGGGCATCCCATTTGCGGTGTTTCTATTTTATGGCTTTTTCAGAACGCTATCTAAGGATTTGGAACAGTCCGCTAGACTTGATGGCTGTAATGATTTTCAAGTGTACTATAAGATTGTGCTTCCGCTAATGAAGCCATCTATCGCGATTGTGGGGATTGTGAATTTGGTAAATGTTTGGAATGACTTTTTCTATCCGTTAATCTTTATTCGCAGTGATGAGTTTCGAACGATTCCACTGGGGATGTTGACGTTGTTCGGGGAATACGATACGGAGTGGAATTTGTTATTTGCGGGATTAACGATCTCCTCTCTTCCATTATTAATTGCTTTCCTTTTTGCATCCAGGACTTTTATTGATGGATTAACGACAGGGGCTATGAAGTAATGGGGAAAAAATGGATTACCTTTGATTTGGATGGAACGTTGATGCAGAATCCCTTTGCCAAATGGGTTTTTCCAGAGATAGAAGAAATTGTAGCGCAGGAAGGTTATCGTGGAATTCGGCATGAGTTGGTTGAAGAGCATCGGCAGCGGATGCGTGCAGGAGCGGTTGTAGAGGCATATGATTGGGATGATATTTTACGAGATGTATGCCGACGTAACGGATTGTCGGTCGAGATTAGTGTGGAACAATTAGTGCAAAAACATGCGGCTCCAGCTAAGGTGTATTTGTTAGAACGTGATGTGCTAGAGGTGTTACGTATCTTAAGGAAGAATGGCTATACACTAGCTGCTGTAACGAATGGATTTTACCATTATCAAAAGCCTGTGATGGATGTGCTGGGGTTGACTGCATTTTTTGATACTGTAATAACACCAGATAGAAGTGGATATGGAAAGCCGCAAATAGAAATGGTTAAGAGCCTACAGGGTGCTGGTGATCGCATCATTGCACATGTTGGTGACCGAATTGATCATGATGTAATATTTGCCAATGAACTTGGTATTTTATCGGTATTTTTCTATAGAAATATGACAGGATTTGTAAGAAAAGTGCCGCCTGAGATGCGGAATAAACAGGAGGAATGTTTAGCTTATTTTCGCTGGAAGTGGCGTCAAGAAACAGAGGAAGACGATTGGAAGTTTCCGTTAACAGGTGTACCAGATGTGGTAGTTTACACAATGAATGAGTTGGTAGCTCAGTTGCGATTAGCTTGAATACAGACCGTTTGCCTGAGGTATAGAAACTGGTTGTGAAAACTGGTAGTTACACTGTTTGTGTAGCTATCAGGTTTTTTTGTTGTGTTCGACAAAAACCGGGTGGTGACAGGCACCTTGATTAGTACTCTGTTCCTAATGGGGTGGGTGAAATTGAGAATGTTGGGTGATGGTTATTTTTTGTGGTAGTGGGAAAATGACTGTAGAGGGAATTACAAGAATACTTATTCTAATCTCATTAGTTATAGCATTTTAAATTTGGAGAAGAGGTTATGGAGATGAAAATTTTAATTGCAGATGATTCGAAGTTTTCGCGAACAGTGATGCAAGGAATATTGAAACAGCATGGGTACACTAATTTTATTGAAGCGAGCAATGGAATCGAAGCAATAAATTATTATTTACAAGCGCAACCAGATATTGCGTTCCTTGATATTACGATGCCGCAAGTAAGTGGACTGACAGCGTTAGAGCAAATTCTTAAACATGATCCTAATGCAAAAGTCGTCATGTGTTCTGCGATGAGTACATCATACAATATAGCGGAGGCAATGGAGGTAGGAGCAAAGGGATTTATTGCAAAGCCTAACTTCAATAATGTCATTGATGTAATGGATCAATTACTGCTGGAGAGGGGTTGAGGTAATTTTAGCGAATTAATTCCACGCCACACGCCCCAGATAACACCACAGATTCTAAACGTAAAAGGTTCCACAATAATAACTAGGATATAGGAGGAAAAACAATGAATTTATTATCAAAAGCAAGGGAAATTAATGCTATGCTACAAAACACAAAAGATAGCACAGTAGACTACAAAGGGATGGCAGAGGTGTTACGAGATACCGTTAATGCCAATGTGTTTATTGTCCAAAAAAATGGAGATTTACCGGGATTTGCAATCTTAGAGGAAATTGAAAATCCGCGAATGAGGGACATGCTAGAATCTAAAAGGTTCCCGGCTGAATATACAGAAGGACTATTAGCTGTTACCCAAACGACTTCTAATATTGGAATCGATAGTGAGTATACTGCTTTTCCAGTGGAAAATAAGGAATTATTTCAGGCCGGATTAACTACAATCGTGCCAATTCTAGGTGGAGGAAAACGGCTTGGGACACTTATCATGTCTCGTTTAGGCGTAGATTTTCAAGACGAGGATATCATTTTAGCGGAGTACGGTGCAACAGTTGTTGGCATGGAAATTTTACGAGACTTATCTGATGAGATAGAAGCACAAGTACGTGCTAAAGCAATGGTCCAAATGTCAATAGAATCCCTTTCGTATAGTGAGTTAAAAGCAGTCAAAACAATTTTTCATGAACTAGATGGTACGGAAGGCATGATTGTCGGGTCCAAACTTGCCGATAGCATTTCTATTACACGCTCTGTCATCGTGAATGCTTTGCGGAAATTAGAGAGTGCTGGCGTAGTGGATTCCCGTTCGTTAGGAATGAAGGGGACGT
The DNA here is from genome assembly GCF_001038425.2 of Ornithinibacillus contaminans. Lineage (GTDB taxonomy): Bacteria > Bacillota > Bacilli > Bacillales > Amphibacillaceae > Ornithinibacillus > Ornithinibacillus contaminans. Next base: position 166,022 of record NZ_LDPV02000053.1, read on the forward strand.
ATATTAAAGTATTAAATGACTATTTCCTAGATGAGCTTGAAGGAATACAGGAACCGATTTTAAATTAATTCCATGATGCCTGTATACGAGCATCATTTGAAGAAGCGCCCATGTTTAGTAAGGAGGACCTTGATGATGAAGATGTACAGGCACCGAAATAATTTGGTGAAAAAAATAAATCAAGTACGCGAAAAGATGTTTCACTATGCAAAGCAATACGGCATGGATAGTCAGAAGACGCTGTCAGCTAGTATGGAGTTAGATGAGTTGATAATGGAGTATATGCGGGAGTTTAGGGGTGGGAAATAGAGTTGGCAATTTAGTAAACATACACTCTTCTAGTCACATGGCTAAATCGTTAGAATCTTGACAGTCTATTGAATTCAACTTATCATTTAATTGATTAATCACTAAATATTAAGTTTTAGGAAAAGAGCGGTTATATGTTAAGTTGGGAAGAAAGACGCTTAATGGTAAAAGTGGCAATGCTTTATTATTTTGAGGGGTGGACACAAGCAGAAATTGCAACTAAGTATAACGTTTCACGTCCAGTAATTTCAAAATTATTGAACACAGCGAAAAAAGAAGGCATTGTAGAAATATATATCAAAGATGAGACATTTCATACTGTTGAATTAGAACAAAAATTAATTAAAAAATTTGATTTAAAAGAAGTAATAGTAGTTTCTACTGCAGGATTTGCTCCTGAATTGGCTAAAAGACAATTAGGGAAAACTGGGGCATCGTATTTAGCTAAGCGTACAAAAAATGTTAAAAGCTTAGGAATATCTTGGGGATCCACTCTTCTTTCTTTGGTAGAAGAATATCCTTACGAGCATAAAAACAATGTCCATATAGTTCCAATTGTTGGTGGAATGGGTAGTGAGTATGTTCATCTTCATTCGAATCAATTAGCATTTAATTTAGCACAAAAAATGAATACTACTTGTTCATATCTTTATGCACCTGCTTTAGTGGACTCATTAGATTTAAAGGAAAGATTAGTGAATACCAAGGATATTGCGCATGTACTTGAAGAAGCAAGAAATGTGGAATTAGCTGTCGTGGGACTTGGAAATCCATTTAAGGGATCGACGATGGAAAAAATTGGATACCTGAATCCGGATGATTTAACTTCCTTACGTAAAGCTGGTGCAGTCGGAGATATTAGCTCACGTTTTTTTGATGCAGTTGGGAATGAATTGCAACATCCATTGAACCAGCGGGTTATTGGACTTGATTTAGAAGATATAAGAAAGATACCTGAGGTTATTGGGATTGTAGAAGGATCGTATAAATTAGAAAGTATCGAAGCAGCGCTCCAGGGTGGCTACCTAGATGTTTTAATCACTGATGACCGAACTGCTCAGGAACTCGTTGAAAATCAAACATATAAATAAGGTACTTAAAGACAAAAACGAACGTCTATAGTTTAATAGCCGTCCGTTTTTTTTTGTTTATAGTGATGGCTTAACTACACATTTTAGACCTTCTTTTCGAAGTGCAGTCTGAAAAGCCTTAGTGGTTTCATTTAAAGGGAATCTATGTGTAACGAAAAATGAAAAATCGATGAACTGTTCATTTATCCACTTCACTGCCTCTACGTGTAGATCACGTGGTGCGCCGTGAGTACCAACGATCTTTAATTGCTTATAGATAATATGATTTGTATTCAGTGTTATATTCTCAGCTGGTTTAATACCTGCAAAAAATAAAATTCTCCCAGTTTTTTTTGTGATTTCAAGTGCTTCTGCTTGGACGGAAGAAGAAGGTGCGGTTACGATTACTACATCTGCTCCATAACCATTTGTTTCCTGGTTAACTTTTTCGATTGTATTAACTTTTGTTGGATCGATGATAATATCGGTTCCAATGTCTAATGCCATTTTTTGCCTTGGCTCAGACCGTTGGACAGTAATTATCTTGCCAGCGCCCATTTTTTTAGCTGCTGCAATAAACATACATCCTATTGCTCCAGCTCCATAGACGACTACTGTATCACCTGCATTAATAGTTACTTCTCGCAAGCCACTTAATACACAAGAAAACGGCTCTGATAAGCAAGCTAATTCGTAAGGAGTAGTATCCGCGATTTTTTGAATAGAACCATTTTCTATAAATTTTTTGGGTAAAACAACATATTCAGCAAATCCTCCATCAATTTGATACCCGATAGACTCACCTTTAATGCATTGGTGTCCATCATTTTTTTTGCAATAGAGACATTCTCCACAAGGAATGTGTGCCCCAACTGTAACCCTGTCTCCTGTTTTAAATAGTTCAACATGGTTCCCAACCTTAATAACTTCACCTGCAATTTCATGACCGATAATTCGGGGGAATCGGACTCTACTATCACCGTTTTTATATATTCTTAAATCAGATCCACAAACTCCAACTGCGTGAACTTTTAATAATAGTTCATGATCAGTTATCATGGGGATTTCTCTTTGTTGATATTCAATCTTTTCTTTAGCAGTAAGTGCAGCAACTAGCATTTTAAATCCTCCTTACTAGTAAACTAATAATCATTTAAAGTTTAAACCCCTCTTTAATAAAGTCTGCATCTCAAATTTCTCTTCATTCTGCTTGTCAATTGACCAATTAAATATGTTGGCCAACTCTTCACAAGTATAATCTAATGTACGTGTTACTTTTTCTGGATCAAATAATACATAGCTAGTTCTACGATCATAAAAATCTATTAATGTTGAAACCATTTCGTGTTCAACAGTATACCTTAATTCTCCTAAAATATTTCTTAGTTCCGTATCAGTTTTATCATTGTATTGTTTAAACATAGCAAGCATTATTTCTGTGTTAGATCCATATCGATAAACGTATTTACTTACTTCATCGAAAGAAAGGTCTAGTTCCTTGAATTCTTGAACCAATTTAGTTGTATAATCATCTATTTCATTAATTGAGTTAAACTTAGCTCCAGTTAGATTTAGATGTACAGTTTTTGAGGTAGTGATAGCTTTCTTTTCTTTTCTCTCAATATATTGTAGAACTCGCTCTGCCATTTTTCGATAACCCGTGAGTTTCCCACCTGCGATAGTGATTAATCCACTGTCAGATTCAAAGATTTCATCGTGTCTAGACAACTCTGCCGGAGACTTTCCATCTTCACCTATTAAAGGCCGAATACCAGCCCAACTTGAAATAACATCATTAACAGTTAAATTAATGGATGGAAACATATCTTTTAGACAGTTGAGCAAATAATTAACTTCAGATAGCTTTACTGGGATATCATCCATATTTTCTTGATAAATAGATTCAGTTGAGCCGACGTATATTCGATTATGAATGGGTATTACTGCTATCGTTCTGCCTTTGTGTTGGAAATATATAGAGGATTGAACTGGTAAGGAATTACGGTCGAATACGATATGAATGCCTTTGGCCAGAACCATGTATTTACCTTTTACTGGTCGATCTTTTTTTCTGACCACATCTACCCATGGGCCAGTAGCATTGACAACGTATTTGGAATTTATCGTGAATGTTTTCCCTCCAATATGATCTTTGACGACAATTCCTTTAATTTGGTTATTTTCGTCTTTAAGAAATTCAGTCATCTCCGCATAATTTAATATTTTTGCTCCTCTTTCAGCCGCAGTTTTGGATACTTCCATAGTTAATCTGCTATCATCTGTTCGGTACTCCACGTAAACGCCACTCCCCTGGACTGTACTAGGATTAAACAGTGGTTCGTGTAGCAAAGTTTTCTTTTTTCCGTAGATTTTATGCCGTTCGTTTTTGTGGACTCCAGCAAGGCGATCATAAAGGGTTAAGCCTGCTTTTAACGTAAATAAATTATACGACTCCTTTTTGATTAAAGGAAAATTCATTTTTATAGGGTAAACAAGATGCATGGCATTGTTAAAAACAATTTCTCTCTCGGAACCAGTTTCTTTCACGACTTTAAAATCAAAGTTTTGAAGATATTTTAATCCGCCGTGAATTAGTTTTCCTGACCTACTGCTCGTACCTGATGCAAAGTCATTTCTTTCAACTAATGCAACCTTTAATCCTCTGCTAATAGCATCAAGCGCAATTCCACTACCCGTAATACCCCCTCCAATTATAAGAACATCGAAGCATTCTTGTTCCATCTGTTTGATGGTGTTATTACGTTCAAAAGTAGAGAAATGATGGTAAGTTTTCAAAGAGCTTCCCCCTTTTTAAAAAAATATGATACAAATGTTACTGTTGAGAACTTTTGTAATATTCGATTTAAGTATAGCTATTTAAAATTTAAGAGTCAATAAAGGCTTACTTTGTTTAAAGGAATTGTTGTCATAAAATACATGTAGACTGATATTGTTCAAAAGAATTTATTGAAGACGATTTCAAAATAGAATGGATATGCTAATATGATAAATAACTCATAAAGGTAAAGGGAGTGAACATAATTGAAACAAGATGAGCGAAAATTGATGATAAAAGTTGCTAAGTTATATTACTTTGAAGGCTGGACGCAAACGGAAATATCAAAAAAAATTAATAAATCGAGACCCATTATTTCCAGATTACTTAAACAGGCTAAGGAAACTAATATAGTTGAAGTTTATGTGAAGGATGAATCAATCCATACTGTTCAACTTGAAAGAATAATAGAAAGAGAGTATAAATTGACGGAAGCTATTGTAGTCTCATCAACGAACTACGGTCATGATATGACAATCCGTGATCTTGGTAAGGCTGCGGCAGCTTATGTGCAACGTAAACTGGATAGTATTAAATCAATTGGTATCTCGTGGGGAGAATCTGTGCATTCTTTTGTTGAGGCATTTGACTATATTGAAAAAAAGCATATTCATGTGACCCCATTAATTGGAGGAATGGGTCAGAATTTTGTTGACTACCATTCTAATCATCTTACCTTTCAATTGGCACAGAAGTTAAATACAACTTCTTCTTATTTGTATGCACCAGCGATGGTCGATAACGAGGATTTGCGAAATCGTATCATCTATTCAAGGGATGTAGAGGAAGTGCTAACGAAAGGTAAAAATGTTGATCTAGCAATAGTAGGTGTAGGGAATCCCCATAATAGCGCTACGATGAATAAGATGGGCTATTTAAACGAAGAAGAGCAAAAAAGCTTATTGAAATCAAATGCTATTGGAGATATCAATTCTAAGTTTTATGATGCTAATGGAAATGAAGTTGAACATTCGTTGAACAATAGAACTATTGGGATTGATTTACAGGATCTGAAACGTATTCCGGAGGTTCTTGCAATTGTCAGTGGTACATATAAAGTTGAAAGCCTTGATGTAGCTTTACGGAGTAATTTTTTGACTACTTTGATCTTAGACGAAGTAACCGCGAGAGCGCTTGTAAAATTACAAAAAGAAAATAAAAAATATATTGACAATTAATTGAAAGCGCTTTAATATTAGCTTAACAAACGTAATTATAGCTTACTTATGTAAAGGGGGAGGAGTAAATGTGGGGTAAATTTATAATCATTTTTGCGTTGATTTGGGGCTTGCAATTTCTATTAACCCAGCTTCAAGTAAGACAGTATCGGAATCACATCAACGAATTTACGAAAAGAAAGTCAGGATATTTGGGTACAGGTTATTACAAGAAAAGATTTGGAACTGGTGCTTTAGTCATGCTAGTTTGTGATGAGGAATTAGAAATTGTGGAAGCAAAAATCATGAAAGGCATCACTGTATTTGCGAGGTTTCGAGATTGTAAACAACTAATTGGCAAGAAAATAGCAGACAGTAATAATTCGGAATTTTTAAGTAATAATGAAAAAAATGCCTTAAAGGGTGCAGTTGAAATGATTCAAAAGGAACTTAAAAAGGGGAAGGGGAATGAAGCATGGACTTCTTAATTTCATTAGCTGAGGGCTTTATTGGTATGTTCCAAGAAGGCGGGAACACGTTTATGGGATTAGTTACAGGAATTATCCCAATGCTTGTTGTATTAATTACTGCTGTAAATGCACTCATCAAATTTATTGGGGAAGAACGAGTGTATGGATTTTCTCAGAAGTGTACGAAATACTTTATTCTACGGTATACAATTTTTCCATTTTTAGCTGTTTTCTTTTTAACAAACCCTATGTGTTACACATTTGGACGATTTTTACCGGAAAAACAAAAACCAGCATTTTATGATGCTGCCGTGTCATTTGTACATCCAATCACTGGTTTATTTCCGCATGCAAATCCAGCGGAACTATTCGTATATATGGGTATTGCTGCTGGTATAACAGAACTTGGACTCTCACTTGGACCACTTGCACTTAGATTCTTACTTGTAGGTATTGTCGTTATGTTAATTAGAGGTCTTGTTACGGAATTTATTACAGATCGAATGATTAAAAGTAAGGCAAAGACAGCTGCATAGATTTTAATGATAATCGAATGGAGGCTTTAGTATGAGTGAATATAAATCTGTTAAGGTTGTAAAAGGTGCCACAGGTTGGGGCGGGCCACTTATTATTACACCAAGCGAAAGTCAAAAATATATAATTTCTGTAACAGGTGGAGGTATCCATAAGATTGCCCAGGAATTAGCTGATCGTACTGGAGCAATTGCAATTGATGGCTTTGAAAAGTCTGTTCCAAAAGAGGAAATTGCAGCAGCTGTTATTAATTGTGGCGGAACGGCAAGGAGCGGAGTATATCCGCGAATGGGAGTTAAAACGATAAATACTTTTAGTAATTCTCCATCTGGACCTTTATTAAAGTTTATTAATGAGGGTAATTTTGTATCTGGAGTGGACGTAAAGAATATAGTAGATCTAGATGAAGATGACGAGATACATGTAGCAGCAAGTGTAGAAGAGGCAACACATAATTCTTTGATGGATAAAAACATAGCAAAACAAGTAAAAGAAGAGGCAAAGGCGAAAGTGGCTGAACAAAAAAGTAGTAATGGCGGCGTAAAGAAAAAGAATCCTATAATGGCTTTCATTGAGATATTAGGAAATAAAGTTGGCAGTGTCGTAAGTATTTTTTTCCAGTCTGGTAGAGATACTATTGAGACGATAATCAAAAACATTTTGCCATTTATGGCGTTCGTAAGTGCCCTAATGGGAATCATTACCTTCACAGGCATTGGTAACTTTATAGCAAACTTAGTGGCTCCAATGACTACTAGTTTAATAGGGATGTTGATTTTATCACTTGTTGCGGCGATACCGATTATATCTCCGTTATTAGCACCTGGTGCTGTAATAGCACAAGTAGTAGGTGTGTTAATTGGAGTGGAGATCGCAAATGGTAATATTCCGCCACAAATGGCGCTGCCGGCTTTATTTGCAATAAACCCTCAGGTAGGGGCTGACTTTTTACCTGTTGGATTGACACTAGGTGAAGCTGAACCAGAAACAGTTGAAGTAGGTGTTCCAGCAGTACTGTTCTCCAGATTAATAACTGGACCTATTGCAGTTGTTATTGCTTACTTTGCTAGCTTTGGTCTATATAGCTAATTCAGATAATTTACAATTGACTAATCGAATTAACCACTTTATAATTACAAATGTAACCACTTGTTACATTTGTAATTTTTATTTTAGGGAGTGAGAATTGTGAGTGAGGAATACTTGAGACTAACTATTATTGAGGTTGGAGAAGAAGCGACTCTGATGTTTGAAGAGGATATCATGATTTTATTTAATGATACAGTTCCTCTTGATTTGAAAGGAATTTCAGTAATTCACGATGCTAAGACTATCAAGAACGAAATAAAATCTGGAGATACAATGGTGATTAACAATGAGGGTTTTCATATTCTTTTTGTCGGAGACAAGGCTAATGAGACGCTCAACGAGCTAGGTCATGCGACATTTAATTTCAATGGAGAATCACATTCAGAGTTGCCGGGTACAATTTGCCTAGAAAAGAAAGCGATACCCAAAATAAAAAAGGGTTCAATAATTACATTCCATAGATAAGATCCTAATACAAACAAGGAGTGGAGAGAATGTTAAACATAAATAGAAAACTAGCAGAACTTGAAAGCAAAGGTTCGTATATAAAGGTAGGACTTGTAGGTGCTGGACAAATGGGAAGAGGGATGATTTCTCAAATTGAAAGTATGAAGGGAATGCGCGTTGTTATTACAGCAGACTTGATAGTAGACAATATTACACATGCTTATGAGCATGCAGGGTTGTCACGTTCTGAAATTGTAACTGCAGACACATTAGAAGAAGCATCAAATGCTGTACAAAATAATAAGGTAGTTGCAACTTCTAATATGAAGCTAGTTACAACTTTGCCAGAGGTAGATGTAGTTGTAGATGCTACTGGAGTACCAAATATAGGAGCAGAAATAGCTTGGGATTCGATTTTAAATAAAAAGCATATTGTCATGTTGAATGTGGAAGCTGATGTGACGGTGGGTCCATTACTTAAGAAAATGGCAGATGCAAGTGGAGTGGTATATACAGGATCTGCGGGTGATGAGCCAGGCGCAATTATGGAATTATATGATTTTGCTGATGCGATAGGGTTTGAAGTGGTTGCTCTTGGAAAAGGAAAAAATAATCCGTTGAATCTAGAGGCAAATCCAGCCACTGCAGAAGAAGAAGCTAAATCTAAGGGGGCATCACCTAAAATGCTTGCCTCATTCCAGGATGGAACAAAAACGATGGTTGAAATGAATGCGGTAGCAAATGCTACTGGATTTTTGCCAGATAAACCAGGAATGCACGGCTTTGAAGGTTCCGTAAATGAATTATCAGGTATTTTTATTGAAAAGGAAAAAGGCGGTAAATTAAATAGAAGAAAAATTGTTGATTATGTAAATGGAATTGCACCTGGGGTTTTTGCCATTATTGCATCAAATAAGGAAGAAGTTAATGCTGAAATGAAATACTTGAAAATGGGTGATGGTCCGAATTATGTTTTATATCGCCCATATCATTTAACTAGTTTAGAAACCCCATTATCTATTGCGAAAGCTTATCTCGATCATGAAGCAACTATTGCACCTTATTTTGGATTACAGGGTGAAACAGTTACAGTTGCTAAGAAGGATTTAGAAGCTGGTGAATTTCTGGATAATATTGGCGGCTTCACTGTATATGGGAAACTATTAATTGCAAAAGAAGCAAAAGAAATGAATGCTTTACCGTTAGGATTAGTAGATCAAAATATTATGTTGAAAAGACCTGTTAAAAAAGGTGAAATTATCACGTATGATATGGTCGATCAAACTAAGGAATCTACTATCTGGAAGCTACGTTCAATTCAGGATAGAGAATTTTAATAACAAAATAGATACTTAGTTGAAAGTTGAAAAAAGTTAATGTTTTGAACTGTATTCACCTAGTTTAACTAGTTTATAAAAACAAATTGTAAAGGAGCGTATGTAGCATGGTAAATGGAGTTAATTTAAACGTCCCGAAAAAAGTAACAGACGAAAAACTACTAAACTTATACAAACAAATGTGGTTAATCCGTTATTTTGATGAAAAAGTAGATGAATTTTTTGCAAAAGGGATGATTCATGGTACGACTCACTTAGCAGTTGGGCAAGAGGCAAGTGCTGCAGGTGTCTGCGCATTGCTAGAATTGAAGGATAAAATTACAAGTACCCATCGTGGACACGGACACTGTATTGCAAAAGGTGCTACGCCGGATAAAATGATGGCAGAGCTATTTGGGCGTACAACCGGATATTGTAAAGGAAAAGGTGGGTCCATGCATATTGCTGATGTTGAAATGGGGAATCTTGGCGCAAACGGAATTGTTGCAGGAGGAATTCCTCTGGCGGTGGGATCAGCCTTAACGGCAAAAATGAAGAATGAAGATTATGTAACCGTTTGCTTCTTTGGGGATGGAGCAACCAACGAGGGGAGCTTCCATGAAGCAGTTAACCTAGCTGCTATATGGGACTTACCGGTAATTTTTGTTTGTGAGAATAACCAATATGGTATGTCTGGATCGGTTAAGGAAATGACGAAAATAGAGAATCTTGCTATTCGTGCGCAGGCATATGGGATTCCTGGGGTTGTCGCAGATGGAAATGATATTGTGGAAATGATGAATGTGACGGATGAGGCTATTAAACGTGCGCGTAACGGTGAGGGACCAACACTAATCGAAGCGAAAACATACCGTTGGAAGGGTCATTCCAAAAGTGATGCGAAGAAATATCGAACTCGAGAAGAGGAACAAGAATGGCGTAAGAAGGACCCTATTAAACGATTTAAGGAAGTATTGCTTGAAGCAGGGATTCTTTCTGAAGATAAGGCTGAGGAAATCCGTTTAGTTAGTAAGAAAGAAATTGAAGATGCAGTTAAATTTGCAGAGGAAAGCCCAATGCCAACAATCGATGACTTATTAACGGATGTTTATGCGTAGGAGGGGACGGCAATGAGAGAGATAACCTATTTAGAAGCAGTACGTGAGGCAATGAGTCAAGAAATGCGAAAAAATGATGATGTATTTATTTTAGGTGAAGATATTGGTGTATATGGTGGAGCATTTGGGGTCACGCGCGGAATGATAGAAGAATTTGGACCAGATCGGGTACGGAACACTCCAATCAGTGAGGCGGGAATCGCTGGAGCAGCAGTTGGTTCTGCCTTAACTGGTATGCGACCTATTTTAGAATTGCAGTTTTCCGATTTTATTACAATTGCGCTTGATCAACTAGTAAATCAAGCAGCAAAAATTCGCTATATGTACGGCGGAAAAGGGAAAGTTCCAATAGTAGTTCGTACACCAAGCGGATCAGGAACAGGGGCGGCTGCTCAGCATTCCCAAAGCTTAGAGGCTTGGGTAGCGCACATCCCAGGGCTTAAGGTTGTCCAACCATCAACAGCTTATGATGCAAAGGGCCTTTTGAAGGCAGCGATGGATGATGATAACCCGGTTATTTTCTATGAGCATAAATTACTTTATAAAACATCTGATGAGGTGCCAGAAGAAGCGTATTCAATTCCATTGGGGAAAGCGGATATTAAGCGTGAAGGGAAAGATGTTACCATCGTTGCCACAGCTATTATGGTACATCGCGCACTAGAGGCAGCAAAGGAGCTTGAGAAAGATGGGATTAGTGTAGAAGTAGTTGATCCACGGACATTAGTACCACTTGATGAAGAAACGATTATCAAATCGGTTTCAAAAACAGGTCGTGTGGTTGTTGTACATGAGGCAGTAAAACGTGGTGGCTATGGCGGAGAAATTGTCAGTATGATTGCTGAAAGCGAGGCATTTGATTATTTGGATGCACCTATTAAACGTCTGGGTGGAGCCCCTTCTCCTGTACCGTATAATCCAGAGTTGGAAAAATCACATGCCCCACAAGTAGCGGATATTATCAGAGCGGTGAAAGAAACACTTAATCACTTGTAAGGGGGGGATTCTTCATGGCAAAAGAGGTTTTTATGCCAAAGCTAAGCAGTACGATGGCAGTAGGAACATTGCTTCAATGGTTTAAAGAGGAAGGTGATACCGTTGAAGTAGGTGAACCGTTATTTGAAATCATGACAGATAAAATTAATATCGAAGTTGAGTCTTATGAAGAAGGTATCTTACTGAAGAAGTATTACCAAGAGGATGATGAAATACCCGTTAATACGGTTATTGGGTATATTGGTGGACTAGAGGAAGTCGTTCCTGAAAGCCCACCACTGGGAAATGAAACGGATCAAGAAATTGCGGACAATCAAGAAGTCAAAACAATTGATGAGAAGCTTCAGTTAAGTGAAGGGGATAGTATAGAGCTGGATAAAATTCGAGCAACACCCTCGGCGAGAAGGATCGCTCGTGAGCATGAAGTAGCACTAAATACCATCCAGGGCACAGGTCCAAAAGGTCGCATTCAAGAACGAGATGTTTTACAAGCGGTAAGTAATAATAAAACATTGGTTACGCCTCTAGCTAATAAAATAGCACAGGAGCATCATCTTGATTTGAACCTGGTAACTGGAACTGGCGCCCAAGGTAAAATTGAAAAACAAGACGTAATTAGTTTTATAGAAGGAAAAGATCAACAGCATACAAATCAAACAAACACTGGAGAACGGGTCAAACTCAAAGGGTTGCGTAAAGCGATTGCTGATAAAATGCTAGCTAGTGTTCGTTCAATTCCACATGTCACGTTAACAAGTGATGTGGATATGAGTAAAGCAATGAATCTGAGAAAATCTTTGCTTCCGGTTGTGGAAAGGCAGACAGGTTATCGACTATCGTATACTGAAATTATCATGAAAACAGTTGCGCAAGTTCTGGAAAACCATCCGAAAATAAATGCCTCCTTAGTAGATAACGAAATCGTAACAAATCACGATGTCAATATTGGATTGGCTGTTGCGCTAGAGAATGGCCTAATAGTACCTTCAATTAAACAGGTAAATAAAAAAGGATTGGCAGAACTAACGAAGGTAAGCAAAGAATTAGGGGAAAAAGCAAGAGCGAACAAGCTAACACCTGATGAAATGAGTGGAAGTACTTTTACGATTAGTAATCTAGGAATGTATGCGATTGATGGGTTTACACCGATTATTAATCCACCAGAAACCGCCATCCTTGGTGTCGGGAGAATAGTAGAAAAGCCAGTCGTAATTGCTGGCTCTGTCGAAGTTCGACCGATGATGGTTCTTAGTCTTTCATTTGATCATCGCGTAATTGATGGTGCTCCAGCTGCAGCGTTTTTAACAGAATTGAAGAATAGCCTAGAAGAACCTTATAGTCTGTTGGTTTAGGGGGAACTACAATATGAAAACAGTGGATTTAGTGATTATAGGTGGTGGCCCTGGTGGTTATGTCGCTGCAATACGAGCCGCTAAACTTGGCTTAACTGTTGCACTAGTTGAAGGGCTGGAACTTGGAGGAACTTGCTTAAATCGAGGGTGTATTCCATCGAAAACATGGTTAAAGCATGCAGAAGTTTTAAACCAAATTAATGAAGCGGAGAACTTTGGAATTAGCGTAGGAGATGTCTCTTTCTCAATCCAGTCAATGGTTAATCGCAAGAATCAAGTGATTAACCAGCTTCAAAATGGAATTAAAGGATTACTTAAACAGAATAAAATCACTGTCTATCAAGGATATGGAACAGTTCATTCTGATAAACGAGTTACTGTTGAATTGAAGGATGGTACAGAAGAAATCCAAGCACAAAAAGTTATCCTAGCAAATGGATCGAAACCGTTCATACCACCCATCAATGGACTTGAGGAAATTACCTATTATACTAGTGATACCATATTTGATATTGAAAATGTGCCTTCTCATCTAGTAATAGTTGGTGGCGGTGTTATTGGATTAGAAATAGCATGTGTATTTAATAGTCTAGGTACCGATGTTGAAATCGTAGAAATGGCAGATCGCCTATTGCCTACGGAAGATATTGATGTATCAAAATTTTTAACTAAGCAGTTCGTGAAGGAAGGAATAACTATTCATACAGGTTCAGCAATAACAGGTGTCAAGCAAGCCCGTAAGACCATTGTTGAAATGGAGAAAAACGGTGAAAAGGTTTCGCTGGAAACGGATAGTGTATTCATTTCTGTTGGACGTATTCCTAATCTAATGGGCATAAAGGATTTACCATTACAATTTAACGGCAAATATGTAAAAGTAGATAAATACATGCAGACATCACTTGAGGGTATTTATGCTATAGGAGATTTAATTGGTGGGTACCAGTTAGCTCATGCTGCAAGTGAAGAAGGAATTCAGGCAGTAAATCATATCCTAGGAAATCCTACGACGAAGAATCTTGCTATGCCACGTTGTATTTATACATTTCCTGAGGTTGCTAGTGTAGGAATGACTGAAGCAGACGCTATAAAAGCAGGATACACCGTACGAACACAAACGGTAGACTTAGCTGGCAACGGAAAAGCAATTGCGGCTCAAGAAAATAACGGATTTGTTAAAGTGATAGCTGATGATAAATATGGCGAAGTACTTGGCGTTGTTATGGTTGGTGCTCATGTAACTGAAATGATAAGTCAAGCAACGTCCTTTATGCACCTTGAGGGCACTGTGGAGGAATTAGAATCCATGATTTTCCCACATCCTACTGTATCAGAAGCGTTGTTTGAAAATGCAGCCGCATGGTTAGGAAAAGGTATTCACTATAGTTAAAAGCAAAATCCGAATGGAAGAAAATCTTCTGTTCGGATTTTTTATGAAGAAAAATATCGCAAAATTATTAATAAACTGTGTGTTTAACTGGTATGATAGTTATGTATTCACTTCAATCACCAATGTAAATCACAGTATTGTACATTAAATGTTCAACTATTTGCGATGAAAACGGATACAAATGGTGTATAATGGGTGTTACAATGAAGATGTCAAGGAGAGATGCAAGTGGTACTAAGTGATCGAAGCAAGAAAATCCTAGATGAATTGACAAGCAATCCTAGTATTACAAGTGTTGCACTTGAGAAGAAATTTGATTTAACTCGTAGGCAGCTAGGTTATACAATGGACAAAATAAATGATTGGCTGATCCGTAATGATCTTCCAATCATTGAACGAACAAGGCAAGGACATTTTGTCATTGATCAAGCTGTTTTTACGAAGCTAAGTGGTAGTCATGAGAATGTCACCACGGATTTAGACAATACAATCCTGAAGGAAGAACAGAGAGCTCAGTTAATTATGATGATGATTCTTAGTTCAGAGGAGGAGTTGTCGCTTAATCATTTTACTTACGAGTTAAATGTAAGTAAAAACACCGTTCTAAATGATTTAAAGCAAGTTCAAGCATATGTAGAAAAATTTGATTTAAGCCTTCGTTATTCTAGAAAGCTAGGTTATCTGATTGAGGGGAAAGAATTTCAAATACGTAATTTGCTCATGAATGTTACGTATCACATGCTACAAATGAATAATGGAGAAAAGAGATTACGGGATATCACTGGCATTCACCAGGAGAAGTTAACAGCGTTCAAACAGCGTGTTGAAGGTGTAGAGAATCAATTGAGTCTGAAGTTCACCGATGAGAAGCTACAAACAATGCCCTATATTTTAATTCTAATTTTAAGAAGGATCCAAAAGGGTTTTATAATAGATAACTTTGCCATTGGTTATGAAGAGCTAGCCAACACGAAGGAATATAAAGCTACTGAGGATCTTTTGCATAACTTAGAAGATATTCCGGTGTCAGAGCGCTTATTTATTACGCTACATTTGCTTACGACAAATGTCTTTTCCTCCGAAATCTCAGCAGAAGAAGTGATACCAGATTTACTACCAGCAATTGATAATGTGTTAAGACATTTTGAAAAAAGTGCTTGTATTTATCTTCAGGACCGGGAGCAGCTCCTGGATAAGCTAATGCAGCATATTAAACCAGCTTATTACCGAATCAAGTATCAGCTTACGGATACCATCCTTTTCCAAGGGTCATTGAGTAAAGAGTTTAAAGAAATACATCATTTAGTTAAACGATCGATTGGCCCATTACGAGAGCTAGTTGGAAAGGATATTCCTGATAATGAAATCGCCTACATTACGATGTTGATTGGGGGATGGATGAATAAACACGGTGAAAGTATTGAGAAGAAGGTAAAAGCCATTGTTGTTTGTCCGCAAGGTGTATCTGTATCTCGGCTGATGTTTAATGAGCTACAAGAGCTTTTTCCAGAGTTTGTGTTTTTAGACTACTTATCAGTAAGGGAGTTTCTGAAGTATCCATTGGATTTCGATGTGATCTTTTCGCCGATTAATCTGGAAACAGATAAGAAACTTTTTGTAACAAAAGTATTTCTCGGGCGGGAAGAAAAATACCGCTTACGGAAGCAAGTGATGCTTGGACTCCACGGCTATGTTCCGGAGGAGATTAATATAAACAAGCTGCTCGAAATCATTAGTAATCATACAACGATTCATGATAAAAAGGCACTCGCTGAAGCGTTAGTGAACTACTTAAATCCGGTGGAGGATAGTCAGTATGTGAAACAAAATTTAGGCGAGTATATTAACCTTAATGAATTGATTAATTTATCGAGCATTACGACAACGGCTTCAGTAGCTTCGTGGGATGATGCGATACGCTTAAGTGCTAAGTCGCTTTTGGATCAGGAGAAAATTGAAGCACGCTATGTGGATGCGATGATTCAGTATTGCGAGAAGGATTCTTATATCGTAATTGCTCCTGGTATTGCCATACCACATGCTGCTCCAGAGGACGGGGCGCTTGAAGTGGGAATGAGTCTTTTGCAAATTAAGGATGGCGTTACGTATTTAAATGATTATCGTATTCATGTCATCATTGCAATTTCTGCAGTCGATAAGCAACAACATATTCACGCTCTGATGCAGTTGATGAACCTAGTTGGTTCAGAGCGCGAGCGAAATAAGTTGATACAGGCCAACTCGCCTGAAGAAATTTATGACATTATTGAACATTATTCTAAGGATCTGAGCTAGTAACTATTGAAAAAAGAAGTGGAGTGACAACAATGAGTAACTTAGTTTTTGATGAGTCTGTCATATTACTAGATGTAGAGGCAACAACAAAGGAAGACGTGCTAGAGACAGTGGCACAGAATCTAGTCGATAAAGGATTAGTGAAGGAAAGTTTTATTCCGGCTATTTTAAAACGAGAGTCTGAGTTTGCGACTGGTTTACCAACAGCAGGTGTGTCTGTAGCGATTCCACATACAGATGTTGAGCATGTCCTACAAAAAACGATAAGTGTTGCAGTCCTGAAAAACCCAGTGGACTTTGTCATTATGGGGGATGATAGTGAAACTACCCCAGTACAGTTAGTGTTTATGCTAGCGATGGATGAAGCACACTCACAGCTAACACTTTTGCAAAAGTTAATGCAAGTTTTTCGTGAGGAAGAGACATTAGCGTATATCGTGAAGCAAACAGACGCTACTCAAATTAAAGAGTTACTGGAGAAAAAACTAGATTTAGTAGCACTTAAAGGAGGTGAAAACTAATGGCGAAAAAGACCGTATTAGTAGCATGTGGAGCTGGTATTGCCACTTCAACTGTTGTAAATAGCGCAATTGAAGAAATGGCGAAGGAGCACAACTTAGATATCAATCTAGTTCAAATCAAAATTGCAGAGGTTAATAGTTATGTAGATACTGCTGACCTTCTTGTGACAACAGCGATGACAAAAACAGAATATCCATTCCCAGTAATTAATGCTAGAACTTTCTTAACTGGAATTGGTGTTGAAGATACAAAGCAACAAATCTTAGAAGAATTGAAAAAATAAGGCGATATCTCGGTTCCGAAAAAGAGCCGAGTTACCATACTAAAGGGGGCAAAACAGAATGCAATCTTTCGTAGATTTTATTCAAGGTTTTTTAGGATTAGGTGCAACCGTAATCCTTCCTGTAGCAATCTTTTTATTAGGTTTATTCTTTGGCCAAAAGCCTGGTAAAGCATTCCGATCTGGTTTAACTATCGGGGTAGCATTTGTTGGTATTTTCTTAGTTATCGATTTGCTAACACTTAACTTAGGACCAGCAGCACAGGGCATGGTTGATCGATTAGGGGTAGAGTTGAATGTTATAGATGTCGGTTGGCCAGCAACGTCTTCCATTGCTTGGGCATCCGTAGTAGCAGCATTTATCATTCCACTAGGGCTAGTAGTGAATGTTGTGATGCTTGTTACGAAAACAACGAAAGTAATGAATGTTGATATTTGGAATTATTGGCACTACACATTTATGGCGGCAGTTATCTACGCTATTTCTGGTAGTATCATTCAAGGTTTAATTGCAGCGGTATTGTTCCAAATCGTTTGTTTGAAAATTGCAGACTGGACAACGCCAATGGTTAGAGATTTCTATGAAATGCCAGGTGTTTCTGTAGCAACTGGTAGTACTGTATCCTACGCACCATTTATTTTCTTAGTAAAAGGGCTACAAAAGGTTCCTGGTTTAAATAAGCTAAATGCTGATCCGGATTCCATCCAAAAGCGTTTTGGTGTATTTGGAGATTCAATGGTAATTGGTTTAATTTTAGGGGCAGCAATTGGAGCACTTGCAGGATATGGTGTTGGTGAAATCATCAATATCGGTATGTCAATGGCTGCGGTAATGATCTTAATGCCACGTATGGTTAAGATTCTAATGGAAGGTTTAATGCCTGTATCAGAATCTGCACGTAATTGGTTGAATAAGAAGTTTGGTGATAGTGATATCACGATTGGTTTGGATGCAGCGGTACTTTTAGGACATCCATCGGTTATTGCTACGGCACTAATTTTAACACCGATTACTGTATTAATCGCAGTAATTTTACCAGGTAATAATGTCTTACCGTTTGGTGACTTAGCAACGATTCCATTCGTAATCGCGTTTATTGTCGGTGCTGCTAAAGGTAACATTGTTCACTCAGTTCTTGTAGGGGCAATTATGATAGCGTTGTCACTGTACATGGCTACTGATATTGCACCAGTATTCACGGAAATGGCAACAACTGCGAAAATTAACCTTCCAGAGGGTTCTGCAATGGTATCAAGTATTGACCAAGGTGGTAACTTAATCAACTGGGTAATCTGGAGAATCTTTGATTTGTTTAACTAAGTAGTATTTCTTAGGGGAATTGAAGTTGGGACGGAATTAAACTATCAAATTCAAGTTTGAATTTACTAGTATTAACACGCTTTTGTCTCAACTTCAATCTTGACCTGATGACCATGAGGAGGATACAGCGATGAAATCATTAGTTAAGACGGAATTAGGATTTGGTAATCTTTTTGTTCAAGATAAACCTGAGCCATCAGTGGGTAAGGGTCAGGTGAAGATTGAAGTTAAATATGCCGGTATTTGTGGTTCGGATATTCATACGTATGAAGGCCACTATAAAGTTGCGGCGCCAGTAACATTAGGACATGAATTCGCGGGAGAAGTAGTAGAGGTTGGTGAGGATGTAACCGAGTTTACAATTGGGGATCGTGTTACATCAGAGACAACGTTCTATATTTGCGGCGAATGTGAATATTGTAAGACACAGGATTACAACCTTTGTAACCATCGAAAAGGATTAGGTACCCAGCAGGATGGTGGTTTTGCCAAGTACTTAATCGCTAGAAAAGAGAGTGTCCATCATCTTCCAGAGCATGTGGACTATCAATCAGCAGCGATGACAGAACCGCTAGCATGTACCCATCATGCGGTAGCTAAAACGGATATTTATGAAGGGGATATCGTGGTAGTCATTGGACCCGGCCCGATTGGATTACTTGCGGCACAGGTTGCGAAAAGCCGCGGAGCAACTGTTATTATCACAGGTTTAACGAATGATAAAGTACGATTAGACAAAGCAAAAGAGGTTGGGATTGACTATACCGTCAATACACAGGAAGCGGATTTGAAGGAATTCGTGAATGAATTAACGAATGGGTATGGTGCAGATGTCGTATTTGAATGCTCAGGTGCGGTGCCAGCTGCAAAGCAGGGATTAGATGTGCTACGTAAAAAAGGACAATACGCACAGGTGGGTCTATTTGCACAGCCAGAGGTTTCCTTTGATCTTGAAAAAATCATTCAAAAGGAAATCCGTGTGGTTGGTAGTAGAAGTCAAAAGCCTGCAGACTGGGAACCATCACTTGCATTGATGAATACAGGTAAGGTTAATGCCAAGGCACTTGTAACGCATATTTTTGATATTACCCAATGGGATGAAGCCTACCAAGTAATTAAGAGCGGTGAGGCAATTAAGGTCTTATTAACACCAATTGATTAATAGTCTTCTAGTCTTATAGGAGGGATAAAGGTGGATAAACAACAATTGATTTCGATGATTGATTATACCTTATTAAGTCCGACGGCAACGAAAACGGATATTAAGGAATTTTGCGAAGAGACGATTGCAAATGGGTTTCAGACGGTTTTTGTGAACCCGTACTATGTTTCCTATGCACATAGTTTACTAGCAGAGCATCAAATAAAGGTTGGTGTCCCAATAGGTTTCTCGCTTGGTGGTGCAACAACCTTTGTGAAGGTAGAAGAGACGAAAGAAGCGATTCGAAATGGCGCAACTGAAATTGATATGCTCATTAATCTAGGGGCTCTGAAGTCTGGTGAGTATGCTGTTGTTAAAGAAGACATTGCGGAAGTCGTAAAGGCGGCTAATGGCTTAACAACTAAGGTCATCATCGAAACTGCCTTGTTAACAGACGAAGAAAAAATAGCCGCAACGGAGTTAATTATCGAAGCTGGTGCAGATTTTGTGAAAACAGCGACTGGTTTTAATGGCGGTGGTGCAACGATTGCTGATGTTAAGCTACTTCGTTCGGTTGCTGGTGCTGAAATTGGTGTTAAAGCAGCTGGCGGCATAAAGACCTATCAGGATGCTGTTAACATTGTGGCAGCTGGTGCAAACCGTATCGGAGCAAGTGGCGCGGTTGCAATTATCAATGGTGATGTATCCACTTCTTCTTATTAAGTGTTACTAGAGTAGAAGAATATTGCAGCTTAAGCGTTACTAGAGTAGAAGAATATTGCAGCATCGAATTTATCCTATGAGGGATTGAGGGTGACAGGAATGATGGATTCATTTTTAGATTTTATGCTTGGGCCATTTCGAGTAATTAGTGCATTTTACTTTGACCATCAATTGATCTTTAACACGATTATTATTGGTCTGGCAGTCTATAAGCTTTATACAAGCACTAAAAATCGGGAAAATAAATCAGCTAGTTAATAGACATAGATGGAAGGGTGATCGTTTTGCAAGCACTTAATTTATACGGAATTCAGGATCTACGTTATGAAGAGACGACCCCAAAGCCTGCGGTTGAGAACGAATTTGATGTCCTTATCAAGGTGAAATCGGTTGGTATCTGTGGTTCTGACACATCTCGGTATAAAAAGCTTGGACCATATGTTGAAGGGATGACATTTGGGCATGAATTTTCTGGTGAGGTAGTTGAAGTTGGCACAAACGTAACCAAGGTAAAAGTAGGAGATCGTGTGGCTGGATGTCCTGCTTTTGTTTGTGGAGAATGTGAGAGCTGCCAAAAGGGTGAGCCTGCTCGATGTGAAAAGCTGTCTGTTATAGGCGCTTATCGTCCTGGAGCATATGCCGAATATACCGTTCTTCCGGAAACCCATGTGATTCCATTACCGGATAATGTAGATTATGATACGGCAGCATTGGTTGAGCCTTCAGCTGTGGTGGCGCATGGTTTTTACCGTACAAGTATACAGCCCGGAGCTGAGGTTGCGATTATGGGGGTAGGTAGCATTGGCTTACTTGCCGTTCAATGGGCGAAAATTTTCGGGGCGAAACGAGTGTATGCAATTGATATTGATGATAAAAAGCTGGCGATTGCCAAAGAGCTTGGTGCAGATGTCGTTATTAATTCCTTAAAGCGACCAGCACATGAGCAATTATTAGACTATACCAATGGTAAGGGTGTAGATCTTGCGGTGGAGTCAGCTGGATCGCCAATCACATCGGCACAAGTATTTGCCTTGCCGCGTAAAGGTGGCGAAATTGTATTTATGGGTATCCCGTATGCGGATATTACGATTGAACGCTTTTATTTTGAAAAGATTGTTCGAAATGAACTAAAAGTTTATGGTTCATGGAATGCCATTTCTTCTCCATTTCCGGGGAAAGAGTGGAGTTCGACAGTTCATTATATGAGCACAGGGCAAATTAAGTCAGAACCAATGATTTCGCACCGACTTTCCTTAAGTGAGGGTCCGGATGTGTTTCAAAAAATAACGAATCGTGAAATGGATTCGGTGAAAGTTGTCTTTCATCCTGGGGAGTAAATGATGGTGAGTCACTACATTTCATTGCTGTTTTTGTATGAATCATAGCCTACTTGGGAATATAAGAAATATGTATAATTTTTTATATGGATTCGTACAATAAACTAGTTAACGAAGAGAGGTAGTGTCTCATGAAACCAATTGAAGTTGGAGAAGTTTTTACTATTAGTGATGAAAATGATGATGAACAAGATGTTGAGGTGTTAGCTTCCATTACCTTGGAGGGCGCAGAGTACATTGCCGTTGCTTTCGCAGAGGATGTGCAGGAGGATACAGAAGAAGATATTGATATTTTCTTTTTAAAAGTCGATTCAGATGGAGATTTAGCTTTCATCGAGAGCGATGATGAATTTGATAAAGTATCCGCTGCGTTTGATGAGATTTTGGACGGGGAATAATGAATGGATTAGGAACACCGCGAGGACTGTAAATATCCTCGGGTGTTTTCTATATGCCAAATTCACTTTTTAAATAAGCATCTAATATTTCCAATGTTCTTTTAGAAAGGAAAAGTACCAACGAATAGTGTAAATTTCCCTGGAAATACTAATTAAATAGTTCTACCTTTACTAAAGACATGGATAATCAAAACCATGTCTTTTTACTTGATTATGCATCGGGTAATCCTATTCCTAATCCAATTTTCCTACTACTATAACCTACCTGATGACAACAACTAATTTAATTTTGTCAAGGAGTGCTTTGACAAATACGTATTTAGATTAGATTGCTCATAAACATGAAAGCGCTGTATTATTTAATTGTAGAACTAATAGATTATAATCATGATAGGAGAGTGAAGATGATGGCAGAAAGCAAAGGAATCCGAGCGAAAGTTCAACGTTTCGGAAGTTACTTAAGTGGTATGATCATGCCAAACATCGGTGCGTTTATAGCGTGGGGTATTATTACAGCATTGTTTATTCCAGATGGATGGTGGCCAAATGAAGATTTAGCAGCATTGGTAGATCCGATGATAAAATACTTACTACCATTACTAATTGGATTTAGTGGTGGACGTATGGTCTATGACATTCGTGGTGGGGTAGTTGGTGCTATTGCCACAATGGGTGTTATTGTTGGGTCAGATATCCCAATGTTCTTGGGGGCAATGTTAATAGGACCATTAGCTGGGTATTGCATTAAGCAAATCGATAGACTGTTCCTAGATAAAATTGGATCTGGTTTTGAAATGCTTTATAATAACTTCTCATCTGGTATCTTAGGTGCGATTTTAGCAGGTATTGCTGTTAAAATTATTGGACCAGTTGTGGAAGGGCTTAACAATGTATTAGCTTCAGGTGTTGACTTTATTATTAATGCAGGACTATTACCACTTGCCAATATTATTATTGAGCCAGCAAAGGTATTATTCTTGAACAACGCGATTAACCATGGTATTTTAAGCCCAATAGGGGTTGAACAGGCTTCAGAAAGTGGAAAATCTGTTCTATTCTTACTAGAAGCAAACCCTGGGGTTGGTCTTGGTATTCTACTTGCGTTTATTGTATTCGGAAAAGGCGCTGCGAAAAGCTCTGCTTCTGGTGCGGCGGTTATCCAATTCTTAGGTGGTATACATGAGATTTACTTCCCGTATATTCTAATGAAGCCTATGCTTATACTAGCAGCAATTGCTGGTGGCGTAAGTGGTGTGTTTACCTTAACATTATTCGATGCAGGGCTACGTGCTCCAGCATCACCAGGTAGTATCTTCGCTGTATTGGCGATGACTGCACAAGATAGTTATATCGGTGTTATCTTAGCTGTTATCGTATCAGCAGCCGTAACATTTGCGATTGCTTCAGTTATTTTAAAAACAGATAAGTCAAAAGCAGATGATTTAAGTGACGCAACTGCGAAAATGGAAGAATTAAAAGGTAAGAAGAGCTCAATAGCGGGTTCTCTAAACAAATCTGATGCAGAATCAGAAACAGCAACAACGGTTAAAACGGATGTTCATAAAGTTATCTTTGCATGTGATGCTGGTATGGGATCAAGTGCAATGGGTGCTTCCATCCTTAAGAATAAATTCAAACAAGCGAATATCGATGTCTTTGTTAAAAATAGTGCAATTAACGAATTGCCAAGTGATGCCGATATCGTTATTACTCAAAAAGAATTAACGGAGCGTGCGAAGGCGAAGCTTCCGGGTGCAGAACATATTTCTGTTGAGAACTTCTTGAATAGCCCGAAATACGAAGAACTTGTTGAACGACTAAAGAAATAAGGGTTTAAAACACAATTGGAAGGAGGTGAACAGCTTGTATATTTCTAGTCGAGAGCGGAAGATAATTGAATTGCTAGTGCAGGTTGACGGTGACATACCAGTAAGGGATATAGCCAAAACACTTGATGTAAGTGAACGGACGATTCATCGGGATATGAAAAATGTAGCCGAAATCGTTTCGAATTTCGATCTTAGCTTAAGCAAGCAATCGGGAGTTGGCCATCGTCTTATCGGTACGAACCAAGCGAAGCATGATTTGAAAACAGCAATTTCAACGCTATCCTCTTCTGAATTTACATCAGAAGAGCGTCAAGCCATTATTTTATCAACACTACTCGAGGCGAAAGAACCAACTAAGCTGTTCACCTTAGCCAATGAATTAGACGTGAGCTTAGCAACTATTAGTAACGATTTAGATCAATTAGAGACCGATATGGAAGCATTTAATCTGCAACTAATTCGTAAGCGTGGCTATGGCGTAGAGATTAACGGCGAAGAGATAAAAAAACGTGCGGCGCTAAGTCAGCTTATTACGAAATATGTTGAACCGTTTAAATTTGTTGCCTTACGCAATAAAGAAAATCGTTCCACTTTGGATTCTCCATCTGAAATGATTTCACGACGGTTATTGGAATCAGTTGATATGAAAAAGCTTTTTGTCATTCAAAATGTAGTGGAAAAAGCACGTAGAGAGTTGCCACATGAGCTCGCTGATAATTCCTATATAGGACTGGTTGTTCATCTTGCACTTGCGATGGAGCGACTTCAAAAGGGAGAGACCATTTCCTTTGACCCAGATTATTTGAATCAACTAAGTGGGACGAAAGAATATGAAATCGCTAGTCGCATTATTCACGATTTACACCTAGCATTGATGCTGGATATTCCAGAGGATGAGATTGGGTATATTACCATGCATTTAATGGGTGCAAAATTACAGCTCAGTGAGCATTTTTTTATTGAAGATTCCAGTATGGATATGGCTGTCAAAGCAACAGAATTGATTCAATTTGTCAGTAGCCATTTAGAGGTTGATTTAACCCATCAAGGTTCCTTGTTGAATGATTTAGTTGCTCATTTAAGACCGACTGTCTACCGTTTAAAACAAGGAATGCCTATAAAAAATCCAATGCTTGATGTAATTAAGGATGACTACCAAGAACTATTTGATTTAATTGGACAAGGTGTCCATACTATATTTACAGATTTAAAATTCCCAGATGCTGAAATCGGCTATCTGGTTTTGCACTTTGCGGCGGCTTTATTAAACAAAAAGGATATTTGGATCAATGCACTTGTCATCTGTTCAAGTGGGATTGGGACTGCCAAAATGTTAGCATCAAAGCTATTACAAAAGTTTCCGGAAATTAAACAAGTGGAAAATAAGTCTATGTTCGATGTACCAGAGCTTGATTTGAATAATTATGACATGATAGTTTCAACAATCCCGTTATCTGGTATGGATGGGGAATACATATTGACCTCCCCGATGTTGAGTGATGCCGACATTCATCGGATTAAAAAGATGATTCGGAAGAGAAAGCTCCAGACTCGAGCCAAAGCATTACAGACACAATCAGCTGGAAATGTGGCATTAGAACAGAATGATTTTATTCATAATCTGAAAGCAACACAAGCCTATGCTAAAATTATCTTAGAGCTGCTAGAGCTTTTCGCTGTGTATGAATTGCCTGAAAAGAAATCGATGGAAGTTCTATTGCATGAAACATGTGAAAAGTTAGAGAAGACTCATGTCATCCAAGATAAGGAACAAGTAATAGAGAAATTAGTGAAGCGAGAGCAGCAGAGTGGTCTTGGCATTCCGTCCACCTCGATTGTGTTCTATCACACACGGTCAGCAGCAGTTCTGAAGCCGGTAATTCAGGTTTATACATTAAAAACCCCTCTGGTGATAACGGGAATGGATCAAAAGGATATGGTCGCAAGTACTATATTACTGATGTTAGCACCAGATAATACAAGTAATGAGGTACTCGAAATTCTTAGCTTTATTAGCAACTTGTTTATTCAACGGGAAGAAAGTGCAAGAGTTTTTGAAACAGGGAATGAGGGAAGAATACGAGAATTCCTTACCGAGCAATTTCAGCAGTTCATGAAGGGAAAAAATCTATTTTAAGGAGTGCATCTAGAATGACTAAAGAAGTATTGACAAAAGAAAATATCCATTTAAATGTAGCAGTAAACTCAAAAGAGGAAGCTATTCGTTATACCGGTGAGATTCTAGTGAAAAATGGTTATGTCCAAGCAGATTATGTAGAAAAAATGCTAGAAAGAGAAGCGTTATCCACGACATATATGGGTAATTTCGTTTCCATTCCACATGGTACAGAAGATGCGAAGAAAGAAATTATTGAAACAGGTATTTCTGTCGTAACAGTACCTGGCGGTGTTGATTTTGGTTCTGGGAATGTGACAAAAGTACTAATCGGTATTGCTGGTAAGGGGGATGAGCATCTAGAAGTATTATCTAAGATAGCCATTGTTCTTTCTGACGAAGCGAATATTGACAAGATACTAGCAGCACAATCCGAGGAAGAAATCATTTCTATTTTCAGTGAGGTGAACTAAATGTTAGCCGTACACTTTGGAGCTGGGAATATTGGTCGTGGATTCATTGGTGCGCTTTTGTATCAATCAAATTTCCATACAACATTTGTTGATGTGAATGAACGTGTAATTGATGAAATTAATGAGAAGCAGCAATACAAAGTAGTGCTAGCAGATGAAACAAAGGAAACACTTACTGTAAGCAATATTTCAGGTATTAATAGTGTGAAAAACCCAGAAAACGTTATCGATGCAATTGCCAAGGCAGATCTTGTAACGACAGCAGTAGGACCAACTATTTTACCACTAATTTCAGAGCTTATTGCTAAAGGCTTACAAAAAAGGTTGGCAGTAAATCCTACGCCACTTAATCTGATTGCTTGTGAAAACATGGTTGGTGGTAGTGACCTGTTAAAAGAGAAGGTATATGCCCATTTAACTGAGGCTGAAATCGCTAATGTGGAGAAGCTATTTGGCTTTCCAAATGCAGCAGTAGATCGTATTGTACCAAACCAAGTTAACACGGATCTTTTAGAAGTAACGGTGGAGCCGTATTATGAATGGGTTGTGGACGAGTCCAGCATGAAGGGGGATATTCCGCAAATTACCGGAATAACCTATGTGCAAGATCTGAAGCCATATATTGAGCGGAAGCTATTTACGGTTAATACTGGTCATGCTGTCCCGGCATATCTTGGTCATTTAATGGGATATCGTACAATTTATGATGCGATGAAGGATGAAACCATACAGCAAGTGTTAGCGGATGCTTTAATGGAATCTGGGGAAGCAATTATCCAGACATATCATTTTGATAGACAAGAGCATATTGCCTATATTCATAAAATCATTTCTCGTTTCCAAAATCCTCATATTTCGGATGAGGTTACACGTGTTGGAAGAGGGCCGATTCGAAAGCTTGGTCCAAATGATCGTTTGATTCGACCTGCGACAATGTATATGGATATCTCTGGTAACCGTCCGACAAATCTTGCGAAGGTAATTGCAGCTGCTTTAGTCTATACTAACGCAGAGGACCAAGAGGCGGTTCAGCTACAAAGCATGATTACCGAACAAGGTGTTGAGAAAACCTTGCAGGAAGTATCGGGCCTCAGCGCAGACCATCCATTAATTCCGATCATTTTGACGGAGTTGGATAAACTAGATGCACAGAAATAGTTAACCGAACAACGAAATATAGTTGTGAAGGAGACGTTTCCCTGCGAGTTAAATTTTTTAGTATGTAACATTTCAGATGACTAGAATATAAGTGGAATAACAAGGTAAAAAACAGAGTAGTGTACTAACTCAGTGTGAAGTATATTCACAGAGTGAATTTTGTCCATGAACTATTGTATTTTATCGTGTTTATTCCTCCTTATGTCCTAGTCTTTTTTCTATACGAATACTATAAAATGTGATTAGCTGTAAGAGTTAATATACTACAATTTCATAAGAAAAATATTTTTTAAAAAACTATCCTCTTTTTCTTGAAAATGTTGTATGATAAATCTTAGATTTTAACGAATTTATGGGGACATCGGGTGAATGTAAGAATGAACAGTGCTGAATTCGATTCAAATGGTATTGATCCAGAAATGATCGAGGTTATACATCAACTAGGGGAGTTGCGGGACCTAGCATTAGAAAACTATATTAGTGAGCTAATCAAGCGTTCTGATTCGGTTAAATTTGCCACCAGGATACTGCATTATCTGGACATGATTAATGAGCAAAGTACGCGTTTATCAGACAAGAGCAAGAAAGCGAATGCTGAAATGATTGCGGAACTACTAGAAAACTTGCAGAAAAAGTATCTTTCTCCAATGGAAAGACGATTTATCTATGCTGAAATCTCAGATATAACGAGAAGTATGGATTCATTAAGGCAACTTTGGCTGCAAAAGTCTTTAAAAGGATTAAAGTATGTCGGTGCTGCTGGCGCTGTTGTAGCTGCGGCATTGTTTTTTCAAAAAAGAAAATAACGATATCAAACCACTTTGCTGTTGGGAAGTGGTTTTTCTTATGTCTTTTTTTGTACCAATTACGTACTTCGTACAGACTCTACTAAATGGTGAGAATCTACCTAAATGGTGGTGGAGTACTAGATAGGTACTAATTCCCATGCAATTTTTTCAAGATATTGTCGCTCATTGTATCATTTGCTAGAAAGTGTAGTTCATTAGAAGTATATTTGTCAGAATAGATTGACAATTAGACATGCTGTCACTATACTTGGAAATACATTAGTGATTGTAGTTATTTTGTTTTGCATAATATGTCCTATTGCATAATTCTCTCCACTTCGAAATTCCAACCAGCTTTCGTTATTTTTTCCGATAAATGACCTTTCATCATATGACATTACTATAGGGGTACCTGTATGGATTTAAGCAATCATGTTTACATACAGGATTTTCGCGAGGTTAGATTCCTTATTCATGCCTATTATAGTTCGGTTGAACTATGGATAGAGGACAACGGGGATGTTTTGACATAAATCAGAAATTCCTGTAGGGAGGTGCAATTTTTAGTAACCGAGGTTTAACAGATTTATAGATAATACTTTGAGGAGGAAGCAAATGAGAGGCAGGAAACGGAAACAGGTGAAATTGTTTAGTTATGTAGCAACTTTACTAATGATTTTCTCACTATTAACGCCAGGTTTTGCGGGGGCAGCACCTAACCAAGATCTATTCACATCAGCGAAGGAACCGAATAGTGCCATGGAAAAGGGTGCGAGTGCGGCTTCTAAAATAAGTGCGAGCCTAGCGAAGCAATTCGATACAAGTAAGAATGCTACCTTTATCGTCAAATTTAAGGAGCAAGCTGATACGTCAGCAGCGGCTAATAAGGCAGTAGAAAGTGCAAGGAAAGCAAATCTATCAGCCTATAAAACAGAGTTTACCAAGCGTTCTGCTGTTATTTCCGAGTTGAAAACGACAGCACAGAAATCGCAAGCAAATGTGTTGGATTTTCTTGAGCAAGAAGTTCAAAAAGGTAATGCAAAAGATGTTGAACCGTTTTATATTGTTAACGGTATAGCGGTTACGACAACAAAAGAAGTTGCTGAGAAGCTTGCGGCGTTTGATGAGGTTGAAAAAATATTACCGAATGAGCAACGCCGATTAATGACGGAGTCTGAGCAATCGTTAGCTATTAAGAACAATGTAGTTTCACAAAAGAAACAAACGGGATTTTTACGGGATGTTCCGTTCAACAAACCTGGTAAAGTGACTGCTGAGGAAAAGAAAAAGCAGCAGGCTGCCATCGATAACACGACACAAAGTGTCGAGTGGAATGTTGACCGAGTCAATGCACCTGACGTTTGGTCACTGGGATATGATGGTACTGGAGTTGTGGTTGCTGTTATTGACACAGGGGTTGATTGGACACATCCAGCCCTACAGGAAAAATACCGTGGCTATGATTCGGCAACTGGTGAAGCAGACCATACGTATAGCTTCTATGATCCTGTTCAAGGTCAAACAGAGCCGTATGATCAAGATGGGCATGGTACCCATGTTACAGGTACGATTGTTGGTAGTGAGCCAGATGGTTCTAATCAGGTTGGTGTTGCGCCTGGTGCAGAATGGATTGCGGTCCAGGCCTTTACTGGACAAAATGCGTATGATACGGATTTAATTGCAGCTGGAGAATGGATTATGGAGCCGGGTGGCGATTTATCTAAAGCACCAGATGTCGTGAATAACTCTTGGGGTGGTGGCCCTGGGATAGACGAATGGTATCAGGATATCGTTATTGCATGGAGAAATGCAGACATTTTCCCTGTGTTTGCTGCAGGAAATACGAATGATTCTAATCCAGGTGGTCCAGGATCTGTGGCATCACCAGCAAATTATCCAGAGTCATTTGCTGTAGGAGCTACCGATAGTAATGACAATCGGGCAAGCTTTTCATTAGAAGGACCATCTCCATATGGGGAGATTAAACCTGATATTGCTGCTCCTGGAGCTGGAATACGTTCTGCAGCAGTAGGTGGTGGCTATGTTGGAAATAGTGGAACATCGATGGCAGCACCTGCTGTTGCTGGTGTTGTTGCTCTCCTTAAGCAAGTGAATAGTAGTTTGACTGTCGATGAAATGGAGCAAATTTTAATGGATACTGCTGATTCAGAGGCGGGTACGGATAGCCAGTATCGTGAGTCACCAAATAATGGTTATGGTCATGGTATTATCGATGCCTTTGCTGCAGTAACTTCTATTGCGGAGGGAATTGGTACAGTTGAAGGGGTCGTTGTGATGGATGGCGAAGACACTGAGGAACCACAGCTTGTTCATAATCCTCCAAATGGCATGCTGGGAGGAAGGGATTTACCGTTAACGGTTTCTGTCAGTGACAATGTTAGCATTACATCTGTAGAAATCGCTTATGACGGAAAGACGGTTGCTGCTGAACAGGTAGCGGGTAATTACCGTGCAGGAGACTATTCCGTTACAATCCCAAGCTCGGAAATAACGAGTGATAGCTTTACTTATCAGTGGATTGTTAATGACTTTGGTGGTAATGAAGTGACAAGTGAATCCTATACGCTGGAAATTACCGAGCCATTATATTTCCACGACTTTGAAACAGAACCAACTGATTGGGAATTTATTCAAGCGGGTTCTGGTGCAAATAGTTGGGAATGGGGAGTGCCGACTTCAGGTCCAGGTAGTGCAGTATCTGGTGAAAAGGTCGTTGGTACGAATTTAGATGGAGGATACAACAATGACGAGGAATCCTATTTCGATTCACCTGCCATATCAGTACCAGCGGGAGAAGCATACCTGGAATTTGATCAATGGTACAGTATTGAAAGTGGATGGGATTATGGCTATCTACTAATTTCCCCTGATTATGTGAATTGGTATATCCTTGATGAACTTACTGGTTCTTCAGGTAGTTGGGAAAAAGCCACCTATGATATCTCTGAATTTAGTGGCGGCGATGTTTATCTTTCCTATACGTTGCTAAGTGATTTTACGATTACCTATCCAGGCTGGTTTATCGATAACGTTACGATAGCAGATGTTCCTTTAGGAGAGGTCTCTGCAAGTAGTGTAAGTAAGGCTGCAGAGGCAATACAACCATCTAATATACCGCTTGATGCAACGGTTAGTATATTAGAAACAGGCGTTAACGCCAATACGAATCCAGCTGATGGTAGCTATTCACTCGTCCATCAGGCAGGAACGTACACAGCCGTAGCAGAATCTTATGGTTTTGCGTCAGAGGAACAAACAGTTGAAGTAGAAGCGGATGGGACAACGGTATCCAATTTTGTCCTAGAAGAGCTAGAACAGGCAACACTCACCGGAGCGATAACGAATAGTTATTCTGGTGAACCGATAGCCGATGCAACGGTTTTATTGGTGGAGGATGCGAATGTTGCACCAGTTAAAACAGATGCCAATGGAAACTTTGCGTTAACTGCTTATGAGGGTACTTATACTGTGAGGGTGTTTGCTAGGGATTATGAAGGTACTGAAGTAGAAGTTACATTAGATGGTGATTCGGAACTTAACCTTGCGCTTGAACCGGCATTTACAATTCCTGCGGGACAAATTGGTTATGATGACGGTACAGCAGAAAATGCACTGGCACTAAATGCTGCTGGAGATGGTATGGCAGTAAGAATGTCTCTTCCAGAAGGGATGGAAAGTGCCATCGTTACAGAGGGAGTTCTACAATTCTGGGGTACAGACTTCCCGTCACCTGGTGGAACTGCCTTTACAGTTGAAGTGTGGTCTGCTGGAGAGGACGGATTACCAGATGAGCGAATCGCAGGTCCAGTAGAAGGTACTGCTGTTCGTAATGTAAACCAACAGACGGTAGTTGATTTACGTGACCATAACATCGAAGTAACAGGTGACTTTTTTATGGTGTATGCCCAAACGGAAGCAGGTGCTAATGCGCCAGGAATTGCGATGGATGAAAACAGTCCGAATGCGGAAAGAACATACATCTATTCAGCAAGAGAATTTGAATTCTTCCCAGACTATGGAAATGCCATGATCCGGGCTAATATTGCAACACCAGTAGATGGTGCTGTTCTCGATCCTGCTCTAGATGGGTCATTTACAAATGAATCTTCTCTAACGGTAGAAGGAACAGCAACAGAAGGTACAACAGTTGAATTGCTTCAAAATGGAGAGGCGGCTGGCTCCCAGGAGGTTGGAGGAGACGGTATATTTGCAGTTGATATTGACCTTTCAGAAGGTGCAAATGAGTTGATTGCTAGAACCTTGATTAATGGTGACCTAGCAAAAATATCTGATCCAGTTACCGTTACGCTTGATACAGTTTCACCTGATTTAACGATAACAAATCCTAAAGATGGTGATAAGACAGATCGAGAAACAGTTACAGTAGAAGGTACTGTTTTGGATGAAAATCTGGCATTTGTTAACGTAAATGGTCAAACAGCAGCAGTTGACGAGGATGGTAACTTTTCTAAACGTATTTTACTTGATGAAGGGGAAAATATCATTGAAGTAGCTGCGCAAGATTTAGCGGGGAATGTAACGACTGAACAGGTGACATTAAGAGCTGATTTTACAGCGCCGGAGATTTCGAACTTAACACCTGATGAGGACCAGTATTTACAAGCTGGTGATCGTGTGAAAATTGAGTTTGATAGTGATGCGAGTTTACGTGCAATGTTCTCAGTTCGTGCTCCTTTAACTAATTCTGGAGCGAGTGTTGCGGACTTCAATCCAGTTGAATTACCAATGATGGAAACAACACCAGGACACTATGTGGCATACTGGACAGTACCGAGTAACCTAGCTGCACAGGGTGCTGTGGTTGAAGTAAAGGTACGAGATTCATTTGGAAACGAGACCCGTAAATTAGCGGATGGCAGATTGTATATTTCAGGACCGGATGCCGGTGAAACTG
The DNA here is from genome assembly GCF_001038425.2 of Ornithinibacillus contaminans. Classification (GTDB taxonomy): domain Bacteria; phylum Bacillota; class Bacilli; order Bacillales; family Amphibacillaceae; genus Ornithinibacillus; species Ornithinibacillus contaminans. The sequence goes on from NZ_LDPV02000053.1 coordinate 199,423, forward strand.
CCGGAAAGTCTAAAGGAGACCCAAGCGCTAAATCAAGTGTACAGGGGAAGACAGTAAGCGGTAAAAACAATTAAGTAATAACGTATGAAAAAGGTGCTGCTATTTATGCAGCGCCTTTTTAGTATGATAAAATGACGTAATTTTAGAGTTCAAATCTAAAGAGGTATAATGGGCGATTCCTAGAGTGGGGATATCTACCATTGACCTGTTCATGTTAGGTGGTGAGGATATACCGACTATTATATAGTTAATCATTCCAATATTTGAAAATGTGTAGACAATATCGATAAAATATTGTATCCTATGTATGTAAACGTTTACATACGTAGGAGGTTTTTATGTTGTTTAATGGATTGGGAATGGGATTAGGGAATTTATCATTGCTATCAAAGGCTAAAACACGTTCCATTAGTCCCGAAAATTTTAAAGGTGAAAAAGGGAAGGGAGCAATGGCAACTGAAGGGACTGGTTCAGTACCTTCGAGAGAACTAGGGGTTGGATGGAAGGTTTCTCCTTCAGTTGAAATTAAGGGAGAGACAACCTTTACTGTTGCTGAAATTGAGGGGCAGGGTGCCATTCAACATATTTGGCTGACCTGTCATCCAAATCATTGGCGAACTTCTGTTATCCGTATGTATTGGGATCATGAGGAGGAGCCATCAGTGGAAGTTCCGCTTGGCGACTTTTTTTGCAATGGTTGGGGAGAAAGAACCGATGTCAATTCAATTCCAGTAGCGGTAAATCCTGCCGGAGGTTTTAATTGTTATTGGGAAATGCCGTTTCGCAAGCATGCGAAAATCACCGTTGAAAATTTAGATGATGAAAATATGATTTTGTATTACCAGGTAGATTATACGTTGACAGATGTACCTGATGATGCTGCGTATTTCCACGCAAAATGGAATCGTAGCAACCCGCTTCCATATAAGGAAGTTCATACGATTGTTGATGGCATTAAAGGCCATGGACATTATGTCGGTACCTATATTGCATGGCAAGTAAACAGTAATGATTGGTGGGGAGAAGGAGAAGTTAAATTTTACATGGATGGGGATAAGGAATACCCGACCATTTGTGGAACCGGAACAGAGGACTATTTTGGTGGTGCGTGGAATTGGGAGCAACCGAAAGGGGAATATAGAACCTACGCTACCCCGTACTTAGGGATGCACCAGGTCATTAAACCGGATGGACTGTACCGGGCACAGCAACGATTTGGGATGTATCGCTGGCATGTGATGGATCCAATTCGCTTTGAAGAGGACCTAAAGGTGACAATTCAAGCACTTGGATGGCGTTCGAAGCATCGCTACTTGCCACTCAAGGATGATATTGCTTCGGTGGCATTTTGGTATCAGGCAGAACCACATCAACCATTTAAGGCGTTACCTGGTAAGGATGATTTAGAAGTTAACTAAATGTAAATGCGGTTTTTAAAGTAACTACTAAGAAAAGAAGCAGAACCCTCTATTTGTTAAAGAGAAGTTCTGCTTCTTTTTATATGGTGTCAAATGTGAAAATCGTTTGTTTCGTATAGGGCTGATGCTTTTCCAATAAAATCGAAGGAAACCCATCATGCTCTAATGATGCTGGCGATGCTTGTGTTTCAAAACAAACGCCTAAATAGCGCTTTGAAGATCCCTCGTTAAGTGGAAGACCCTCGTCGAGCATGTTCGAAGTATACATGACCATACCAGGTTGATTTGTATTGATTGTTAGCCTTCTCCCGCTTGCTTCTTCCTGAACGATTACTTCTGCCTTCTTGGTTTGATCAAAGATAAAGTAATGATCATACCCATTACGTGCAACTTTGTTTTGTGGATGGTTGGACTTAAATCCTTCCATTAAATAACGACCAGTTCGAAAATCAAATGGTGTATTCAACACATTCATTTTTTTACCAGTAGGAATTAATTGTTCATTCAGTTCAACAACGTGATTAGAAGGGATCGTTACATGATGTTGGTGTACCATGCTTTTTAGATTCCCGCTTAGATTGAAGTAGGAATGATTTGTCATGGTGAACACCGTATTTTCAGTAGCGATAGCCTGATAATCGACTGTTAACTGGTTATTATTATTCAGTGTATACGTTACAGTCATGTCTAGTTTGCCCGGGTAGCCATCTTCTTTGTCTTGGCTAGTGTGGGTAAGCGTAAGGCCGACAGTGTCATCTGTTTCGAATGGTTCTGCCTTCCAAACGACCTGATGGAAGCCGTTTTTCCCACCGTGCAGGTGATGAGCACCTTCATTTGCTGCTAACGTATAGGTTGCATCGTTAAGGTTAAAGGTGGAATTGGCAATTCTGCCAGCTACTCTACCAATTAATGCACCGAAATAGTTGGAGTTAGATTGATAGTCTTTTATGTCCCGATAACCAATAACAACATTCTCCAGCTTGCCATGTTTATCTGGAACAATAATTCGCGTAATAATACCGCCGAAATTTAAAATGCTTACTTCCATGTTTTGGTTATTGATTAACGTAAACAGCTTCCAGTCCCCTAATTCCTTGCTTGTTTTAATATTCATGGTTAGCTCCTTTTCGTATTTAACGTATCGAGGAATCGTTTACATGCATTCATTCCTTCATCATTTCGTTTAAATACACCAGCATCTTCTAATACTTTGACGAATTTTTTTCCTAGTTCCTTTTGTACAATGGTGGTTGCTGCTTCGAGATTGGTTTGGTATCCATAGGTTAATTTAAGCTCAGTTGCCCAATCAAGATGATATTCGGCGATAGACACATCTTCGCCTATTAAGTAATGCTTGATAGCATCTAGTTCTTCTTTTAATCTAGCGGGTAGAACTGCTAACCCCATTACTTCGATTAATCCGATATTTTCTTTCTTAATATGATGAACATCTTCATGCGGGTGAAAGATGCCGTATGGATACTGCTTTGTTGTTCGATTATTACGAAGGACTAGATCCAGTTCATAGTTGCCATCTCGCATGCGTGCAATTGGTGTAATGGTATTATGGGCGGTTTCGTTTGTCCGTGCACGTATTTGTACTTGTTCATCATTATACGCTTGCCAGGTTTTTAAAATATGATCAGCAGCAAGTAGTAGGTTTTGTTTATTGCTTGCATGGAGACGAATGACGGATAATGGCCAGTTTAAAATGGCTGCGTCGACATCTTCATAATCCTGCAACATAAAGGTAAATGCTTTCTCTGCCCGTGTCATGGCAAATTCATACCGCCCTGCCTGGTAATGATCATGGCTAAGAATGGAACCACCGACAATTGGTAAATCAGCATTGGACCCGATAAAATAATGTGGGAATTTTTCTGTGAATGTTAGTAATCGTTCAAATGCATGTTTATCAATTTTCATATTGCGATGTTCTTCTGATAGTAAAATACTATGCTCGTTATAATAGAGATAGGGTGAATATTGGAAATACCAATTTTCCTCCTGTAATGGGATCTTGATAATTCGATGGTTTGCTCGTGCAGGATAGCCTGTTCTACCCACATAGCCTTCGTTTTCTACGCATAGTAAACAACTTGGATAAGTGACGGTATGATTTATTTCTCGTTCCCGTTTGATTTGCTCCGGATCTTTTTCTGGCTTTGACAAATTGATAGTTATATCTAATTCTCCATAAGCTGTAGCGGCTTTAAAGTGAACGTTCTTATTAATTCGGTTTGTTTGAATATAATTGCTGTTTTGGCTTAATTGGTAAAAATAATCGGTTGCTGCTTTTGGTGATTGTTGATATTCCGCATAGAATTGTTTGGTAACTACAGAAGGATGTGCGACGAAACAATTCATGATGTTAGCGGAAAGAATCTCTTTATCATCAAATATATCCTCGATTACACCAGTTTGAATCGCATGTGCAATTAACTTCTCCAGGAGGTTTGGAATAGTATCCTCAGAAACGTTTTCGAGTGTTTCTGGAAAAGATTCAAGTTTTAATTGGGATAGGACTTGGTTGCGTACATAATTGACATCAACTAGCTCGATTAGATTAGTTTTTAAAGCTTGTTGAATTAATCCTTCCACATCTTGAAAAACAGTCATCTGATTTCACTCCTCGTATCCGTTTGGACGTGTTGAATGCCAATTCCAGGCATCTTTTATGATTTGTTGAATGGAGGTTCTTGTTGGATTCCACCCAAGGATTCCTTTTGCTTTTTCAGAGCTAGCGATTAATGTACTAGGGTCTCCTGCGCGACGCGCACCAATTTCTATCGGTATTTCTTTTCCGGTTACTTGTCGTGCGGTATCAATGATTTCTTTTACAGAAAATCCTTGATTACTACCTAGATTAAAGATGTTACTGTGCCCGCCGAGGGTTAGATAATCAAGTGCTAACAGATGCGCCTGAATTAAGTCTTCTACATGGACATAATCTCTGATGCATGTACCGTCTGGTGTTGCATAATCATCTCCAAATATTGTGATAGTAGAGCGCTGTCCAAGTGCCGTTTGCAAGACAAGCGGGATGAGATGGGTTTCAGGGCGATGATCCTCACCGATTTCGCCTGATTCTCTTGCGCCAGCAACATTAAAATAGCGCAAGGAAACAAATCGAATGTCATGGGCTATTTCTGTCCACTTCATCATGTTTTCCATGGATAGCTTTGTTTCTCCGTAAGTACTTGTTGGATTGGTAGGCATTGCTTCTGTAATGGGGATTGCAGTGGGTTCCCCATATGTAGCTGCCGTTGATGAAAAGATAATTTTATTAACGTGATATTTCGTCATTGCTTGTAGTAATACCTGGGTGCCGTATACGTTGTTATCGAAATACTTTAATGGGTCTAGCATCGATTCTCCAACAAGGGAATTGGCAGCGAAGTGTATGACTGCCTCAATTGACTCTTGCTCGAATACTGAACATAGAAAATTAAAATTACGTATATCGCCTTGATAAAAGGTTGCTTTTGGATGAAGCGCTTGTCGGTGTCCTGTTTCTAAGTTATCAACTACAACTACATCTTTTCCTTGGTCAATAAGCTGATGAACCGCGTGTGAGCCAATATAACCAGCTCCTCCTAGCACCAATATACTCATCTATAACACTTCCTCTGCTATGATTTCTCTTGCACCGTTACCAATAGTAGCTGTATAAAAGGTTGCACTATACCCGACTTTTTGTGAATATAGATCGTTTACATTACGTTTGAAATCTTCTATTCTATCCTTTTCAACAATAGCGATGGCGCAACCGCCAAAGCCTGCGCCGGTCATCCGTGCACCGAGAACTCCTTGCTGTTGATTTGCTGCCTCAACTAGTGTATCTAATTCTATTCCAGTTACTTCATAATCCTGTCTCAGTGATTCGTGCGATTCATTCATTAATTTTCCAAACGAGATGATGTCACCTTCATTTAATCGCTCAAGTGCTTCTAGGGTTCTAGCATTTTCATAAACGGCATGCTTTGCCCGTTTCCGGTTTAGTTCATTTGTAATTAACTGTTGGTGATTGTCAAAGCTACTCTTTGTTAACTGTCCAAGACTAGTTATTGGTAATGCACTTTGTAATTCCTTTAACGCACTCTCGCATTGAGCACGGCGTTCGTTATATTTTGATCCTGCTAAGGTTCGTTGTTTATTTGAATTCATAATAATAATTCGATGATCGTTTAATTGGAGTGGAGCATAGTGAAAATCAAGTGTTTCACAGTTTAGCAATATCGCATGATCTTGCTTGCCTAGTCCAATGGCAAACTGGTCCATAATCCCACTGTTTACACCCATATATTCATTCTCTACTTGTTGCCCAATTTTCGCCATGGTAATCCGATCAATTTGTAATTGGTAAATTTGTTCTAACAATACACCAGTTACGAGCTCGATGGAAGCAGATGACGATAGTCCAGCACCGTTTGGGATATTTCCGTAGTAAAGGATATCTGCGCCATGGGTAATTTCATAGCCTGCTTTTTGAAAATGGTGGATCATTCCCTTTGGATAATTTGCCCAACCATCATCCGTGTTAAAAGCTAGATTGGATAACTCGCATTCTATTATTCCATCATCTTGAAAATTAAGGGAACAGAAACGAAATATTCTATCTTCTCGCTTTCTTACGACGGCATAGGTTCCAAACGAGATGGATGCTGGGAAAACGTGCCCGCCATTATAATCTGTATGTTCACCGATTAAGTTGATTCTTCCAGGAGCGAAGAAAGTACGTGTTTCCGTTGATATGGTAAATGTTTTTTGGAATTCGTGATTTAAGTTAAGCGCATTCATTTTTGTCCTCCTATCATGTCCTTGTTATCGATACGTCATAAATCGATAGGTTGAGTTTAGTCTACTATACATTTAATGTATAGACAATAGTTTTTAGTAAAACTTTACTGGTGATTTTATTTATTGAAACCGCTAACATTTTGTGCCGATTTCAGGTCGAATGTATAATGGGATAAACGGCAATAACATTTTCAGATGATTGATATATAAGCTTTTGTTGAGGATTATTAGGACGGGTGTATGTGTAAAAATTTTCATAGCGAAAAAGCATTGACATAAGTTTAATATGAGATTATACTTGTCAGTATAGTAAAGTTTTTTCTGAAATTTTACTATATTTTTTCTAAGAAAATGAAAACGGATTCAAAAACGGAAATGTGCACATTCTAAATTAGAAAAGGGGGGATCCACGTTTCGAATATGAAAGATACAGAAGCTAAAAAGAAGAATAAGCGAGGGCTTATTATAGGTGGCCTTGCATTTGTTGCTGTTGTAATCATCGGAATAGGAGTGATGTTGTATATGGATAAACAAAATCATATCACATATACAAATCCTGTTGGTGGGATGACTAATATTGGGGATCCATTTGTATTAAAAGATGGAGATAACTACTATATGTATGCCACTTCAGAAGCATCCTATGGATTTAAAGTATGGAAGTCTGATAATCTCGTAGATTGGCAAGAGGTGGGTATTGCCTATAATCACTACGACCAGTCGGAACGCTGGGCTTTCGGTGATTTCTGGGCTCCAGAAGTAATTAAGTACCAGGATCGCTATTATATGACCTATAGTGGTCGTAATGAGGGAGATTCTTTGCGAATCGCAATCGCTACCAGTGATAATCCCCTCGGCCCGTTTGAAGATTATAACACCGATATAATCGAACAATCTGGTTCCTATATTGATGGGCATATTTTCATGGATGATGATGGAACGCCTTATCTATACTATGTAAAGGATAACTATGAAAATATCATTGATGGAAAGCATGTTAGTCAGATTTATGTTCAAGAAATGAGTAATACGCTTGATAAAGTGATTGGTGAACCACAGCTACTCCTACAGCCTGACCAGGAATGGGAAGGGTTAGATGGTGATTACCAATGGAATGAAGGACCATATGTTTTAAAACATGATGATAAATACTATCTTATGTATTCTGCGAATCTTTATGCGAGTGCAGAATATGGGGTTGGTTATGCAGTGGCAGATGCTCCTTTAGGACCATTTAAAAAAGCGGATGAAAATCCTATTCTATCCAAGGATTTAGAAAATGGGATTTCAGGTCCTGGTCATAACAGTGTAACGGTTGGTCCAGATGGTGAGAGTCTTTATACAGTTTATCACACGCACACATATCCGGAAGCCCCAAGTGGAGATCGGCAAATGAATATTGACTTGCTTTATTTTGAGGATGGAAAGTTACTAATTGATGGTCCAACCCATGACGAGCAAAAAATTAGAATCAATTAATAAGTTTTTTAAAAATACTAGATTGTAGTTTTAAAAGGGAGGATAATGATGAAAAGCTTAAAATCTGTATTACTTTTAGTTGCATTTGCTATTCTAACACTTGCTTTAGTAGCTTGTGGTGATAAAGCAAGTGGTGGATCAGGTGACAAGGAAATTTTAATGTGGAGTGGTGTTGTTGGTCCAGATGGTGATCTTATTCAAAAGAACATTGATCAATACAACGAAACAGATCCAGAATATCCAGTAAAGCTAGTAAAGATGGAAGGGCAAGTTTTAAACAATAAATTGGCAACGGTTACACGATCTGGTGAAGGTGTTCCGGATATTGCGATGATTGCCTCTGAAACTGTTGCGCAATATACGAGCCAAGGCATGTTAGAGTCTTGGGATGAGTATATAGAAGATACTGAAGTGAAAGCTGAGAACTACATTGAAGAAGCGTGGAATGTTGGGACTGTTGATGGTAAGCAATATGGATTACCAGTGGCGATGGGTACATGGGTAATGTACTACAACAAAGATTTAGTTGATAAATATGCTCCTGGTGCAGCAGATGACAATGTTATTACGTATGAAGAGATTGAACAAGCAGGAGAAGCAGCAAAAGCTGATGGAATTTATGCTTATGGATTTAGCTGGGCAATGCAGAATTTTAACAACCTGTATTTACAAATGGGTGGTAAATTCGCAGATGCAGAAGGTAATTTAACGATTAACAATGACACAGCAGTTGCTGCAATGGAACAATTCAAGGAATTATATGATAAAGGCTATATGAACAAAAATGGTGAAGATACAACGATGCTTTTCAAAAATGGGCAAATCATTTTTATGCCTGAAGGTACTTGGATGGTAAGTGAGATGAGTACGATTGAAGGTTTTGAATGGGCTGAAACATTCACACCACAATACGATGCAGCCAATATTCTTCAAGGTAGTGGAGCAGACCAATTTGCAATGTTTAAGGATGAGAATCGTTCAGAAGAAAAAATTAAAGGTACGGTAGCGTTTATAGAATGGCTACAAGCTAATCAGCTCGAGTGGGTAAAATCTGGTGCGAACCCTGCCTCCCTAGCGATGCTAGACAATGAAGAATATGTGGAAATGCCACAATCATTCTTGCTTAAATCACCAGAAGCACGTGAGGCAATCACGATTGTTGTCGATGAAGGTTCATCTCATATTTTCAGTGAAATTGATGGTGCTGCGTGGGATATGATTGAAGGTAAGGTTGATATTAAAGATAAACTAGCTGAAATTCAGCAAACAGTAGACGATAAAATGGCACAATAGAAGATTGAAAGGAGGAATAAAGTTTCCTCCTTTTCTCTCATTTTTTGAATCGAGGTGGCTAAGATGGCGACAGTGGTGGATAGCCAAACGAAATTAAAGAAGAATAAACGTAAGTCTCTTAATCTATGGCCGGCTTTATTTGTCGGACCACATCTATTACTTTTTGTTCTATTCTTTCTCATCCCATCTGTATATGGCTTCTATATAGCCTTTACTAAATGGGATATCTTTACTTCCCCCGAATTTGTCGGTTTTGAAAACTTTAAAACGATTCTTTTTGATCAGGATTCTAGTTTCTATTCGCAGTTTTGGAACGGATTGAAGAACACATTTATATTTGTGGTTATTACGGTTCCATTTTGTATTATAGTGCCACTCGTTCTTGCGACAGCACTAATGACAAAGCCAAAACTATATGGTCTCTTTCAATCTATTTTTTATTTGCCGACTTTATTTGCGATTTCAGCGGTGATGATTATTTGGCAGTTTTTAATGAGTTTATCCTATGGACCGTTTAGTAATGTGTTTGGATTTGATGTTAATATGCTATCAACACAGCCGTATGCTTGGATTGTGTTAGTGGTGGTAACGGTTTGGTGGTCGATTGGTGGTAATATGGTCATTTATCTAGCGGCATTAAACGGTGTTCCGAAAGATTTGCTAGAAGCAGCGGAAATGGACGGTGCCGGGGTCTTTCGAAAGTTCTTTAAGATTACGTTGCCAAGCATCAAATTTCAAATTTTGTTTACAACGGTTATGACGACCATTGCACAATTTAATGTCTATGGACAACCACTCATGTTAACTGGTGGTGGTCCGACTGATTCTACTAGAGTGTTATTAATGGACATTCAACAGAATGCATTTGGAAAAGGGATCTCGATTGCTGGGATATCCTCCGCAATGGCGGTAATGCTTGGGCTCTGTATTATGGTTGTTTCCGTATTTCAATTTCTTTTATTACGAGATAAGGATTAGAGGTGGAGTAGATGAAACAGAAAAAAACAACGAAAATAATCGCCTTTGTCTTTTTACTGATCACTGCGCTTTTCTGGATTATTCCTCTAATATGGGCGTTTTTCACATCATTTAAATCGAGTGCGGAAATACAATCACTTGGATTCAGTTTACTACCAGTCAATTGGACATTAAGTAATTACTCGGAACTATTAATGGAAAATGCCTCCAGTCCAATTCTGAAATGGTTCACTAACTCCATGATTATTTCGGTTAGTCATGTTGTCTTAGTATTGATTGTTTCTTCACTAGCGGCCTATGGTTATACTCGACTTAAGTTTAAGGGGCGTGACTTAATCTTCACGTTTTTATTAGGGTCTATGATGTTCCCAGCCGTTGTGAACTTAATTCCATTATATGGCGTGATGGATTCATTGGGGTGGGTAAATAACTTCTTGGCAATTATCGTGCCTGGGGCAGCGAGTGTCTTTAATGTCTTTTTGGTACGACAATTTGCGATGAATATACCAAGAGCTTTGGATGAATCGGCTAAAATCGATGGCGCGAATGATTTTCAAATATTTTTCCGGATATTCTTGCCTAATATTCGTCCTGTATTAACAGTTGTTGCCCTGTTCAGCTTTACTGGCTCCTGGAATGACTTCTTATGGCCATCCGTTATTATGAGTGATGTAGATAGCTTGCCAATTACACCGGGGTTGCAGCTCCTTCAAGGGCAGTACATTAGCTATCCTGGTCTTGGAACAGCAGGGGCATTAATTGCATTAGTTCCAGCGTTTCTGCTGTATCTATTTGCACAAAAATATTTCATGCAGTCGATGGCGTTAACGGCCGGTGTTAAAGAATAAAAAAGGAAAGAGGCTATCATCATGAGTCGATCATTTGAACGAAAAATCATTTATGCAGCATGTGTTTGGCAATTGATAACAGGAATTATCACGACCTTCTTTTATTCGTTTTATATGAAGGGTCAGGGTAAAGAAACGGAAGGGTTAACATATGTGCAGGCACGAGGAATTCAAACGATATTTGATAGCATCTATTCCTTTGTTATTACGTACGGGATGTTTTTTATCGTAGTGGCTATTTTGAATTTCCTGTTTACGAAATTGTTCATGAAGGATAATACCGTTCAGTATAAGCTACCAATCGCATGGATCGTGTTTGCGGTTATTTGTTATTTTCTAACGGACTATATCAGCTTGTTGCTATGTCTCGTCGCAGCTATCGTAGCACTAAGTAAAAATAAAGCAATAAAGCGACTAGTGATATAGTTCAACAACTGAAGCAGAAGGAGCGAGTGTAATGACATTAAGACAAGAATATCCGAGACCACAATTTGTAAGAGAGAAATGGCTTAATTTAAATGGAGAATGGAATTTTGCATTTGATGATGCCAATGTGGGAGTAAAGGAAGGTTGGTACAAAACGGATGTTGCGTTTGATCAAACAATCGAGGTACCATTTGCCTATCAATCGAGATTAAGTGGTATTCATGATACATCCTTTCATGATCATGTCTGGTATCAACGTGAGTTTAAGGTGCCGAATGAGTGGAAGAGTCAAGAAGTAATCCTTCATTTTGGTGCGGTTGATTATCGCGCTTGGGTGTATGTGAATGAGCAGCTTGTTGGTTATCATGAAGGAGGACATGTAGCATTTTCATTTGACATTACCAATCAATTAAATTGGAATGGTGCGGAGAATCTAGTCGTGCGGGTGGAGGACCCATCAACAGATGAAACAATCCCAAGAGGAAAGCAGTTTTGGGAAGAGGAATCTGCAGGTATTTGGTATACACGTACGACAGGAATCTGGCAGACGGTTTGGTTAGAGCCTGTGTCTCCTACTAGAATTTCGAAACTAAGATTCACTCCGAATGTTGATGAAGGCACTGTAGAGGTCTCGTTTGAAGTTTTCGGAGATCGGCAGGATAAATTGGTTTCAATCGATATATTTTATAAGAATGAACTAGTCATTCGTGATACAATAGAAGTATTGGAAAACTACACGAGGCGGTCGTTTGACTTATATAATCAGCATATTTTTCGGACGGGTTTCCATCACCACGGTTGGAACTGGACGCCTGAAAATCCTAATCTGCTTGATGTGAAGCTGACTGTAACGGATAAACTCGGCGAAAAGTTTGATGAAGTGGATTCTTACTTTGGTATGCGTAAAGTGCATATAGAGGATGGGAAGGTTTATTTAAATAATAAACCGTATTACCAACGACTTGTTCTTGACCAAGGCTACTGGCCGGAGGGATTATTAACCGCCCCAACGGATGAAGACTTGAAAAAAGACATTGAATTGGCGTTAGAGATGGGCTTTAATGGCTGTAGGAAGCATCAAAAGGTTGAGGATCCAAGATTTTTATACTGGGCAGACAGGCTAGGATTCATCGTTTGGGGTGAATGTCCTGCAAGTCCGTTTTATAGTGAGGATGCCGTTTCGCGATTAACGAAGGAATGGATTGAAATTATTGAACGTGATTATAATCATCCTAGTGTGGTAGCATGGGTACCGCTAAATGAAAGCTGGGGTGTTCCGAATATTCGAGCGAACAAACAACAGCAAAATCATTCCTTAGCCATGTATCATTTGATTCATTCCCTAGATACAACACGTCTGGTAATTTCGAATGATGGATGGGAATTAACGAAAACAGATATTTGTGCCGTTCATAATTATAACCATGGTACAAAGCAAGAAGTGACGAAATATGAAATATTTAAGCAATCATTAAACAAGAAAGAAGCTATTCTTGCGTCAAAACCTGCTGGTAGAAAAATTTATGCAACTGGATTTGAGCACCAGGGCGAACCAATACTCTTAACGGAATTTGGCGGTATTGGCTACAAGGTAGGCGATGAAGAAGGTTGGGGTTACACCTCTGTTAAGAATGAGGAAGAATTTATAGAAGACTACAAACGGGTGATGGATGCGGTCCATCAATCAGAGGATTTACATGGTTATTGTTACACACAATTGACCGATGTAGAACAAGAGATTAACGGTTTATTAACCTACGATCGAAAGCCTAAATGTGATTTAGCTAACATTAAAAAACTAAATCATCCAAAAGGATAATAGTTCGCATACGTAGCTGATTTGAAGGAAATGAGGGTAAAGGATGGCAACAATAAAAGATATCGCAGACAAAGCTGGCGTTTCAATTTCAACTGTATCCAGAGTGCTAAACTATGATGCTTCCTTGTCCGTATCAGATGATACACGGAAGAAGATTTTTGAGGTAGCGGAAGAACTTGCTTACAAGAAGAAAGTAGCAAATAAAGCCCAAACCTCTAAAATTGCAATCATACACTGGTATACAGAGAAAGAAGAGCTAGATGACCTCTACTATATGTCTATCCGCTATGGAATTGAACAACGTTGCCAAAACCTTAATATACAAGTGGTACGGTATTCATACAAGGATTTAGATGTTGTTAGACAAGAAAATGTTCAAGGTATTATAGCGATTGGGAAATTTAATCAAGTACAGGTTCAGTGGTTTGTTGATATATCGGACAATATTGTGTTTGTTGATTATAGCCCAAATGATGATCTGTATGATTCGGTCGTTATTGATTTTGAAAAAGCCACCAAAAAAATAATTGACTACCTTATCGCAAAAGGTCATGAACAAATTGGGTATATAGGTGGCCGAGAAACATTTAAAGATGAGAAGACAGTAATTGAAGATGTACGAGAAAAAACATTCCACAAATATATGAAGGAAAAAAATCTATACCACAAGGAAAATGTTTTCATGGGTCGTTTTACTGTTGATGACGGTTATCAGTTGATGAAGCAAGCTGTCGCTAAATTAGGGGATACACTTCCGACGGCATTTTTTGCTGGGAATGATCTGATTGCAATGGGTTGCTTGCGTGCATTACACGAACTGAAAATACCGGTCCCAGAGCGTGTCAATATTATTGGGATTAATGACATCAGTGTTTCTGAGTACATTTTCCCACCATTAACAACCTTAAAGGTTCATACCGAATTAATGGGTGAAACAGCCGCAGACATGCTAAAGGAAAGAATCGAAGGAAGAAAGGTAGCAAAGAAAACCTATATAATAACAGAATTAATTGTTCGAAAGAGTAGTTTTTAATCTGCTATAGCAATAAAGTTAAAATGAGGTTGGGACATCAGTAAAATGAGTAAGATAAAAGACGAACAGTGCACTATTTAGCGTAGGGAATATACGTAGACTCCTGCGGGAGGAAGGGCAACGGTGAGACCCCGGAAGAGCGATAGCTCTGAGGAGGCTCACCAGCCCCCTGCGGAAAGCGAAGTATATTCCCGAAGCGGGTATCGTGCACCAACGTTCGGAATTTATCTAACCATTAACACTTATGTCCCAGCTTCTTTTTTTGTATCAAATATTGTGGGTAGAGTAAACATCATGTATTCCCTGCGTTAAATTATTGTTTAAATCGCTATTTACGTTTGTTCCGAAATCATAGAAAATACCCTGAAATTATTCATTTTTTCAAATTAAGGTCGATATAATAATTAACTACATTTTGCGTATTGTCAAAAAAACAGGTGGATGCGGCTCTTGTGCTTGTTTGTGTGTTGATTTTCACAAGTCGCTATACTATGATGGAAATAGTAAAAATATCCTATACATAAGCATATATTACTATTGTTAAAAGGCAAACTATTTGAAAAAATAGGACGCAAAGCTAAGGATCTAAGGTTCTTTTTGAGCTATGATAGCCTGGTTACCAAGTAGAAACAGTTTGTTACCTTGGCGATTCAACTGGAATGGCCATTTTTATTTTTAGTGCCGATAGGAAAGGATAACTACCTTTCTCTTTGGCAAAAGAGAAACTAAAATCAATTATAAAGGGGAAAAGAATTTGGAGTCAGTATTACAAGAAAAAAGTAAGGCTATCACGGTCTTATTAAATGGGACGATATCGTCTATTCAACATGTCATACCGATTAAACATGAAATACGTAAGCCGGAGCTTTCTAATGAGTCATTGAAGCTTCAATTCGGCGTATTAATTGGTATTACTGGAGATGTGAAAGGGAAGTTAGTGTTATCTGCCGATCAATCTGTGTTCGGTGCTATTGGACAAGCTATGTTCGGTATGCCACTAGAAGGGGAAATGCTAACATCGTTTAGTGGTGAGTTAGGGAATATGATTGCTGGTGGTCTTTCCACAAATATTGTTCAAAGTGGACTGAAGACTGATATTACAGCCCCAACCATTATCGAGGGGAACACGAACTTATCTGGCTATGAAAAGGCGATAAAATTACCAGTGGTTTTTGAATCTGTAGGAGAGCTTATCCTATATTTGTTAGTAGATTAATAGACTGGAAGGAAGTGCAGCACCATGAATACAGACCAATACATAGAAGTATTCCTTGATGAGAGTCGAGAACATCTGCAAGCGATTAATGATAATTTATTAAAGCTTGAGAAACAGCCAACTGAAATCGACATTGTCCAAGAAATTTTCCGTTCCGCACATACTTTAAAAGGGATGTCTGCCACGATGGGCTTTGAAGATATTGCTTCCTTAACCCATCAAATGGAAAACGTCTTGGATAAAATTCGTCACCTGGAATTAACTGTTTCCACCGAAGTCATTGACATTACCTTTGCTGCTGTTGGAGCGTTAGAGGAAATGGTAGGAGAAATCGGTGCAGGAAATGATGGGAAAAAGGATGTAACAGAGCTTGTTTCTAGCTTAAAACAACTAGAAACTGGTAATTACACTCCTGAAAAAGCTGCTCAACCAAGTGAAGCTGTAGCAACTAATTCAACAACACTTGCACTTGATCAGTATCAATCAACTGTTATCGCCCAGGCGATGGAAAATGGTTACCATGCCTATCAAGTGACGGTTCAGTTGAATGACGATTGTATTTTGAAAGGGCCAAGAGCTTATATGGTCTTTGATAAGCTGGATGGTCTTGGTGATGTTATTAAAACTGACCCAGAGGTTGAGGATATTGAGGAAGGTAATTTTGAGCAATCATTCTCCTTACTCTTTTTAACCGAGGAAACTGCGGACGCAGTTAAGCAAGCAATCGAGTCCGTGTCAGAGATCAATCAAGTCACCGTTACAGATTTTTCTTTTGAGAAAAAAGAGGAATCCAAAGCGGATACCGTATCAAAAACTGATCAAGCTGAAAAAGAAGCAAAGGCAACGACTTCTGATAAGCCTAAGCAATCGAAAACGATTCGTGTCAATATTGAACGTATTGATAGTTTAATGAATCTATTCGAAGAGGTTATTATTGATCGAAGTCGTTTAGAAGATTTATCACAGAAATATAAGGATCAAGAATTTACCGAGACAGTGGAGAACCTAGCTCGTGTTACCGAGGATATGCAGGGGCTCATGTTGGCGATGCGTATGGTACCTGTTGAGCAGGTCTTCAATCGTTTTCCGCGAATGGTTCGAGACCTTTCGAAGGATTTACAAAAGAAAATTTCACTTGAAATTATCGGTAGTGAAACCGAGCTAGATCGTACCGTTATTGATGAAATTGGTGATCCGCTTGTACACTTAATTCGTAATTCACTCGATCACGGTATTGAGTCTCCGGAGAAACGTAGACAGGCTGGAAAACCAGAAGAAGGAAGAATTGTTCTTCAGGCTTATCATAGTGGAAATCATGTGTTTATTGATATTGAGGATGATGGTGCTGGGATTAATCGTGAAAAGGTGGAAGCCAAAGCGATTGAAAATGGCTTAATTAGTGTCGAGAATTCGAAGCAATTAACCGATGAGGAAGTATATCATTTAATCTTTGCTTCTGGATTTAGTACAGCTGACCAAATATCCGATATTTCCGGCCGTGGTGTTGGGCTGGATGTCGTGAAAAACAAGATTGAGTCCCTTGGTGGTTCGATTATTGTGACGTCTTATCCTGGTAAGGGAAGTAAGTTTTCGATTCAATTACCGTTAACACTTTCGATTTTATCGACGTTATTAGTGAAAGTGCAACAGGAAACTTTTGCAGTTCCGTTATCTTCTATTATCGAGACGGTTGCCTTGAATGATCAAGATATTAAATATGTCCATGGACAAAAAGTGATGGACTTTAGAGGTCATATTGTTCCACTTGTTTCCTTAAACACCGTATATGGTGTTACAGATGAAGACGTGTCTAGTAATTCGGCTGTTATTATTCAAAAAGGTGATAAGCGAACAGGGTTACTAGTGGATTCCTTTATTGGCCAACGTGAAGTGGTCTTGAAATCACTAGGTAATTATTTGAAAAATGTCTTTGCGATAAGTGGAGCAACCATTTTGGGTAATGGTGAGGTTTGCTTAATTGTTGATCCAAATGCATTAGTAAAATAAATAGGAGGCACCAAGATGGAAGAATCAATTAAAGTTATCGTATTTACGTTGAATGGGCAGCGCTATGGTACAGATGTGCAACAAGTGATGTCAATCGAAAAAATGAAAGATATTACAGCAGTACCTGGAACCTCCGAATTTATTAAAGGGATTATGAATTTGCATGGGGAGACAGTACCTGTAGTAGACTTAAAGGAACGCCTTGAGATGAGCAAGAATGAGGCATCAGATTTGAACCGAATTATTGTCATTCGTGTCGATGATATTCAAGTTGGATTAATTGTAGATGCCGCAACAGATGTCATGGATATTGATTCAAGTGTAATCGAAGCTGCTCATGAAATGGGTGGTATGGTTCAAAAGGAATATATCCGTGGTGTGGCAAAATTAGAAAACGAATTACTAATTTTACTGGAATTAAAGAAAGTATTAGCAATGGAAGAAACGGAAGAATTAAAAGAAGTAGTTCAGTAATGGAGGGCACCCGAGAATGGCTAGAGTATTAATTACAGATGATGCAGCTTTTATGCGCATGCAGTTGAAGGATATTGTATCTAAGCTAGGGCATGAGGTTGTAGGAGAAGCAGAAAACGGATTAGTAGCGATTGAAAAAGCTAAAGAGCTAGGACCAGACTTAATTACGATGGATATTACCATGCCTGAGATGAATGGTGTCGATGCAACAGCTGAAATAAAAAAGGTATTACCAGATGTCAAAATTATCATGTGTTCAGCAATGGGGCAGCAAGGTATGGTAGTTGATGCGATTAAAGCAGGTGCGAGTGATTTTGTTGTAAAACCATTTAATGCCGATAGAATTTCAGAATCAATTGCAAAGGTGCTATAAACCTATCTATCTATTTTTTAAAGAAGCAATGTATCTTTCATAGGATATATTGCTTTTTTAGTTGTAACATCTACTGGACAACCAACTAATTGTCGAATGGGGTGGTCTGTGGTACATTTAAAAATGGAAGGGGTTTCAATTGTTGGGTTGATTCTAGTTTTCTTGTATTTTACGGTACTGTTTTAGGAGAACTAGAAATCAGGCAGAAACTCATCGTGTTTCTACAACAGCAGAAGGGGAGTTATCATAAATGAACAAGCAATGGTGGAAAGAAAGCGTTGTCTATCAGGTTTACCCGCGTAGTTTTAATGATAGTAATGGAGATGGTATTGGGGATATTAAAGGGATCACCCAAAAGTTAGATTACTTGAGAGACCTAGGTATTGATGTGATTTGGCTTTCTCCTGTCTATAAGTCTCCGAATGACGATAATGGCTATGATATTAGCGATTACCAGAATATAATGGATGAATTTGGTACGATGGCAGATTGGGAGGAGCTATTGGCGGAAGTTCATCAACGTGATATGAAGCTAATCATGGATTTAGTGGTGAACCATTCCTCTGATGAGCATGCATGGTTTGCTGAATCCAGAAAGTCTAAGGATAATCCGTATCGCGATTATTACATTTGGCGTCCGGGAAAAGATGGTCGCGAGCCAAACAACTGGGAGTCCACCTTCAGTGGGTCCGCGTGGCAATATGATGAGGCAACAGAGGAGTACTTTTTACATTTATTTAGTAAAAAGCAACCAGACTTGAACTGGGAAAACGAAACATTAAGAGAAGAAATATATAGCATGATGAAATGGTGGTTGGATAAAGGAATTGATGGCTTCCGAATGGACGTTATTAATTTTATTTCCAAAGCACCGGGTCTTCCAGATGGTGATAATCCAGAGGGGAGAAAGTACGTAAGTGGTGGCCAACATTTTGTAAATGGACCAAGAATTCATGACTATTTACAAGAGATGAATCAAAAGGTATTAGCAAATTATGATATATTAACCGTTGGTGAAATGCCAGGTGCTAGTGTGGAGGATGCGAGGCTCTACACAGATCCTCATCGGGCGGAGTTAAATATGGTATTTACATTTGAGCATATGGATCTTGATTCCGGGCCACATGGAAAGTGGGATTTAAAGCCGTTAAAATTAACGGATTTAAAAGCGAACATAACAAAATGGCAAACCGGCTTACATGGTGTTGGTTGGAATAGTTTGTACATGAATAATCATGACCAGCCACGGATGGTGTCGCGCTTTGGTGATGATAAAAACTATCGAGTAGAATCGGCTAAAATGCTCGCAACCTTCCTACATATGCTGCAAGGGACACCTTATGTGTACCAAGGGGAAGAAATTGGGATGACCAATGTTCGTTTTGAATCAATTGATGCCTATAAAGATATTGAAATTCATAATATGTACCGTGAGAAAGTGATAGATGGTAATGAATCACATGATAAGGTGATGGAATCGATATATGTCAAGGGGCGTGATAATGCACGTACACCAATGCAGTGGGATTCTAGTGAGAATGCTGGTTTTACAACTGGAGAACCTTGGATTGCAGTAAACCCTAACTATACGGATATCAATGCCGAACAAGCGGTAAATGATCCGGATTCTATTTACCATTATTACCGTAAACTAATCCAGCTACGAAAAACCCATCCAATCATTGTGTATGGAGCGTATCAACTGCTAGATGAAGAAAATGAACACATTTATTCCTATTTACGAGCCTATGAGAATCAAAGACTACTTGTCGTGACAAACTTTAGTGGTAAAGAAGTTAATTATAAAATACCTAACGAGTTAACAACTGGAGAGATACTGGTAGGAAATTATGCTGACATACCAGCAGAAGATGAAGGTAGAATGGTATTACGACCTTATGAAGCACGGGTTTATTGGCTAATTTCATAATCGTGTTTAATTGAAAAGACTGGGGTAAGAGTAAAGACACTTTTATCCTAGTCTTTTTTTGTTCTAAATGAACAATTTTATGCTAAAATAGCACAGATAAACGTAAACTATACGGAAATAACAACGCAAAATAACAATTCAAAGGGTATCTGTATTAAAAATTGTTATTATCTAACAAATGCAATTGTGCGAGATGAGTATTTCGGCATAAATCGATAAAATTCGATAATTTTTAAAACTTTTTATAAAAATATATTGACAATTTCGAACACCTAAAACATAATATAACAGAAGTGGTTGTTTGAAATTAACAAATTTTTTGGTAAGTGAGTTGAAGTTGAGTGTTTCCAATAGAGAGAAGAAAATGGTTAGAACAACAAATTTTAATCAACAAAAAGATTGACATCGAAGAAGTTTCTCAACAGTTGGATGTATCATCAATGACAATTCGAAGAGATTTAAAGGAATTAGAAGCTAAAGGCAAGGTAATCCGAACCTATGGTGGAGCAGTTTCGCTTGAGATGGTTGCAGAGGAAGTTCCTTATTCTTCTAAGGCAACTAAAAACAGCAACCAAAAGAAAGCGGTTGCACGAAAAGCCTTATCGCTGATTGAAGAAAACTTTACAATTATTTTGGATTCAGGCACAACCACTTTGGAACTGGCGAAGCTCCTGAAGCATCGCAATGACTTAACAATCGTTACAAACGATGTGAACATTGCAAGTGAGCTATTGGACAGTTCCAACAAAGTAATTGTAACAGGTGGCGAATTGCAGCAAGGAATTGGCGCGTTATATGGAACTGCTACACAACAAATGCTCGAGATTATTCATGCAGATATCTTCTTCTTAGGTGCGCATGCAATCGATGTAGAAAGTGGCGTAACAGCACCAACCTTTGAAAAGTCATTGATTAAACAGCTGATGGTTAATGCAGCGGCAAGAACATGGTTGTTAGCGGATAGCAGTAAATTTAACAAAAAAGCTTTTTCTAAAGTATGTAGTCTTAATGAAATTGAAGGAATCATAACGGATCAAAACACAGATTCTCAGATTGTGGAAGTTTATCAGGAGAAGACACAGCTTTTATTGACGGATTCTTAATGTCATAAATTGTAAACGCATACGTAACAGAATATTTTAGGAAATGTTAATTTGCTAACATCCAAGGTATAGCCGCTTTATTAAATTTTAGTACCAACTTTAAAAAACAACGATTGTGGGGGAAGCTATCATGAAAAAGGAAGACCTAACTATTGCTGTCACTTTAGGTGATGCGACAGGTATTGGACCTGAATTGATTGTAAAATCTTTTCAAGACAGTTCCATTCGGGATTTAGCAACATGGGTAATCATTGGGGACAAGCGAGTACTAAAGCAAGGGGAAGAAATTGCTGGTGCAACGCTTGATGTCATTGAAATCGACCATGTTGAGCAGGCAACAACGAATAAAGGAAGTATGTACTTTATTAATCTAGCAAACTTAGATCCTAGTGAATACACACTTGGAACCTTATCACCGAACTCCGGGAAGGTTACAGGAGAAACATTAAAATATGTATTAGATTTAGCGAAATCTAAGAAAATCGATGGTGTTGTTTATGCACCACTAAATAAAGAAGCATTACATCGTGGAGGGCATCACTTCCAAGATGAACTTCATTTCTTTGCAGATTTACTAGATTGTAAAGAAGGATTCAGTGAAATCAATGTGATGAATAAGCTTTGGGTAACACGTGCTACTTCACATATCGCTTTGAAAAATGTAAGCGAAAACATCACGAAGGAGAGAATCGTTCAGCGCATTCGCTTTGCAGACGCAACGTTGAAATCAGCAGGCTATGAAAATCCAAAAATCGTTGTATCAGCTTTAAACCCACATGCTGGTGAAGGTGGAATGCTAGGCAATGAGGAGATTGACCATATCATCCCTGCCATTACAGAAATGCAAGCAGAAGGGATAAATGTTCATGGTCCTTATCCCGCGGATACATTATTCTTACGCTTAGAAAAAGACCCGTTTGATTGCTTACTAGCAATGTATCATGATCAAGCACAAACAGGGATGAAATTACTAGGATTCAACCGAGGCGTTACGATGAGTGGTGGCTTACCAATCACACTTACAACGCCAGCACACGGAACTGCTTTTGATATTGCTGGAAAAGGAACTGCAGATCCAGGTGCTACAAAAGAAGCGATTAAAATGGCTGTTCGTATGAATAGCTAATAACAACCTATTACGAAATGTGAAAAATAAGGAGGAAACAAAATGTTTAAAAAGAAATCATTCGTTGCTGGATTATTTGTTTTATTACTTTTAGTAATGACAGCGTGTTCAAATGCTGGTGGTGGAGAGGCTTCTGTAGAAGATTATCCAGAACGTGATGTGGAAGTTTATGTTGGACATGGTCCTGGTGGTGGTACGGACACCTTCGTACGAACTCTTACGAATTTAATCAGTGAAGATATTGGTGGAAACTTTAACGTTATCAACCAAGAAGGTGGATCTGGTGTTATTGCGATGCAAAATGCAATGAAGGAAAAAGCAGATGGCTACACATTAGTTGGGGATTCTGCTTATGCGGTAACGACTGCAGCTGGAACAAACAAATTTGGTCTTGATAAAGTAAAACCAATTGCACGTATTCAAAGTGATATTTATGCATTACAAGTGAAAAAAGGTTCGTTTGAAAGTATTGATGAGTTAGTGGAATATGCAAAACAAAACCCTGGTAAAGTAAATATCGGTGCTGTGGGGACAATGGGAATTGATGAAATTACTGCGCGTAGATTCATTAAAGAGTCTGGAAGTGAAATGAATTATATCCCATTAGAAGGTGCAGGTAATATGCATTCTGACTTACTAGGTGGACATATTGACGTCATCCTTGAAGAAGTTGGACCGACTGTTTCGTATATTGAAGAGGGAGAATTCGTTCCATTATTATTCTTTGCAGAAGAGCGCTTAGAAGCTTTCCCAGATGTACCGACTTCAGTTGAAAAAGGTTGGGATATCACAGATGGTGTTGAGCGTTATCTAATGATTCATGCAGATGCACCACAGGAAATTGTAGATTTACTTGAAGAATCTGCTAAGAAAGCAATGGAAACAGAAGAGTACAAAGAATATGCGAAGAATTCTTATCTAGACCTTCGTGATGGTTGGATGGGTTCTGAAGACTTCACGAAAAAGCTAGAACAAGATATCGAGAAATATAAAGAAATCATTGCTGAAATTGAATAATAACTGAAAGTGATTTGATGAGGGGGGATTTCCCCCTTCGTTATTTAGGGAGGAAATACAGAATGAAATCAAATTTGGTATTAGGAAGTATAACAATTCTGTTTTCTGTGTTTTTCTTAATAATGACGTTTCAAATTCCAGATTCTAGAACAACAACTATAATTGGATCGTCGGAATGGCCAATGCTTATCTTGATTTTTATGTTAATCATGGGTGTTCTTCAGATTATTAAAACCGTTCTAGAAAGTAAACGAAGTGTTGCTAATTTAGATGAAGGAACAGAGGAAGAAGAGGTATTACAAGAATCACAAGGAAGAGTAAATGAAAGCTTAAAAGGGAGCCATTGGTATATTTTAATAGCGATGGCAGTTTATGTAGCGTTGTTACAATTCATCGGCTTCTTATTTGCTACACCACTTTTATTCTTGTTTACGGCTTGGCTACTTGGAATGAGAAAGAAAAGCCATCTAGTTCTAACCACTGTTATTAGTACGGTAATCTTCGTTGTTATCTTTATCTATGTGCTAGGAATTCCATTCCCACGAGGAACTGGCATTTTCCAGACATTTAGTTACTGGATTTATTAAGAAAAGAGTGGAGAAAGGAGTGTAACGAATGCTTGAAGGATTGTTATTAGGAATTGAAAATATGTTTCAACCGATTCCTTTATTAATATTAATTGCTGCAACATTAATCGGATTCCTAGGTGGAGCATTGCCAGGAATCAGCGGAACAATGCTAGTTATTATCTTGTTGCCAATTTCATATGGATTAGACGCTATACCTGCCTTTATCTTACTGACAACTATTTATGCATCGTCTGTATTCTCTGGATTAATCAGTGCGGTTCTTTTCCGGACACCAGGAACGCCTGAAGCCGTTGCAACTGTATTAGATGGTTACCCAATGGCACAAAAAGGAAAAGCGGGACAAGCATTGGGAATCGGAATCTTTAGTTCAGTTACAGGGGGAACCCTCGGGGTGTTATGTTTAATGTTCCTAACGCCATTACTAGCGTCCTTTGCGCTTAGCTTCTCTTCCCCTGAATATTTTGCGTTAGCGGTATTAGGGTTAACAGTAGTAGTATCCTTGAGTGGTGGCGATTTAATTAAAGGATTTATCGGGGTTGCTTTAGGATTGTTCATTGCAACCATCGGAATGGACCCAATGACTGGGGCAGAGCGTTTTACATTTGGCTCCCTTGAGTTATTAAGCGGTATCGATCTTATTCCTGTATTGATTGGTTTGTTTGCTGTATCCGAGGTACTCCGAAAGAGTAAAGAGGACCATACGATCAAGCAACAAATGCAAAAGTTTAAAACAAAAATATTTGATAGTGCTATTTTCAAACGAATTAAAGGGACAATTCTTCGTTCTTCCATACTAGGAATTGTTATTGGGATTTTACCTGGTGTTGGTGCGACTACTGCTGCAATGGTTAGTTATAGTGAAGCAACACGTTGGTCTAAAAATCCAAAAGAATTTGGTACAGGAGTTCCAGAGGGAATCGCTGCGCCAGAATCTGCTAATAATGCTGCGGCAATGGGTGCTATGGTACCACTATTATCACTAGGTATTCCAGGTAGTGCAACAACTGCTATAATCCTAGGTGCATTTATTATGCACGGAATGCAGCCTGGTCCAATGTTAATCAAAGATTCACCTGATTTAGTGTATACAATCTTCATTTCGCTATTATTAGTAAATGTTCTAATATTAGTATTATCGAAGCCGTTTATCCGGATTTTCTCAAAAATCATGAAAGTGCCTTATAATATCCTAGGGCCATTCATCGTTATCTTCTGTATGATCGGGACATACGCGGTTCGTAACTCGATATTTGATATTTGGATGATGCTATTATTTGGACTTGTTGGCTATTATTTAGATAAAATGAAGTTCCCACTAGCAGCGGTTATCCTTGGAGTTGTCCTTGGTCCTATTGCTGAGGTGGAGTTTAGAAGAGGTCTGCAAATGTCAAATGGTGACTTCAGTATCTTCTTCACACGTCCAATTAGTGCTGTGTTAATCGGTTTAGCAATTATTGCGCTTGTGCTACCATTATGGAGCAAGTTTAGAAAAAATAGAAAAGCTGCGGCTTAATATTGTTTAACAGATTATAAACCTACCGACTGTAGAAACGTCTTCTATAGTTGGTAGGTTTTTTTAGGTTTCACGATATAATTTTTTCTTGTGCGCATGGATTTATTAATTTCAGAATTATATAATAAAAAACAAGGGGTAAATAACTGATGAAGGGTGATTCTTATAATCTCGGATACTATTATTCAATCATTTATTGAAATTTGTGGCGTGGAAAATGTACAGAATTCAACTGCAGCGAGATTAGCTTATTCGTATGATGCAACGGCTAATTTTCAAGCGTTACCAGATGTAATTATATCACCAAGAAATTCGGAAGAAGTAGTTGCAGTCGTAACAATTTGCTCCGAATACCGTATTCCCATTGTCCCGAGAGGATCTGGTACGAACTTATCGGCTGGGACGACGCCAACGAGTGGTGGAGTTGTATTGTTATTTAAACATATGAATCAAATTCTAGATTTGGATGAGGAGAATTTGACGATTACGGTGCAGCCTGGGCTCATTACGAAATCATTAATTGATTATGTAGAAGCACGCAATTTATTTTATCCTCCTGATCCTAGTTCATTGAAAATATCCACGATAGGTGGGAATTTGAGTGAGAATTCAGGTGGGCTACGTGGTCTGAAATATGGTGTCACAAAGGATTATGTTATGGGTCTTGAAGCGGTATTGCCGACTGGTGAGGTGATTAGAACTGGTGGAAAGCTTGCAAAGGATGTTGCTGGGTATGATTTAACTAGTTTATTAGTTGGATCTGAAGGAACACTCGCGATTATTACCGAGGCTACATTGCGGTTAATTCCTAAACCGAGTTATAAGGAGACCATTTTAGCTATGTTCGCTTCTATTGAGGATGCAGCTGAAACCGTCTCCGCAATACTAGCGGCTCGAATCATTCCAGCGACATTAGAGTTTATGGACCAAGGAACCGTTCAAGTAATAGAGGATTATAAACAAATTGGTTTACCTATTCATTGTGAGGCGGTGTTGCTGATTGAACAAGATGGTGCAGTTGAGGGCGTTCGGCAGGATATGGAACAGATTTATGAAATTTGCTCCCAACATGGTGCTATTGAGATTCGAAATGCTGAAACAGAACAAGAGGCGGAAGCATTACGGTCAGCAAGACGGGATGCCTTATCCGCATTAGCGAAATTACGACCGACTACAATTTTGGAGGATGCAACTGTTCCAAGATCAATGATAGCTCCAATGGTTCGCGAGATTAAACGAATTGCTATGAAATACGATGTGACCATTCAAACGTTTGGACATGCGGGTGATGGGAATTTACATCCGACCTGTTTAACCGATTTGCGTGACAAGGAGGAAATGGAACGGGTTGAGAAGGCATTTGAGGAAATTTTTCATAAGTCGATCGAATTAGGCGGTACCATTACTGGTGAGCATGGTGTTGGCGAAATGAAATCGCCTTACCTCGAATGGAAAGTTGGCGAAGCTGGAATGCTTGTAATGAAGGCTATTAAAACAGCAATTGATCCACAAAATATTATGAACCCAGGGAAGGTATTTGCGAAATCTACAAAAGAACGTTTGGTGATGCACCATGTCTAGTACACTGTTTCAGGAAAGAATTCAAAAGGGTTTTCAAGAAAATTTAGCAGAAGAAAAGCTGCTAGACTGTATGCGCTGCGGCTTCTGTCTACCGGCATGTCCGACCTATATTCATTCTAATTATGACGAAGTACAATCACCAAGAGGAAGAATTGCCTTGATGAAAGCGGTAAGGGACGGGGATATCCCGTTTGATGACTCGGTTCAAGAGTCACTAGATTTATGCTTAGGATGCAGAGCGTGTGAACCGGCATGTCCAGCTGGGGTAGAGTATGGCCATCTATTAGAACATGCACGAGACGTTATTCAACGAGAGAAGAAGGCAAGTATTAAGGAAAAAGCAATTCGAAAGGTTGCATTTGATAATTTATTCCAAGATCCTTCTAAAATGAGCAAGGCAGTTGGATTGGTACGATTTTATCAAAACTCCGGATTGCAATCGCTTACAAGAAAAATGAATATTCTTTCATTCTTTCCTGAAATTCTTAAGGAGATGGAAAAGGTATTACCACCGATTGAAAAGAAATCAACTGTAAGAGGGAAGACGTATGAACCAGAGAATGACTCAATAAAGGTAGCGTTTTTTACAGGTTGTTTAATGGAGACGATTTTTTCCAAAACAAATGATGCGACCATCAAGCTCTTACAAAAGCTGGGTTGTCAAGTGTGGGTTCCAGAGGGGCAGGTCTGCTGTGGGGCATTACATGGGCATAGTGGTGAGTTAGAAAAGGCAAGAGAAAATGCTAAAAAGAACCTGGATAGTTTTCTGGAAAAAGATGTTGATTACATTGTAAACAATGCTGGCGGCTGTGGAGCGTTCTTATCGGAATATGACAGTCTATTGAAGGATGACCCAGAGTACTTGGAGAAGGCGAAACGTTTTGCTGAAAAGACGATTGATATTACATCATTGTTGTTTAAATTAGGAATTACGAATCGTTCCTTAACAGTGAATAAGGAAGAGAGTCTTATTGTGACATACCAGGATTCCTGCCATTTACGAAATGTGAATCATGTTATCGATGAGCCAAGAGAAATCTTAAAGTCTATTAAGCATGTAGATTATATCGAGCTAAAAGGGGCGGAGCATTGTTGTGGATCAGCTGGAATTTACAATTTGATTCATAGTGAAATGTCGATGCGGATACTCGATAATCGAATGGAAAATGTAACGAAAACAGGTGCGAAAATTATTATTACCACCAATCCAGGCTGTTTGTTACAGATGAAACTAGGGATAGAGCGAGCAGGACTTACAGGGGAAATGGAAGCTATACATTTGGTGGATTTTCTTTACGAAAAAGTGTTTGACTCTATAGGATAAGGTCCTAACAGTAGCTAGCAATTAATTACTATCAAAATTGCTAGCTATTTGTTAAGATAGGAAAAGTGAAGTAATGGAGAGTCGTTACGTAGTCTTAGCTACTAATACATATTTGAAAAATATAACGAATAAACTATAGTGTCATTCTATTACAAAGGAGCTAATTTTATATGATAGGTTCGATTACTAATTTCTTTGATCGGATGGTTCGCAGGTATTTACCAGATGCATTTCTATTTGCTATTATACTAACATTTGTTGTGTTTCTTCTTGGCATCGTTTTCACGGATAATTCACCAATTCAAATGGTAGAATATTGGGGCGGTGGCTTTTGGGACCTGTTAGCCTTTGCGATGCAAATGGCGTTGATTGTTGTAACGGGGCATATTCTAGCCAATAGTCCAGTTGTAAAACGGTTTTTGACGAGGCTTAGTAAGCTAGCAAATTCACCTGGACAAGCTGTTTTATTGGTATCCTTCGTGGCAGCAGTTGCTTGTTTGATTAACTATGGGTTTGGTCTTGTTGTAGGGGCATTACTTGCGATTCATGTTGCCAAAAGAGTTCCTTCGGTTAACTACCGATTATTGATGGCCAGTGCTTATAGTGGTTTTTTAGTTTGGCATGGGGGATTATCGGGTTCCGTGCCATTAACCATTGCGACAGAAGGACATTTTTTACAGGATACAATGGGGACGATTCCAATTACCGATACATTATTTAGTGCGTATAATGTATTTATTGTCCTGTCTCTTTTAATTACTTTGCCGTTATTAAACTGGTTACTTCAAAGATCATCCAAAGATGCCGGACAAATTGATCCGGAGCTTTTAAATCTTCAGACTGCAGTCGAAGCAAAAACAGATGAGAAGCAGGAGGAAGTAACGCCAGCAGACAGGATGGAAAATAGTAGAATTATTTCGCTACTAGTTGGGATATTAGGTCTTATCTTCATCGTCTATCATTTTATCCAAAACGGATTAGATTTGAATATAAATATTGTCAACTTTATCTTCTTATTTTTAGGCATTTTGTTCCATGGTACTCCTCGTCGTTTCTTAAATAGTGTGTCAGAGGCTGTTAAGAACGCAGGAGGAATTATCATTCAATTTCCGTTTTATGCTGGTATCATGGGCATGATGGTAAGCTCTGGCTTATCGGAACAGCTTTCGTTGTGGTTTGTTGACGTATCCAATGAATTTACCTTACCATGGTTAACCTTTATTAGCGCAGGGGTTCTGAACTTCTTCATTCCATCTGGTGGTGGACAATGGGCTATCCAAGGGCCAATCATGATTCCTGCTGCAATGGGATTAGATGTTGATGTTGCAAAAACAGCGATGGCAGTTGCTTGGGGAGATGCGTGGACCAATATGATTCAGCCATTCTGGGCATTGCCTTTACTTGCGATTGCTGGACTAAAAGTAAGAGATATTATGGGATTTTGTGTCATGATCCTCTTCTGGAGCTTTATCCCGATTTCGATAGGATTTTTATTCTTCTAGGAGTAATAACATGTCCATATCACTGCAACACTTTCAAAGGAGCAATGCCACTGGCACTGCTTCTTTTTATTGTTGTAAATTGTTAACAGGGAAAATATCCCTAATCAGAAAATTATGTAATATTACCATCCAACTATGCTATAATAAGGGAAATAAGGGATTGATTTATGGTTGAAAGATAGAATTGCACCATCGTATATATCTAAAAATTACATTTTGATGATTGAATTATCGCAAAATTAATGTAAAATAGGTATTAAGCATCGTAACTATTTTCCTATATTGAATTGAAAAGGCAAACTATTCGAAAGCATAGGACGCAAAGCAAAGGGTCTACCGGCGTATAGCCCATGATAGCCTAGCTGCCAATTGGTATGGTTTTATATGTCTTGACCTTTTGGCTATTCATTCCGAAATAGCTTTTTTTCATGCCTAAATACTAGTAAGGATTTATCCGGAAAAGGCAACTAATTATTCTAAACGCCAAGAGGTGAAAACCGTGGAAATTATCAATAATCGATATCGAGTTATGGAAAATGTAGAGCAGAATAGATTAGTTTCAACTTTTTTGGCTACCGATATGCTGCGTGATCAGCTTGTACAATTAAATCTATTAAATATTGAATATGTACCGAAATCGCTAGTAGATTTTTATACCGAACGGTTTATTTCGATTAAGAATTTAGCGAGTGATCGAATTATAAGAAACTTTCACTTCGATACAATTAGTTACATCGATAACAAACTACATATGGAAGAAAACTATTATTATACATCAGAATATATCGCAGATGGGGAATCTTTTTTAGAGCAGCTTCAACAAATGTCTCCTCAGCAGATACTGGATATTTTTATAGAGTTGTGTCATGCTATTCACTATTTGCATTTAAAAGGTTTTGTATACGGGGCATTGAATTTCAATGCGATTTATTTAAGGCAGTCCTCTGAAGGATTTCAGCTAAAGCTAAAAGATTTAGCTACGGTTGAGTTGGAAAAATATAACCATTCGAGTGATAACATGGAGGATACTTATTTCAAATCGCCTACGGTTATTGCTGGGAATGAGCCAGATAGTCAATCAGACATGTATTCTTTAGGTGTAATGCTTTTGGCGATGCTTCGTAAAAAATCCTATATTATGAATCCACTTACTGAATTAAGCGAGCTAAAAAAGGAAATGAATGATGATTCGAACGGTGCTCAGGTGGTTAGAAAGCTTATTCCAGTGCTTGAAAAAGTACTTACGACAGGTGAACCGAATCCTTATGGGACGGTAGTGGATTTGGTTACGGCGTTAAGTGACCAATTGGAGCGAGAAATATCAATTGTGGAAGAGAAGGAAATAGACAAGCTGTATTTTCATACTAAGTTAATTGGGCGGGAACTAGAGACTAGTTATATACTAAAAAATGTAGAAAATATGATGAGTTATCAGCCAAGTAAACGCATCTTTTTCGTGCAGGGTGAGAACGGCATTGGAAAAACCCGTTTTCTTGAAGAAATACAATTCTTATTGGAGCTACAAAAGGTAAATGTGTACGCTAGTTTTAGCCTGCAAAATGCTGGAAGCAGTAAGAAAATGTGGGTGGATATTCTTCGTAAGCTTATTGCAGAAACAGATAGGAAAACGGTAGAAAAATATCAAACGGAATTAATGAAGTATTTCCCGGAACTCGAGCATCAAGAAGAGTTAGCATCCATCGACTATCTGGAAGAAGGGGATACAAATTATCGATTGTTGAACCGAATTGCTGGGTTTATAAATGAAAGTGTGAAGGATAAACCAGCCGTCATGCTAATTGATGATATTCATTTAGCGGATGAATTTACTATCGATACCCTGAATTATTTGGTCTCTGAAGTGATGGAGCGTCATAATTTGATGTTCATTTTGGCAGGGGAAGAACGTGAAGATAGCTCGAACAAACCATATTTAGACTATATCCAAAATCAGAAAAAACGAGACTATGCAGATACTATTCGACTAAAACAATTAGATATCGAGCAATCAGGGGAAATGATTAAACATATCCTGTCCATTTCGTATGTGCCGATGAGATTGACCGAGCGTATTTATTCCCGTTCCTATGGCAACCCGTTATTTATTAGTGAGGTCATGAAGGATCTATACAGCCGTCATATTTTGATGGTAGATCCTGATAACGGGATGTGGAGTGTTCGTTTGTCGTCAGAGGATTACAATTTGTTAGAGATTCCTGACAGTATTGAGCAAGCTTTGCTAAACCAAATACATGATTTAGAAGCGTGTACACAAGCGGTTCTAGAGACGGTGGCAATTTTTAATAAACCAATTATCGAGGAAATGATTACTGCGTTTCTTGAGCTACCAGAAGCGGATGTAGCGGAATCTGTAAACGATTTAGTAGGGAAGGGAATTCTGCAACGATTAGTGTCTGATACCGCCTATTTATATGAGTTTGCGAATAAAGTGTTGAAGCAAATGGTCTATGATGCGATAAGTCCAGAAGAGAAAATCTCCAAACATAGACAAGCTGCGAGCATACTTGAATCAATGGAGGAATCGAGCCTTGATGAGCTCATTCTACATTATGAGCGTTCACATAACTGGGAAAAGAGTAAGCAGTCCTATCTGGAAAACGCTAAACAAATGCATGTGAAACGGAATAAGAAGGATGAGATTTATAATCTGGAAAAAGCATTAGCATTTATGGAAGCTGATATTGAAAAGGCGAATCTACTAATTTCTATCGGCGACCTGTATGCCGAAATTAATGAAACCGAGCGTGCATTAACGGTATTAGCGGAAGCAGAGAGGCTTGCTTTAGACCTGAATCATGCCGAAACGATATTGGATGTGTATCTTTATATTGCAAATGTATATATTAACCAATATCAGCTGGAGAAAACAAAGGAATACATGGAGAAAGCAGAGCATGCCTTTAGGTTTTATGAAGGGAAGGCATATCGCTTAGAATATAAACGACTGCAGGCCTTTATCTTAAATGTGGAAAATCGAATTGAGGAATCTGTTAACATCTTATTAGAAATTATCGCAGAAAACGGGGATGATTTTCCGAAGATTATTGGAAATGCGTACTTATTATTAGGCTATGCCAAGGTGCAGCATAATCAAGCAACGGAAGCATTAAGCTATTATACAAAAGCATTGCGGTTATTAGAAAGCTCAGGCTATACGAAGGGATACTTAGGTGCAATTAATAATATCGGAATTATTTATCAAGGCTACCTTGGTGAGCGAGATCTCGCGATGAAGTATTTCATTCGTGCACGTGATCTAAGTGAGGCCTATGGGATTGTTCTGACAGAAATCCATGCGATAAGTAATATAGCTGGTATTTACCAAAATTCCTTTGATCTTCAAACTGCTTTTGAACATTATAATTATGCACTCATAAAAGCAGAACGGGCTAATATGACTCGTACCGTGGTTCATTTATATAATTCCCTTGCTTTTGTTAGTTTGGAAATGAATGATTATGAACATGCTTTTCATTATTATCAGCTAATCGATGAAAAAATGAAGTGTGCCCCAGATGAGGGTCTAGACGTTTTTGATTACTATAATACTAGTATGGAGCTCTATCAGAAAATTGGGTTGGCACAAGAGGCCAATCATTTTAGTGACAACATAATAGATTTCCATAAAGGCCGAGAAAATATTTATAGTTATGGAGCATCAATCTATCAACTTATCAATAGCATAACAACTGCAGATTCGGCTGAAATTAGTAATATCGTAGACGATATGCTGGAGCTAGTTGCGAAAATACCGCGTAACGAATTTAATGTGAAGGTAATGAGCATGGCTGCAGTTGCTTTAAAGGAGCGGGACGAAGGGGAGCTTGGAAAAAAACTTGTTGAGCATATGGAAGCATTTCTTACCAATGGTATCCCGAGTCATGTTCTAGCTAGTTACTTTTATGCAGTGGGAATTTTTGAAGCGGGTCATACGATTTTAAGTAGTTTGACAAAAAGTCTAGACCTTGCTAAAAGAGCGAAAAGTCCAGAGCTAACGGCAAAAGCGATGTTACGTATCGGAGATTATTTCTTTGGACAGGGACAGTACTATAATGCGGCAAATTATTATTTAGAGGGTAATGAAATCGCTAGGTCCTTAATTAATCAAGTACCAGTGGAATTCCAACTTCAGTACGTAAATCACCACAACCTAGCAAGAGGATTTATTCGTCTAAAGGAGATAAATGATCAATTAACTGGTGAACAGATTACCTTGGAGTATGCTGACGCTACCGAAGAGGTTTTATCTCAAGACATGCTGAAGGAATTACTGTTAAGTAATGAGATTGAATTTTTAATGCAGAATCAGCAATTCATGCAGTTTATTCGCCAACAGCATATGGACAAGTTATCAGCAAGTGTGCGACAAACGAAGGATGTATTGAAGAATTTAAGTGCTGATACAGCGAAAAATTTGGAAATGATTATTCGCTATTTGGCAGGAACTACGCTTGCAACAAGAGCCGTGATAATTACTGAAAACCAACGTCAGGAATTATCAGTGTTAGCTTCTACGGATGGGAGCTTGGCGTTACCAGACAATGTATTTCCATTCAGTCGAGTTCGAGCTACCATGGAGCCTGTTATCTTGTCAGGCTGGCAGCGTAAAGTCAACTTAGATTCCACTATTTTGTCTAGTGATTTAAGTGGTGCTATGTACATGCCGATTATTCAACAGGTTAGTCCAGATGACCAACAAAATTTGATGGGATTTTTATATTTAGAAACAGATAAGCTCGTCAATAACTTTCACGATAACGGACTAGCAGCTTGCTTGGAAATGACCGGATTTTTAGCGCTATTATTGGAAAAACACCAATTAAAGTTATCGGCATCACTGGATAAATTGACTGGTGCACTGACTCGTAAATATTTAGACGATGCCTTACATGATGCAGTGGAGCTATCTCGTAAAAATGGGGAGCAGTTTAGTATTATTATGTTTGACCTTGATCGTTTTAAGCAAGTCAATGATCGCTATGGCCATCAAATCGGTGATAGTGTATTACGGAAGGTCATCGCACTTGTCATGGATAATCTAGATTCTTCTAATGCATTTGGCCGTTATGGTGGAGAGGAATTTATTATTATTCTTCCGTCTATCGATACGGATAATGCCTATGCGATTGCCGAGAACCTCCGCAAGAAAATTGAAGAACAGAAGCTATTGGGTGATAAGTTTGCTGTGACTGTTAGCCTCGGGATTGCGACTTATCCAGAAGATGGACAAACCATTAAAGAACTAGTTGAGAAAGCAGACCAGGCATTGTATGTCGCCAAAGAGAGTGGTAGAAACAATTGCCAAATATGGAACCAAAGCTTCTTAATCAAATCAAAGCCAGTTAACAAACTAACTGGAATTCTTACTGGGGATGAAATAAGGGATCAACGGAATGTGTTAGCGATGGTTGAACTGATTCAACTAACCAATAAACGAATGCCATTGCGTGAGAAGCTATATTATTTCCTAGGTAGAATGATAGAAATTACCGAAGCACAGATTGGCTATGTCATGTTACTGGAGGATGGAAACATCACCCAAACCTATGGTAGGAAATCACAAGTATCCGATTGGATAGATCATGTGGTCGTCAATCAAAGCATTATTGATTCTGTCTTGGCAGAAGAACGAGGCGAGTACATGATTAATTGGGATGATATTGAACGCACGAATAAAGTAAACGGTCTACCCGATTGGGACTCCGTATTAGCAGTACCGATAAAGGTTGAGGGTATTATACACGGCTTAATCTATTTAAAAGTTCCAGCACGAACGAAGGAATTTGGAATAGAAGATCTCAACTTAGTCAATGTATTTAGTAATTTAGCTGCCAACGTAATAGACGAGGTGCTTGTTGATTCGTAGGAAACAGTAATCGTTATAGCTGTTGTAAGCTTCTTATGCAACAGCTATAACTATAATTTTCAAATTATTTTAAAAAACCTATTGCATATTAGTTTGAAATATAATACAATTCCAAATGTAAACGATTCCATATTTTTTTATGTAAATGTGTAAACGTTTACACATTTGGCGAATGGAGGCATTGATTTTTCATGAAAGTTACGATAAAAGACATTGCAAAAGAACTAGGAATTTCCATTGCCACAGTATCAAGAGTACTAAATGATAGTGGTTATGCAAGTAAAGAAGTGAAGCAACAAGTATTGGAAACAGCCAAAAGGCTTAATTACCAACCTAATGCCGTAGCACGAAGTTTGAAAATTGATCGTACCAATACGATCGGAGTCATTGTGCCTGATATATCCAACCCTTACTTTATGACAATTTCCAAAGGGATTGAGGACTATATTGAGGAGTTTGGCTACAATCTATTATTTGTAAGCGGCAATGAGAATCCCGAAAAAGAGCGGAAGATGCTCCAAGTCTTATTGGAAAAAAGAGTCGATGCCATCGTTTTGGCAACTTCTGGAGAAAATGAAGAAACGATTCAGCAAATCAAGGATAGTGGAATTCCAATCGTGTTAATCGATAGAAGAATTAATGGCAGCTCACTTGGACTTGACATGGTTGTAGAAGATAATGTGCAAGGTGCTTATGAGTTAACAACTAGTCTGATTGAACAGGGGCACACACGAATTGGTGTCATCAATGGGTCGTTGAAAGTAAGCACTGGTGTGGAACGGTACCAAGGCTTTAAAAAAGCTATCCAAGCCCATGACATTACAGAAGACAAACAACTCGTTTTTAATGGAAGCTTCTTAAAGGAGGATGGGATTAAAGCGGTTAATTATTTTTTCCAATTAGAGAAAAAGCCCACCGCCATCTTATCTTTTAATAACACGATGGCTCTAGGAGCGATGATTCAACTGATTAAAAAAGGTTATTCCATTCCAGCGGATATTGTCTTGGCATCCTATGGTGAAGTGGAAGCAGCACAATTGCTTTCCCCGTCCAGCATTCTCATGAAAAAACAAACCCCATATGAAATGGGTGCGCAAGCGGGTGAAATCTTACGGAAACGATTGCAGGAAGACTGAGGATACCTGAAGAGCTATTTTTCAGGAATAGCTATTCTATATAGTGACAGTCAGAAAAAAAGGAGGCATAACAATGGATATTTTAGAACAAATCAAAGGGGTTATGGAGGTTGAGTATTCCTCCATCAAGGAGCTAACCAGCCATATTGGCCCGGAATTTGAAGAGGCAATTCGCCTGATTGATCAATGCACAGGAAAAGTTGTTGTAACGGGCGTTGGGAAGTCTGGACACATTGGGAAGAAAATTGCAGCAACGATGGCAAGTACCGGAACTCCGACATTCTTTATGCATAGCACCGAGGGGATTCATGGTGACTTAGGAATGGTGCAAAAGGATGATCTCGTGATCTTAATTTCCAATAGCGGGGAAACGAATGAAGTTCTAAGTCTATTACCGTCATTGACGAAAATTGGTAACAAAACAATTGCGATTACATCCAAGGAAGGATCTACATTAGCTAAATCCTGTGATGTTGCACTGACGTATCATTATGAAGCAGAGGCCGATCATTTGAAGCTAGCACCAACAACGAGCTCCACATTAACACTCGTGATTGGCGATGCACTGGCTGCGACGCTTTCGATATTAAAGGATTTTGAGAAAAAGGATTTCCATCTTTATCATCCAGGTGGAAGCTTAGGGCAGGAATTATCGAGTAAATAACAACAAAGGGTGTAGATGTTGTGGGAATTTTAGTGATTGGTAGTTTTATGATGGATTTAGTGGTGCAGACACCACGTGCCCCAGAAAATGGAGAGACCATTATCGGGACAAAGTTTGCTAGATTTCCAGGGGGAAAAGGGGCAAATCAGGCTGTGGCTGCATCGAGATTAGGTGGCGATGTTACGATGATTGGCAAGGTCGGGGCAGATGATTTTGGAAAAGAATTTATTACCACGCTCATTCAAGAGCATATTGATACAGATTATGTATTGCTGGATGATGACCATGCGACAGGAATCGGTGTTGTCACAATCGAAGCGAATGGTAATAACCGTATTATTGTCGTTCCTGGGGCAAATCTAGCTTATCGTCAGGAAGAGCTATTAGAAGTAGAGTATCTAATAAGAGAAGCTGATATTTTAGTAGTCCAATTGGAAATGAATATGTTGCTGATTGAACAAGCTGTTTCGATTGCAAATGAACATCATGTTCCTGTTATTTTGAATCCTGCTCCTGCACAAATGCTAGGGGAAGAGCTACTAAGTAATGTAACGTATTTAACACCGAATGAGACAGAAGCAGAAATTTTAACAACTATAAAAATCAACACGCGAGATGACGCTATAGCGGCAGCAAGAGTGCTTTTAGCAAAAGGGGTAAAAAATGTTATTTTGACGCTTGCTGAAGAAGGAGCATTATTAGTTAACGAATCCGGAACCTACCATGTACCAGGTTATCCAGTAACTGCAATAGATACGGTAGCAGCAGGTGATTCGTTTAATGGTGCCCTAGCAGTAGGAATTACAAGTGGGTTACCATTACAAGAAGTTATATTATTTGCGAATGCTGTAGGAGCATTAACTGTTACAAAAGAAGGCGCCATACCTTCCCTGCCTACGCGTGAGGAAGTGGAAGCATTTATGCTCCGTTTAAATAAGCATTGAAATACACATTTTGGGAGGCGATTTACCGTAAAATGTAAACGTTTACTTATTGGTGAGAGGAATTAATTAAAACTTTTAGGGGGTAAAAAAATGAGATTGACAAAGGGTTTGTATGTGATTGGTTTTGTGTTAATTATTGTACTGTTATCTGCTTGTTCGGATGACGCAGCTTCTGATAGTGATGTCGTTACATTAAAATTTATGGACTTCCATTCAGAGGGTGATCAAGAGTTTTTTGAAGGATTGGTAGAAGAATATAACGAAATGCAGGATGATGTGAAAATTGAGTACTCTACGAATGGAAATTTAACGGAGTACACGAATACACAATTACCTGTTGCCTTTGCTAATAACGAAGGTCCAGATATTTTTATGACAAGTCCTGGAGATTTTCAAAAATATGCAGATGCTGGGATTTTAGCAGATTTATCACCTTATTTTAAAGAGGGGATTAAAGAGGACTTTTTACCAGCTTCTCTAGAGGCAGTCACAGTGGATGGAAAAATTCTTGCATTACCATTTGAGTTAGAATTACTTGGGCTTTATTACAACAAAACAATGCTTGATGAAGCAAATGTTGACGTACCAAAAACTTGGGATGAATTGTTAGCAGCAGCGAAAAAGTTAACAACAGATGAGGTGGCAGGTATCGCACTTCCAACAGACAAGGGGACGTATTTGAACTTCGTTTGGTATCCATTCATGTGGCAAAATGGTGGGGAAGTATTGAGTGAGGATGGTACACAATCTACCTTCAATACACCAGAAGTAGCAGAGGCATTAGATGCGTGGGGAGCATTATTCCAAGAAGGGGCAGCACCATCTAAATTGCAAATTGATCCAACTGATATTTCAAACTTAGGCGGCGGAACAGCTGCTATGCAAATTGTTGGTACATGGGCTATTCCAATGCTGGAAAGTGTGATGTTTGGTGGTATGACGGGTGAAGAGGCAGCTCAAATTGCCCATGAGAAGATTCAAAGTGTGTTAGATAGTCAGAATTAATTTTCTTGAATAGCTAGTATGTCTCTGGGGTACAGTCTCTCTGGAGTCATACTAGCCTATCAGTTTGGTAGAGCACCTCGAAAACGCCGAGGAGGAGTTGTGTATGAAGCGAATCTGGAAAAATAGACGGAAGCGAAATGAAACTTTAACGGCATATGGATTTTTACTACCGAATTTAGTGGGACTAACGGTATTTGTGTTTTTTCCTATGATTTATGCATTCTATGTCAGTCTTCACGATTGGAATGCCTTAACACCAAAGGTTTTTATCGGATTTGATAATTATGTTGAAATGGCTTCCGATAAGCGATGGTGGGCATCTGTTGGTAGAACGTTTATATTTACGCTTATATATGTACCTGCATTATATGGCTTAGCGCTGTTTTTTGCAGTTGTGCTAAACAGTTTAAAACAGAAATACCAAAGTATCGCTCGGACTATGTTTTTACTTCCTTTTGCAATTACCTCGGTAATATCGGCGGTTATTTGGATGTTTTTATATGATCCAAGAAATGGTATTTTTAATCAGTTACTTAAAGGATTCGGGTTTGATAAACAAGAGTTTCTGGGTTCTACAGATCAAGCATTAGTCGCAATTATTGTTGTTATTCTATGGATCAATTTAGGATATAACATGATAATCTTCATGGCTTCTATTAAGGAGATTCCACGAGATTATTATGAAGCAGCAAAAATTGATGGCGCGACAGGTTTTAGAGCGTTTCGATATATAACATTTCCATTGTTACGTGGTACGAGTGCCTTTATATTGATTGTAACCATGATTGCTTCATTTACGGTGTTTGACCAAATCATGGTTATGACAAAGGGAGGACCTGCAAGTGCTACCGAAGTAAGTGTTGTTTATATTTACAAACAAGGCTTTGAATTTTTGAATATGGGTTATGCGTCTGCATTGGCAGTAGTATTATTTTTAATTATTTTTGTACTATCTCTAGCACAGCTGAGATTGTATACGAAAAAGGAATAGGGGGTCTAGTGTGATGAAATTACGGAAACCTGCTTTGACAATTTTTGTGTTCGTATGTGGGATTTTAATGATTGCTCCCATTTACTTTTTAGTCGTTGGTTCATTCAAAACACCAGATTCTGTGTTCCGTCTTGGTTTGAACTTTAGTGATTTGACCTTGGATAATCTGAAGCAAGTATTTTCCGAAACGAATATTTTTCGGGCCATCTTAAACTCACTATTTGTGTCGGTAACGGTAACCGTTGTGGCCATGCTGTTTCATGCCATGGCAGGTTATGCGTTAGCACGATTGAATTTTCCAGGGAAATCGGTTGCGTTTGGGTGGATTATTAGTACCTTAATGGTGCCGTTTTCTGTGATTATTATTCCGTTGTATATGGTAGTGCATAATCTAGGTATGTCCAATTCTTATCTAGGATTGATTATTCCAATGATATTTAATGCTTATGGAATATTTCTGTTCCGCCAGTTTTATTTAGAGTTTCCGAAAGAATTAGAGGAAGCGGCCTATGTAGAGGGGCTTTCCATTGCCGGAACTTTTTTTCGATTAGTTCTTCCACTTTCTAAACCCATCATTATTCCATTAACCATTGGTTTTTTCACTGCCAATTGGAACAATTATTTATGGCCAATGATTATTAACCAACGTGAAGAATTAAATGTGGTTCAAGTAGCTCTAGCAAATGTAGTTGGTGGAGGCTATGAAACGGATTGGAGTGTCGTGTTAGCTGCAGCTTTAGTGTCAGCAATTCCAACATTTATTCTGTTCTTTATCGTACAGAGACACTTAATTGAAGGTGTGAAAACAACAGGTATTAAGTAAGGTAAAAACAAGAAGAGGAGCGAATACACATGACGAATTTTGGAACATCTTTACGAGACTTATATCGGGTAAGAGATGCGAAACGAAAACGAGCTTCTAGTTACGATACGACTGGTGGAAATCGTGATTTCTTGCGTTTTTTACCTGGTGAAAGAAAGGACATTTGTGATTTGAAAGGTCCTGGTTGCATCACGCATATATGGATGACAATGGCACCATTAGATGATTCGATTGAGGAATATTTACATCGGAAAGTAATTCTCCGGATGTATTGGGATGGGGAGGAGCAGCCAAGTGTTGAAGCACCAATTGGTGACTTTTTCGGCATGGGGCATGGCATTACGAAGAATTATTCCTCTGCACCTTTGCAAATGAGTCCTGAGGATGGTCGGGCATTGAATTGCTTTTTCCCGATGCCATTTGGAAGTCAGGCTAGAATCGAAATTGAAAGCGAAGCAAATGATCCGATTAAGTTTTATTTTTATGTGGATTACGAGGCGTATGATAAAGAGATAGATAGCCCACTTCGTTTCCATGCGATCTGGAAGCGGGAAATTACCGATGGCATTGAAGACAATATCTCGAATGCAATGTTTGAATTTGGTGGCAAGAATACGACTGGCGATGGGAATTACGTTCTACTGGATGCAAAAGGAAAAGGACATTATGTTGGCTGTAATTTAAATATCCACAATTTGCGCTTTACCCAGGAATGGAACTGGTATGGTGAGGGTGATGACATGATCTTCATTGATGGAGAGCCTTGGCCGCCATCCTTACATGGTACTGGGATGGAGGATTATTTTAATACGGCATGGTGCCCACAACAAGAGATTTGTACCCCGTATCATGGCATTATTTTAGGAGGCGGTCCGAACTGGTCGGGAAGAATTTCAACCTATCGTTATCATATTCAGGATCCGGTTATGTTTGAGGAATCGATTAAGGTGACAATTGAGCATGGTCATAATAACCATCGAAGTGATGATTATGCAAGTACAGCTTATTGGTACCAAACCGAGCCACATCAAGCATTCCATCCGATGTTATCAGTAGAAAAACGTTTGCCGCTGCCAGATGTCCTGCCATTTAACCAAGAGGATATGAAGAAGAATTTTGATTATTGATTGGGATATTAGTGAGGATCGGGGAACATCAGTAGATATTTTAGGGTATCAGCAGGAATCACGAAACATCAGCAGATATTTTAGGATATCAGCAGAAATAGGGAAACATCAGCAGATATTCTAGGATATCAGCAGAAATAGGGAAACATCAGCAGATATTCTAGGGTATCAGCAGAAATCACGGAACATCAGCAGATATTCTAGGATATCAGCAGGAATCACGAAACATCAGCAGATATTCTAGGGTATCAGCAGAAATCACGGAACATCAGCAGATATTCCAGGATATCAGCAGAAATAGGGAAACAT
Source organism: Ornithinibacillus contaminans (assembly GCF_001038425.2). Lineage (GTDB taxonomy): Bacteria > Bacillota > Bacilli > Bacillales > Amphibacillaceae > Ornithinibacillus > Ornithinibacillus contaminans. The sequence continues at coordinate 242,159 of NZ_LDPV02000053.1, forward strand.
CAGCAGATATTCCAGGATATCAGCAGGAATCACGAAACATCAGCAGATATTCTAAATTATCAGTAGCGTTTACGATAACAATCTTTCTTTACTAGCAATGGCGGTTTATCTGCTGTTGCTATTTTTCTGAAAATATAGGAGAATGAGGGTGAGGGCAGGATCCATGCCTGCTGTGCCATTATAAGTCGTGGAGGGATTATATGCTAGTTAAAAACGATTATGTGAATAAAAAAGATGTGGTATTTGTACGCGAGACTGATAGTTTAGAAGCTGTTGTGAAGAAGTTAGATGACTCAGGTTACCGCTGTATTCCAGTACTTGATGAAACTGGGGAAAAGTATGTCGGCAATATTTATAAGGTTGATTTATTAGAGTATGAAATCAATCATTCATTGGTAGGTCCGTTATCCAAGCTAATCACAGACAGGGAAGGGTATATTAAGGAAGATGACCCATTTTTTAAGGTTTTCTCGTCGATAAAACAATTACCGTTTTTAGCAGTAGTAAACGACTCCATGGAGTTCTTAGGAATTTTAACAAATGGCAATGTGCTACAAGTGTTGGAAAATGCTTGGGGTGTCCACAATGGAAGCTACTCGTTTACAATTGGGACGATTGAGTATGCTGGGGCACTACAGAAAATGTTGAAAGTCGTGAACAAACACTGTAACGTACAAAGTGTTATTTCCTTAAATAATAATTCTAACTATGTAAGAAGAGTATGTATTGTGCTACCAAAAGAGGTCGATGAACCGTTAGCAGATCAAATAAAAATAGACTTAGAAAAGAATAACTTTACTGTAACTGATGTTGAGAAGTTAAATTAAAGATTTAAAAAAATCTGCTGGATTATTACTCCAGCAGATTTTTGTTAGCAAGCAAATCACATACCGGACTCGTTAATTTCCAGTGAGTTCTTTATACAAAAAGTAATCAAAATCGGCATGTAAGCTGGCTCCGGAGGTATCTTGGCAATGCATACCTACGAAAGCACCAGTAAAAAATCCGCCGCCATTAATATAGTCATCTGAAAGCTTGTAAGCTTCAAACTGGATGGGAAGCGTTGACCAATTCGCACCATCGAAGGAATAGGAATACTCGTAATAATTTGTTTGTACCACGGCACGTAGGTAGACGTATTTCACATGTTCTGGTACTGGAATTTCATTGCCATTAAGTGGTTGATTAAAGGCAAAGTTGTCACAACTTATCAGATCTAGTATGCGACCTTTTTCTTCATTCCAAGTGATACCAAAGGATGTCCAATTTTGGGTGTTATAGTAATTTACTAGACTAGCAGTTTGTTGGAATGACTCAGGATTGAATGCAACCTTTGTTTCTGCGGTAAAATTAAAATGCTGCCAACGTCTTGCTATGAATGCCTGTGTAAACTTTGATGTGAGTGATTCCTTGCCATAAAGTCGTAAATGCCCAGGGTTATCGGTTAAGGACAGAATGGTATCATCTAAAGGAATACGTAGGCTTTGAAAATGTAAATTTAATGTATCCGTATTAAACTCATCCTTCTCAGGATAATCTTTTTCCCATTGAACTTCCTCAATTGCTGGGCCCTCTATGCTAGTAGATGGCTGGTTTCCTCCGACAACATATGGCCAATCATGCTTCCATTCTAGTCTTTGGATTGCGGTTTCCCGACCAAGTGGACAGTATCCTCTTGGATCCAGTATTGGTTGTCCCGTACGAGGTAGGGGGCGTCCCGTTAAGTGTACTAAGAACCATTCATTGGTGTGTGTCTGAACCATGGAAGCGTGACCTGCTTTTTGTAAAGGGTTCCTAGGGTATGGAAATGACGTAATTAATGGATTGTCTGGATGTACTTCATAAGGCCCCCATAAATTCTTAGAACGAGCGATTGTTGCTTGATGGTCATACTTTGTTCCACCTTCAGCTGTTAGAAGGTAATAATAGCCATTAATCTTATAGAGGTGTGGAGCTTCCGTTAGTTTAATATCTGTTCCTTTAAAGATAATCGCTGATTTTCCAATGAGTTTTTGTTGTTCTGCACTATATTCTTGAAGGACGATGCCATAGAAATTATGATTACCAACCCGATGGTCCCAACACATGTTTACGAAATACTTTTTACCGTCATCATCATGGAATAATGAGGGGTCAAACCCAGAACTATTAATATGAATCGGTTCTGACCATTCACCATCAATTGAATCAGCAGTTACCAGGTAATTATGGCAATCCTTCCATTGTCCCTCGGTAACTTTAACATCTGTGTAAATCAGCCAAAACACTTCCCGTCGCTATAGGAAAGAGCTGGAGCCCAGATGCCGCCAGAGTCGGGATTGCCAAGCATGTTCAGTTGACTTAATCGATTTAACGGTCGTGAAACAAGCTGCCAGTTTTTAAGATCCTTAGAATGATAGATTCCTACTCCAGGAAACCACTCAAAGGTGGATACCGCAATGAAATAATCCTCATCAACACGGCAAATACAAGGATCTGGATTAAATCCAGTCAAAATGGGATTTTGAATTGTTGTCATTCTTCATTCTCCTTTTACTGTTTTTTGTATGCGCTTTCTTTGGTGGTATATATAGAACGAATTCATGTATAGTGAATTCGTTCTAAGAACATAAAAATAATAATTCCTACTTAAATCGTGAGTAAGAAATTTTCAACTGAGAATGCTGCAATTCCTAACGCGCTTGAATGGGTGGATAGTTGAGAGAAATTAATCTCTAAATCATTTTGTTGGAACCAAAGCGTCTTTCTCTGGATGCGATCCTGTAACGGTTCTGTCAGCCAGTCCTGTGCATATGCCATTCGATTCCCGATGATTACTTGCTCAGGGTTAAATGCATGAATGATATTATTAATTCCAACCCCTAAGTAATCACCAATTTGTCTAAATAGGCCAATTGCTTCTGAATCTCCTTCTTCAGCATGGGAAATTAAGCTCTCTAATGTGGGTTCTTGTGTATGAAATAATGATGGGTTAATTTCTTTTGAATTTCTTATTAGAGCTTGCTCGGATGCATAAAGTTCCCAACACCCGTCATTTCCACATCTACATTTTGTTCCGCCAACATCAATGGTCATATGGCCTAGCTCTCCAGAGAATCCATTATTTCCTTTGTACAATTCACCGTTTAAGATAAGGCCAACCCCAATACCTATGCCCACGCTTACATAAACAATTTGGTTATAATCTCTTCCTACACCAAATTTCTTTTCCCCATAGGCACCAGCGTTCGCTTCGTTTTCTATGATTACAGGTAAATCATAGCGTTCTTCTAAAATAGATTTTAAATCTACATTTTTCCAGCCTAGGTTTGGTGCAAGTAAGATTTCACCACTTTTGTTTACCGTGCCGGGAACGCCAACACCGATCCCAATGATGCCATACGGGCTAGGTGGGGCATCATCTATCAAAAAATCAATAATGGCATATAATTGTTCTTCGATCTCCTCATAGGTTAAATCTGAGAATTTAACACGTTTTTCTAAACAAATATTTCCATCTAAATCAGTGAGTACGCCTAGTAAATAATTGACACCTAAATCAATACCGATAGAATGTCCAGCTACTTGGTTAAACAGTAGCATTACCGGTCTTCTACCACCACTTGATTCTCCTGGACCAGATTCATATAAAAGTTGCTCCTCTAAAAGGTCGCTGACAAGTGAAGAAACAGTACCTTTGTTTAATCCAGTTTTACTTGCTATTGCAGCGCGAGAAATGGGGGAGCATGCTCGAATTGTTTCTAATACTAATGATTTATTTTCTTTTTTTACGACATGTTGATTCCAAGTTTTGTTTTTTATCATTTATCTTAATCACTCTCTACTGGTTTTTTATATGCAAAGTATACCATTATATAAAACAATAATAAACTTTGTTTATCCACTAGACAAACAAAATGTTGTTTGTTATTCTATACATGAGCTCACAAAAGTGTTAATTATTAAAAAATTAGGGGGTTGGCAATGAATAACAAGAAAGCGGTTACATTATTGTCTGTAATGTTGTTTTTTGTTTTGCTTTTAGCGGGATGTGGGGGTAATAGTACGTCGAATTCTGATGGTGATTCAAAGGTCATTAAGTTTATGCATTTGTGGCCTGAAGGTAGTTCCAAAACGCACAATGAAATTGTAAACGATATCATTGCGGATTATGAAGAGCAGAATTCTGGTGTGAAGGTTGAATTAGAGGTTTTAAGTAATGAACAGTACAAGGATAAAATTCAAGTATTGTCAACATCAGATGAGTTACCGGATGTAGGGATGACTTGGGCAGCTGGATATTTACAACCATATGTGGATGGTAAGAAGTTTACACCGCTAGATGATGTAATTGAAAGCGATTTGAAGGATAGCTTTGTATCCGGAACAGCAGAAGCGTATGCGATAGACGGTAAAACATACGGGTTGCCATTAGAACTTAATATCGCAACAATCTTTTATAATAAAGCTATTTTTGAAGAGTACGGTCTTGAGGTACCACAAACACTTGAGGAATTAGAGCAAGTAATTCAAACCTTAAATGATAACGGAGTAGCGCCAATTGCGCTAGGTAATAAGGATCGTTGGACAGGTTCATTATGGTATATGTATTTAGCAGATCGTATTGGTGGATCAGATGTGTTAACAAATGCTATCAACCGCACAGGAACATTTGAAGATCCTGCTTTAGTGCAAGCGGCTGAAGAGGTCCAGAATCTTGTGAATATGGATGGGTTTGTTAAAGGATTTAATGGATTAGCAGATGAAGAGGCAAAGAGCATGTTTATGAATGAACAAGCAGCAATGTACTTAATTGCAACATGGGATTTACCAAACTATACGACCAATGAAGATGTACCACAGGAATTCAGAGATTCTGTAGGTTACTTTAACTTCCCGACAGTTGATGGGAAAGGTGATATGAATAGTTTTGTTGGAGGACCTGGGGTTGGATTGTTTGTAGCTGAAGATTCAGAGGTCAAAGAAGAGGCAAAAGACTTCGCAGCATTTTTTGTTAAGGAATGGGGAGAGAAATCAGTGACACAAGCTGGTGTTATTCCAGCAACGAAGCTAGATGCTGATTCCCTAGACCTTCCACAAATGTATGTGGATGTTTTAGAAGATTTAAATTCAGCAAGTAACCTTACTTTATTTGCTGATGTTCAAATGAGTCCTGATACAGCGGAGGTTCATTTGGATATGATTCAAGCGATATTTGGTAATGAAGTAACGCCGGAAGAGTTTGCTAAAAATCATGAAGATGCATTAGCGGCGGAATAATCAGCTCAGCTATCGCAGTTACTTGCTGTACGCTAATATATCAGTTTTCAAGATTACTAGAATTCAGTTGAAATCCGGCAATAAGAAAGAGGTTGGGACAAAAGTAAAATGAGAAAATGAACAATGCACTGTTTTAGCGAGGTATTTTCCAAAGCGAACATTGTGCGCAAAGTTCGGATTTTATCTTCTCAAACATCTTATGTCCTAACCCTTTTTTCTATATTAAATGATTTGGGGTTGAATACATGAACAAGGTTATGTCCAATAAATGGATAATTGCTTTATATATTCTTCCTGCACTCCTATTAGTAGCCGTACTTATTTTTATTCCATTAATTTTGACGGGATATTATGGACTAATGGATTGGGATGGTATCGGAGAGATGAATTTTATTGGGCTAGAAAACTATATTTCGGCCCTTCAAGATGGGAAGTTTTGGGATAGTGCATGGCATTCTCTACTTCTAGCACTCTTTTCGACAATTAGTTTAATTATATATTTAGTAATTTCACTTATTCTTGCATCTAAGATAAAGGGTGCGAGTCTCTTGCGGAAAATATATCTTATACCAATGCTTTTATCCTCTGTAGCGATAGCACAGCTTTGGATAAAGGTATTTAATCCAACTAATGGAATGCTAAACCATATTTTAATGGCAGTAGGTATTGAAAATCCTCCTGCATGGCTAGCAGAGCCTAACATCGTTTTATTTGCCATATTTGTCCCGATACTATGGCAATATGCTGGATTTTATATTTTGATTTATTATGCTGCCCTAAAAAATATACCGGAATCAATTATAGAAGCAGCGAGAATTGATGGGGCGACACCTTTTCAAATTGCATACCGGATTAAATTACCTTTAATTATGGGAGTAGTAAAATTAACGATTGTCTTAGCGGTTGTTGGTTCTTTAAAATATTTTGATTTAATTTACGTAATGACCGGTGGAGGACCAAATGGCGCAAGTGAAGTAATGGCTTCCTATATGTATAAATTAGCCTTTTCAAGTAATGACTTTGGCTATGGGAGTGCGATTGGCTTCTTGTTATTGCTAATTACGTTACTAATTACGGTAATTGTTCGGAAAGTAACAGCTACAAAGGAAGAAATTCAGTATTAGCGGAATTAAAAGGAGGTGTTCCAGATGAAACGTATTGGATTCCTATTTTTATATCTTTGTTTGGGAATCGTAGCGTTGTTTCAGATTTTCCCTATTGTTTGGTTATTCTTGTTCTCGTTAAAAGATAATCGTGAAATCTTTTCAGGATCACCATTTGCATTACCTTCTGAGTTTCGGTGGGAAAACTATTTAAAAGTATGGGATAGTGGAATTGGTACGTATTTCTGGAATAGTTTATGGATTACAGCAGTTGCTATTCTACTGACGCTATTTTTAGCAAGTATGGCCACTTTTTCGATTACGAGGATGCAGTGGAAGCTAAGTAAGCTCGTGTTGGGATTGTTTATGGTAGGATTAATGATTCCGATTCATTCCGCGATAATTCCTTTATTCAGTATGTTCTTGAATGTTAATCTGATTGATAATCCATGGTCGATTGTTATCACGTATACAACGTATAATCTACCAATTACCATTATGATTTTATTAGGGTTCTATTACACCTTGCCACGTGAAATTGAGGAAGCAGCAATCATTGATGGATGCTCGGTTCATCGGATGTTCTTTCGGATCATCCTACCAATGACAGCCCCTGTACTATCGACGACAGTAATCATCAATATGATTTACAACTGGAATGAATTTGTATTTGTAAATACCTTTATCAGTTCAGATATGTATAAAACATTAACAGTTGGTATTCAAAACTTTATCGGTCAGTACATGACGGATTGGGGAGCAATTGGAGCTACCTTAATTATAAGTGTACTACCAATTTTGCTGGCATTTGTGTTCTTTAGTAATAAAGTTGTGGAAGGAATTTCAGCAAGCGCAGTGAAAGGGTAGGTGCTAGTGCCCGTTAGTTTTCCTTCTTTTCTTGAACGTTGTTAAACGCGTTTAAAGCAATCCACATCGTAATAAAAGCATAGATGCTTGCACCGAAAATAAAGAATAGAGCAGGAATAAGCACCATTAGACTATAAGCTGAAACTAAACATAGCAAGATTAAAAGGTTATTAATTGGATGGATTAACATAATTAAAAAAGCATTTTTAATTATGTGTAGTGTTGTTAGTTCATAATGCACGAAGGCAGGAAAAATGTAAAATATAAACAAAAGAGATACTAGCATAAAGGAAAAAAGTGGAATAGATACCCACTTGAAATCACTAGTTATATGGGAATGAACGAATAATATATCAAGGCCAATTAGTACCATAATTAGAGTGATGAATATGCCTAACACATTGCTTTTTACAAAATCTTGTTTAAAAAAATTCCAATAGGATTGAAAGACAGGTATATCTGTTTTTCCTCTCAGCCATTCTCTCATGATAGCAAACAGGGCAATGGTTGAAGGAAAGACGCCTAGCACAACGCCACCTAAAAGGGTGAAGGTGAGCCACAATATGTTAACATAAGCGAATTTGGTAATCCATTCTAGAATTGTGTATAGCCTAGTGCTTACATGATTCATGTATGAGACCTGTTCAATCGTAGGGAATAGTCTATAAAACTAGTTCTTTAGGCCAATTAATATTGTACATGATGTAAGCGATTTAATATAGTATAAAATACTTTCTATGTTTAATGAATGAACTAAAGGTATTGATTATAGCTTCAGCTGATTTTTATACATTACTTAGGAGGGAATTTATAATGACTTATTTTGAAGGTATTAACAAAATTAACTATGAAGGATCTTCATCAACTAATCCTTATGCATTTAAATTTTATAATCCAGGAGAAAAAATTGGCGGAAAAACAATGGAAGAAATCCTACGTTTTGGCGTCGCTTATTGGCATACGTTTACAGAAGATTTATCTGATCCATTTGGTGTCGGAACTGCGATTCGACCGTGGAACAAGTTTACTGGATTGGATTTAGCTAAGGCACGTGTAGAAGCGGCATTTGAGTTTTTTGAAAAACTAGGGGTACCGTATTTCTGTTTTCACGATGTTGACATTGCACCTGAGGGAAGTAGTTTACGAGAGTCCAATCAAAACATCGATACAATCGTCGCAATGATTAAGGATTATATGAAAAATAGTAAAACAAAACTGCTTTGGAATACCGTTAACAATTTTACACACCCTCGTTTTGTCCATGGTGCTGCATCATCTAGTAGTGCGGATGTTTTTGCATATGCAGCTGCAAAAGTAAAAAAAGGATTAGAAGTTGGTAAAGAACTAGGTGCAGAAAATTATGTGTTCTGGGGTGGTCGTGAAGGGTATGAGACACTACTCAATACGGATATGAAGCTTGAGTTAGATAACCTTGGCCGATTCTTCCATATGGCGATTGATTATGCACGTGAAATTGGTTTTGATGCACAGTTTTTAATTGAGCCAAAACCGAAGGAACCTACATCACATCAATACGACTTCGATGTGGCGAGTGGCTATGCTTTCCTGCAGCATTATGATTTACAGGATCATTTTAAGTTCAATATTGAAGCGAATCATGCAACCCTTGCTGGGCATACATTCGAACATGAATTACGATATGCTAGAGTCAATGGTATGCTAGGCTCTGTTGATGCCAACCAGGGCCATCCATTATTAGGATGGGATACAGATGAGTTTCCATCTGACTTATATGCTACTACACTAGCGATGTATGAAATTATTAAAAACGGTGGACTTGGACGTGGCGGATTGAACTTTGATGCGAAAGTGCGTCGTGGTTCGTTTACACCAGAGGATTTATTCCGAGCGCATATAGTTGGAATGGATAGCTTTGCAGTAGGATTAAAAGTTGCACAGAAATTAATGGATGATAACGCGCTAGATTCTATCATTGAGGAACGATATAGCAGTTATAAGGAAGGTATTGGACGTGAGATGGTTGAGGGTAAGACAGATTTTCATCAGCTAGAAGAGCATGCTTTAGCTTTAACTGAAATCAAACAACAATCAGGGAAGTTAGAATCAATAAAAGCGACCATTAATCAATATTTGTTAACCGCATATGCAGGTGAATGATTAATATTGCTTAAGATTAATGAGGTGCTGTTATGAAATATGTAATCGGAATAGATTTAGGGACTAGTGCTGTAAAAATACTTCTTGTCAACCAGTCTGGAGAAGTCGTACAGGAAGTTTCAAAATCTTATGCATTGATTCAGGAAAAAACAGGCTATAATGAACAAAATCCAAGTGATTGGGTAAACCAGACAATCGAAGGACTATCTGATATATTACAGGATTTTAACGGTAATCCGGAAGATATAGAAGGTATCAGTTTTTCAGGGCAAATGCATGGCTTAGTTTTACTGGATGAACATAACGAGGTATTGCGCAATGCTATCCTTTGGAATGATACACGTACGACTGCTGAATGTAAGGAAATTGAAGCGGTTGTTGGGAAGAAGCGGCTTTTGGATATTACAAAGAATCCTGCATTAGAAGGATTTACCTTGCCGAAACTTTTATGGGTCAAAAAACATGAGCCAGAAGTATTTCAAAAGGCAGCAAAGTTTGTTCTTCCGAAAGATTATGTACGCTATAAACTAACTGGAAAGTTACACATGGATTATTCGGACGCTGCTGGAACTCTCTTACTACATGTTAGTAAACGGGAATGGAGTGAGGAAATTTGTAAGCTTCTTCAGATCCCAATTGAGCTTTGCCCAGTATTAGTCGATTCCCATCAAGAAGTAGGCTATGTTACCGAAGAAATAGTGAAGCTTACAGGCTTATCTCCATCCACACGCGTATTTGCAGGTGGTGCCGATAATGCTTGTGGAGCGATTGGGGCTGGCATTTTAGAGGAAGGGAAGACATTATGTAGTATCGGGACTTCTGGCGTTGTACTTTCCTACGAATCTAGTCCGGATAAGGATTTTCATGGGAAGGTTCATTATTTTAACCATGGTGCAGAAGCTGTCTATTATACGATGGGAGTCACACTTTCAGCGGGATATAGCTTAACATGGTTCCGGGATGTATTTGCTAAAAATCAGTCTTTCGAAAACTTATTATCGGAAATTACTTCTGTACCGATTGGTGCAAATGGATTGTTATTTACACCGTATCTTGTAGGGGAAAGAACCCCTCATGCGGATGCGTCTATCCGTGCAAGTTTTATCGGGATGGATAGTTCACATGAACAAAAACATTTTGTTCGTGCCGTTCTTGAAGGAATCACTTTTTCATTACAGGAATCGATTGCGCTTTTTAGAAAGTATGGAAAAAGAATTGATACGATTATTTCCATCGGTGGTGGTGCCAAGAGTGATGAATGGCTTCAGATACAGGCGGATACGTTCAATGCAAAAGTTATTCGATTAGCTAGTGAGCAAGGGGCAGTGATGGGGGCTGCAATGCTTGCTGCCTATGGTTGTGGCTGGTTTAAGTCGTTAAAGGCGTGTGCGGATGAATTCTTATCAGTAGATCGTACATTTATGCCAATTCAAGAAAATGTACAGCAATATCAAAAGCTATTTTCTATTTATCAAGAAGTATATCAGAACACAAAAGGTTTAAACGAAAGCTTAGTAGCATTTCGAAAATAACTAGAGTTGATGAACGAGAGCTGTCTAAGTTGCACTTGAGATAGCTCTCGTTTGGCTTTTAATTAATTAGTCTCGCCATGTCGGATTGCTTTTCGAGCTAATTTATCTGCATGATTGTTTTCTTTTTCCGGTATCCATTTAATAAAGAAGTATGGGAATTTACTGGTCAATTCCCGTACAGTCTCTAGTAAGGGGAGAAAGGATTTATTTTTGGTAAAGTCATTATCGATGACTTGAACCACTGTTTGTGAGTCAGAGCGGAATGATAATATTTCCTCAGGGAATTGTTCCAGACAAATTTCAAGTGCTTTAATCAACGCATGGAATTCAGCTTCGTTGTTAGTCATGTCTTCAAGCGGGATACTATATTCATAGTACTTACCACTAGCCTTTATATAAACTCCAGCACCGCTTTTACCGGGATTTCCACTTGATGCGCCATCTGTATATACTTCAATCATTAGTTGCACTCCTAGGATTCATTAAATGTTAGATGTTGCTTCCGATTGTTAAGGCAATCGCACCTTTAATGCCTTGTTCATCATTTAGTTGTGGTGCGACAATAAAATTCTCGATGTTTTTTGTGTCCACATAGCCATTTGCCAATTGAATCACTTTTTTTCGTACTAGTGGATAGAGTTGTGTTTGCTTCATAACACCGCCACCTAAGATGATTTTTTCTGGTGATAAAATTAGCATGTAATTGATGATCGCTTGTGCTAAGTAATCTGCCTCAAGCTCCCAAACCTCAGGATTGTCAGTAAGTAGATCTGCTTTTTTGCCATAGCGTTTTTCAAGCGCTGGTCCAGAAGCGATGCCTTCTAAGCAAGCTCCATGGTAAGGGCAGTTTCCTGCAAATGAATCGTTTTCTCTTTTTTGAACAAAAATATGCCCCATTTCTGGATGGCTTTTTCCGATATAGGTTTTACCGTCCTGTACAAATCCCGCTCCAATTCCAGTTCCTACTGTTATGTAAAGTACACTTTTTACATCCTTGGCATTTCCGTATTTGTGCTCCCCAAGTGCTGCGGCATTCACATCGGTATCCAGCGTAATCGGGACAGCATGGTCATTTTGTAATTGACCTAATAAGTTGTAATGTTTCCATTGTGTTTTTGGCGTATTTAGGATGAAACCATATGTGGGGCTCTCTTTAGTTAAGTCAACTGGGCCAAAGCTACCAACTCCAAGGGCAGTTATGTCATGGTGACTAAAAAAGTGCTTTACTTTAGCCAATGTCGTTTCTGGATCGGATGTCGGAAAGGTTGTCTTGGAAATAATATTTCCTACTTCATCACCAACAGCACATACAAATTTCGTGCCACCAGCTTCTATTCCACCAATTAGCATAGCTTCATCTCCTAATTCATTAAGTACAACTCTAAAATACCATATAATTTCTTTCTAAGCATGGTAAAATACAAGAACAAGTTGTTTTACGATAAAGTTATGCAGAGCTGAAAAATATATAAATTAATTAAAGGCGGGGAAATGATGAGAAAACCAAAGATTGCGATGGTCGGACTAGGTGGAATTGCTCAAAAAGCTTATTTACCTATTTTAACGAAGGAGCTGGAATGGGAATTCACCGGGGCATATACACCTAATGCCGAAAAAAGAAAGCGAATATGTTCCCAATACCGCATAACCCCATTTTCTAGCTTAGCTACGGTAATGGACAATAGTGATGCTGTATTTGTCCATAGTTCAACAGAATCCCATTTTGAAATCGTATTAGAGCTCCTGAGAAACGGGAAAGATGTCTATGTGGACAAGCCTTTAGCAAACACGATAGAAGAAGCGGAGAAGCTTGTAGAGGTAAGCGAGAAATATGGAAGAAAACTGATGGTAGGCTTTAATCGCCGCTTTGCTCCGATGTATGTTCGCTTGAAAGAAGAAGCAGAACAAGTGTCGGCAATTTACATCGAAAAACATCGGGTAAATGGTGTAGGACCAAACGATTATCGATTTACCATGATGGATGATTATATTCATTTGGTCGATACCGCACTTTGGTTAGCCGATGGTGATTTAGAGTTAAAGTATCAGCAGGTAAAAATAAATGAGTCTAAGCAGTTACGATATACGCAGCATGTATTGGAGGCACCGGAAGGACAATTGGTCAATACCTCCATGCACCGTAACGCTGGGACGAATCTTGAGCAGGTAGAAATAGTTACATCAGGAGCGATGTTACGGGTTAAAAACATGCAGATGATGGAAGTGGAAAAACAGGATAAACTCATGATTGAAGTTGCACCACGCTGGGATTCTATTTTAAAGCAAAAGGGATTTGAAGATGCGGTGTTCCACTTTATCAACTGTGTGCAACATGATAGCCAGCCAATGGTTGACGGACTAGCTGGGTTGAAAACGCAACTAATGATTGAGAGATTGATAAGGAAGTATGATGGGTAGAGGAATAATATGCTTCTAGTGTGTCTAACTTAATTATCGAGAAATAAAGCCTATATCACGTTGTATGTGGTATAGGCTTTATTTTTTGTGTAATAATCCGGAAGATATCTTTCGAGACTGTAGCTTTTGGTAGATAATGAAAACGCTTAATCATTTCCTCCTTATAGGGGAAAAAGAATGTGTGTAGATGTAAGCGGTTTTATATTACGATTATGATAGAAACTCAAACATAGTAAATATACATCTCTAGGAGGAATAATAAATGAAAAAAATTTTATTGGCTTGTTCTGCGGGAATGTCTACTAGCTTGTTAGTAGCTAAGATGAAGGAAGCTGCTGAAAAAAGAGGAACAGAAGTAGAAATCTGGGCTGTTGCTCAGGATAAGGCACCAAGTGAAATGAAAAAGGCGGATGTGTTATTAATTGGTCCGCAAATGAGATTCATGAAGAAAAAGTTCGCTGTTGTTGCCGAAGAGGTTGGCATTCCACTAGATGTCATTGATCCGGTAGCATATGGACGAATAGATGGAGAAGCAGTACTAAATAAAGCGATAGAATTAATTGGTGAGTAAATCACTTTAGGGGGAAATTAAGAATGAATAAATTTATGGAGTTTTTGGAAAACATCCTGTTACCGATAGCGGATAAATTAAATAACAACCGTTATCTATCTGCATTACGTGACGGCTTCATGGTGGCATTGCCATTAATCATTTTCGGTTCTATTTTTGTTGTAATTGCAAACTTCCCATTTTTAGATAAGTGGATTAGTGAAGATGCGTTTGCGGCCTATCAAGAGGCGTTAGGACCAGCATCGGCAGCGACATTAAGTATCATGGGTCTATTCGTAATTGTTGGGATTGGTTATAAACTTACGGAACGTTATGAGTTAGAAGCTATTTACGGTGGTGTCGTTGCATTAGCAGCATTTCTTATCTTAACACCACAAGTACTAGAGGGTGTTTCTGGCGTAATTCCTACTGCGAGCCTAGGCGCACAAGGGATGTTCTTAGGAATCATTACGGCATTTGCATCAGCGGAGCTTTATCGTTTCTTTGTGAAGAAGGATTGGACAATTAAAATGCCTCCAGGTGTACCTGGTGCTGTTGCAAAATCGTTTAGTGCATTGATTCCTATCACATTAACATTATCTGTATTTCTAATTATTCGTATTCTATTCAGCCTTACATCGTTTGAGACGGTACAGAATTTCATCTATACGATTATTCAAGAACCGCTTACTAATTTAGGGAGTGGGTTAATCGCGACACTTATTGCTGTCCTCTTGATTCAAGTATTCTGGTTCTTTGGTTTACACGGTCAAATCATTGTAAACTCTGTATTTGATCCAATTTGGTATACATTAAACGACGAAAACCTGAAAGCCTTCCAAGCAGGTCTAGAACTACCAAACGTGGTAACAAAACAGTTCATCGATACATTCTTGGTTGGTATGGGTGGATCTGGAATGACATTAGCCGTTGTAATTCTTATCTTTTTAATTGGTAAAAGTAGACAAACAAAGGAATTAGGTAAACTTGGTGGACCAGCTGGAATATTTAACGTAAACGAACCGATTATTTTTGGTTTGCCGATTATCATGAATCCATTAATTCTTATTCCTTGGATTGTTGCACCAGTAGTGATCACGATTATTACGTATTTTTCTATGTCAATGGGATTAGTTCCAAAGCCAGCCGGAATCATTGTTCCGTGGACAACACCACCACTTTTAAGTGGATTCTTAGCAACCGGTAATGCTTGGCAGGGTGCTGCTTTACAATTATTTAACTTACTAGTGGTTATGGTTATTTGGTGGCCATTCCTAAAAATTCTTGATAAAAACTATTATGAAAACGAGAAAAAAGGCGAAGCAAGCAATTAAATTAAGTGGTGGCTCCTTTAGTTTTTTTGGGAGCCCTTCCTATTTATGAATAGTGCAACTTAGAGAGGTGGATTTTTTTATGGACAACATTACAGAAATCGCATTCCAAATTATTTTATATGCTGGAAATGGTAGATCTAGTGCAATGGAGGCTATTCAAGAGGCTAAAGAAGGCAACTTTGAAGAGGCGGATCGTAAAATTGAAGAAGCTGGTGAAGAGTTAAGTAAAGCCCATGGGTTCCAAACCAAATTACTGCAAGAAGAGGCAAGTGGTGAAGGTACTAATGTAAATGTAATTTTAATTCATTCACAGGACCATCTCATGACAGCTATGACAGTAAGAGATTTAGCCATTGAGATTATTGAAATTTACCGAAATAAATAATCGGAGGGACAACGTATGACTTTACAGTATAAATTTCCAGAAGGCTTTTGGTGGGGAAGTGCAACCTCTGCTACACAAATCGAGGGTGCAGCAAATGAAGGTGGTAAAGGCAAAAATATTTGGGATCATTGGTATGAAAAAGAGTCCAATCGTTTCTTTGAAAATGTAGGTCCAGAATCAACCTCAGATTTTTACCATCGTTATAAAGAAGATGTGCAATTAATGAAACAAATTGGTCATAATACCTTCCGTATGTCGATTTCTTGGGCAAGGTTAATTCCTGGTGGACGTGGGGCGGTAAACCAAGAAGCAGTTACATTTTATAACAATGTGATCAATGAATTATTAGCAAATGACATTGAACCGTTTGTTAACTTGTTCCACTTTGATATGCCACTTGAATTGCAGCAAGAAGGTGGATGGGAGAGTAGAGCAGTTGTTGATGCTTATGCGGAATATGCGAAAGTAGCCTTTGGTTTATTCGGTGATCGTGTCTCAAAATGGTTTACGTTCAATGAACCAATTGTTCCGGTAGAAGGTGGATATCTATATGATTTCCATTATCCTAATATTGTTGATGCCAGACGTGCTGCACAAGTTGCTTATCATACGATGATAGCACACGCAAAAGCTGTAGAGGCTTTCCGTACGTTCAACATCCAAGATGGTAAAATTGGAATTATCTTAAACCTAACACCGTCCTATCCTAGAAGCCAGAATCCTGCTGATTTAAAAGCTTCACGTATTGCGGATTTATTCTTTAACCGTAGCTTCCTAGACCCAGCAGTTCTTGGTGCGTATCCACAGGAATTAATTAATATTTTACGTGAGCATGGCCAGTTGCCTACTACCGAAAAAGGAGACAGTGACCTGCTTAAGGAAAACACTGCCGATATTTTAGGGGTTAACTATTATCAGCCACGTCGTGTGAAAGCAAAAGATCATTTACCGAATCCATATGGTCCATTTATGCCGGATTGGTTCTTTGATAATTATGAAATGCCAGGACGTAAAATGAACCCGTATCGTGGTTGGGAGATCTATGAAAAAGGTATCTATGATATCATGATTAACCTGAAAGAAAACTATGGCAATATTGAATCCTTTATTTCAGAAAATGGGATGGGAGTTCAAGATGAGGAGCGCTTCCTAGAAGATGGTGAAATTCAGGATGATTACCGTATTGATTTCATACGCGAACATTTAAAATGGTTGCATCAAGCGATCGAAGAAGGATGTAATGCGAAAGGGTATCATTTATGGACCTTTATGGATAACTGGTCTTGGATGAATGCCTATAAAAATCGTTATGGCTTCTTCTCCGTCGATATTAAAACGAAGGAACGAACACCGAAGAAAAGTGCACATTGGATTAAACGTGTATCAGAAGATAATGGGTTTTAATGCAAGTAATATAATCTGAGATGAGGTGAATGGAATGGATGGGATCAAAATAGTCACCATAGGTGGCGGATCGAGCTATACACCAGAGCTTATCGAAGGTTTTATCAAGCGCTATAACGAATTACCTGTTCGTGAACTATGGCTAGTAGACATTCCTGAGGGAAAAGAAAAACTAGAAATCGTTGGTGGTTTAGCAAGACGTATGGTGGAAAAAGCAGGTGTGCCGATAGCTATACACGTATCATTAGACCGTAAAGAAGCCTTACGTGATGCAGATTTTGTCACGACACAAATACGTGTGGGACTATTGAATGCAAGGGCGAAGGATGAATCTATCCCATTAAAGTATGGGGTGATTGGACAGGAAACGAATGGTCCCGGGGGTCTAATGAAGGGCTTGCGTACGATCCCAGTAATTTTAGAAATTTGTAAAGATATGGAAGAACTTTGCCCAGATGCATGGTTGATTAATTTTTCTAACCCTGCTGGAATGGTCACGGAAGCGGTACTGCGCTATAGTAATATTACCAAAACGGTTGGTCTGTGTAATGTTCCAGTTGGAATGCGGATGGGTGTAGCAGAAATGCTAGGTGTTGCTCCAGAGCGTGTGCATATTGATTTTGCGGGGTTAAATCATATGGTATTTGGTCTAGCCGTTTATCTTGACGGTAAAGTGGTGACCGATAAGGTACTTGAAATGCTATCCAGTGGTACCAGTATGACAATGAAAAATATTGTTGATCTTGGCTGGGAAACAGCGTTTATCCAAGCGCTTGGGATTTTACCATGTCCGTATCATCGGTATTATTACCAAACAAGTAAGATGCTTGAGGAAGAGCAACAGGATATGCACGAACATGGAACACGTGCACAGGTTGTGCAAAAGCTTGAGAAAGAATTGTTTGAATTATATCGTGACCCAGATTTGGCAGTTAAACCATCGCAGTTAGAGGATCGTGGTGGAGCTTACTATAGTGATGCTGCATGCGAATTAATTAACTCCATCTATAATGATAAACGTGATATTCAACCGGTAAACGTTCGAAATAACGGTGCAATCGCAAGCATTCCTAATGATTCAGCGGTTGAGGTAAATTGCGTAATTACGAAGGATGGTCCAAAGCCAATAACTGTTGGTGATTTACCAGTAGCAGTTCGGGGATTAGTCCAACAAATTAAATCATTTGAACGGGTTGCAGCTGAAGCGGCTGTTACAGGAAATTATGATAAAGCATTACTAGCAATGACAATAAATCCATTAGTACCCTCTGATACAATTGCTAAAAAAATATTAGATGAAATGTTAGAAGCACATAAGGGTTATTTACCACAATTTTTCCAATCTGTTGTATAATTGTCGTAACAAAAGTTAAGGTTCTGGTTCTCAAGTGGAATCAGAACCTTTTTCTTAAGTACTACTCAGGAGGAAAAATAACTAGGTCTATCGATCCTTACGTACACACAGAACATAGACAACGTATAGAAGGAGAATTAGCACATGTTAAACTCCAGAATGGAAACGATTTTACGTGAAATCATGGCAGCGGAAACACCAGTTACAGGGACTTATTTGGCTAATCTAAATCAGGTTACTACTCGAACCAATCGAGAGGATATTAAGGAACTTACAGCTATTCTAGCTAAGCATGGGGCGCATATCGAATCCTTAATGGGTAAAGGATATCAGTTTGAAATTAATGATGAAAAGCTTTTTCGTAATTTCTTAAAAGAACTTACTGGTAGAGATGACAAGAAAAAAGTATCCGTTCCTAAAACTCCAGAAGAGCGTGCGAATTTTATTATTAGACGTTTGTTACTAAGTGAAGATTATATTAAGCTGGAAAATTTGGCAGATGTAATGTACATTAGCAAATCAACAATTCAGAATGATTTAAGACAAGTGAAAGAAATATTAAGTAAGTATGATATTCATCTAGAGGCACGTCCGAGCTATGGAATAAAGGTAATTGGAAGTGAAGTGAAGCTTCGTTTTGCTATGTCAGAGTATGTATTTAAACGTAATGATGAAGTAGGAATCGATTCTATGATTGATTCGTTAAAGCAAGTGGATCTTGATACGATTTCAGCTATTATTATAAATCAAATTAATACGCACGATATCACGCTTTCGGATATTGCTTTGCATAATCTATTGATTCATATCGCAATAGCATACAAACGAATTAACAGTGGTTATCATGTGACGCTTTTTCATAAGGACTTGGAGCATATTTTAAAACAAAAGGAATATAAAGTTGCCAAGGAGATTGTTAAAGCGGTTGAGGATAATTTTGAAGTGTCTTTTCCACGCGAAGAAGTGGCTTATATTGCCATCCATTTGTTAGGCACTAAAATGCTTTCACAAACAAATGAGGCAGTTGAATCCGTAATGGATGAAGAAATTTTAGAAATCGTAACCTTGGCATTGGAGCGAATAGAAAATGAATTTAACCTTGGTATACACGATGATCAAGAATTAATACTTGGATTAAGCTTACATTTGAAACCCGCAGTTAATCGGTATAAATATGGGATGAATATCCGAAACCCAATGCTAACGGATATTAAGAAAAATTATCCGTTAGCATTTGAAGCAGCGGTAGTAGCAGGTCTTGCAATTGGCGCAGCTACTCGGACAGAAATAGATGAGAATGAAGTGGGTTATTTGGCCCTTCATATTGGCGCTGCCATTGAAAGAAGGAAATTAAAATCAGGACCGAAGCGTTGTCTAATAGTATGTGCATCCGGACTCGGAACGGCCCAACTGATTTACTATAAGTTAAAGAATCAATTTGGAAAGAACTTAGATGTCGTAGGTACAACGGAATATTATAAGCTACACGAATATAATCTATATGATATTGATTTCATTGTTAGCTCTATTCCAATTGCTGAGAAGCTATCTGTTCCAGTTATTCAAGTAAATGCGATCGTAGGAGAGCAGGATCTTCACCTTATAGAGCGCTATGTCATGGAGAACAATCAGTCGGTATATAACTATTTTGATCAAGAGCTTATGTTTTTGAGACAAAATTTATTTTCTGTAGAAGGAGTCTTAGAATTTTTGGCTAATACGCTAATAGATAAAAGGTTAGTAGACGAAGATTTTCTGGAGGCTGTTTTGGAAAGAGAAAGAGTTGCGCCGACCTCCTTTGGGAATCTAGTTGCAGTCCCACATCCAATTACTCCGAAAACAGAAAAAACTTTCTTAACTGTTTGTACGTTGGAAAAACCGGTCATGTGGAAGGATAAACCTGTACAATTTGTTTGTTTATTATGTGTAGAAAAAAATAGTCAGGTAGATTTACAAGCGATGTATGAGATAATTGGGATGATTATTGAGAGTAGTTCAATTGTACAAAAGCTGATTAAGGCACAGAGCTATAATGAGTTTATGAAGGTATTAGAAGGTATAATGTAATAAAACAGCTTTGACTAGGAGCAAGGTTTGAGAGAAGGGTACTGATGGGAATTCTATTTCAAGAAATTGTATTACACAAGTTGAAAATGCGGATGCTCGACTCATTTTCTACGAGTTTTGGGACCATGCAGGATAAAGAGTTTTTTATTGTCGAGGCAATTGATACGCTTGGGAATCGTGGCTACGGCGAGTCAGTGGCGTTTACGGTCCCGTGGTATACAGAGGAAACTGTAAAAACAAATGAACATATAATGGTAGATTTTCTAATTCCGATGTTAAAGCAAGCAGAGATTGAACATCCAGATGAAGTGTTCCAACTTTTCTCCACGATACGAGGGAATAATATGGCAAAAGCGGCTATCGAGGGTGCCGTGTGGGACTTGTATGCCAAGCGGAATGGGATTTCTTTAGCTAAGGCGCTTGGTGGTGAAAGAAGTGAGATTGAGGTTGGAATTAGTATTGGCATTCAGCCGTCCATGGAACAATTGTTAGAGAAGATCGCAGGTTTCTTGGAGCAGGGCTATAAGCGGATTAAGCTGAAAATTAAGCCGGGACATGATGTTGAGGTGCTTCGTGAGGTACGAAGGAATTTTCCTGCTATACCACTTATGGCGGATGCTAATTCTGCTTACACATTGGATGATATTCCGTTGTTGCAGCAGCTGGACGAGCTTGATTTAATGATGATTGAGCAACCGTTACAGCATAATGATTTTATTGATCATGCAAAGCTTCAGGCAAAGTTGAACACGCCAATTTGTTTAGATGAAAGTATTACGTCACTATATGATGCGCAGAAGGCGATTGAGCTAGGAGGCTGTAAGATTATTAATATTAAGATTGGTCGAGTAGGTGGTTTATCAGAGGCGAAGCGTATCCATGATTACTGTCAGGACATGGGTGTTGCCGTTTGGTGTGGTGGAATGTTAGAAGCAGGAGTAGGAAGAGCACATAATATTGCGCTTTCCACGTTATCTAACTTCACTTTACCTGGGGATTCTGCGGGATCCTCTCGCTATTGGAAAAAGGATATTATCAAACCAGAAGTAACCGTTGAAAATGGCATTATCACCGTGCCAACAGCCCCGGGAATCGGCTACGAACTAGACGAAGCAGCACTAGCAAAATTCAGGGTGCCTGTCACCACCCGAAATTTGTCGAATTAATATGGTCAAAAAAAAGCCCCAGAATCAGCTGATTCTGGGGTAATGTATTTTTAAGGGAGGGGTTACACAATTCATAACAACAGCTATTTTGCATCAAAATAATCTACTAATCCATCCGTGATTGCTTTTGCCACAGATTTTCGATATTCTTCAGTTTGAATTTTTTTGAGATTTTCTGGATTAGTCATGAAGCCTAACTCTAGTAATATAGCAGGTTTAGTATTGTTTTTTAAGACATAAAATGTAGCGTGTCGGACACCGCGATCATTCATCGCAACATTTTCCATCAGTGCAGCGTGAATTTCCTTGGCAAGCTGTGCACTAGTTTTTTCATTATAATAGTAGGTATTAATACCATTGACTGCTGGATCGTTAAAATAGTCATAATGGAAGCTGATGAATGCATCGATATTCTCGGTGTTACTTTGGTTTACCCGTTTTTCAAGCGATATAAACGTGTCATTATTTCTGGTGAATTGAACCGTAGCTCCTTCTGATTCTAATTGCTCGGCAACCTCTTCTGCAGTTAGAAGTGTGAGATTTTTTTCATACACGCCATCATTTGTTGCGCCAGAATCCTTTCCGCCATGACCAGCATCGACTAAAATACGATGACCTTCTAATTGGTCTTTGGTGACAACAATAGCATTTTCAGAAATTTGCATGTCATTTGCTTTCAAGAAGCCCTGTGGTAAATTGATTATTCCTTCTGTTGCGTGTTCCAGTGAGTAAGTAGGCGGTTCTTCTTCGGTTACTGATTGTGCTGATTCTTTAGGTTCTTTTGTTTCTTGTGCTTTTGTTTTCGTTTCATCTGCTGCATCACTGGTAGCTTCAACAGATGTTTCCTCCAATAACAGTAGGTACTGGGAAGCAACCCACACTGGCTGGCTATCAAAAAATGTTTTGTACCACCCATTCTTCTCCTCAAAAACCCTTAGCTTATTTCCGGCTACTAATTGGCCAATAATAGCTGCTTCGATATCTGGATTGGTTCGCATATTTAAATGGTCGGAAGTTACTTGGTATAAATTTGCTGGTTCATCCTTTGCCTCTGCATGGACTAATTGATCAGGTGCAATTGCTAGTAGGAAGAGCAATACACTTAACGATAAAATCATTGTACAATACTTTCTCATAATCTATCATTTCCCTTCTCGTAGATTCCTAATTTACTAGACAGGATGACCTGGAAATACTAGATTTATACATGGTAGAATAGAAAAAAAGTTCGACAAAATTCGGGTGGTGACAGGCACTTGTTCCGTGTTTGGCTTTATAAGGAAAAAGAAGATGGAAAAGGCGGTAGTGCCAATGGAGCAAGGTAATGCTACCGATGGGAGTAAGCAAAAGAATCAGGAACATGTGGCGAAAAGGAAGGGTGAGATAGGTGAGTATAAAATCAATATTCAATTAGATCAGCTTCCTAAGGAATATAGACATTTGGTAGATATTATGGTCGAAAATCCAAAGTCTACTTCTGGTTACTCGCAAATTGACCATGTACTCTTAACACCTTATGGAATATTTGTGATTGAAACGAAGAACTACCAAGGGACTATTTACGGGGGGAAGAATCGGAAACAATGGTCTGTAAATGGCAAATTTAAGATGATGAACCCATTCAAAAAAAGCCATAGGGGCATATCTTCAGAGAAATGTGTGGTATGTCATAAACAGGTTACAGATAAAGTAGCAGATTTTTGTAAGAATAATAAACGATTTGCCGGAAAAATATATTGTTATGACCATCAAAAGAATATTGGAAAATAAGAATAGCGAAAAACCAACTGAGACTGTAAACAGTTGGTTTTTTCATATTCTGTCAAAAAAAATAGAATAGAGCTTATTAATCTATTGATACCACTAATTTATTACGAAGTTTCACTTACCATCAGATATTAATCGACAAAATTCGGGTGGTGACAGGCACCTCTACTAGTTCTATATTCATGGGGATTTAGTAGTGTTTGTTAGGGATTGATATGTGGTGTTGTGTTAGAAATGATGCTATGGGTAGGGGGTTTCTACAGGATTAGGATTTTTTCTTCTATGTTCTTATTTACGCTTGCAATTCTCAACATTATTTTCGGTCTATTAATCTATTTTTTGAAACTATCATACTATTTAATAAATAGTATAATTTTCCGATTTTTTATTTTGATTTTTCTGTTAATATGGGGTCATTGAGGCGTGAGTGAGCCAAATGACTCACATATTTGATAGAGAGGATCGGTGATAGTGAGAAAAATAGTAATCGGAATTCTAGTAATCATTCTTCTTATGCTAGTAAAAGAGACTTATGTATATGCTAAGGATGACAATAGTAGTCTATTACATAGGTTTGGCTTACAGGAAATAAGTAGGAATGCAGAAGAGTGGCTTACCGAGAAGCGGAATCTGTTGTCAGCATTTTGGACCAACCAGCAACGTGAGCGATCATCGAAAGTAAATACAGATATAGACGGAATATCACATGATTATTCCAATCGTACTGTCATGGAAATTGATACTTATACTAATCGCTATTTGACTAATATCTCAACCATGGAAGGAAGTTTAACGCGTGAACGTATTTTCCTTGATTATGAAGCGGTAAAAAAAGAAAACATACATGGTGAAATTACAGAAGAGATTGGGGAATATCTTCAGGATTTATTAGAATCAACCAAATAAAAAACAAGAACGGAAAGGGAGTAGGAGTTAATGAAATTAGGAATTGGTTCTCTGAAAAAGAAAGTGATTGTTGGCGTAGTAGCAGTAGGGGTGTTCACAAGCTCAACAGTAGCATTTGCGAATACCGATGCAGGAGCAAAATTACGGGAATGGTATCAAGGAATGTTTAATCAATCTGTTGAGGATATTGGTGAAGAGGTTACCGCTTATGGACAAAGTAAGCTACCAGGTTTAGCTGCGGAATACAATGCAATTAAGGATGAAGCACAGGTTGATATTGATTTATCAAGAGAGTTAGAATCTGGACAATCTATTGAAGAAATTATTAATGCTAAATTAAGTCATATCGAATCATTAGATGCAGAACAACAAGCTATTTTATCAGAGATTGGATTAGAGTATTATGATGTGTTTCTTGATGGATACTTCCAAATTCAAAACCTATCCGCTCAAGGCTTAAACTATGCTACTAATGATTTGACTTCTTTCACAGGTGCTGCTGGACAAGCTGCCGTTGAGCAATTGACAACTGATATTAACACTGCTCGTGATGAAGCTGTAGCTGAGTTAGAGGAAGCAATCCAACAAGCACAAGAGGCATTGGCAGCTGAAATAAATAATCAAGAAGAAATCACAGTTCGTAACTTGAAGAATCAAGTTGATTGGACAATTGAAGATTTACGTGGCCAAGTGACCGCATTACTTGATTCATTAGTGGAAGAACAACAAGCTATCATTACCGCTAAAGCGCAAGAATTAGAAGATGCAGCTAAAGCCGCATTAGACAGTGTTGTAGAAGGAATTAATGAGTAAATGATATCCAGGTAGGATCTCTAGCAATAGAGGTCCTACTACCAATTGGGAGGTACATGTTATGAAAGGAATCAAGCTCCCTAAAAAGCTGATAAGTGTGATTGTGATAGTTGTCGTACTAGGAAGTGGTGTCAAGATTGCTTTTGCCGATCAGGACATCTCTTTTATGCTGTCCAAATGGTTTGATAACAAAACACAGGAATCCATTTCGGAGATTGATCAGGCAATTGAAAAAGAACAGATGGAACAAACAGAGCGACTAAAAAAAGAGCTCCAGGATGCGATTCAAAACGCAGAGGAGCAGCTCGATACGTTTGTGGATACGGAAAAAACGACTAGAGTACAGGAATTAGAGGATTACGCAACTGATTTAATCCAAGGTATTGATATGGAAACAGATGCGAGTCAGGAAATTAAGCAGCAACTAGAACAAATTTTACAGCAGGCGAAAGACGAAATGAATGCAGTCGTTACCTCCAAACAAGCGTCGCAATCAGCGGACGGACAAAGCGACGATCAGGAAGAGGATGAAGTCACTTCAAACCAAGAATAACGAAAGGCAAAGGTGATGCTAATGGAAACGAATATCGCACTAGAGAATAAAATTGGAACAGCAACTACTACAGCTGAGAAGAAATCAAGTTTTTTGAGCTGGGTGATCTTTCTAGTTGTTACCGGTTGTTTATTTCTTTTAATTAAATATGCCATTAGTTTTACGGTTATTTCTGGTAATTCGATGAATCCTACGTTAGAAGATGGGGACGTATTGCTAACAAATCAAATAGCCTATACGGTAGAAACAGAGGATATCGTTGTTTACCGAGATGAGGGTGGATTCCATGTTATTAAGCGTGTGATTGGATTACCGGGTGATCGGGTTGCGATTGAAGATGGTGTTGTCTTTGTCAATGGTGAAGCATTGGAAGAAGCCTATACGACCGGACTCTCAATTGATATGCCTGAAATGGTAGTACCTGATCATGCGTATTTTCTAGTCGGAGATAATCGTGTACCTGGTGCGAGCTTGGATAGTAGAAGTGAGCAAGTTGGAGCAATTAATGAAGAGCAAATTATAGGAGAAGCGGTTGTGTCATTGCTTCCTTTTGGAGGTCTTTAGACTGTAAACGCGGCTAGCAAAAAGCAGACTTCGTAACGTTTTAAAATTGGAATATACCTAAAGTGCCCCCGAATAGTCAAGATATTGTTGACTATTCGGGGGCGCTTTAGCTTGTTCTGTTTTTTATTTTTGCTTTTTCTTCTTCGTTAATCTACCAAGTAAAAAGGCACCAGCTGCGACACCTAAAACGGTATTTGTTTTCTTATTGAAAACTTGCTTAACAACTAAATTCACATTTTGCGGACGTTCAGCTAGACGGCGCATGTAGTAGCCATACCAATCATCCCCGAATGGTACATACGTACAGAAATTATAGCCTTCTTTCGCAAGCTCTAATTGTAGCTCTTTACGGAAGCCATAAAGCATTTGGAATTCGAACTTGTCCAAAGGAATGTTGTTCTCTTTGACAAATTCCTTCACATGATTGATGATGCGGTGATCATGAGTCGCCACTGATGTGAATTTTCCACTTAATAGGTGGTACTCGATCAGTTTTAAGAAGTTTTGATCGATATCTTTTTTGTCTTGAAACGCAACTGTTTCTGGTTCTTTGTAGGCACCTTTTACAATGCGCAGACGATAATCCTTGTATTTTTCAATGTTTCTAACAGATTCATAGAAATAAGCTTGGATAACCGTTCCGATATTATCATAATCCGCTGAAAGCTCATCAATAAGATCGAATGAAGGTTTTAAGTGACCATAATCCTCCATATCAAAATTGATAAAGATTCCATATTCATTCGCTTTGGAAACGATTTCTTTCAAGTTTTGTTTACAAAAATCATAGTCAATATCAAGCCCAAGTTGAGTTGGTTTTAGGGAAATATGAGCATCAACTTCATTCGTGTGAATTGCTTCAATTACCTCGAGAATTTGATTTTTTGCTTTAATCGCTTCTTCTTCCTCAACTACAAATTCCCCTAGATTATCAATTGTGGCAGAGATTCCATGTATATTTAACTCTTTCACACTTTGAATCATTTCTTCTATATTCGTACCAGCAACAACTGACTGAGCACCTAATTTTAAACCATATTTTTTTGCAGCATTATTTAAAAACTGATTTTGTGACATCTCCATGAAGAAATCCTTCAATACCATACATCATACCCTCTTTAACATTTTTCTTTTATTATATCGGAAAGTAGGGGTGCCTGTCACTTCCCGAATTATGTCGATTTATATTTCGGTTGACTTAAAGGGATTCTCGGGGCTGCAGCGTTATACCATTGGTAGCAAAGAATATAGATGATGAGAGCATCAATCAGATCACCCCCATAATACATCAGCATTCCCCCGCTTTCCGCTTGGATTCTGGTGATTCCAGTGGGCGGATAAGCATAGATCATTTTAGCCAATATCGAATGAGCGGCGAATGCTAACACTAAGACAACAGAGCGATATTGGTAGCTTTTCCGATGGGATACGGGATCAATATAAATCATAGACGCAGTAAACAAATAGCCTGCTAAAAAGATATGGATATGAATAATCGTGTGAAGTAATAGATTTTCATGCATAAGGGAATACAGGTTAGTTTTATAGAGTAGCCAAAGCCCTCCTATATTTAGAATAGAGGCGACGATAGGATGATGAAGAAAACGGATTGGACTCGAACGAAGAAGTCCAGTGATTCTCCTCGCCAACCTGGTGGAAGTAGCGCGCAGCAGGAGTGTCATTGGCGCACTTAAAACAAGTAACAAGGGAGCAAGCATCCCAAGTAGCAAATGGGCTACCATATGAGCATTGAAATCTGTATGGGCAAGCTGTGCCAGTGGCCCGGACACAGCGATAAGGGCACAAAAAATCCCGACAATAAAAAATGTAAGACGATACCTAGGCCATTTCTTAAAGCGCAGGTTGGAAATTTTTATTCCAATTAGATAGAGAACGAGTGCAATAAGAAAGGTAACTGAAAAAAATACCTCAGCGACTGCAAAGGAACTTATAGCATGAGCATGTACACCATTATGCATGCTTTTCCACCTGATCATTACGACCTAGAAGAATAAGGATAATCCCTGCAATTGTTAGAACAGAGGCTGTTACAATCATTGTAATGTCATAATAAATAAGATTATCAACATAGCGAATTTGATGGATGCGCATTACTTTATGCTGGATCGTGCCATCATACAAATTGAAGAGCCCTGCACCAAATAGTAGCCCCCCTAGCCAGCTTTTAAATTGGAACGTACCTCTCCGCTTGATATCGGCAAACAAAAACAATCCAGCTACCGTTGCAAACCAGCTCACAGCATGGAATATCCCATCAGAAAATACTCCAACAGATGTGGTGGCGCGATCATAGAAGTGGTGCCATCCTAACATTTGATGAAAGATCGCTTCGTCAATAAAAGCGATTAAGCCCAATCCGAAGAGAAAGCCGGAGATAATATTACGATTAGAAAAGACCGATGAATTAATCTTACTCACTCCCTTATTACTACTTCTTTGGAAAGTTTTTACACTATTAGTATAGTAGCCATTTAGTATCAATATATTCAAATTAAATATTATTCGACAAAAATCGGGTGGTGCCAGGCACTAAGTCCTAGTTAATATAACTCAAATTTCCTGGGGTGTATTGTTTTCATTGGTAAAATAAGGTATTCTATCCTATGGAATAATTAGATAATTTATCCTGTTTTGATTTGTTTTTACAGTTTAATAATTTCAAATGAAGTAGCAAACTCGTTGAAAGGCGAGGGCGCAAAGCCACAGGTCTAAAGCAGTAGCTGCTATGACGGCTGGGTTGCCAAGTTGAGGTTAAGTAGGCATTCTGGCTTAGGAATGTCTATTTTTTTGTTTCTACAAATCTATCCGTAAAAAAAGGGGGTAAGTCATGTAACGATAATATGAAATTCAACTTTGTTTTATAGTCACCTTAGAGCTCTC
Organism: Ornithinibacillus contaminans; assembly: GCF_001038425.2. GTDB lineage: Bacteria > Bacillota > Bacilli > Bacillales > Amphibacillaceae > Ornithinibacillus > Ornithinibacillus contaminans. The sequence continues at coordinate 271,241 of NZ_LDPV02000053.1, forward strand.
CTAATCTCTTAAACAAAACACTGAATGTAAGCTACTAATTTTACCACCAACCTATTCAAAAGAAACGTCATACCAACTATACGAGGGGGGATTTTATGTCTTGGAAAAAATATAAAAAGACAAGAAAAGTACTTATTCTATTCCTAGCATTTTTATTAATTTTTACTAGTATGCCACTTGCAACGATTGCACAAGGAACAATTACAAATCAAAACAATACACCATATGAACCAGACTTCATGAATCCGGAATCGATAATGGACTTCATGCCAAGGACAGGTCAAGATCCTGTTCCGATTCCTAATCCAGTACAAGGGGCTCAGCCAACTTTACCTAATGCGGTTACTGGAGATACTACGCCAACTACTGCACCACAGGAAAGAAGTTATGACACCACAGCTGAGAATACTCTATCTGATCATCCAGTAGATGTTGCCACAGGTAAACTGAATCTATCAGAAATAGATTTACAGTTACCTGGTATCGGAATGGACTACTTAGTAGAACGAACCTATCAACCAGGGGCTGAAAATAATCAAGTCTGGCAATCGAATCTATTTAATGAATTGCGATTATATGCTGAGTATCACATCGCAGAAACTAGATTTGATGGAAGCATTAATACATATGATTTTGTGAAAGGCTCTGATGATGCTTATATCACAAGCTATGATGATGATCCTTTAATCAACTATGAATTAGACAAAGGGAGCTATGAAGCGTCAGAGGATAAATCGACTTTAATTCGTAACGATCAATTCGAATATGTTGTATCAAAGCCTGATGGGGCAAAAATCACCTATTATGGTTATTATGCTCCGTGGCGTTATGATACCAAGGATTCAGAGTTACCTGATTATCCTATACAAGACTCCAAATTAGGAAAAATGATCCGCTATGAAGATCGAAAAGGAAATGTCCTAACATTTGATTACGACCAGAATGGGAATATCGAAACTGTAACAGATACAACAGGACGGACCACTAGTCTGGTCTGGAATAGTAATCACCAACTCCGTTCTATCGAAGATCCGTTTGGCCGCAAAGTGAGCTATTCCTATGATAGCTCAAATCGCTTAGAAACAGTCAAACAGGCAGACGGAAGAACGCTTAAGTATTCTTATGATGGTGAAAACCAGATTACTGCCATTACAGACGATCAAAAAACAATGGAGTTCGCCTATAACAGCAATGATCAAGTGACAAGTGTAAAAATGTATGGCAAGGAATACTATACGCTGTCCTATTCAGGTAAGGTCACGACTGTCACAGATGCCGGCGAACATGTCTGGAAATATGAACACAATGGAGAACAGGTTACTCGTGTGACTAATCCATTAAATGAAAAAACGACCTATACTTATGAGGATGATTTAATCAAAACAATCTCATCTCCTCAAGGTACGATTAGCTACGATTACGATGCCAAAGGAAATAAAGTATCGGAGACGAATCTAGCGGGTGGAAAAACAACCTATGTCTATGACTATGAAGATGTGAATACATGGGAACAGCCTGTTAAAATTATCGATCCATTTAAAGGGGAAACAACCTTTGAATACGATGCACAAGGGAATGTAACGAAGCGTACAGATGCAACTGGTGTGGTAATTAACTTTACCTATGATGATAATGGGCAACTCACCCATATGACCGATGCAGCTGGTAATGTAACAGAAATGGTATACAATGACCAAGGATTTGTTGAAAAAATCATCGATCCTTTAAAATATGAAACAATTTATTCGTATGATAATTTTGGTCGTGTATTATCAGAAAAGTTACCGAATGATGTTACCACCACCTTCACCTATGATAAACGTGGCAATGTGTTAACACGCACTGAAGGTGGTAAAACGACCAGCTATACCTATGATAATAAAGGTAGACTGGAGACAATTAAGGATCCAATTAATCGTGTGACTTCCTACACGTACAATGGTCAAGGACTAGTGAAGACGATTACCGATGCGACAGGAACAACCGAATATACGTACAATGCATTAGGTTATGTGAAAACAGTCAAAACACCACAAAGCGAAATCACGACCTATACAAGAGATGCACTTGGACGCCCTGACACCATTAAACGACCAACCGAGACCGTAAATTATGATTACGGGCCGTTTGGCGTGACAGATGTCATCATTAAAACTGGAAAAAAGGAAAAGAGCTTTACGTATTCGTATGACAGCCGTGGGAATGTCACGGGAATTCGTGATAATTTTGGTCGTACGATCTCCTATACCTACAATGTGGAAGGTAAACGAACAAAATCTATTGACCCAATTGGCCGTGTAAATGAATGGACCTATGATGCAGCAGGTCGTGAAAAGACATGGAAAGATCCAAATGGGAATATTACGGAATATGATTATGATAAAAATGGTCTTTTAACAACTGCCTTTCATGCGAACGAAACAACGACTAAGTATGAATATGATGATAACCAACGCCTCACCAAGAAGACATTGCCAGATAAAACGGTTGAATCCTATGGCTATGATGAAGCGGGATTCGTAACGAGTGTTACGAATGGTGCTGGTGAGAAGAGTAGGTACGTTTACAATTCGCAAGGTCGATTAAAGCAATTCATCGATCCACTAAATGGCGTAACCGAATACAGTTATGATAATGCAGGACGTGTTACGGCAGTTAAAGATCCGACTGGAAAAAGTACATCTTACGCATATGACAAACGAAATCGCGTGATTACAAACACGGATACTGCCGGTAGAACGATGCGTTTTGAATACGATGCCTTTAATCGTTTAACAGAAATGACAGACCAAGCAGGACTTGTACATCAATGGAAATTCAATGAAGACGAAAATCAAGTCAGCTATACACATCCAGATGGTGAAAAAACAATTTATGATTATGATTCTACTAATCAATTAACAACGATCACCGATCCATTAGGTAATCTCACTGAACTTAAGTATGATAGTCGAGGTCGTCTAATCGAACAAATTAATCCTTTAGGTGAAACAAACGAGTGGAAATACAATGATTTAGATCAATTGATCGAAGAAGTGGACACTGGCGGCTATTCAACGTCCTTTACGTATGATGAAAAAGGTAGAGTTGAAACAGTTACCGACCCGCTAGGCTTGACGACAACCGTTGTTTATAACAATTACTATGATCAACCAAAAGAAATTAAAGACCCTCGTGGCGGAATCATCAAGTACCAATATGATGTCATGGGACGAGAAACCTCCTATACGGATAAGTTAGGAAATGTATCACGAATTACCTATGATGAGATTGGTCGTGTAGAAACAACAACAAATGCATTAGAAGATACGTACTCGATGGACTATCACCCGCTCGGTGGAATTAGTAAGCTAATTGATCCTGAGGGTGGTGTATGGGAATGGACTTATGATAAATTAGGTCGAGCAACTTCCCAGAAGGATCCAGAAGGGAATGTTACAGCATCTAGCTATGATGCAGCAAACCGACTAATTTCCCAAACCGATGCAATGGGTCATAAATACGAATGGACCTATAATGCATTTGACCAGGTAAAAACTCAAATTGATCCATCAGGAAATAAAACAGTCTACACGTATTCGGAATTTGGGGAACTGGAGACGATCACAGATCCACTTGGAAATAAGATACATTATCAATATGATGCCCTAGGACGTCCAACAAAAGTGACCGATCAACGAAAAGCCACTACAGAATATGCGTATAATGCTGTAGGTCAAGTTACGAAAATTACAGACGCGCTTGGGTATACGAATCAATTTGATTATGATGGATTAGGAAATGTCATCAAGCAAATTGATGCGCTTGGAAATACGGCTACATTCACATATGATGCTTATCGTCGTATCACGAGTGAAACAGATTTTCGCGGTAATACAACAAGCTATGACTACGACAATAAGAATGGTATTACAACGATTACTAATCCTTTAGGGGAAGTGACGAAACTTACCTACGATAAATTGGATCAATTGGTATCTGTTACCGATGCTGCTGGTGGGAAAACCTCCTATGCTTATGATGTAGCAGGTCGTATTCTATCTGAAACGGATCCATTAGGCTATTCTGTCCAACTAGAATATGACGGATTGGATAATGTTATTGGTCTAATAAATGAAAACAACGAAAAAATCACGTATGAATATGATAAGGTCGGTAATCTTCTGAAAGAAATAGATCCATTAGGAGATACGACAACTTATAACTATGATAAAAACTACCAGCTAAAACAAATGAAGGATGCTCGTGGCGGTGTTACTGCATTTGCCTACGATGAGCTTGGGAACATGACAAAGCAAATTGATCCAGAAGGCGGCGAATGGGAATTTGCCTATGATGCTTTGAATCGTGTAACTAAAACAACTGATCCATTAGGTGACCACTACAGCTTCCAGTATGATGAACTAGGAAATGTAGTAGAGGAAACGGATCAAGCTGGCTATACAACGTCCTATGACTATGACAAACTGGGTCGTATGATTGAGCAAGTCGCCTCAGACGATAGTAAGTGGACATACGACTATAATCCAAACGGATGGGTAACGAGCATTGTTGATCCGTTAGAAGGTGAAACAAGCTACAACTACGATAAAAACGGGAATCTCACCAAGGAAACGGACGCATTAGGTCATGAACAAAAATATGTGTATGATGCTTTAAATCGCATGACAAAGTATGTGGATGCTTCGGATTACGAGACTTCATGGGCATATGATGAACTAGGAAATGTCGTGAAAGAAACCAATGCACTTGGGGAATCAATCACGTATGACTATGACCCATTAGCTAGATTAATAGAAGAAACATCACCAAGTGGTTTCAAATGGACATATGAGTATGATGCTGCTGGTAATTTAATAAAAGAAATTAATCCACTAGGTAATGAAACAAGCTACGACTATGATGCAGCACATCAATTAACTAAAGTAACCGATGCACTGGATGGGGAGACGAGCTATCAGTATGATCCTACCGGTAATTTAACAAAAATTATTGATGCAAATGGGAACTCCCGACAGTGGAACTATGATCTAAATGCAAATGTTACAAAAGAGATAGATGGCTTAGGAAATACACATTCCTACGCGTATGACTTAGCTGGACAATTGGTATCCGAAACCAATCGAAACGGTCAAACAATTGATTATGACTACACACCTCGAGGGGAAGTAGCACAAATCGATTTAGCTGGTTTGAAGCAAGAGTACGAGTATGACGCGCTTGGACGTCTTACGACTATGAAGTCACCAGATTCAGAAGACTCCTTCTCGTATGATGCACTAGGACGAATTACGGCGCAACAAAACAAGACTGTTGGTAAAGGAATTTCCTTCGGGTATGATGCAGTTGGTAATATGACCAGCATGACCAATAGTGAAGACCGTACGATTTCTTACAGCTATGATGAACGAAATCTGATGACATCCATGACGGATCCTCAGAAGAATAAGAGCACCTTCAGCTATGATGCACTCGGACGCCTTAGCGAACAGAAATCAGCTAATGGAACGAAAATTAATCAAACATATACGAAAGATGGTCAACTAGAACGTGTTGTTAATTCTAATCGTATTGGTGTTATCTCTGGATTTAGCTATACGTATAATGAAGCAGGACAGCGTACAAAGCAGAAGGAAGCAAATGGTGCGGTAACGTCTTATAGTTATGATGCGCTAGATCGTTTAACAGCATTAGATTATTCATTGGAAAAACCAGAAGATATGACACCGGAATTACCAACTCAACAAGATAATCATGAAGATGAACAAGTAGGCGATGCAGAAGAGGCTACTTCACCAGAAAATAATAATCCAGGAACAGTCCCATCAGATGAAACACACGAATCTGATGAATCTGATTCAACGTCACCGTCTAAAGGTGATACGGAAGAAGTTGATGACGAGAAACCAATGGATGAGGATACTGAGGAAGAAGCTACAGAATCAGACGATACAGAACAAAAAGACGGCAATAACCAAGGTGATCAAGCATCAGGCAATGTTTCTGATGACACCGGAAATGGAAATCAAGAGAAAGAATCCGGATTTTTCAAGAAAACATGGGAAAATGTAAAACAATTCTTTACTAAAGTGTGGAACGGTATTAAGTCAGCCTGGAATTGGGTTGTCGGTTTATTCACATTTACCGCATTAGCTGCACCATTAGATGCTACAGAAGAAGGAACAAGTGAAGCGGACAATAAATCAGATAAACTAGTTAACGAAGAGCAGACAACTACAAATGCCCAAGAGGCATTGGTTGATAGTTCCGATCCAACTGGCTATACAAAACTAGGCGCAGATGAAGGAACGAATACTAGTAGTCTAACAGAATGGCCGAAGTATTTCCTTGGACCAATTGCACGTGTGGAGTACACCTATGACGCAGTTGGAAATCGGTTAACACAAGACATGAACGGATTTGAAACGAACTACTACTATAATGAAAATAACCAGCTAACCAAAGCTGGTGCCGAGACATTCACGTATGATGCGAATGGAAATGTCATTGAAGAAAAAAGCTTATTTGAAAAGCGAACGTACAATTATGATGCAGCTAACCGTCTACGTACAGTAGTCTTTAACGATTTTAGCTATGTATCTTATGGGTATGATTCATTAGACCGTAAAGTAAACCGAGAGACAGGAAACTGGTATTATGTACCGACTTATCCGGAGGAAGAAACCCCGGAAGAAGGGGAGGACAATTCGGATCCAGAGAATGAGGATGATAATCCTGATCAAGGAAATGGAAATGATAATCCGTGGCAATGGTATTGCCCGAACTTCCCAGGTCAAAACATATGGATGGACTTCCCGTGGCAATGGGACTGCCCGGATAATGCAGACCAAGGTAATGGAAATGACAATCCATGGCAATGGTATTGTCCAGATAACCCCGGTCAAGGCAATGGCTATGGTAATCCATGGCAGTGGTACTGTCCTGACAGCCCAGGTCAAGGAACTGGAAATGATAATCCGTGGCAATGGTATTGCCCTAGCTTCCCCGGTCAAGGTATGTGGATGGGCACCCCATGGCAATGGTACTGTGATCATCCAGGTCAAGGAAACGGAAATGGTAATGGAAATGGCAATGGAGAAAACCCAGATCAAGAAGTTGAAGAAGACTTCAATGAACTTGGGGAAAACAAAGAAAAAATTCCATTAACGGAAACACAATCGGTTTACGAAGGACAAAGCAATACTGTCCATAAGGAATACAGTGCAAAAGGCTCACCATATGCCGAGTACTATATTGGAGCAAATAATCGAGTGGTATCGCAGAAAACATTTGGTAACCAAGGTATCGGGTATCCAGGTTACTTCCCAAGCTTCAAACCAGCCGGTGGCATGTTGTATCATCAATACGATGGAATGTCCTCTGTGAGTGAGTTGACCGATAGACATGGCTTCGTGATGCAAAATTACCGCTATGATGCTTTCGGTGGGCTGGTCAATGATGCCTTTACTGTACCGTATACGAATAAGAATTATACTGGTCACCAATATGACCGTGAAACAGGTCTTATTGACATGCAGGCACGCATGTATGACCCAAGTACCGCACGATTCTTGCAGGAAGATACGTATGCGGGAACGATGACGAATCCGTTATCGCAAAATCGTTATGCGTATGTGATGAATAACCCGATGAATTATTGGGATCCGACGGGAAGAACCGCGCAGACGATTACAGAGATACCAGATTGGGTGCGTAATCGTGAAAATTATTCCAGTATTGACCGATCAAGCTCTACATCGATGACAAGAGAGCGTTGGACATATGAAGGGTATCAAACTGGATATACATCGGACATTAGAAGAACAGTTGTGGATAATTTACGGTTTTTAACGGTTTATTATGAAGTAGATACAAGAAATACGTGGAATTACAATTATACAAAAACGTTGACGGACCTGTATCCAGACGGTACGATTATTCCGTCAACGGAACGGACTGTGGCAGATGAACAGGTTCAATATATAGAAGATGGGATTTCCCAATGGACAGAATATAAATCTGCTTCGCAGCTAGCAGAAGAAAATATGCTTTATCTATCGCAGCACTACAAAATTCCTGA
>NZ_LDPV02000006.1 GCF_001038425.2 Ornithinibacillus contaminans
ATGACCACCTTCCCATTTGTTTTCCAACTCTTTCACACGTAAATATAGAACTTTAAGCAGAGCGTTCTCATTTGGGAATGCTCCTTTTTTCGTTACTTTTCTGAAGCTGGAGTGGATACTTTCGACTGCATTCGTTGTGTACATAATTTTACGAACTGCGCTGCCGAAGTCATATAGTTGTTCCACATGCTCAAAGTTACGTTCCCAGACATCGATAGCTCCTGGATACGCAGACCATTGTTGTTTAAAGGATTCAAACGCACTTTGACATGCCGTTAGGCTTTGAGCACCATAAACCTTTCGCAACGAGGCAGTAAAGGCTTTATAGTCCTTACTTGGAACGTACTTAATGGCATTACGAATTAAGTGCACAATGCATCGTTGGACAATGACATTAGGGAATATGGAGCGAGCTCCTTCCTCCAGTCCTGACACGCCATCCATGGAAATAAAGAAGATATCTTCGACTCCTCTTGCTTTCATTTCATCAAAGATTTGCATCCATTTGTGCTTGCTTTCTGTTTCATTTAACCACAGACCAAGAATGTCTTTATTGCCCTCTATGGTATAGCCTAAAATGGTGTAAACAGCGTACTTTTTTGTCTCGTATTGATTGCGAATGGTTGTGTACATGCAGTCTACAAAGACAAAAGGATAACATTCATCTAAAGGACGACTTTGCCATTCTTCTAAATCAGGCAGCACGGTATCTGTGATATCAGAAACCATTTCATGAGACACAGAAAAGCCGTAAATGTCTTCAATGGTAGATGATATGTCTCGTTGGGACATGCCTCTCGCATACATGGAAATAACCTTGTCCTCTATTTCAGAAACATCTTTTTTACGTTTCGGGATGATCTGAGGTTCAAAAGAGCCGTCACGATCTCGTGGCACCTCGATTTCCACTTCCCCAGCACTGGTATTTAAGATTTTCTTTCCGTAACCATTTCTCCTGTTATCTGTGCTCTTTTCCCCTTTATCGTTTGAATCATAGCCAAGATGATGGTTCATTTCACCTTTTAACATGGATTCAAACATAGGGCCAAATATGTCTTTCAGTGCATTCTGCATGTCTTGTACGGACTCTGGTTGGTATTGTTCTATAATTCTATTAGCTAACTCTACTGATTTTGGATCACGCTTCGATTTCGCCATTAGAAACAACTCCCCAATTCATATATTCTTAGTTTAACAATAAAAAAATAAACTGCGAAGTAAGAGCCGTACGCTCTCTTACTTACACAGTTTATATTACACTCCC
>NZ_LDPV02000007.1 GCF_001038425.2 Ornithinibacillus contaminans
AACCATTCGCAATCAATACGAGACAAAAAAGTACGCTGTTTACACCATTTTAGGCTATACCATAGAGGGCAATAAAGACATTCTTGGTCTGTGGTTAAATGAAACAGAAAGCAAGCACAAATGGATGCAAATCTTTGATGAAATGAAAGCAAGAGGAGTCGAAGATATCTTCTTTATTTCCATGGATGGCGTGTCAGGACTGGAGGAAGGAGCTCGCTCCATATTCCCTAATGTCATTGTCCAACGATGCATTGTGCACTTAATTCGTAATGCCATTAAGTACGTTCCAAGTAAGGACTATAAAGCCTTTACTGCCTCGTTGCGAAAGGTTTATGGTGCTCAAAGCCTAACGGCATGTCAAAGTGCGTTTGAATCCTTTAAACAACAATGGTCTGCGTATCCAGGAGCTATCGATGTCTGGGAACGTAACTTTGAGCATGTGGAACAACTATATGACTTCGGCAGCGCAGTTCGTAAAATTATGTACACAACGAATGCAGTCGAAAGTATCCACTCCAGCTTCAGAAAAGTAACGAAAAAAGGAGCATTCCCAAATGAGAACGCTCTGCTTAAAGTTCTATATTTACGTGTGAAAGAGTTGGAAAACAAATGGGAAGGTGGTCATATTCAAAACTGGTCTTTAGCCATGAACCAGTTATTAATGGATGACCGATTAAAGGATAGGGTTCTCAAATATATTTGAGTATATTTTTTAGGACTTACACACTTTATTTGACAAACCCATCATTTCTTAAGAACTGCACGATTAGTAAGTTGAACTGCACATGATTAAGACCATTTCCTTAGCAATTAGGAAATGGTCTTTTTTTCAAAAGATAATGTATAGGCCAAACCCACTTAGTATGCTTCCACCTAAGATTTCACCAAAGGCACCAATCACTCCGTGTACCTTTCTCCCGAGTAGCATTCCTGCCCATGTTAACACCATACTAGCTAATCCAAACAAGAGTAGCGTCAGCGCTGTTCTCACACCAGATAACCCTAAGCTCAAACCAACAGATAGGCTGTCCAAGCTGACACTGAATGCAAATAAGATTAACCCCCAGCCAGTTGTCTGAACCATTTTTCCCTCTTCATTATGAAAAGCAGAAAACAGCATGTGCGCCCCAATTCCGAACAATAATAACCCACCAGCTAATGTTGTCCATTCACCAATTTGCGCCGAGAGCATCCTGCCAATCATCATTCCAATGAAGGGCATGACCATATGAAAAAATCCAATTACTACCCCAATTATCGCTATCCGCTTCAGCCGAATCCTCCGCATCCCAATCCCAAGGCTTACAGAAAAAGCATCCATTCCAATTGCGATCGCCATAGCGAAGGTTGAAATAAATTCACCAATTGCCTGCGACATGAACCACCCTCCTTGGACATGCTTTTAAACTATATGCTCAGGTGTAGGGGTTTATGATTGTTGGTTGGTGGGAGTGGATTGGTTTTTGGCGTGATTCTGGGCTATGGGATTGAGGTGATGTATCTAGTAACACTCCACTACTCAGCAACCCAATACAAAAAGAGGCAACTTCGATTCAAGTCACCTCTCCATATTATTCTTCTATATACTTACTGGCTGCTTTTCGTAGGCGATTCATGATAGCTTGTCCGATTCCGATTTCAGGATAGGTTTCGCATAGGATAATATCAACATCCGCCTTTTTATAGTAACGAAGTCCGTCATAGAGATTAGCTGCTGTATCCTCAAGGGTTTCGCCTAATGAAAACTTATGATCAACAGTTAGCTTTTCTAGCGAATCTCGATTGGCGAGGACAGCAACGCTTTTTCCGTTATCAACTAACTCATCGATTAGAGCTTGAAGCTTCTCATTTCCGCCCGCTACTAACCACATCGGGGCTTCAGGGGCATAGTGTGTATATTTCATGCCAGGGGCTTTTGGTTTTAATGCTGGATCAGCATGTTCAAGTGCTGGGTCTACCGTTACGTTTCCGACGACATCCTCAAGCTCTTCACGGGTAATCCCGCCTGGTCGAAGGATGACTGGGGTGGCTTGTGTACAATCAATTACGGTTGATTCCACACCCACGCCAGTTGCGCCCCCGTCGATAAGCCCGGCAATTTTACCGTGCAGATCCTCCCAAACATGGTCGGCCGTTGTTGGGCTAGGTTTTCCCGATAGGTTCGCGCTTGGTGCGGCGATTGGAATATTACATGCCTTTAGAAGAGCGATCGCAATCGGATGACTCGGAATTCGAACTCCCACAGTCGATTGCCCGGCAGTTACATTCGGTGCACAGCTCCCATTACTCTTTAGTACATATGTAATTGGTCCAGGGGAAAAGGTATCGATTAACTTATCCACATATGCCGGAACATTTTCTACTAGTCGGAGTAGCTGTTCCTTGGTTGCGACATGTGCAATCAGTGGATTATCCTGTGGACGACCTTTTGCTTGGAATATTTTCGAAACAGCCGCCTCATTCGTTGCGTCTGCACCGAGGCCATAAACCGTTTCGGTTGGAAAAGCGATTGTTTCCCCTGCCACTAGCGCATCCGCCGCTTCACGTAACATGGATAAATTGATTGATCCGTTCTCCGTTAGATTCCATCGTTTTGTTTCTATCATTAAAATGTCCCTCTTTTCTTTCCTCATTTTATCCGATAGTAATCTGTTACGCAAAAGATTTCGTTATCTGTTGAAAAGAAAAAAATCTGCAGGATTGCCCACAGATTTTCGTAAGTATTCGTAATTTTACAGATGTTATTCACAGGTTATCCACAACAAATCATGTTATGCACATTTTTCCCACAGGTTGTTCACAATTAATTTCGCTTGCCTGTGGATAAGTCATCAAGAAACATCATATGCCCACCAATTGCCTTCTTTACGTGCAACATTGCGCAGTTCTAGTGCATCTTTTTGACGATGGAATTGTAGCGCATTCAATAAAATATCCACAACTGGTTGATGACTGTGTACATAAATTTTCTTTGCTTCTTTCCCTTTCGCTAGAACGATAATGGTTTCTAGCAATACCGGTAAAATCTGCGCCGATTCTTTTGCAATGTAAAGCTGCTTCAGCCAATATACCCGGCCTTCAACGTTAGATAGTACAAAACAGCCCTTGATTTGCTCGTCAATTTCGACGACATAGCCTTCCTTTAATAGGGAGTCCTTGTCCACCTGATTGGTCGTTCTCAGAAATTCATCGATTTTATTTTCCGATGCTTCGCTTGCAATGGTTAGCTTCATTTTCCCCACCTCTATTCATACTTGATAGAATACTTCTCTAGAATCTCTCTTTTCTATCATTTTATGCACGACTGTGGAAACTATGACAAACCTAACCATTCCAGTAGAAAGAATTTTATCTCGAGTCCATTTCCTTCAGCTTCTGGATCGTCTTCAAAGCCTCCCGAACTTGCTTCAGCGACACTAATTCCGTTTGCAAAATCCAAGAAACAAAGCGGCGGGAAGAGAACACACCACCAATTTGCACCTTCTCCTTCACCAATTGTAATTAAAATTGCTTCATAGTCACCTGCAGGATACAAATAGGACCCATATATTTTTGTTGGGAAACTTACCGAGTCATTATACTCCACGTCAACATCACGATTTTCTCCCGCTTCTTGTAAGGTTTGATGGACGATTTCCTTTATCTCCGGAACTTTACTTTCTAATAGCTTTCTCGCCTCATTAATATCGGTAATTTCAGCGACCCATTCCGTAATGGCAGCATTCACATTATCACGAACAACTCGTTTTATTTCCTGATCGGCCTCATTATCACTATTTGCTAAAATCCGTAAACGAATCGCATCATCTGGAATCACCTCGTAATCATCCATCTGATTCGTCTCCGTTCCCAACCCCTTAATCGGCAAAGAAAGTGCGACCATTACCAAAATAAATAATATAATTCCTAATTTCTTCATCGTATCCTGCCCCCGTTCCTGATTTACTCACAGTATGGACAGGAGGTGATTATTTTAAACTAGTAATCTAGTATTTTTTCTGGTGTTTACCTTTTACAGCCGATCCTTAGTTATCCGCTTCTGGTTTGATAAAAATTTCAATTTCATTTTGATATTGTTGCACTAAATTATCCAGCTCATTATTTACTTTTTCCATATATTCTTCATTATCCCGCTCGTTGTTTGGATCCCCAAATTTTGCTTCAACATAAGCATTTATATATGCACTTATTTCGGCGTTTAATTTGGCATACTCTTTATAATATTCCTCTGGTTCCATCTCTAGTTTTTTGCTTGTGATAGCGCAAATTCCCATGTATTCTTGACCGACTTTGAATCTGTATTTTCAGGTGGAAGTTCCCCCATACCAAAAAGCATTTCCTCGATTTCCTCCGTTACGTCTAGTCCCATTTCCTTTGCTTCTTGGATAATTAACTCTTGCTTCACAATCCCCGCAACCAGCTCCGGTAATTTCTCATCGGATGCTCCATTCATAAACCGAATATCGCCAACAGTAATTTCCTGACCTCTTACTATGGCAGCTATGTCTTCATTATCATATTTATTACAGCCAACGAGAAAAATGAAACAACTACATATCGTAAAGCAACGCATTAACTTCATCGTTTCCCCTCATTTCATTCCCCACTGAATAAAACTTTGTTTCGTACAATTTAACGGAAAGCTACTCGAAAATACAGTGTATGTGAAAAAACACCCCAGTAAATTAGCTTAGGGTGTCACACAATACACTTCTTCAGTTCACTAGTTACGATAGGTTCATCGCAGAAACAATCCGGTCTTTTCCATTAATATCCTTCACAACATTCACCGTGCTACTAGGAAAATTTTCCTTTATTATATTGCTTACTGCCTCCCCTTGTTGGTGGCCAATTTCAAATGCTAGCTGTGCACCAGGATTTATCGTACTGGGCAACTGTCCAATAATTCGCTTATAGGCAGCAAGCCCATCATCCTCTGCAAACAAGGCGAGCGCTGGATCATGATCTATCACTGTATCGGATAGCTCTGTTTTTTCTGCATATGAAATGTACGGTGGATTTGATACCACGATATCCGCTTTCAAATTTGATTCGAGAAATGGCTCCAGAAAATCACCTTGTAAAAACGTCACATCTGCATTGAGATTTTCCGCGTTCTCCTTGGCAGTGGCCAGTGCCTCTGGAGAAATATCAATCGCATATACTGATGCATTTGGAAGTTCTAGTGCTAGTGTAATCGCGATGATTCCACTACCTGTTCCAATATCCACAATGGTAATCGGATTTGCTTTTTCCACATGATTTACCACATGCAAAACAAGTTCCTCTGTTTCCGGTCGGGGTATTAAAACATGTGGATTCACTTGAAATTTTCTTCCATAAAACATTTCGTATCCCATTAGGTGCTGAATTGGCACACCAGTTTCCACATGTTTTTTAATGTCGCTTTGAAAATTTTCCACGATTGTAGCTGGAATTTCATCACGCATTTGCACGTAGAATTGTGTTCGAGATACTCCGAGATGATATTGAAGTAGAAGCTCTGCAACACGTGTTTCGCGATTGTTTTTTTCTAAAAAAAGAGAAGCCCACTGGAGGACTTCATATTGTTTTTGACCCATGTTATTCACCAATTTGCTCTAGTTTTTTCGCTTGTTCTTCCATCACCAAAGCATCAATTACTTCATTTAGCTTACCTTCTAAAATCTGGTCAAGCTTCTGAATGGTTAGTCCGATGCGGTGATCGGTTACACGGTTTTGCGGGAAGTTATACGTACGAATCCGCTCCGAACGGTCACCAGTTCCAACGGCAGATTTACGGGTTTCATCATATTCAGCCTGTGCTTCTTGTTGGAACTTATCGTATACACGCGCACGAAGAATTTTCATCGCTTTTTCTTTATTCTTGATTTGCGACTTTTCATCCTGCATGGATACCACGATTCCTGTCGGCAAGTGAGTTAGACGCACCGCAGACATGGTCGTGTTAACACTTTGTCCACCAGGTCCACTGGAAGCAAATGTATCGGTACGAATATCTTTTTCATGGATTTCCACTTCAACCTCTTCTGCCTCTGGAAGTACGGCAACTGTTGCAGTTGACGTATGAATTCGGCCACCTGATTCTGTTTCTGGTACACGTTGCACACGGTGGGCACCATTTTCATACTTCAGCTTAGAGTAAGCCCCATTTCCTTTTACTAGGAAAATGATTTCTTTATAACCACCCACACCAGTCGTATTTGCCTCCATCACTTCGGTTTTCCAGCCTTGGCTCTCCACATAACGGGAGTACATACGATACAGATCGCCAGCGAATAACGCCGCTTCATCACCACCAGCAGCACCGCGAATCTCAACAAAAACATCCTTATCATCGTTCGGGTCCTTCGGTAAAAGAAGAATTTTCATGCGCTCTTCCAGCTCTTCTTTTGATTCCGATAGCTCGGCAATTTCAGACTTAACCATAGCTTGCATTTCGCCATCCAAGTCATCCTCTAGCATCTCTTTCGCATCTTTTAACTGTTCCGTTACATCTTTATATTCACGGTAAGCCTGCACAACATCCTCAAGCCCAGACTGTTCCTTGGAATACTCACGCAATTTGTTGGTATCACTAATAACTTCCGGATCACTTAATAACTCATTCAATTTATTATAACGATCTTCCAATGTTTGCAAACGATCTATCATCACGGTCACCTCTCTGTCGATTAACATTATAATTATAGTATAGAGAAAGGGTAAGGTCAAAGTTCTTTTGGGTTTATAGGCTGAAGCAAACGGTTTGCGTTCGGGATTTGATGATCGGGTTTCGGGATTTGTTCAGTGGATTTCGGGTAATCTCGTGTAATGTTCGGCAAACATAAAATTTCTTTCGGGATATCGTATGAGGTTCGGGATTCCTAATGAAATGTTCGGGATAAGTTTGGCTAAGTTCGGGATTTCTCGCATAGGTTTCAGGATTTCGCTGCGTTTGGGACAGTTCTAGCTCTATTCTAAAAAGTACTTACGTGAACTAGTGTTACCCACATATTTATATTTTTCTTTTTGCAGTAAGTGTTTAACAACATAGGGTGAATCCACATGTAAAAACGCACGTGCTTCCCGATTAGAAATGATACTGCCAAACAATACTCGATAGTCATGCAACGTTTTCACATGGGCATGGAGTGATTCATGTCCACAATTCGGGCACCACCACCGCTTTCGCTGACGAATCATCGGTAAGTCTGAACAACGCTCGCATATTACTCCCTTAATCAGATCGTCTTTTGTTAACTCGTACTTATCCAATAGATTTATAGACGAAGGCGTGTGAACGGAAACCAAATGCTTGCATAATCGATTAGTATCTCTTTTATTTATGGCGGCTGTCTTTTCAATTTCTCTAATTTGAAAAAATAGGTCATTATTATGGACGACTTCTCCTGGAATGGTATGGTTTGGAGATAATGACTTTATAATTGTACTAGGGGAACTAATTACCACTAAAAATTTAATCGGGATGTTTTGATAGTTGTGTTTTAACAACCACCTTTGCAGTCGAAATCGTTGTAGTTTTACTTGAGGAACAGGATTGGGGAAACCTTCTTCACGGGAATCATCATCGATACGGGTTACTTGTCCATTTTGGCCAAACACAATGGTTCCATACCAATTTTTCACCTCTAAAATAAGGATATAGTAAGTTGTAATGATAAGCGTGTCTAGTTGAAAATAACCATTATCATCTGAGATTCTTACATTATGGAGAATTGAATAGCTCTCATCCAAGAAGGTTAATGGATAATCTATTTCCTTTTCACCCTTTATACCTCTCTTTAGCTTTATCAAATCTGTTTGAATTGCTTCTTTTTTCCTATGATTGGATGGTATTCGGCTATGTAGTGCTTCTAACTGGAGCAGTTCAAGCGATTCACCACGTTCTTTCAAAATCAATATGCATCACTACCTCTCTATTTTTTCTTTCCTTAATTAAATTCAACAAGTACAACTCTTTCTCCTTTTTATTTGGAAAAAAATATCTAGATTGTTTTTGCGTTTGGGATCAGAAGTGTAATGTTCGGGACAAATACGGAGTAGTTCGGGTTTTCTCCTGCCAAGTTCGGGAAATATTGATTAGTGTTCGGGATATTGCTGCTCGTTCGGGATTTCTTGTGCTATGTTCGGGATTTCTTGTGCCATGTTCGGGATAAATTAGAAATCTTCGGCATGAATCAACTCTTGTTCGGCATTCCACCCCGCCTCCCGCATCGCGCACCCCCTCCCGCCCAACAAAAAAAGCACCCCCTAAGGGTGCTTTTCACTCAACATTCATCAACTTGCGCATGGTTGCGTTTGTTGGGCGGTTTGGGACATCGTGATGGTGGCGGCATCTTGGTTCGTATGATTCGGATGCGCCGACTAGGATGATTGGATCATCATATGATGCTGGTTGTCCGTTAATTAGCCGTTGGGTACGGCTTGCGGGAGATCCGCAGATTGGGCAGATCGCATTTAGTTTGGTAACGGATTCGGCTAGGGCCATTAATTCCGGCATTGGGCCAAATGGTTCGCCTCGGAAGTCTAAATCCAGTCCGGCTGCGATGACGCGAATGCCTCTGTCAGCAAGCTGTTCTGCTACATAAACAATATCCTCATCAAAGAATTGTGCCTCATCGATTCCAACAATCTCTACGTTATCCGCGACATTTTCAAGAATAGCCGCAGAGGAATCTACCGGACGAGCAACTACTGCATTGCCATTATGGGAAACGACGGACTCATCGTCATAGCGATTATCAATTGCTGGTTTGAATACTTGGATGGATTGATTTGCATAGGTTGCTCTTCGTACTCTACGAATAAGTTCCTCCGATTTACCTGAGAACATACTGCCACAGATAACTTCTACCCAGCCGCTTTGGTTCATAACATACATGTATCGGGATCTCCCTTCGTTCTTCTATGTTCTACATTAACAAAAAAATGATATAAGTTCAGTAATAAAAAATTGGAAATCACAAGTAAAATTTCGTTTTCACGCCTCAAATTGGCTAGAAAAACAAGTTATACGCTAAATAAAAAACAGGCAAAGTTTTAGACAATTTACCTGTTTCCTATCGGCTTGAGTTACCTCATCCTATTTGTATCAGTTGGCTAATCGATTACATATGCAATCAATGCCGGTTTTATTTCATATTATATTTCTTCTTGAAGCGATCTACACGTCCACCAACAGTGTCAGCTTTTTGCTTACCAGTGTAGAAAGGATGTGATTCAGAGCTGATCTCCACACGAAGTAATGGGTATGTGTTACCATCTTCCCACTCGATTGTTTCGTCAGAACTCTTAGTTGATCCGCTTAAGAATTTGAAGTCAGAGCTTGTATCTAGAAATACAACTTTTCTGTATTCTGGATGAATTCCTTCTTTCATGTCTTTCACTCCTTCTGCCCTGAATCCTTTGGAAACAGAGTTGTTTTAAGAGCCGTATAGGTAAAATACCTTTTCTAAACTCACTAAAAAATTATAACAGTGTGTGCGCTTGTTTGCAAGTTACTTTTTACATTAAATTATTGAAGAAATAGTGATGCCCTATCGTGTTGTGCGTTTACGCTTCATTTCTTCTTCAATTTTTTGAATGAATTCATCATTGGATTCAGACGCTTTTAATTTGCGTAAGAAGCGTTCTAAGAAATCCGGAGAATCCTGCATCGTTTTACGGATTGCCCACATTTTATCTAACTGACTTTTCTCAACGAGTAGCTCTTCTTTACGTGTTCCAGAGCGTAATAAATCAATCGCAGGGAAAATTCTGCGGTTTGCTAGGTTACGGTCTAGATGCAATTCCATATTACCGGTACCTTTGAATTCCTCGTAGATAACGTCATCCATACGAGAGCCTGTATCCACAAGCGCAGTCGCTAAAATCGTGAAGCTTCCGCCTTCTTCGATATTACGCGCAGCACCGAAGAAACGCTTCGGACGGTGGAACGCACCTGGATCAATACCACCAGATAATGTACGTCCACTTGGTGGAATGACTAGGTTGTAGGCACGTGCTAGACGTGTGATACTATCCATTAATACGATAACATCTCGCTTATGCTCTACTAAACGCATCGCTCGTTCTAACACTAATTCCGACACTTTAATATGATTTTCTGGAACCTCATCAAAGGTAGAGCTTACGACATCAACATCTGGATGAACGGAACGCTCGATATCGGTTACTTCCTCTGGACGCTCATCTACTAGTAAAATAATAAGCTTTGCTTCTGGATGATTCTCGGAAATGCTGTTGGCAATTTCCTTCAGTAGCATTGTTTTACCAGCTTTTGGTGGTGCAACAATTAGACCACGCTGCCCAAAACCAACTGGCGCCATTAAATCCATAATTCTGGTGGATAGCTTATTCGATTTTGTTTCAAGCTGCATTAAACGGTCTGGGTATAAGGCTGTTAATGCCGGGAAATGCACTCGATCCTTCGATGAATCTGGATCCTCACCATTGACCGCATCCACATGCAATAATCCATAATAGCGCTCATTTTCTTTTGGAGGTCGTACTTTTCCGGATACTTTATCCCCATTACGCAAATCAAAACGACGAATTTGCGATGCAGAAATATAGATATCCTCCGCACTAGGTGAGTAATTAATTGGACGCAAGAAACCAAACCCTTCTGAAGGGATGATTTCCAAGACGCCATCCATGAATAAGAAGCCGTCTTTTTCTGCCTGCGCTTTTAATATCGCAAAAATTAATTCTTTCTTTGTTAGCTTCGCATAGTAGGATACTTTGTATTCTTTTGCAAGCGCATAGATTTCTTTTAATGTTAATTCCTCTAGTTTGCTTAGTGTTAACTCAGCCATTTTCATCACGCCTATTCCTTAAACATATATTTACTATTTTGATAGATACATTAGTGGCTATGTAAAAATTACTTATATCTAGTTAAACTGCGAGATTGTTATCTCAATTTACTACCTCAACTATTATAATTTTATTTATTTAAAAAATAAAAAAATGCTTTTACATATCGCTCGTATCTAACTGGTTGTTTTGACAAGTTGTAGTTGATAAGGATTTTTCTGTTTAGTTTTGAATGAAATCTTACTTCCTGATGTGAAAAACATTTCGCTTGGAAGGGAAGAATTGTTAGAAGCTAGAATAGAAGTTTTTATGCGTACTCTTTTATTTACGAGTCGTTTGTGCATTTCATAATTGCTATTAACTGTATCGTAACCAAACAACACTTATCTTAAACATTTACAATGTTAACCGTTTTAATAGGATTATTCAATACTTTTTTTTGAAGACATTTTTTAGAATAGAGGAGCTGGATAACATAGCCAGTGTAAAGTATGCTTTATGACTATGTCATCCAACTTTTTTATAAGATTTCTTACTCAGGTTTAATCACTAAATTTGGCTTTTTCTTTAGGCTGTGTTCGCCGTCAATGAAGCGAACTGTTCCACTCTTGGCACGCATAACTACGGTTTGTGTTTTTGCTTTTGAACCTTTGAACTGAACACCTTTTAGTAACTCACCATCTGTTACACCTGTTGCGGCAAAAATGGCATCATCGCCACCGCAGAAATCATCCATATAAAACACTTGATTGATATCCGCGATTCCCATTTTACGGCAGCGTTCGATTTCTTCGTCATTTTGTGGTACTAATTGTCCTTGCATTTCCCCGCCTAGGCATTTCAGTGCGATGGCTGCGATAACACCCTCAGGTGCGCCACCGATTCCCATGAACAAATCAACACCTGTATCATCAAATGCGGTATTGATGGCTGCAGCAACATCCCCGTCCTGAATTAATTTAATGCGGGCACCTGCTGCACGGATCTCGTCCATTACCTCATAGTGGCGAGGGCGATCCATGATGATGACAACTAGGTCTTCGATGTCTTTGTTCTTTGCCTTGGCTACTGCTTTTAAATTATCGATGGTTGGAGCGTTGATATCAATTTTGCCAACTGCTTCAGGTCCAACCGCGATTTTTTTCATATACATATCTGGTGCATGAAGAACTTGGTTATGGTCGCCGATTGCAATAACTGCAAGGGCATTGGCCGTTCCTCGAGCGACAATGTTTGTCCCTTCTAACGGGTCAACGGCAATATCGACTAGTGGGCCTGCACCGGTGCCTAGCTTTTCTCCAATATAAAGCATTGGTGCCTCGTCCATTTCGCCTTCCCCAATTACAACGGTTCCTTGCATTGGAATGGTATCAAATACGTCACGCATGGCAGTGGTTGCAGCATCATCTGCTTCTTCCTTCTTGCCTCTTCCCATCCAGCGGGCTGATGCAAGTGCTGCAGCCTCTGTTACGCGTACGATTTCCATTGTTAAACTTCTTTCCATGTAATCCATCTCCCTTAATGAAATAACCTCATCCCAAAAAGCTTATTTATTAAAAGTAGAACGGACTATCGATGGAATAGAGGAATTTTAAGAATTCTGGAATTGCAGAACCTCTTCCTCTGTCATATCTTCACGCCATACATTTGCCCCAAGGCTATTTAGTTTTTCTGTCATGTTCTCATAGCCTCGGTCAATATGTTCTAATCCCGTGATTTCCGTGATGCCATTGGCCATTAGACCCGCGATGACTAGTGCTGCTCCTGCACGAAGGTCACTCGCCTTAACGCGTGCTCCTTCAAGCTGAACAGGGCCAGTCACAATGACTGATCCACCCTCAACCTTTACGATGGCATTCATTCTCCTTAGCTCATCAATATGCTTCAGACGAGCTGAGTATATCGTATCGGTTACAACACCTGTACTGTATGCTTTCGTCAACAGACTTGTAAAAGGTTGCTGGAGATCGGTTGGAAATCCTGGGTAGACTAACGTTTTAATGTCCACACTTTTTAATGGGTTCTTTGGTGCTGCGATGTATAGTTGATCGTCTGAGTCTTCTACGGTGACACCCATTTCGCGTAGTTTTGCTAACAGGGATTCCAAATGCTGTGGAATCACATTATCAATAATTACTTCTTTACCAGCGGCAGCGGCAGCGATGGCATAGGTACCTGCTTCGATTCGATCTGGTATGATGGTATGTCTACATCCGTGTAGGGAAGGTACTCCCTCAATCCGAATCACATCTGTACCAACACCTTTAATCTTCGCACCCATATTCGTTAGTAAGGTTGCAACATCGATAATTTCCGGCTCTTTCGCTGCATTTTCGATAATGGTTTTTCCTTTTGCTCGAACAGCAGCAAGCATGATATTAATCGTTGCACCGACACTTACTACGTCTAAATAGATGCGTGCACCAGTTAATTCTTCTGCACGAAGATAGATGGCACCCTGTTCATTCGTTACTTCTGCTCCTAATGCTTCAAAGCCTTTAATATGCTGGTCAATCGGACGTGGTCCTAAGAAGCAACCTCCAGGTAATCCGATGACTGCCTTCTTAAATTTACCAAGCATTGCTCCCATAAAATAATAGGATGCACGTAGCTTTTTCACTTTTCCATTCGGTAGTGGCATGGAGATCATGTTTTCCGGATTTATATGTATCGTTTGTCCGTCCCATGACACTTCTCCACCTATTTCTTCTAGTAATTCACTAAGTGTATAGACATCCGAAATTTCTGGCAGTCCTTCTATTGTAACCTCTGAGTCAGCTAAAATGGCAGCTGGCAGGAGTGCTACTGCGCTGTTTTTTGCTCCGCTGATGCGTACTTTTCCATTTAAGACATGACCGCCCTCAACTATCATTTTTTGCATTTCAAAAACCCCGCTTTTGAGGTTGAGACTGGGATAAAATTTTATTAAGCAAAGTAAAATACTAATGATTATTGGTGCATCGTACCCGCTCCGGGAATATACTTCGCTTTCCGCGGGGGGCGGGTGAGCCTCCTCAGAGCCATGCTCTTCCGGGGTCTCACCGCTGCCCTTCCTCCCGCAGGAGTCTTCGTATATCCCTACGCTAAAGAAGCACACTTCATCTTTTCACTTACACTATTTTTTTAGTCCGCGTCTCACACATTTTTAATTATTTTTCCAGCCTATTTATTCCCGTTTTTGTTACTTTAGAAACTGGGCTATTGTCCCGTTTTCTTGGAATGTGTTCTGGTTGTTTATTCTTAGTTTGGTCATTCCGGTTTGATTCATGCTTATTGATTTGCTTTGTTCCAATCGTTAAGGAAACGTTCGATTCCTTGGTCGGTTAATGGGTGTTTTACGATTTGGCTTAGTACATTATATGGTACGGTTGCAATATGAGCGCCATGTAATGCTGCATCGGTTACATGTAATGGATGGCGGATACTTGCTGCAATGATCTCTGATTGAATGTTGTGGCGATCAAAGATTTCGGCGATTGTTGCTACCAACTGCATGCCGTCCTGTCCAATATCATCTAATCGACCTAAAAATGGCGATACATAGGTTGCGCCTGCTCTTGCTGCTAATAATGCTTGGTTCGCATTAAAAATCAGGGTAACATTTGTTGTAATGTTTAAATCGGTTAGGGCTTTTACTGCTTTTAGCCCTTCCAATGTCATCGGAACTTTGACCGTAATGTTTGGTGCGATTGCGGCAAGTTCTTTCCCTTCTTTAATCATGCCTTCCGCATCTAGTGCAATAACCTCAGCACTTACTGATCGGTCGGTAATCTCCGTTGTGATTTCCTTCAGGCGTTCATGAAAGGATACCCCTTCTTTTGCAACAAGACTAGGGTTTGTTGTAACTCCTGCAAGGATTCCTAATTCATTTGCTTTACGGATTTCTTCAATGTTTGCCGTATCAATAAAGAATTTCATCTTTTGTACCTCCCCATATCGTGTTACACGCTTATTTTATAGGAATAGCCCTGTCAGAAAACACTGCTAATACATTATATGTGTAGCGTCGTTCGTCTGAGAGGGCATATTGTGATTGTTTACGACTAGTTTAAAGCACTAGACGCTTTTGCTTCTATATTAAGCTTGATTAGAAGAACCGAATTCGCGCATTTTGCTAATGACAGATTTCTTGATTGCTTCTGTACCAGGTCCAAGATATTTACGTGGATCATATAGATCTGGTTTTTCATTTAACACTTGGCGAATTGCTTTTGTTTGTTCTACTTGGTTTTCTGTGTTTACGTTAATCTTCGCAGTACCTAATGAAATTGCTTGTTGGATATCCTTAGTAGGAATTCCTGTACCACCATGTAATACTAGTGGAACACCAGTAAGGTTTAGAATTTCTTCCATTTCTTTGAAGCCTAAGTTTGGCTCCCCTTGGTATGGTCCGTGTACAGAACCTAATGCAGGTGCTAAGCAGTCAATGCCAGCTTCTTTAACAAGACGCAAGCACTCCTGTGCATCAGCATAGTTGATTCCGCCGATAACACCATCTTCTTCTCCACCTACAGTACCTACTTCAGCTTCAACAGATACACCGTGGATGTGTGCTAATTCTACTACTTTTTTCGTAGTTGCAATATTTTCTTCAATTGGTGAATGTGATGCATCAATCATAACAGATGTAAATCCTGCATGAATGGCTTGTGCACATTTTTCAAAGCTAGAACCGTGGTCTAAATGGATTGCAACTGGCACTGTAGTCCCGTATTCTTCCATTAATGATTTCACCATTGCTACTACTACTTTGAAGCCACCCATATATTTCCCAGCGCCTTCAGATACTCCTAGAATGACTGGAGATTTCTCCTCTTCGGCAGCTTGCAGAATAGCTTGTATGTACTCCAAGTTATTTATATTGAATTGTCCAACTGCATAGCCGTTATCTTTACCTTTATCTAGCATCTCTTTCATGGATACTAATGGCATTTGATATCCTCCTTCGATGATGAAAATAACATCACTTCAATATTGTTCATTTCCTATATAAGAATACCAAAGTCGCTCGGTATGGTGCAAGGTTATTGGATTAAAGTTATAACTCGCGAACTTTTTAAAAAATTTAATCTAATTCGTTCACGTCTGATAGTTATACTATATTCCGTATAACCACGCCATTTGAACAGGATTCAATGCCATTTTCCGGCTAGCTAGTTTACCGATAGAATTTTATTTCAATAAGTTTTTCACTAAGGTGTTTAACTCCAATATGTCAAAAGGCTTGGAAAGAACTTCTTTTACATTTGGTAATACGGATGTCTCTTCTAGTATATTTTCCACCAGTCCACTCATGATGATTGTTGGTATTGGTTGATTTTCTTTGTCTAATTGTTGCACAACCGCAATACCATCAATAATAGGTAATTTGTAATCGATAATTAATAAATCAATTGTATGTGTTGCCAATAAATCTAGTGCTTCTTTACCATTTTGGGCAGTAAGGACTTCGTTATTTCCTGTGCCTAATAAATCCTCTAGTAGCAGGCGGATTCCCACTTCATCATCTACAACTAAAATTTTCTTTTTCATTTTTTGACAACATCCCCCTTTTACCTTACTAATTCGATATAAAGCACAAAATACCCTTCTTTTTAACGAACGTTTTTACTGGTAATTTATTACTAATTTTATTAGTAGGTAAGCTGATTTATATTTCATCCCCATACTTTATACCCGCTTGTCCACTAATTAAAACAATGACTAAGAAAATAGCCGTAAAAAAGAAGAGGCTGGGAGATAAGTTTTATCGGATAGATAAAATCCAAACAATAATCACTTCAGGAATATACTCCGCTGAATTAGTACGTTGTTCGACTTTTATCTATTCGTTTTACTTATGTCCTTGCCTCTTCATGCCATTTGAATTATTTTAAATTACTTTGTTCGACCGCTGCTCCGATGAAGCCTTTAAATAGATTTTGTGGTCTTGTTGGGCGAGAGCGGAATTCTGGATGGAATTGACTCGCCACAAACCAAGGGTGATCACTGATTTCAATTGTTTCGACCAATCGACCATCTGGGCTCGTACCGGAGAACACAAATCCTTTTGCTTCCATTTGCTCACGGTATTCATTATTAAATTCATAACGGTGGCGATGGCGCTCTTCGATAATATCGGCTCCATCATAGGCAGCCTTTGTTTTCGTGCCATCTACTAGTCTACATGGATATAATCCTAGGCGTAAGGTTCCACCAAGATCTTCAACATCCTTTTGCTCTGGTAATAAATCAATGATCGGATGTGTTGTATTTGGATTGATTTCAGCTGAATGTGCATCAGCATAACCTAAAACATTGCGAGCAAATTCAACCGTAGCTAGCTGCATACCTAGGCAAATACCAAGGAACGGGATTTTATTTTCACGGGCAAAGCGAATTGCTTCGATTTTCCCTTCGATTCCACGGTCCCCAAAGCCACCTGGTACTAATACACCATCGACATGGGAAAGTTTTTCGCGAATCGTTTCCTTATCCATCTTCTCTGCGTTAATCCAGTGCACGCAAATATCGGTATCAAATGCGTATCCAGCATGCTTTAATGATTCCACAACAGAAATATAAGCATCCTGTAATTCTACATATTTCCCGACTAATCCAATGTTGATTTTCTTCGATAGATTACCAACACGTTCAACTAGTTCTGTCCACTCCGTCATATCAGCTGGAGCTGTTTCAATACCAAAATGTTCGCACACTAGTTGATCTAAGTTTTGTTCCTGTAGTGCTAATGGAATTTGGTAAAGATTTTCAGAATCACGCATTTCGATAACCGCTTCTTCCCGAATATCACAGAACAAGGCAATCTTATCCTTCATATCCTGGCTGATTTCAAGCTCTGTACGTAAGACAACGGCATCTGGCTGTATCCCTAATGAACGTAATTCTTTCACGCTATGCTGTGTTGGCTTCGTCTTCAGTTCACCAGCTGCTTTAATATACGGTACTAATGTACAATGCACATACATCACATTTTCCTTACCGATGTCACTTTTCACCTGACGAATTGCTTCAAGGAATGGAAGTGATTCAATATCCCCAACGGTTCCACCGATTTCAGTAATGACCACATCGGCTCCTGTTGCTTCACTAGCACGGAAAACCTGATCCTTAATTTCATTGGTAATATGCGGGATAACCTGCACAGTTCCACCTAAGTAGTCCCCACGACGTTCCTTACGAATAACGTTAGAATATACTTTACCAGTAGTAATATTGCTATATTTATTCAAATTAATATCAATAAAACGTTCATAATGTCCTAAATCCAGATCTGTCTCCGCACCATCATCGGTTACAAAAACTTCTCCATGTTGATAAGGGCTCATCGTACCAGGATCCACGTTGATATACGGATCAAATTTTTGAATCGTAACTTTTAGACCACGATTCTTTAGTAGTCTTCCTAATGATGCTGCTGTAATTCCTTTTCCTAATGATGACACAACGCCACCTGTGACAAAAATATACTTAGCCACGGCTATCCCTCTCTTTTTCATAAAATAATTAGTAATGAGTACGAGCACTATTTCCGTTAGTTTGTGCACAAACACTTGTAACGAATCATGGAAACAAAAACTTACAAGTGATTGAATGATGTCCAGCTGTAACTGAATGCTATATAAGCCATGTGTCAGCTCCGTATCCAAGTAATGTGCTATAAAAGCTAGATACCCAATAAAAGCTTGGATAAAACAGAAAAAGCGCCTCCCCATTTAGGGGAAACGCTTTGAAAAATAAATTTTAAAGAGCCCAATATAAATTGTACTCACCTGTCCTATAAAAGTCAAGTGGGCATCAATTACTTCTCGTCTTCAAAGTCGTCGTCTAATTCATCTTCATCTATTTCATTTAAGTTTTCTAATTCATCATCAATATCGTCATCATCGTCTTCTTCATCGATCTCTTCAAAATCGTCATCGTCTTCATCTTCGTCGATGTCATCGAAATCATCTACGATATCATCTTCGTCATCTACTAAATCAAGATCTAAATCATCTTCATCAAGATCCTCATCATCCACGATTTTCTTCTTCGATTTCTTTTTCTTCTTCGGCTCGTTATGGATATCTTCGTCCATTTGCTCAACTGGATACCAACGTTTCATGCCCCACATATTAGCACCTAATGTAATAAATCTTCCATCTAGGTTTAAGTCCGTGTAGAACTGTGCTAGAAACTCATCCTTTTGGTCTTCACTGTAGCCTTTTAATTCGGCAATTTTATCAAAAATATCTTTAAAGTTGATTGCCTTTTTTTCTACCAATAATATTTCTTGTGCCAAATCTAACATTGACATACTTTTTATTTCCTCGCGGCTAAGATTATCCAAGCTCACAATACCGCACTCCCTTTTCATTAGTAATGATGGCATTAAGCCTAACAATAATTAGAATGTCCATCCAAACAAATGGATTTATCTAGATGTTGCGTATACAAGCTATGTATTAATGCGCTTTTACTAGCATAAAGCCTATCATACATTATAAACAAATCATAATGAATTATGCTATCAAAAAACAAGGAGTAAATCAATAGTTAATGTAAGTGAGGCTAGGACATAGACGTTTATGGTTAGATAAGATCTGAACATTTGTGCATGATACCCGCTCCGGGAATATACTTCGCTTTCCGCGGGGGGCTGGAGTCTACGTATATTCCCTACGTT
Organism: Ornithinibacillus contaminans; assembly: GCF_001038425.2. Taxonomy (GTDB): domain Bacteria; phylum Bacillota; class Bacilli; order Bacillales; family Amphibacillaceae; genus Ornithinibacillus; species Ornithinibacillus contaminans. The sequence continues at coordinate 19,490 of NZ_LDPV02000007.1, forward strand.
GCGTAAGTGCACTGTTCGTCCTTTTATCTTCTCATTTTAACTATGTCCCTACCGCTATGTTAGTCTTATGTTTGGCTCATGGCTCACAATTGGTTTGCTTTAATAATTGTAGCACTTTGCTGCTTTATGCACAGGCTCCATTTTAGAATGTCTGCTGAATTTTTACTAGGTATCAGCAAATATTCCAACCATCAGCAACTGTCATCCACCACCAACATTACATATTCCTTCGATATTGACCACCTACTTGATAAAGGGCATTGGTAATTTGACCGAGGCTTGCGACTTTAACGGTTTCCATGAGCTCCTCAAAAATGTTGCCTCCAGTTGCTGCTACATGCTGTAGGCGACTAAGCGCCGCTTCCACTTTATCCTTATGTTGGTCTTGAAAATTCTTTAACTGCTGGATTTGATGGTCTTTTTCTTCCTTTGTTGCACGTGCTAACTCCATGGAGTCAATTGCTTCTTCAGATGATGGGTTAGGATTCAAATAGGTGTTGACTCCGATAATTGGCAGCTCCCCGGAATGCTTTTTCCCTTCATAATACAATGATTCCTCTTGAATTTTGCCACGTTGGTATTGACGTTCCATTGCACCTAGCACGCCACCACGGTCATTGATTCGTTCAAACTCCTGCAATACCGCTTCTTCCACAAGGTCGGTTAACTCATCCACGATAAAGGAGCCTTGTAGCGAATTTTCGTTTTTCATTAAGCCGAATTCGCGATTAATAATCATTTGAATGGCCATGGCACGACGAACAGATTCCTCCGTTGGTGTCGTGATCGCCTCATCGTACGCATTCGTGTGTAGCGAGTTCGTATTATCTTGAATGGCCAGTAACGCCTGTAAAGTCGTCCGAATATCATTAAAATCAATTTCTTGAGCATGGAGAGAGCGTCCGGATGTTTGGATATGGTACTTTAGCTTTTGGCTACGTTCGTCCGCACCATATTTGTCCCGCATCGTTATTGCCCAGATGCGTCTTGCCACGCGGCCAATTACTGTATATTCCGGATCTAATCCATTGGAGAAAAAGAACGATAAATTCGGTGCGAATTTATTAATATCCATACCACGGCTCAAATAATACTCCACATAGGTGAAGCCATTCGCTAACGTAAAGGCAAGCTGTGTAATTGGATTTGCTCCCGCTTCGGCAATGTGATAGCCAGAGATCGATACCGAATAATAGTTGCGAACGTGATGATCAATAAAGTATTGCTGGATGTCTCCCATCATACGCAATGCAAATTCGGTGGAAAAAATACAGGTGTTCTGACCTTGATCTTCTTTTAAAATATCTGCTTGAACGGTGCCACGAACGACTGCTACCGTATCTGCTTTTAGCTTCTCGTATTCTTGCGCTGAAGGCTTTCGTCCGTTTTCCTGCTCAAATTTCTCTACTTGCTGATCAATTGCTGTATTGAAAAACATCGCTAAAATAATTGGAGCAGGTCCATTAATCGTCATCGATACCGATGTTTTCGGGTCAGTTAGATCAAAGCCTTTGTAGAGCTTTTTCATATCCTCTAGCGTGCAAATGTTCACGCCGCTCTCCCCAATTTTCCCGTAGATGTCTGGTCGATTGGCTGGATCCTCACCATATAAAGTTACCGAGTCAAATGCCGTTGATAAACGCTTCGCATCATCATCCTTTGAAAGATAGTGGAACCGGCGATTTGTTCGTTCTGGTGTCCCTTCCCCTGCAAATTGACGGGTCGGATCCTCGCCTTTTCGCTTGAACGGAAAAACCCCCGCCGTAAATGGAAAAGCCCCTGGAACATTTTCCTTTAACAACCAAAGCAGCCGCTCTCCCCAGTCCATATAGCGAGGAAATGCTACCTTGGGAATTTTCAGTCCTGATAAGGATTCTGTCGTAATGTCTATCGTTATTTCCTTATCACGAACTTGATAGGTAAAGATATCGCCAGTATAGTTTCCTTTTGTTTTATCCCATGATTCTAATAATGCTTTTGCCCTTGGATGCAGATTTGCTTCATATGTTTTATAGGTTTTTAATAAGGAAGCACGTACCTCTTCCTCACTTAAGGCAATGGCACCATCTAATTGATAGAGCTTTCTTGCTAGCTCACTCTGTTCCTTGGCATGGTGATGATAAGTACGAACGTGACTTGCGATTTCGCGTAGATAATGCCTGCGCTCATTCGTAATAATCAGGTTTTGCTTTTCCGAAATCGTATAGCGATCAAAATCAACTGTTTCATGCCAATCATAAACAGCATTTAGTTTATCAATAAGCGCAGCAAACAAGGCGTTCGTACCAGAATCATTGAATTGACTTGCAATCGTACCAAACACTGGAAATGTGTGATGATTATGATGGAACAGCATATGACTACGTTCATATTGCTTCCGTACTTGATTTAGTGCATCCTCTGACCCCTTTTGTTCAAATTTATTGATCACAATAAAATCGGCGAAGTCAATCATATCAATCTTTTCTAGCTGTGTTGGTGCACCGTACTCGGCTGTCATCACATACATTGATAGATCACAGATATCAGTGATGGCCGCATCACCTTGCCCAATCCCACTAGTTTCAACGATGATAAAATCAACATCTGTCGCCCGCAGAACCGTAATCACGTCCTGGATGGCAGCAGATAGCTCACTTCTTGAATCGCGGGTTGCTAATGAACGCATGTAGACACGATCCGTAAAAATAGCATTCATACGGATTCGATCGCCAAGTAAGGCACCGCCCGTTTTCCGTTTCGTAGGATCAATAGAGATAATTGCGATTTTTTTATCAGGGATGCCGTGAATAAAGCGACGAATTAGTTCATCTGTTAACGAGCTTTTTCCCGCACCACCTGTTCCAGTAATCCCGAGCACTGGGACGTTTTTATTGGTTTGGTTATTGAGTTTTTCTACTAAATCCTGCTTCTCTGTTGGGTTTAATTCCTCGTTTTCAACGTAGGTGATCATTCTCGCAATCGCTTGACGGTCCCCTGTTTGTAGCTTGTTGAGCTGATTATTCACATCTAGCGGCGGCAAGAAGTCACTTTCCGATAGCATGACATTGATCATGCCCTGAAGCCCTAATTCACGTCCATCCTCTGGGGAAAATATTCTCGTAATCCCATATTGATGAAGTTCCTTTATTTCGCGCGGGATGATGACTCCACCGCCCCCACCGAAAACCTTAATATGTTCTGCGCCCAATTCTTTTAACAAATCAATCATGTACTTAAAATATTCCACGTGTCCGCCTTGGTAAGAGGATATCGCAATTCCCTGTACATCCTCTTGAATCGCCGCATGGACAACTTCCTCTACAGAGCGATTGTGCCCAAGGTGAATTACCTCTGCACCACTCGCCTGCAGAATGCGTCGCATAATATTAATCGATGCATCATGGCCGTCAAATAAGCTGGATGCAGTAACAAAACGGACTGGATATTTCGTTTTATATGGTGTTACCTGTACCATTTCGCGTTCCTCCATTCCTATCGTCTAATGAAATTCCCATCGCATTAAACGTAAACCTAAGCTGTATGGCAATATAATCATCGACTGTGAATTCCTTGTGAAGCATCCATCTACGAAAACTCCACATATGCCCTTGGATTAAGATGTTATTAGCTAGTAGGGCAACTTCCTGCTTTGACAATTGATGTGGTAGGCAGGTTGAAATTGCCGTTTCGAGCATTTCCGCCATTTCCTGTTCTTTTTGCAAGACATAGCCACGAGTTTCCTTACGTAATGACTTTACTTCCTGGTAGAGAATCAATATTTCCTCTTGCATATCATCCATTAAATAAAAGAAGGACGTGATTACTGTACGGAGCTTCTCCATCGATGGCTGCTTTAAATTAACAACCGCCTCCAAACGCTTCTTAACCTCTTCATGAATGGAATCACAAACAAGGAATAATACATCTTCCTTCGTCCGAATATATTCATATAGCGTACCAATGCTAAAGCCTGCTTCTTTGGCAATTTCTCTTGTGGTTGTTCGGTGAAAGCCCTTCTCTTTAAAAAGTGCTAAAGCTCCACGAATCATTTGGTCACGCCGTTTCTTAATTAATTCCTCATCTTTTACAGAAGATACAACCTTGTTCGCTTTCATCTGGCTATCTCCCCTCGATTTTCCATTTTTGATACCAGTCATTTGCCAATTTGTACGGATCTACTGTTGCAAGCTCTTGTGGGAAGTCAGGATGCTGGCGAATAAAGGAATGTATTTCCCGCCAAATTTCATCCCGAATTAATTCGAGTATCTCCATCTGATTCTGTTGGCTGAGCCGTTTTTTTCCAGCCTCTGTATGAAAGACAAAGTGGTGATGCTCTGTGATTTTTTCCCAAAGCTCGTGAATGCCACTATTTTCAGTAGATATTGTCTTCACGATAGCAATTTCATGCTGTGCGCGGTTGTTGCTATGCACCAATTCCCGAAGTAATGCTTTTAATTTTCCAACTCCAGGGAGGTCTGCTTTATTAATAACGAATAAATCCGCTATTTCCATAATTCCTGCCTTGAAAATTTGTAAGACGTCGCCACTGTTTGGGGTAAGGACAACCACCGTCGTATCTACTAGTTTCATAATATCGAGCTCTGACTGGCCGACCCCAACGGTTTCTACAAGAATGACATCAAAGCCAAAGGCATCACAAATCCGAATCGCATCCTTTGTCGCTCGGGCGAGACCCCCTAAGCTACCACGTGTTGCCATACTGCGAATATACACCCCGTCGTCGGCAAAATGCTCATTCATCCGAACGCGATCACCGAGCAGTGCCCCGCCACTAAAGGGACTGGTAGGATCCACCGCAATAACTGCCACGGTTTTCCCTTCAGCGCGCAGGTGCGTTATTAGTCGATTCACTAACGAGCTTTTCCCAGCGCCGGGTGATCCTGTAAGTCCAACAACCATCCCATTCTTTTTAATAGAATAGACATCCTGCATAATCGCTAGTTTGTCTGCGTGGTCATTTTCAACAAGCGTAATCGCCTTTGCTAGAGCACGTATATCCCGCTTCGCAATCCGTTCAACTAAGTGATGCATCCTGGACATCCTTTCTATTTCGTCAGCATTCTACCAATGACAAGCCGTTGAATTTCTTGGGTACCTTCATAAATTTGGGTGATTTTCGCATCACGCATATAGCGCTCTACTGGATAATCCTTGGTGTAGCCGTAGCCACCAAACACTTGAACCGCTTCGACCGTTATACGCATCGCAGCATCCCCCGCAAACAGCTTTGACATAGCCGATGCTTTTCCATATGGTAGTCCTTCTGATTCAAGCCATGCAGCTTGATAGGTTAATAGTCGCGCCGCTTCCACCTCTGTTGCCATGTCCGCCAGCTTAAACGATATCCCTTGATTAGTGGCAATGGATTTGCCAAACTGTTCGCGACCTTTTGCATAATTAATGGCTGCATCAAGAGCACCTTGGGCAATACCGACAGCCTGTGCTGCAATACCGTTACGTCCACCGTCAAGCGTTGACATTGCGATTTTAAACCCGTCTCCTTCACCGCCTAATAAATTCTCTTTCGGCACGCGGCAATTTTCAAAAATCAACTCTGTTGTTGGAGATGAACGGATTCCAAGCTTTTTCTCCTTTTTTCCGAATGAAAATCCTTCTGTTCCTTTTTCCACGATAAAAGCACTAATCCCTTTGTGACGGGCATCCTGGTCGGTTTTGGCAAACACGACATAAATGTCCGCAACACCACCATTGGTAATCCACACTTTGTTTCCGTTTAACACATAATGATCGCCATCGGCTTTAGCTGTAGTACGCATGGACGCAACATCACTACCTGCGCCAGGCTCCGATAATGCATAAGCACCTAACGCTTCCCCTGTTGCCAAACGGTATAAGAAATTCTTTTTCTGTTCTTCATTGCCATACTTAAAAATCGGCCAGCTCGCTAATGAAAGGTGAGCGGATAGTGTTACCCCTGTTGAAGCACAGACACGTGATAATTCCTCCACCGCAATCACATAGCTCACATAATCCGCACCAATCCCACCATATTCCTCTGGCCATGGAATTCCCGTTAAGCCAAGTGCAGCCATTTTGTCAAAAATCGCTCGATCAAAGTGTTCTTCTTCATCTCGTTCAGCTGCTGTTGGTTCTACTTCCTTCCTAGCAAAATCCTGTACCATTTTACGTAGCATTTCTTGTTCTTCGGTTAATTGAAAATTCATCCTTACTGCCCCCTAGTCCTTTAGTAGATTGTTAGCGATAACGATATGTTGAATTTCATTTGTACCCTCATAAATTTGCGTTATTTTAGCATCTCGGAATAGTCGCTCCACCGGGTAATCCTCGGTATAGCCGTATCCGCCAAAAATTTGTACCGCCTCTATCGCAGCTTTCATCGCCACATTTGCGGCATACATTTTTGCCATCGAGGCTTCCTTAACACAAGGCTTGCCCTGTTCAATCAACGATGCAGCCTGGTAGACTAATAGTTTTGCTGCCTCGACCTCTGTAGCCATATCGGCCAATTTAAAGGATATTCCTTGATTTGTGGAAATAGGCTTGCCAAATTGATGTCGCTCACTTGCATAGCCTGTTGCATGTTCAAGAGCTGCTTCAGCTATTCCCAACGCTTGTGCCGCAATCCCAACTCTCCCCTTGTTCAGATTGGCCATCGCAATTTGGAACCCATCGCCTTCCTTACCGAGTAATTGATCCTGATGCACGACGCAATTTTCAAAGGTAATCTGGACCGTACTAGAGGCGTGTAATCCCATTTTGTTTTCCTCTTTTCCAATCACAAGTCCTTCTGTTCCTTTTTCCACGATGAATGCACTAATGCCATCTTGTCCCTGTGCTGTTCTTGCAAAAGTAATATACACATCGGCAAATCCGCCATTAGTTATGAACACTTTAGAGCCATTTAACACATAATAATCCCCATCGCGCTTGGCGGTTGTTCGCAGGTTTTTCGCATCTGATCCTGCTTCTGGTTCTGTTAAGGCAAACGCTCCAAGATACGCTCCAGTTGCAAGCTTCGTCACGTATTTTTCCTTTTGTGCTTCTGTACCAAAATAAAGTATCGGATTCGTGGCAACAGAAGTATGGACCGATAAAATCACACCAACAGTCGCACTCACTTTTGCCAATTCATGAATCGCTATAATATAGGAAATGTAATCCATTCCTGCTCCTTTATATGCTTCCGGGATAGGAATCCCCATTAAACCCAGTGCTCCCATTTTCTGAATCAGTTCGAGCGGAAATCGTTCTTCCTTCTCCATTTGATCAATTGCTGGAAGCACTTCTCTCTGCGCAAAATCCCGAACTAGTTTACGCATTATTTGCTGTTCTTCCGTAAATTGAAAATGCACATTGCTCCCCCTTTCGTTGCTGTAGTTTTAACTTATTGCAAATCTAGTTGAAGCTGTCTGTTAATTTCTGGATGAATGATAATGTGTCGGTAAGATCGTAGGTGATTGTGTTGTGATGATGTTGTAGTGGTATGTTCTTCTTTGTTTCTACGTGTTTCTTATGGCGTGCTGACAATTTCTAGTCGTACTGATAAAAACCTCTGCCTGATTTCTTTCCAAGCCAGCCAGCTTTTACATATTTTCGGAGCAGTGGACAAGGACGGTATTTACTGTCCCCAAATCCTTCGTGTAAGACTTCCATAATGTATAAGCATGTATCCAACCCGATAAAATCCGCGAGTTGCAGCGGTCCCATTGGATGATTCATTCCAAGCTTCATGACCGTATCAATATCTTCTGGTGATGCAACCCCCTCATACAGGGTAAAAATTGCTTCATTAATCATTGGCATTAAGATGCGATTCGAAACAAATCCAGGAAAATCCGCCACCTCGACTGGTGTTTTTTGTAACTGATGGGTCATTTCCCTAATCGCTTGATAAGTCTCTTCACTTGTTTGTAGCCCGCGAATTATCTCCACAAGCTTCATCACTGGCACTGGATTCATAAAGTGCATCCCTATCACTTGGGAAGGTCTATTGGTAGCGCTTGCAATTTCAGTAATAGGAAGTGACGAGGTGTTGGACGCTAGGATAGTATGTTCAGGCGTGATTTCATCGAGTTGCTGAAATACTTTCGCTTTAACAGCCATATTTTCTACTACCGCTTCAATCACTAAATCACACTTGCTCGCATCATTGATGCTAACCGCTGGTTTTAGTCGATTACGCGTTTCCTTCATCTCTGTTTCTGTCATTCTTTCCTTCTCTACTGAACGGGCCAATAGTCTTTCAATTGATGTTATCCCTTTATTTAATGCCGCTTCATTCATATCATGTAAAAAAGTTTGAAATCCGGACTGTGCACAAACTTGAGCAATACCAGCCCCCATTTGGCCAGCGCCGATTACCATTACATTATTAATAGTCATTACTTGCACCTCCTGAGAATCCTTATTGGTATAAGTAGATTGATAGATTGGTTGCTGATTTGCGGGTCTGTGCTGGGTGGATAAGATCAGCCGTAATTTGAGATTATCAGCAGAAATTGGGGGGATATCAGCAGTATTCCAGGAATATCAGCAGCTTTTCAGGATTATCAGCATCTATCCCGAAACATCAGCAGCCTTTCCCAATTATCAGCATCTATCCCGAAACATCAGCAACCTTCCCCAATTATCAGCAGTTATCTCAAATCATCAGCAACCTATCACCCGTATTTCAGCACAGCTCTTTATTCTCCTGGTACTTCAATTAAAATTGCGTCTCCTTGACCGCCGCCACTACATATTGCCGCGATTCCTAATCCACCGCCGCGGCGTTTTAGCTCATGAATTAAGGTTAAGATAATGCGGGATCCACTTGCTCCGATTGGGTGTCCAAGTGCTACCGCCCCTCCATTAACATTCACTTTTTCAGCAACTAGTTCAGCAATGACACTGCTTGCTAGTGATACAGCAGAAAATGCTTCATTGATTTCATAAAGTGCTATGTCGTCTTTGGTATAGCCTGTTTTTTCGAGTAATGCATTAATAACAATACCCGGTGTTTTCGGAAAATCTTTTGCCTCTACTGCTACTTCTGCATGGCCAATGATTGTTGCCAGTGGCTCTTTTCCTAGACTTGCAGCTTTTTCGTCAGACATCACAACAAATGCACACGCCCCGTCGTTAACGCCAGGCGCATTACCAGCTGTAATGGTACCGTTTGGATCAAATGCTGGACGCAATTTCGCGAGTGCTTCGATGCTTGTATCCTTACGTGGTGCTTCGTCTGTATCGACTATGACTGGCTCTCCCTTGCGTTGTGGGATTTCCACAGCAACGATTTCATCTGCAAATTTCCCATCTTCAATTGCTTTTACCGCAAGCTTATGGCTACGATATGCCCACTCATCTTGTGCCTCACGAGTTAGAGCAAATTCGTCTGCAGTAGAGTTTCCGTAGTTACCCATGTGAACGCCGGTAAAGGAACAGGTTAAACCGTCATGAACCATCATATCCACTACCCTTTTATCGCCCATTCGGTTCCCCCAACGGGCATCTGGTAAAATGTATGGGGCATTACTCATGCTCTCCATTCCACCCGCAACAACAATATCCTCTTCCCCAAGGCGAATGAGCATATCGGCTAACGTTACACTTCTCAGTCCAGAAGCACATACTTTATTAATTGTTTCGGTTTTCACTTCCCACGGGAGCCCGGCATGTCGGGCTGCTTGCCGTGATGGTAGCTGTCCTTGCCCACCTTGTAATACATTTCCCATAATTACTTCACCGACAGCTGAACCGTCTATTCCAGCACGATTCAATGCTTCAGCAATTGCTTTTCCTCCTAATTGTGAGGCTGTTAATGGCTTTAATGCTCCCCCAAATTTCCCAAAAGGGGTTCTTGCTCCAGCGACGATGACAGATTTTTTCATGTCGTCAATCCTCCTCTTATTGTTATTATTTATCGTATTCATGTACTCGATTGAACGCTCGCTCAGTGTGTACGGTGAAAGAAAGAGGGGGATTTCACGCCCCTCATCTCTTGTTAGGCTGTTTTAACTTCCGCTTCTTCTAAAACAGATAATGCCAGTATTTCAGCTACATCCATTGTACTAATGTCCTCTTCCACTTCTTTTGCCTTTGTTCCATCACTTAACATAGTTAGGCAATATGGGCAGGCACTCGAAATTACGGAAGGTGCGACTGCGAGCGCTTGTTCAGTACGTGCAATATTGATGCGATTTCCAGTTGTTTCTTCTGTCCACATCAGACCACCACCAGCACCACAGCACATTGCATTTTCACGACTACGATCCATCTCAACCAGTTCTAAACCTGGAATTGCTTTTAAAATTTCACGCGGTGGATCATAGACACCATTATATCTACCTAAATAACAGGAATCATGGAATGTTAATCGCTGATTGATTGCTTTGGTCGGCTTTAGTTTACCTTCCATTACTAAATCATAAAGCAATTGCGTGTGGTGATAAACCTCTGCTTCAAATCCAAAATCAGGATATTCATTTTTAAAAATATTATAGGCGTGTGGATCAATCGTTACGATTTTCTTCACATCGTTCTTTTCGAACTCTTTAATGTTTTTCTCAGCGATTTCTTGGAATAAAAATTCATTTCCAATTCGTCTTGCCGTATCGCCTGAGTTTGCTTCCTTATTTCCCAGGATTGCAAAGCTAATGCCTGCTTGATTCATTAATTTCGCAAACGCAATAGCAATCTTTTGGCTGCGACTATCAAATGAACCCATCGAGCTCACCCAGAATAAGTATTCAAAGTCTTTGTCTTCTTTTTTCAATTCTTTTATTGTTGGGATATAGGCTGTCTCATCCACTTCACGCCATTTAATGCGATCTTTTTTCGATAGTCCCCAAGGGTTTCCTTGACGTTCGATATTCATGACGGCACGTTGGACATCAGAATCCATTTTCCCCTCTGTCATGACAAGGTAACGTCGTAAATCAATGATTTTATCCACATGCTCATTCATAACTGGGCATGCTTCTTCACAGTTACGGCATGTTGTACAAGCATTAATCTCTTCCTCTGTAATGACATCCCCTATCAGACTAACCGTCTCGAAAGTTGCAGCAGCTTCATCCCGAGAGGCACGTGCTAATTGGTTTCCTTGTGTACCAGCAAAAGCATAGGATGGAACCCATGGTGATTTGCCCGTTACAGCAGCACCTTTTTCGGTTAAATGGTCACGAATTTTGACCATTAAGTCCATTGGGGAAAGCATCTTCCCTGTTGTGGACGCCGGACATACATCCGTACATCGCCCACATTCAACACATGCATAAAAATCAATCATTTGGACTTGTTCAAAGTCTTCTACTTTTCCAACCCCGAAGGAAACTTCTTCTTCGCTCTCTTCATCAATCTCAAAGTCTAGCTTCTTCAATTTGCCAGGAACACGCTTGCTGAAAAATACATTTATTGGTGCTGCAATCAGATGCGCGTGTTTGGATTGTGGTACATAAACCAAGAAGGTCAACAGTGTTAAATTGTGTATCCACCAGGCAATAAAGAAGATAATCATGGCTGCAGTTGGCGGTAGAAAACCAAACACCCCTGCAATAGCACTTGCTATCGGTTCTGTCCATGTTCCTGGCTCATCATGCCAAATCAATGCCATTCCGTTTCCAAGTAACACCGATAACATTAATGTTCCAATAAATAGTAACACTAACCCCGCCTTAAAACCACGCTTAAGTCGCACTAATTTTTCAATATAGCGACGATAGAATGCCCAAACAACAGCAACTAAAATCATTAATGTCACGATTTCTTGCAAGAACGTGAAACCCGGGTATAAAAATCCAAACGGCAAATGATTTCCAGGAGAGATTCCTTTGATAATAAAATCAATTGCACCGAATTGGACGAGAATAAACCCATAAAACATCATGACATGGATTGCACCAGATTTCTTATCCTTTAACAGCTTGGATTGGCCAAAGACAATTTTAATAATCCGATTGATGCGTTCCTTTATGTCCCCATCAAATTCCGATTTTTTTCCGAGCCTAATGTAGGCAACTCTTGTGGCTATTACTCTAGCAAACAAGTAAAACGCATAAAGTGTAATTCCAATAAATAACAGGGTATTTACTAGCATTGCTATATTTTCCATCGGTAGATCCTCCTGTCTGGTTAACCTGCCCTTATGACTTATGTGTATGGTTATGTCTTCGTAAAAATATCCTTCACTTTAAAATGATAACGATTCCATTTTTCTGAATAATATAAACTAAATTTCTTCTTCTACTATAAAATATGAATGACCATTCAGTCAACCTGTTTTTTATGGATATGATCTAAGATGTAATACGATACCAAGTCTATTGAACAAAAAAGAAGCCAAGACAATAGTATCCGAGTAAGATAAAATCGGACGTTGATTCACCTATACCGCTCTCGGAATAAACTTCGCGGATCGGCTGCATTGTTCGATGCTTATCTTCTCTTTTTACTTTTTGTCCTGGCTTCGTTCGTTACATATTACATTTTTTCTGGTGCGGATACGCCCATTAATTTCAATCCATTTGCTAATGTAATTCGAACAGCTTTCATTAAAGCAATTCTTGCATTTGTTAGTTCTAGATTATCGGTATCCAGTACTTTTTCAGCATTGTAGAAGCTGTGTAGTAAGGATGCTAATTCAAACACATATTGGGTGATGCGATGTGGTGCATGCTTGTCAGCTGCATCTGCAATCACCTGTGGGAATTCTCCCATTTTCTTCAGTAAATCCAGCTCTTTATCAGCGGATAATAAGGATGAATCAAACGTTTGTTTAATATCAATTCCCTTGCTTTCCGCTTGTTTTAACATTGTACAAATACGTGCATGTGCATATTGTACATAAAACACTGGGTTGTCATTTGATTGAGAACGTGCCAATTCTACATCAAAGTCAAGCTGTGAGTCATTGGAACGGGCAACAAAGAAGTAACGAACGGCATCGATACCGACTTCATCCATCAGCTCTCTTAGGGAGACAGCATTACCGGTACGCTTACTCATCCGCAGCTTCTCGCCCTCTTCAAATAGGTTCACCATTTGAATGATTTTCACATCTAATTTATCGGCATCATAGCCTAGTGCTTGGATAGCAGCCTTCATTCTCGGAATATAGCCATGATGGTCCGCTCCCCATACGTTAATCAATTTATCATATCCACGGTTAAGCTTATTTTGATGATACGCAATATCTGGTGTTAAATACGTAAAAGCACCGTCATTCTTAACTAGCACACGGTCTTTATCATCACCGAAGTCAGTGGAACGGAACCATGTTGCTCCGTCCTTTTCGTAAATATAGTCGCCAGCTTTTAGCTTATTTAATACGTCTTTGATTTCATCCTTCTGATAAAGACTGCGTTCGGAAAACCAGCTATCAAAATGGACACCAAAATCATTTAAGTCCTTCTTGATTTTCCCAAGGGTAAATTCAAGACCATATTCTTTGAAAAATGCTAAGCGTTCCTCTTCTGAAGCTTTTGCCCATTTGTCGCCATGTTCAGCGGCTAATTCCTTCCCGATGCCGACGATGTCTTGGCCGTGATAGCCATCTTCTGGCATGGCTACATCTTGACCTAATGCTTGCAAATAGCGTGCATTAACCGAAAGTGCTAAATTATCAATTTGGTTCCCGGCGTCATTAATGTAATATTCCCTATCTACCGCGTAACCTGCCGCTTCAAGAACATTACATAAGACATCTCCAAATGCTGCACCACGTGCATGACCAAGGTGTAAACTTCCAGTTGGATTAACCGATACAAACTCGACTTGGATCTTCTTCCCTTTTCCAGCGTCTGTTTTCCCGTAGTCCGTATTTGCGTCTAAAATAGTTGGAATTAAATCTGTAAGGAAATCATTTTTCATGAAAAAGTTAATAAATCCAGGTCCAGCTATTTCTACTTTTTCAATCGAAGCTTTTGTTTGATCAAGATTTGCGACGATAGCCTCGGCAATTTGTCTAGGTGCCTTTTTCGCAACTCGTGCTAATTGCATGGCGATGTTCGTCGCAAAGTCTCCATGGGTTTTATCCTTTGGTTTTTCTAAAATGATGTCTGGAATTTCTGTTTCCGTTGCGAGCCCTGCTTGTAAGACGGCTGCGTTAATTTCTACTTTTAATGTGGTTTCTGTTTGTGCCAAGACGTTCATGATTCGTCCTCCTTATTATAGGTGAGCGTTAGTTCGTGATTACGTTCATCCTGTCCGTTCAGTTTTACGGTGTATATTATATGTAGCCGTCCTTCTGTTCCATCTTCTAATGACTGGTAGCGAATTGCTTTCGTATAAGTCTCCATATGAAGATGACCATGGGGGTGGGTGTAAACATTTTCTGTTCGCTGGTTCGCCCGAAAATGTTGTGTCATCGATATGAGACCAGATCGTTTAATGGATACTTTATCCGGTTGTATGGTAATAAAGTTCTTGATAATGCCTGCATCCTCATGCTTTTCTTCAAAGGATAGCACATCGATTGCATTCTTTTGATAATAATGTCCGAGCTGCCTAGTTGTACTTTTCTCTTGCTGCCCGTTATCTTGAATGACAGTCTGTAATTCAATCCTCACCTGCTGTTCCATTCCATCGCCTGCCTAATACTTCATATTTTACTATTATAGCGACAAGTGAAGCCGTATTTCAATAGATATATTTTCAAATTCGATGCCACTTTTCTGTATGGTACTTCGATAATAGTCAAAAGATAGAAGTTTATATCTCCGATTCTTGTCCCATAATGGTACTATCTGACAAAATACGACAGAAGTAAATGGGGCTCAAATGACATGAATAAACCGTTCCTAATGAAAAAACTAAAACGAATTTCCCTTAAAATGTTAATTGGATTTTCCTTGTTTGCTGTATCCTGCCTACTCCTTGTCTACCTTCTTGCCTTTGTACTCGGCCCACCTAACCTTTTACACGAACAAAATACTATTTACTATAGTGCAGACAATCAAGTGATTGGGGAAGAACACGGGAACGAAAGCAGGCACTGGATAGACTTACAGGATATGTCCCCAGCGGTTATCGACGCTACATTGCTAACCGAGGATCAACATTTTTACGACCATCATGGGTTTGATATTAAACGAATCTTCGGCGCTATTTTAAAGGATATTAAAACCCTGTCCTTAAAAGAAGGCGCAAGCACATTAACCCAGCAATATGCCCGTAATTTATACCTTTCCTCTGAAAAAACATGGACAAGGAAACTAAAGGAAGCATTTTATACGATTCGGTTAGAGATGTTTTATTCAAAGTCGGAAATTCTAGAGGGTTACTTAAATTCCGTATATTATGGCCATGGTGCCTACGGGATTGAGGCGGCGAGCAATCACTTTTTTAATAAATCTGCTAGTGAACTAACCTTAGCAGAAGCCGCGATGCTTGCAGGTGTTCCTAAAGGACCAACCTATTACTCACCATTCAATGACTTAGAACGAGCGACAAATCGCCAGCAACAAATTTTAACGATAATGCATAAGAAGGAAGCTATATCTGATGAAGAATACAACCAGGCGAGTAGCGAAGAGCTTGCTTATGCCAAAGCAGAGGAACGAAAACCACTTCAAATCGGACCTTATTTTCAAGATACCGTTCTTTCTGAAGCTGCAAACCGGCTAGACCTTGATTCAGAATCTATACGTTCGGGCGGCTATCAAATTTATACGACGCTTGATATCTCCATGCAGGAGCAGCTAGAAAAAAGTGTTTCCAAAACCGTAGAGCCTACGAGCGAAATGGAGGTTGGCGCTGTCGTAGTTGATCCACATGATGGGTCGATTCGCGCATTACTTGGTGGTCGTGATTACCAGAAAAGTCCGTTCAATCGCGCCATCCAAGCAAAACGAATGCCAGGATCATCGTTCAAGCCATTTTTATATTATGCTGCTTTGGAGGGTGGCTACACGGCTACAACCAAATTAATGAGCAAACCAACAAGTTTTGAAATTGAAGCCGGCAATGTATATCAGCCTAGTAATTTTAACGGATACTATGCCAACGAACCCATTACGCTAGCCCAAGCAATTGCACTGTCTGATAATATTTACGCTGTCAAAACGAACATGTATCTCGGTACCGAAACATTGGTTGAAACAGCAAAACAATTCGGAATCACGAGTAAGCTGCCAGCTGTCCCTTCCCTTGCCCTAGGTACTGCGACGGTAACGGTTGAAGAAATGACAACAGCTTACGGCATGCTGGCAAATGGTGGCCACCAAATTAATGGACATACGATCAAAAAGATTGTCGATCGTGAAGGACGTACGGTTTATGAAAGAGATGATGCTGCGAATAAATTAACATTAGATCCACAAAAAGCGTTTATTTTAACACAGCTAATGACAGGGATGTTCGACGAATCGTTAAACGGCTATATGTCTGTGACAGGTAGTAGTATTGCCGATAAGCTCACCCGAACTTATGCTGGAAAAACCGGTTCCACTGACTCGGATAGTTGGATGATCGGCTATAGCCCATCCCTAGTAACCGGGGTATGGACCGGATTTGATGATAATCGCACCTTCTCAGCAGCAAAAGAGCGTTCCTATTCCAAAGAAATTTGGGCTGATTTCATGGAGCAAGCCCATCAGGATCACCCTGCTGAACATTTCAAAACCCCATCAGGTCTCGTCGCCATTCCAATTGATCCAACAACCGGTGCACGCGCAACACCACAGTGCCCGACAAGCACCGTTATGTTTTTCGAAAAAGGAACCGAGCCCAAGTACCATTGCTCTGAGCACTATTTCGGTAATGACAAGGATGAAGCTGGTGATGGTGATGATAAAGATAAGAATGAAGGATTGTTCGAGCGGTGGTTCCGCGTGTTTTTTGATTGAGGGGTGATGGCTGGGGGATGTTTTTGAATTCGGGCGATGTTTCTGGCTTTCGGGCGATATTCCGGGACTTCGAGCGATGTTTCTGGCTTTCGGGCGACATTCCGGGACTTCGGGCGATACTTCAGGATTTCGAGCGATATTCTGGCCGTTCAGGCGATACTTCAGGATTTCGAGCGATATTCTGGCCGTTCGGGCGATACTTCAGGATTTCGAGCGATATTCTGGCCGTTCGGGCGATACTTCAGGATTTCGAGCGATATTCTGGCCATTCGGGCGATACTTCAGGATTTCGAGCGATATTCTGGCCATTCGGGCGATACTTCCCGTTTTCAAGCGATGTTCGCTGCTGATGCGATCCCAAAAAAAGAACCAATTTAAAAAAATGCCATTCAGCGCAACCCCAAACGGTTGCTACAAAAGAAGCCGACGTACTGCAAGTGTCCAGCTTGCGGTCGTCGGCTTCTTTTTTGTCCTAGTAATACATGAGTTAGCCCATGTACTAAATAGTTTACAAATTTATGAACTAAAGTACAACATTTTCTCGAAAGTTTCATGATTCGGTCACAAAATGTTCACTTTTTAAAATTGTATCGTGTAAATTTCTATTATGGGTCAACTTGTAGGACAGGTGCAGTTCTATGACCCAGGCATCAATCGAACCCTTACCCTAATGCAACCTTCAACTCATCGCTTGAGTTATTCCACATGTCAGGGTTGAATTCTTTTAAATAATCACCTAACAGCTTTTTGGAGTGGTCATCCATATGGTCGACGATGATGTGACCTTTCAATGATTTCTCCATGTGTTTGACATGCTCGGCCATTGATTTATATGCTAGCTTGATGGATCGATCAACTAGGATTTCACACCCTGCTACACCGGCATAGTATGGACCATTTTCATTTCGTTCCACATTTACCCAGACTATCCAGTATAGTTTGCCGTTTGGCACTAATGATTTGTCTGGTTGGAATTTCACACGGCGTTCCACATCACTTCTTGCATGCATGGCACCCATATCCACATACGCTTTATTTTCAGATGGATCCACGATTACTGATGACATATTTTCAAGACTTATTGCTCCAACACCATAGCCGCCATGGCCATCATTGGAATCGTCTTTTATAATGGTAAATGCATTTTTCTTCTTATCTGAAGATTGTTCTCCACTCATGAGCCAGCCTCCTTTTTTAACTATCTTGTTTCTCATTTTAGCATAGCCCTTGAACCGATTCACGTATCGGAACTACTGGCAAAAACTAGCTTAATTTATGACACTCAGTTCTTCAATTAGCTTCCATGCCTCAGCCATTTCTTCGTCGCTATATTTTTGTTTTGGCTTAACGGTATGAACTTTTCTTTCCACTTCCTGCTTCGGTAAATCCTTGAAATAAAGAATGGTCGATACTAGTTCTAAGAATCGAGCGCTTTTTCCTTGCAGTTGCTTGATGCTTTCTGAGCAGTTCGGTATGTCTAGCGGAAATTGCTTTAGAAATTCTTGCCCATCAGTAGTTAAGGAATAATGATACCTGTAATAATTGCTTTTATCCTCTTTTTCTTCCTGAATGAACCCGAGATTACACAATTCTTCTATGCGTAAGGACAGTTCTTCTGAGTATGGTCCGTAAAAATGGAACTGGAATTTCTGCTCAAACGGAATTCCGAATGACTGTAAAATATAGATCATTTTTTGTAGTTTTTTTCGTCCGGTCACCTGTTTTGCTTCAGAAAAAAACTGCAATAATTTCGCATGATTATCGAGCATCACGACATCTCCTTGCTGTATAAAATATCGGTAATTTCTTGTACGATGGCTTTATCTTTAATGGCCAATAGTAGGTCTTTCGGGAAATATAATTTATGATCCGTTCGTTTTTTTCCAGAGATTGCTTCTACTATATCGGAATGTCTGGATAATTCTTTAAGTGTTTCATTTTGCAATAACAAGTGAATTGGTAATCGCTCTTCTTCCTCGCCTGGACGGTAAAAGTCATATGGTAAATCGGATGACGAGTCCACGACCAGATAGTAATCTGGGTCAATTCCAGCATCTTTAAATAGCTGATAGAGCTTCATCCAATCGTTCATTTGCTTGTTCGGATTGAATTCAACGTATTTGAACAAGCGACGGTTCATGAAACGTTCACACAGGTCGCGTAAAATTTCATCGTCTTCCTCCTGCCATAGCTGGAAATAGTAATGAACAATGGATTCATCCAGCTTCAAGTATTCCGCTAACGACACATTCCCAGAAAAGAACGATAGGAAATGTAATGGCTGTAGTTTAAAGGCATAATCCGATTCATACAGATATTTTGCTCGGTGAAGTATTTTCGTTAAGATTACTTCGGCACTTCTTGTTACCGGATGAAAATAGACTTGCCAGTACATTTGATAGCGGCTCATGATGTAATCCTCTACGGCATGCATACCAGATGATTTAATCACTACTTGATCCTCAATTGGGCGCATTACTCGTAGTATACGTTCCATATCAAAGTGACCATAGCTAACACCAGTAAAATATGCATCACGCTGCAAGTAATCCATACGATCCGCATCGATTTGACTAGATATGAGACTGACTACCAATTTATCGGAATACGTCTTGGCAATTACATCAGCAACATCCTGCGCAAAGCCTGGTTGTACACGTTCTAAAATTTTATTCACATATGTATCTCCCAAAATAATCTGTTGGGTAAAATGCTCATGGTCTAGTTTAAATACTTTCTCAAACGAATGGGAAAATGGACCATGGCCTAAGTCATGCAACAGTGCTGCACAAAGACACAGGAGGCGGTAATCATTATTCCAATGTGCTCTGTCTTGAAAATTATAGATTATACGACGGACGATCTCATACACACCTAAGGAATGATTAAACCGACTATGCTCTGCACCATGGAAGGTAATATTTGTCGTTCCTAGCTGCTTAATTCTACGGAGACGTTGAAATTCAGGAGTTGCGATCAAATCCCAAATGACACGGTCACGTACATGGACATACCGATGGACGGGGTCCTTAAATACCTTTTCCTCATGGAGCTGTTCATCTTTATATGACACTATCTTTCAACTCGTTTCTCTACGGCGATTTTGTTATTATTATATAATAGATACACAGGCGAAAAAAGTAATATTTCGGAAGTTTATGAAGGAGATTAGCATGAAGACCTGGAAAGAAACCATACACCATACGACATTTCGATACATCGACCATACAGAGAAAAACATTTTTCACCATGTAGCAAATACAGCACTCACCTCGTTTGCCATTGACGATGCACTTACAACCTCGGTTAGCAATAACGAGTCTCCGCCTACCATTCGATTATGGGTTCATCCCAAGACGATTGTGCTCGGGATACCAGATGCTAGGCTACCCTACTTAGGAGAAGGAGTTACGCTATTAGCTGAGCATGGGTATCAGGCTGTGGTTCGCAATTCTGGTGGCTTAGCGGTTGCATTAGATGAGGGTGTCCTCAATCTATCACTTGTCCTTCCTGGGGTGAAGCATTTATCGATTCATGAATGCTATGAGGCGATGGTTAGCTTTGTTCAATATATGTTACGGGATATAACACAGGAGATTAAGGCATATGAAATCGTTGAATCCTATTGTCCTGGCGATTATGACCTTAGTATTAACGGGAAAAAATTTGCCGGTATCTCGCAACGACGTGTTCGAGATGGTGCCGCGATTCAAATTTATCTGGATGTGGAAGGAAATAGTGCACAACGAGCATCACTTATCCGTCAGTTTTATGAGCTAAGCCTAAAAGGTGAAGCAACAAAATTTTCATACCCGAGCGTGAATCCCGAAGTAATGGGTTCCTTGTCAGATCTTACCGGTGTGCACCTGACAGTTACTGACATGAAGGCTCGTACCCTAAAAGCAATGCAGGAATTAGGAGATGTTGTCGAGGTTGATTTCACTGCCGCCGAATTGACTGAGTTTGAAAGTCGGTATGAGCAGATGGTAAAACGAAATGAAAAAATAGCACTGCTACTGAAGTAATAAAAAAGCTAATAACGGGGGCGAATTCCACGTTATTAGCTTTTTCCTATTATTATTGTACTGCTTGTGCAGCTGTGATTAATGCTAAGTTGTAAACATCCTCTGCGCTACAACCGCGAGATAGATCGTTAACTGGCATGTTCAAGCCTTGTAGGATTGGTCCAACCGCTTCAAAGCCACCTAGACGCTGGGCAATTTTATAGCCAATATTCCCTGCTTCTAGACTAGGGAAAACAAAGACATTCGCATCCCCTTGGATTACTGCACCAGGAGCTTTTTTAGCTGCTACACTTGGTACAATTGCAGCATCAAATTGGAATTCTCCATCAATAACTAGTGATGCATCTTTTTCTTTGGCAATGGCTAGTGCCTCCACAACTTTTTCCGTTTCCTCGGATTTCGCTGAACCTTTAGTAGAAAAGCTTAGCATGGCAACTCGCGGATCTACTCCAAATAGTTTTGCTGTAGCCGCTGACTCTACTGCGATTTCCGCTAAGTCATTGCTATCAGGTGCAATATTGATGGCGCAATCGGCAAATACGTATTTTTCATTGTCGCGAACCATGATAAATACGCCAGAAGTTTTCTTCACGCCTTCTTTTGTTTTAATGATTTGCAATGCCGGACGTACGGTGTCAGCAGTTGAATGTGCTGCCCCACTTACAAGACCGTCTGCTTCATTCATGTAAACAAGCATCGTACCGAAGTAGTTTTCATCTAGTAGAATTTTGCGTGCCGCTTCTTCTGTTGCTTTCCCTTTACGGCGTTCCACAAATTTCTGTACCATCTCATCAAATTTTTCATAGTTTTGTGGATCAAGTACGGAAATCGAGCTGATATCAACCTTCAGTTCATCCGCCTTTTTCTGAACAGCTTCCTTATTACCGACTAAAATCGGCTTCAAAACGCCTTCACTACTTAGGCGACTTGCTGCTGTTAAAACACGCTCATCTAAGCCTTCCGGGAATACGATAGCTGCATTCTTACCGTTAACCTGAGCTTTTACCTCATCAAATAAATTACTCATCGCTATACCTCCATTTGTTGTATGTACTTAATATGTATCAACCGTCCAAAAAGTTGCACATAATATGATGTAATAAACCACTTCTCATGATAGTACATTTGCGAATGAAATTAAAGGAATGTCCCTTTTCGCGGTAAAAAACGGCTTCTAAAAGTGACAATCTTGTTAACTCCCACCAAAACCCTACTATAGCAAGGTTTGTTAGCTTTGAAATAGAAGCCATCTTTCATGATTATCGCATTCACTTGTGATATAGTTAACATATAACTAATAACTCGTAAGGAGAGATATATAATGGTAGAAGCAGTCGAAACAATGGATGGTTGGTACAGCTTACATGACTTTCGTTCAATAGATTGGACCTTCTGGAAAACCGCAACACCAGAGGATCAAAAGGAAGCCATCGCAAGCTTTGAGGCATTAATTGCAAAATGGGAAGCAGTTGAAGAAGAAAAGAATGGCTCCCATGCGATGTATAAGATTGTTGGTCAAAAGGCAGATTTAATGTTCATGTTCCTACGCCCAACGATGGAAGAATTGAACGAACTAGAAACAGAATTAAACAAATCTAAATTTGCAGAGTTCCTTACTCCGGCTCATTCGTATGTTTCTGTTGTCGAGCTTTCTAAATACCGCCCAGCTAAAGACGGTATTGATCCGGAAACATTACCAGAAACACAAGCACGGCTAAAACCGATTCTTCCAAAATGGGAGCATGCTTGCTTCTATCCAATGGATCGTCGTCGTACTAGTGAGGAAAACTGGTATACATTAGAAAAAGATGTACGCGGAAAATTATTGTACGAGCACAGCAAAACTGGCCGTAAGTACGCTGGAAAAGTAAAACAGATTATCACTGGCTCTATCGGACTTGATGATTGGGAATGGGGCGTAACGCTATTCGCACACGATCCACTTCAATTCAAGAAAATCGTATACGAAATGCGTTTTGATGAAGTAAGCTCACGCTACGGAGAATTTGGTGAATTCTTTGTCGGCAACCTCTTGAAAAGAGAAGAAATCACGACATTTTTAGGTGCATAAATTTAATTAGTAAAGACTTTCTGTTTCGGCAGAGAGTCTTTTTTTGATGGGATTTGGCTGGGATGGGGGGTTGCCGAAGTTTAGGTGTGGTATCCCGATGTTGGCGTGTGGTGTCCCGATGTTGGCGTGTGCTGTCCCGATGTTGGCGTGTGGTGTCCCGATGATGTTCTGTGTGCTGTCCCGATGTTGGCGTGTGGTATCCCGATGTTGGTGCGTGGTATCCCGATGTTTGCCCGTAGTATCCCGAACTGGATCCACTATCCCGAAAGGTTTGGAGCTTATCCCGGAGTATGTGCGAGTTTTCCCGAAGTTAACACGATTAATCCCGATGTTTACCCGTACGGTCCCGAACCACGGTCGGATGCGGTATTGTGAATCTAGCCCAATTCTTAGCAATTTTTCCTAATTAATTTTCTCTAGTCATATCACTTTCCGCCCATACATACATATAATCATAGTAGACCTTGGATAGAAATGGGTGTACGATGGCCGTTTAGGTTACGATGGTTATCCACAGTGTCAAAGTTATAATTTCCTAATCAACCATTAACGGGGACCAATTTCACCCTGCGAAGGCCGTATTTCTAGTTCTTAATCAGCAGGAAATTGCCCAGCCCAGTGGTATAACCAATGAAATAGCGGATGATTTACGGCAATTGCTATTATTCGCCTACTGCCACTGATTGTCCAACGGTATTATAGAATAATATTTCAATAGGAGGTTTTATTGCATGACTGACAACCAAGGAAATTCACAGCTAGGTGTAAATTTCGGACAACAGCCGTATTATTACTTTCCACAAACATCTCCTGCATTCTACCCAGCTTTAAGTTATCGCCAATTCCCAGCCCCTCAGCAACAGCTTACAACCCAGCAACAATCGGATGTTCCAGGTATGTTACCAACGGAGCAATCATATGTTGAAAACATTTTACGTTTAAATCGTGGAAAAGCAGCAACCGTCTATATGACATTCGAAAACAATTCGGAGTGGAATGCTAAAGTGTTCCGAGGCATTATCGAGGCGGCAGGTCGAGATCATCTAATACTTAGCGATCCGCAAACCGGAAGACGTTACTTATTATTAATGGTTTATCTCGATTATGTAACGTTTGACGAAGAGTTAAATTATGAGTATCCATATGGAAATACTGCTGCTCAACAACTGGCTACTTATTCCCCAAGATAATTATGCAGGCAGGACCCTTTTCTATCGGTAATTAAAAAGGATGGCACGATGAATCCGTACCATCCTTTTCTTACATATTTTACGTGTGAGGCGATTAGAATGCGACATCCATATAACAAATTTATTCGTGGAGAGTTAGTTGCAATTGTACTGGCTATTCTCTTTGGATTGATCGCCCTTATCCAAGGTGTTTTTTTGTTAATCGTAATTTGTCTGTTTTTAGTTGCGGCAAGCCTAATTTTTGACGGCCTCATCGCTATTAATATGCGAAACCAAGCACATGGTATCAAACAAATTATGCGATCTGTCTTAATCTTGATGCTTGCATTGTTTCTACTTATTTTATTATAGATACTTTACAACAGCATAGCCGAGCAGAATCCAGCCAATCAAAAATGCGACGCCACCAATCGGTGTAATCATAGCGAACGTCTTAATGCCCGAGGTAGAATAAATATACAAACTACCTGAAAATAGAATAATCCCAGCGAAAAACAACCAGCCGGCCCATGATAGGCTAGCAACTTGAGTTTTGACCATGATTAGACCGGTAGCCAATAATCCCACAGTATGGAACATTTGATAGGTAACTGCTTTTTCCCATGTAGCTAAGGCTTTCTCCGTAAGCTTCCCTTCCAAACCATGGGCACCGAATGCCCCAAATGCAACCGCTAAAAAGCCGTTTATAGCTCCTAATAGTAAAAAAATCTTCATCTCTATTCACTCTCTTTCCCATCAAAAATCAAAGATTGAATTCCCATTGCCATCTTCGTCGTCTAGCTCTATTGATTTTTTAAATGATTGAGCTTGTTCAGCCGATGGTGACTCTACCTCACCTAGCATCGCCTTTCGCTCCACAGCACTGAGTTCCCCTTTTTCAAGAACTGGTTCTGCATGATCCTCCATTAAAAATAAATCACATAACAACCGGATATTTTCAATATGCTTTAGCATAACAGCTTGCTTGTCTTGGTTTCGTTGTGCTTGTTGTAATTCATTGGTCATTTTTTGCAATATCGTATCATTGGCAACGGCCATACAGACACTCCTCTTATTAGAAAATCGTTCCATTCTATCATACCGAAAAGTCATTCTAACGGAAAGTGAAACACTAGGATTACATACAAAAAGCCTTGATCGCTTCAAGACTTTTCCTTAGCATATATTCAATTAACGATAATAATTTCAATTTACACGGAAAATGTTAGGAATTATGCACTTTGCTGATTCTGTTCCTCCTGATAGCGATTGAAAAGCCAGTGCAAAAATTTGAGTTCTTCGGTGGTCAGGTTACGTTCTAGCTTCCATTCAATTTCCTTAAAAAATTCGAGGCTTCTACTGGATTGCAAACAGTTTTTCATACGTTATTACTCCCCTCTGCCTATACTTCTGCCCTTAGTGTACTATTATTAGAATATATAAACAATACAGTTTTCAATAAATAGTTCTATGTATCTAAACCTTAATCGCAAACCAATAATATATGCCTATAAATATGGTTGAAATAAATCAAATCCCGCCAAACGTTCCACTCTTAACTACCCAAAATTATATTCAGTTAAACTCCTAATTAGTAGAATGTGATAATTTCGATAAACAAGATACGAAATTTGCGTCACTTACTAGCATAGTTAAGTACTTTCAGTCATAAACTAAGCAAAGAAAATCAGGTAACTACTAACCTCACAAACTTAATAAATATACATTTTGACAAATATATATGCGAGTCGTATACTATTAAAGTTGGTTTATTTTATACGTAAAAACACATTCTAACTAGTAATTATAGCTAAAGGCGGTTTTATCATGCGAGGCAACTATAGACTTGGGGATCATTTGAAATTTATAATTCCATCCCTTATTGGTATTTTTCTATTTATTATTCCAGTACGGACTGAAGATGGATTTACAATTCCGATTGCCATTTTGGCTAATTGGGTGCAGGATTTACTCCGTAATCAGTTATCATTCATTATGATGATAATCATTATTTTAACTGCACTTCTTACCCTACTGGCAAAAATGCTTGGGGAAGACAGCATGGCCAAGACACCATTTTTCCATAAGCTTCTTTATGTAAATTGGTTTTGGACACTTACAAGGGTTGTAGCTGCAATCTTTGCAATTATGGTTTATTACAAGATTGGTCCTGAGGCAATTCATGGTGAAGTTACCGGCCAATTATTGTTAGATAGCCTACTTCACGTATTGTTTGCGGTATTTCTATTTGCTGGTATTTTCCTACCATTATTAATGAATTTTGGGTTGATGGAATTGTTTGGAATGTTAACGACCAAATTGATGCGACCATTATTCAATTTACCTGGAAGATCATCAATTGATGCATTGGCGTCTTGGATTGGTGATGGAACAATTGGCGTTTTACTAACGAGCAAGCAATATGAGGATGGGTTTTACACGAAGCGTGAGGCAGCCATTATCGGAACGACATTCTCGGTTGTCTCGATAACATTTACATTAATAGTAATCGAAGAAGTTGGCCTTGGTCATATGTTTGTTCCATTCTATTTGACGGTATTAGCAGCAGGGTTAGTGGCGGCTTTGATAATGCCAAGGATTCCACCACTATCCAGAAAACCAGATACGTATGTGAATGAACAAGCTTCAGGGATTGAGGAAACCATCCCCGAGGGACATAATTCATTTTCATTCGGCTATGAAAAAGCGATCGATCGTGCTAAAAAGGAAGCAAGCTTCTACCAGTTTATTAAAGAAGGAAGCCAGAATGTTTTAGATATGTGGATGGGGGTTGCCCCTGTTGTAATGGCATTTGGTTTAGTGGCTTTGATGATTGCGGAATATACACCGTTATTCCAATGGCTCGGAACACCATTTATTCCAATCTTAGAGCTGATGCAAGTACCATTTGCTCATGAGGCATCAGAGACGATTTTAATTGGGTTTGCTGACATGTTCCTGCCATCAGTTATTGGAGCGTCTATTGAATCGGAGATGACCCGCTTTATTATCGCTGCCTTATCTGTTACACAATTAATTTACATGTCCGAAGTAGGCGGATTACTATTAGGATCCAAAGTCCCAGTATCCTTCAAAGACCTAATCCTAATCTTCCTATTAAGAACGATCATTACCCTACCAATTATCGTATTGGTAGCACATATTTTATTTTAAGGTGCCTGTCACCACCCGAATTTTGTCGAATTACAGAAGGGAGCATCTCGTTTTTTGCGGGATGTTCTTTTCTTTTTGAGATAAAAACAACCCCAAACCAGCAAATGGTTTGGGGTTGTTTTTATCTATATAACTAGAAAAAGGGGGGCTATTATATATACGAAAGTTATCACAAAAATGTTTCACTTAATGTGAAGGTTTTACCGTTTTCCGAAGATATGTTGCTTTTCCCTCTATCAGCGGCTGGCTAATCGTCAGTACTGGTTTACTAGATAAGAACCATACAATGAGTAGTGTGATTCCAACTAGCCCAACAACATGGAAAATACTATTGACGTGCAATACCTCGAATGCACGGAACGCTTGGATGATAAAGCCGTGCAGCAGATAGACATAAAGTGTTCTCTCCCCCAGTTTAGTAAACTGATAGCGCTTATGTGGAATCCAAGCGAACACACTCGCAGCCATTAATGTGGACGTTACATAAACAAGTAATCTTGCAATTCCACCATACTCTTGCATGCCAAGATCATAGTAGGATTTTGAGGCTAGCAGCCAACCTGTATTTATTTCAGGTGCCACATAGATTGCCAGCGCTAGAACTGCCATCACTAGCACCGAAGCTAGCCGGAAAAATTTATGTCTCAATACGAGTAAATGCTCTTCCTTCAACCAATACCCCAACAAGAAAAATGGGAAGAATACAAATGTCCTTGATAAGCTGAAATAATGACCAACACTTGCCAAATAGCCAACAACAATTCCTAGTGAGATCGCTAACGCAAAGCTAATATATGCTGGTAGTTGTTTAAACCAATATAATAAAATATGCCAACTAAACAAACTAATTAAAAACCAAAGTGACCAATGCGGATAAAAGATATCCGTTAACCAATTCGATTTTCCTATCATTAAAAAGTAGAACGAATAGATAAATTGGAATATCAAATATGGTACTAATAATTTCTTCGCTAATTTTAAAATATATCCTTTACTTCCGAAGCCTTTGGCAAAAAATCCAGCCAAGAAAATGAATGCCGGCATATGAAACGTATATATCCACGTATATAGCGTGTGCATGGCAACTGATCCATCAATAAAAGGCTGAATTACATGACCAAAAACTACTAAACATATTAGTAGTAACTTCGCATTATCAAAAAAGGCATTACGCTCCAAGATGCTCATTCCTTTACTGTGTTTTGAAGAGTATTCTTACTATCCTTCTACCCGCTGGACAATATAAATACGCATCGTTCCACACGATTTATTGGGGCTGTAAACAACATGTAAATGGAATGAAAGATTGATATTGGAATGTAATGTTTGTACTTTTGGGTGCTAGCTGCTGATAATCCTGAATTCCTGCTGATATTTCCATATAGCTGCTGATACTCTTATAATTCCTGCTGATACCCGACCAGTTCCAAGCAGCCAAACAACTTACCCCCATCAAAAAAACCCTCAAAACACGAGGGTTCCTCCCAAAAATTATAGCGCTTTTTTCTTCGCCGTTGTTGTTTTGCGTTTTTTTGGTTGCTTTGGCTTTGGTTTGTCCTTTTTGGCTCGATCGAGTGAGGCTTGTAGTGCTTCCATTAAATCAGTGACATTGTCTGGTTTTGGTTTGTCTGTTGCTGTTGTTGTCTGATCTTGATTCTTCTTCTCTTCAATTAGTTCTAATAATGCGGTACGGTATTCATCCTTGTATTTCTCTGGATCGAATTCGGTAGTTAGCTGGTCAATTAGCATTTTTGCCGTATCGATTTCCTTTTTAGCCGTTTCTACATTTTCTGGTACATTCGGGACTTCCTTCACATCCCGCACTTCATCTGGGTAATGAATCGTCTCCACGACAAGTGTATTTTTATAAATACGAATAACCGCCAGCTGCTCCTTAGAGCGGATCATCATTTTAGCGACGCCGATTTTCCCTGTTTCTTCTAAGGCAGCACGTAGTAATCCATATGCGTTGCTGCCCCCTTCGTTAGGCGATAAGTAATAGCTTTTTTCAAAATAGATTGGGTCGATGTCCTCTAATTTCACAAAATCCATTATTTCAACGGCTTTATCTTCTTGTTCCTTCTTTAATTCGGCAAGATCTTCTTCATCCAAAATCACAAATTTATTTTTAGCATACTCATAGGCTTTCACGATATCATCGTTGCCTACTTCCTTCTCACAGACAGGGCACACCTTTTCATACTTAATTGGTGATTTACATTCTTTATGAAGCTGTCTGAGCGAGACATCCTTATTCTCCGTTGCCGCATGCATTTTCACTGGGATATTCACAAGCCCGAAGCTAATCGTACCCTTCCACATCGTATGCATCGCTAAACCTCCCTTTTGCCCATAGTTTGTCGTAAATCAACCATTTTAATCCGCTGTCCTGTTTAAATTATGGAATTTATCGCACCTTATTAAACGAAGGGAGCATACGAAATGGACGTGATGAAACCAATTGCAAGTAAAGAAATTCCTGCTGGTAACGACTGGCTATATGAAGTGAAATATGATGGATTTCGTTGTGTGCTTCAGTGGAAAAAAGCGGGCGACATCAAATTAATTAGCAAAAACAAACAAGATTTAACGAATCAGTTTCCTGAAATCGTGTCATTCTGCATGGCTCTTGAAAGCAGCATCGCTCCACAGCTCCCGTTAAAGCTGGACGGAGAATTAGTAGTGTTAAACAATGCCTATCAGGCTAATTTTTCATGGATACAAAAGCGGGGACGGTTGAAAAATAGCGAATCCATTCAGAAAGCAGCAGCAAAACGCCCTGCTACTTTCCTTGCTTTCGATATAGTACAACAGGCTGGGATGGATCTGTCGAAAAAGCCATTGGAAATGCGAAAAAAGGCGCTTGCATCACTTTTCCAGCATGCCAATATTCAACAAGATGTTTGGCAAACACTCGGATTTGTTAGAGCTTTTAATAATCCAGATGACTTATGGAACGTAATCGTTAACCATAAAGGCGAAGGACTCATTGCTAAGCGCAAAAAGAGCACTTACGGGAAAGGAAAAAGTCATCAAGACTGGTATAAAATTAAAAACTGGCGGACCATCTATGGATTTTTATCAGCTTTTGATAGTAAAAATGATTATTTCACCGTTCAAGTTTATGATGGGGATGAACGATTCGTTGTTGGAAAATGCAAGCATGGACTGGATAAAGAAGACTTTCAAACACTGAAAAAGCTATTTGTGTCCAATGGTGAGAAACATGGGGTAAATTATGTACTCCCTCCAGCTATATGTGCTGCTATCCACACATTGGATATGTACAAAAACGAATTACGGGAGCCAGAATTCCACAGCCTAACACCAGACATTAAGCCGGATGAATGCACCATTGATCGCCTTCAATTAGAGTTAGCGATGCTTCCAGAAAACATTGATTTCGCTAATACTGAAAAACTCTACTGGCCAGATGCCAATTTAACTAAAGGGAATTTATTAGCCTATATCCGAGAAATTTCACCATATATGCTGCCGTTTTTAAAGGATCGTGCCTTAACCATTATCCGCTGTCCAGACGGTGTACGTGCAGAGTCTTTTTTTCAAAAGCACCTTCCCTCTTATGCGCCAGAATTTATCACAGGCATTGGTGATGGTGAAGAAAGATTGATTGTTTGTGACTCCTTAGCGGCATTAATGTGGTTTGCCAATCACGGCGCTCTCGAGTATCATGTTCCTTTTCAAAACGTAACAAGCACTTTCCCAAAGGAAATTGTATTTGATTTAGACCCACCTAGTCGAGAGCAATTTGCGTGGGCAATTCAAGCTAGTTTATTAATAAAGCAGCTGTTAGATGATCTCGAGTTGATCTCCTTCGTTAAGACTTCCGGCAACAAGGGACTACAGGTTCACATTCCAATCCCAGAGGGTAGTTTGAGTTATGATGATACAGCTATTTTCACACAAGCAATTGCTTGGACGATCGAAAACCAACATCCCGAGCTATTTACCACGGAACGCATGAAGAATAAGCGGAACGGACGATTGTATATAGATTATGTTCAACACGGGAAAGACAAAACCTTAATTGCCCCTTATTCCACTCGGAAAACTAATGAAGGTACAGTTGCAACACCGCTTTTTTGGGAAGAGGTAACAGAAGATTTGCGTCCAGAAATGTTTACCATCGAGAATGTTGTAAGCCGTGTGCAGGATTTGGGTTGTCCATTTCGAACGTATGTTGAAGTTGGGGAAAAACAAAAACTGGATAGAATAAGGAATTTAATACATTGAAAAGTAAAAAGCCGCCCCCGATAAGGAGCGGCATACTTAGTTAAACAGCTTTTGACTCTTCAATAGCCGTTTTATCTTGAAATACTTCATTTTTGAAATTGCCTAAAATACGAGAAGTTAATGTACCAGCAACCATTGAACCATTAACATTCAATGCAGTACGACCCATGTCGATGAACGCTTCAATGGAGATTAATAATCCGGCTAAACCTACTGGTAATCCCATCGAAGAAAGAACGATTAGTGCCGCAAATGTTGCACCACCACCAACACCAGCAATACCAAAGGAACTAATTCCAATGATGATAACTAATTGAATTAAGAATCCTGGTGTAAATGGATCGATTCCTACAGTTGGTGCGATCATCACAGCTAACATTGCAGGGTAAATACCGGCACAACCATTTTGCCCCATTGTCGCACCAAATGATGCTGACATATTGGCAACCCCTTCCTCAACGCCAAGTGAATTCTTTTGCGCCGATACGTTTAACGGAATCGTACCCGCACTTGAGCGTGAAGTGAACGCGAAGCTCAATACTGGTAATACTTTTCGTACAAAGTTGAATGGGTTTAGCCCAAACACACCGACTAATACTAAATGAATGATAAACATAACCGCTAATGCAACATATGAAGCTAATACAAATTTACCTAATTCTAAAATTCCGGCAAAGTCTGTTGTTGCTACCGTGTTTGCCATTAATGCTAAAATACCATACGGTGTTAGGCGTAGCACTAATGTTACAATACGCATTACCACACCATATAAAGCATTAATGATTTTCGTAAACATTTCTGCTTGCTCAGGGTTTTTTCGACGTAAACCAAGTACGGCAATCCCTACAAATAGTGAGAAAATCACGACTGCGATAACAGATGTTGAACGTTGCCCAGTCATATCTAAAAAGATATTAGAAGGGATAAAGTTAAGAATGCGTTGTGGTGTTGAAACCCCGTCAACCTCTGCTGAAAAGCGCTCTTCTAGTGAAGCTGCTCGTGCTTCCTCCGCTTCCCCTACTGAAATTTGATCGGCATTTAAATCAAATAACGCCGCAGATCCAACTCCAACTAGTGCAGCAATCATCGCTGTACCGACTAAAATCCCTACGATCCAGCCAGCCATTTTACCAAGCTGTGCTGTTTTTTCCAGATTCGTAATCGATTGGATAATCGATACCATAACAAGTGGAATAACAATCATCATCAAGAAGTTAACATAACCTCTACCAACAATGCTATACCAGTCTGTTGTTAGACGAAGTGTTTCCGAATCACTTCCGTACACCCATTGTAAAATGGCTCCAAGCACAATACCTAACCCAAGACCGGCAAATACGCGCTTTGTAAACGAAACATGTTTACGTTGCATGAAAATTAATAACGCAATAATAGCTACCATGACTACAATATTTACAACTAATAGCCAATCCATTTGAATTCCCCCTATGTGTGTTTTCTCTTAGAATGCAGCATAGTACCACAATCTATGATTTTTGCCTGGTATATCGTATTTATAAGTACTATATGCACGCAATTCCTTATCGCTCTTTAAATTATATAAATCCGATAAAAATACTATGACTTTAATAAGATATACTACCATTAATTTTGTGTCAAGCAATCAACTTACCTAATTAACACGTAAAAAAAGCTTGGAATAGTACCGCCCCTAAAAGTTAGCGTAGTAAATCTAACTTTTGGGGGTAAGTACCAATCCAAGCTTTTATAATTGTATGCCTGATTGCATCTTATAGTTCCTTAAAACCATCCCGCTAGCTTTGTTCATTCCAAACTTCTCATAATACGGAATTAAGTCATCATCACAGCACAGATCAACCATATAAATATCCTTAAGTTCATCTAGCATTTGTTGGACTAATTCTTTTCCAATACCCTTGTTTTTATAGTCGGGTAATACCTCTACCAACGGAATGTAAGCAGATAAAACACCATCACTGATTGCCGTAATAAATCCAACCACACGACTCTCAGCCTCATCGATTGCTAGTACCACCTTACTACTGTTTTGTAACAACTTGAGATGTGTAGCTGGTTCTGGTGGATTTGGCCAATCAACAAAAAAGCCTTGTAGCATGTCTTTGGAAATACCATCAAGTGATTTCTTGTATAGCATAATCATCAACTCCTATAGCTTTTTCGTGTAAGTTGACGGAACGATTAATCATATAACAACATGAGGATAGCCTCCATACCACTAGATAATCGTCGCTTCTAACTCCAACGCAACATTTCCCTGAATTGCTCTTGAAATCATACAACTCTTTTCAGCCTTTTCTACTAGCTTTCGTAGCATCTGATATTCTTCCTCACCAGCAGTTGCTTTTAGTGCCACTGTTGGCCGGTGTATGATTTTTTTATAAGTAAATACTCCATTGGTAACATCCACAATTCCCTCAGACTCCAACGACATTTCTTTCAGTGGAAGCTTTGCCCGCTCAATCATCGCTGCAAGTGTGATGATGTAGCAGGTTGCCGCCGCACCGAGTAGCATCTCATCTGGGTTAGTCCCGATGCCCGGGCCGTCCATCTCTGGCGGAATCGATATTTTTGTTTTTAAATTTCCAGCTTCAATATAGCCTTCACTATTTCGGCCACCTGGCCAATCTGCTTTTAAATGAAAATGATGTTCTGCCAT
This sequence comes from Ornithinibacillus contaminans, assembly GCF_001038425.2. GTDB lineage: Bacteria > Bacillota > Bacilli > Bacillales > Amphibacillaceae > Ornithinibacillus > Ornithinibacillus contaminans. The sequence continues at coordinate 53,653 of NZ_LDPV02000007.1, forward strand.
TTCCAATCACCTCACCCTTATTCTAGCTTATCCACTAGTTAAATGAAAAAGGTATGCATTACTTCCCCTAGCACAACCCCAAGTACAACAATGAGCCATGCTGGCGTCTTCCAGAAGTACATTAGCGCAAATAAAATCGCTGCTAAGGCAAAACTCGCTGCATTCGTAATCGAACTTGTAAATACTGGGTCATAAAACGCAGCTAATAATATTCCGACGACACTCGCATTTACACCGATCAGAATCCCTTGAAAGCTTTTACGATTTCTAAGTTCACTTAAAAACGGCAAGGCACCGATAACAAGTAAAAATGATGGCAGGAACATGGCGATTGTCGCGATTATTCCACCTATTACACCACTGATCATCGTTCCTAAATAACTAGCAAACGTAAATAATGGACCTGGAACGGCTTGAGCAAGACCATAACCTGCTAGAAATTCACTGCTATTGACGAGCCCATTTGGTACCACTTCCTGTTCTAGCAGTGGTAAAACAACATGCCCACCACCAAAGACGATCGAACCTACTCGGAAAAATGTATCGAAAATTGATAGATATGGATTATCGAGGAGCTTCGCCAAAATAGGAAGTACAACTAACAGGAACACTAACAAGGATAGTGCTAGGACACCTTGTTTTTTCGAAATGGATACGGAAAAGGCGCTCACATTTGATTCAGCATTCTTTGTAAACAACCAGTATCCGATAATGGCAGCCCCCGCAATAACAGCGATTTGAACGAGTGCTGAAGGGAATAATACCATAATCAACATAGCTATCATCGCGATAGCAATTCGCGGTTTATCTGGCGCTAAATTTTTACCCATCCCGAGGACAGCATGTAGCACTACAGCTACAGCTACTATTTTTAAACTTGTAATCCAATTTGCATCAGCGAACGAAAAGCTCTGAAAAGCCATTGCAAATAATATTAATACGATTACAGATGGAATCGTAAATCCAATCCAAGACAATACCCCACCTAAGAAGCCGCCACGCATCATTCCAATCGCAATACCAACCTGACTACTCGCAGGACCCGGTAAAAACTGACAGAGCGCAATAATATCGGCATATGTCTTGTCATCCATCCATTTCCGCTTATCAATATATTCATTTTTAAAATAGCCTAGATGTGCCACTGGACCACCGAATGACGTCACTCCTAGCTTCAAGGATGCTCCAAGTATTTCCCAAAAAGTATGTTTCTTCATCAGAACCTCCAAACAATTTGTTTGTTCTACTGTACCAAAAATCTACAATAAAAACAGTACATCTTACACAAAATTTACAACATGAATCTTTTTTTCTTGGAAAACGTATTACTAGTAGCGACCTTTAAGGAGACTAAAGCCATGGAGACAAAACTTAACCAATTGAATCACATTTATCAGGAGCTAAAAGAAAGTTTGAAATGGAAGGTTTCTGATAAACGAATTCTAATGACGATTGCTTCCATCTATGTCATCAATCATAAAGAATTTAGGGTGGATAGATTCCGAGCAATTGCTGAGAAAATAAAAGATCATGCAAGCGTGTTTTCTTCCTTGCGTTCACAATCTCGGTTCACTACTGCTGCCATGCTAGATGTGAATTTCGAGCAGCCTGAGAATAAAATCCAAGATCTATTTAACTTGTATGACTTATATCGTGCAGAAAAATTCGCCAGTGGAACATACACGTATATTGCCGCTTCCATTTTATTAACCAGGGCACAAGCTAACCCAGAAAAAACTATTCAGCGTGCAAAGGAACTATATAACGGCATGAAGAAGGAGCATGTCTTTTTAACTTCGAGTGATGATTACCCACTTGCGACCTTACTTGCCCTTGAGGAAGCGTCGAATGTCATCGAAAGAATGGAAGAATTTTACGTAGCCTTAAATAACGAGGGTTTATCTAAGGGAAATCACCTACAATTCCTAAGCCATATTCTTACGCTTGGTTCAGCTGCCGATGCATCCACACTAATCAACCGGACTACTGCTGTTGCGGACTCCCTGAAACTAGCTGGGATCAAATCGAAAACGATTTATTATCCGATTTTTGGCATGCTTGCTCTACTTCCACACGAAAAATTCGCGGCAGAACAGATTGTATCGATCTACGAATCCCTCAATCAAGAAAAAGAATTCAAATGGCAGAAGGATATGAATTTCATGCTAGCAGCTAGCTTTTTCGTCCATGATGAACTGGAGCATGATGGTTTAGCGGAGACCAGTCTAACCACAATCCTCGAAGCAATTTTACAGGCACAACAAGCTGTCATGATTGCAACTATCACTGCCGCAACAGCCGCTTCTAGTAGTAGCAACGGCTCATAAATAAGTAGAATATAGAAAAAGAGAACCACACGAAATCGAGCCTTCCCCCGATTTCGTGCGGTTCATTCATTGTAGAATGTATTCTATTTAAACTTATGCTTCAATAATCTCGTTCATCACGTTATTCATATACCCTTTTAATGCATCTAGAACTTGTTCACTATCCGCTAAGCTTGTTCCACAGGTTCCGAAATAACACTTAATCTTCGGTTCGGTTCCAGATGGGCGTAAACAAACCCAATTGTTATGTTCTAAAATAAATTTCAGAACGTTTTCTTCTGGTAATTCGATTGTTTCGACCGTATTCGTTGCCGCAATAACACGCTTACTAATCGAATAATCCTCTATCATGTCTACCTTATACCCCGCAATTTCTGCAAAAGGCTTTTGGCGAATGGTATCCATAATTTGCGCAATCTTCTCTGAGCCTTCCTTACCTTTTAAGGTAAGTGATGACATGCCTTCACGATAGAAACCATGCTTCTCATATAAATCATGTAGCGCATCAAGCAAGGTCTTGCCTTGTTTCTTCCAGTAATACGCCATTTCACTAGCCATTACTGCCGCTTGAACAGCATCCTTATCTCGAGCGAAGCTACTGATTAAATAGCCATAGCTTTCCTCGTAACCAAACATAAATGCTTCACCAGTATAATCGAATTGGTGAATCTTCTCACCGATATATTTGAATCCAGTTAACGTATTAATTGTTTTCACACCATAGGAGGTCGCAATTGCTTGACCAAGTTCAGACGTTACAATTGTTTTTAATACACGTGCATTGGTTAATAGTACTGAATTCGTGTGGGATAAAATATAATCAATTAAAAGTGCTCCTAGTTGATTTCCGGTTAGTACCATGTAATCGCCTGCTTGATTTTTCACCGCAACTCCTAAGCGGTCGGCATCTGGGTCTGTACCCAATAAGATGTCCGCATCCACTTCCTTACCGAGCGCAATCGCCTTTGTGAAGGCTTGATGTTCTTCAGGATTTGGTGATGCAACGGTAGAGAATTCAGGATCTGGGACTGCTTGTTCTTTTACGACATGGACATGGTCAAAGTTAAGTTGCTTCAATCCATTGGTAACTAAATGATAGGCTGTCCCGTGTAACGGCGTAAAGACAATGTTGAGATCCTTTTTCGCTTTGGATTCCACCTCATCTAATTTCGTAATCAGGCTAAGCTTTTCAAGGTAAGCATTATCGACTTCATCACCGACCCAGATTAGTAAATCTTTTTCCTCTAATTCTGCTTGCTCTACCACCGGGATGTCCAATTCATTTTCGATCAGTTGAATCGCTTCAATGATTTTATTTGCTTCATCTGGCACCATTTGGCCGCCATCTTCATTGTAAACTTTGAAGCCATTGTATTCTGGCGGGTTATGACTTGCTGTAATCATGACCCCTGCAGCCGTTCCTAAAAAGCGTACCGCAAATGATAGTAATGGTGTCGGGCGTAACGTATCAAAGACATACGTTCTAATACCAAACGCACCAAGTGTTTTCGCTGTTTCAATAGCAAATTCACGTGACATATATCTTGAATCGTAGGCCACAACGACACCACGATCTTTTACATTGACACTATTAGCTAATAAATAGGTAGCTAGTCCATTTACTGCTTTTCTTACCGTATAAATATTCATGCGATTCGTACCAGCACCTAAAATGCCACGCATTCCACCAGTACCAAAGGTGAGTTCCTTGTAAAATGCATCCTCAAGTGCAGTAAGATCGGATGATAGAATTGTCAATTCTTGCTTCAGGTTATCATCTAACCCTTGATAAGTATCCCATTTTCGGAATACCGATTCCCAATTATTCATCTGAATAATCCTCCAACATTGTAATATGCTCAAATTTTAACATAAAATTTACTAATAATCTAACTGTCTAGCAAAAACGTATAGAATGTGCGTGGAAAGGAAACAATTGAATTGATTAGAAAGTACGCCTATTTAGTATGTGCGTTTTAGAGCAAAATACTATATGATTATTATTAATGAAGAGGAAAGTGTGATGATAAGTTGACTAAAAAAAGATGGTTTCAAACACTAACAGCGCTAATTATGGTATTTCTATTAATCTATTTAGTCTACCAAACTCGATTTATCTTTGACCCAATTTTAAAGTATGTGGGAGCAGTCGCATTCCCATTTATTGCTGCTGGGTTGTTATATTATTTATCAAAACCATTGATGAAGCTGTTAATACGTTATAAGACGCCAAAATTAGTTTCCATCCTAATTGTGTTTATTCTACTAATAGCGGTTGGCTACATTTTTACGATGTTCATTATTCCAATTGCCCAGGACCAGTTTACCCGGTTCATTAAGAATATGCCGGCGATGATATCTGGTGCACAGGATGTGATTGATTACCTAGAAGATAAACAAAACATCATCCCGGAAGAGGTCTATCAGACGATTGATGATATCATGGCCAATATGCAAACCTATATTGAAGGATTTATGACGTTTTTATTTGGCTTTATCAGTCAGCTAGTCGGGTTTATTTTCTCGCTTGTGTTAGTACCGTTTTTCTTATTCTTCATGTTAAAGGACGATGCGAAGTTCATTCCGTTCGTCACACAAATTTTTGAAGATAAAAAAGCAAGCAACTTACGCAGTCTCCTGCGCAAGATTGATCATACATTATCCGCCTATATTCAAGGGCAGCTACTCGTCAGCTTGAGTATCGGGATTATGTTATTTATTGGTTATTTAATTATCGACCTAAACTATGCACTTACACTTGCCCTGTTTGGCATGATTATGTGTGTCGTTCCGTTTATTGGTCCATTTATTGCTGTTGTTCCCGCTGCGATTGTTGGGGTGTTCCAGGATCCGATGAATGTCGTTTGGATAGCGATTATTATGATTATCGCCCAGCAAATTGAAGGAAATTTTATCTCGCCAAATATTATGGGGCGCGCATTACGCATCCACCCGTTAACCATTATTACGATTATTTTGGCGGCGGGTAGTATTGCCGGATTCATCGGTATATTATTTGCGGTTCCGTTCTATGCGGTTGTAAAAGCTATTATTGTTCACTTTTATGAGACATTTCGGGATACGCGGAAAAATAAAAACGATGCATTGATTTGATGAAAAGAGGCTGGGACATAAGTAAAATGAGAAGATAAAAGGACGAACAATGCACTGATTCAGCGTAGGGAATATACGTAGACTCCTGCGGGAGGAAGGGCAACGGTGAGACCCCGGAAGAGCGATAGCTCTGAGGAGGCTCACCAGCCCCCCGCGGAAAGCGAAGTATATTCCCGGAGCGGCTATAGTGCACCAACGTTCGGATTTTATCTAACCATTAACACTTATGTCCCAGCCCCTTTTTGGTTGGTGGCGTTGCGTTTGGCTTTGGATTGTGTGTGCTGGTGCTGCTGATGTTTAGGAATATCTGCTGATGTTTAGCATAAGCTGCTGCTGTTTTCGTATTTCTGCTGATACTTGGTGAAAAGCGGCTGATGTCCTGCCATATCTGCTGATACTCCCCAAGATTCTGCTGATGTTCCAGCTGGCAGAAAAATTTTTTACCCAAAGTTATATTCCACCGAATCTCCCACTTCATAGTAGCCGATCTTTCGGTAAATACTATTGGATGTCGGATTGGCAAGGTCTGTATAGAGATTACAAAACTTTGATCCGTCATTTAATAGTTTTTGCGATAAAGCTGCTACAACGTTTGTTGCATAGCCCTTTCGCTTCTGTTCATCCGGTGTAAATACTGCATTTACGGTTGCCCCATTTTTAGACTTGCGAGAGTTATTAGCCATGGACACGATTTGACCATCTACTTCCCATAAATAAAGGGATTCATTTTGAATAAATGTACGCGCCATACTATCTGCTTGTGGTTTGGTTATTTCTATATTTGCCTGATCACCAAATTTAACGAGCCAATCCCGTACTGTGGCTAGATGCTCGTCTGTTGCGGCTATTAATTTACCACTTTCATCGGGAATATGCTTCACTTCATCTAGTTGATAGATTAATTGTTTCATTTTTAGCTCCGCTTGTTTTCCAGTTGCTTTCTTCCATAAGCCTGCAAATGCTTCAGCCTGCTCCGTTGGTCCAACTACTCCTGGAACTGGGTATTTATTTGTATGTAAAAATTGAACAATTTCCGGAATAACATCCTGATCTACTCCTTCAATTGCAGCCAATATCCACCGATTTGGAGGTGTTTGCATGAATGCATAGATTGGTTCGCCATCCTGCTCCACAATTCCTAATCGAATCCCATCGGTAAAGACCCCGATATTGTTTTTGCCTCTTTCTAAGAGACCTAGCATGAGATTATTCGTTACTTCTTGCTTAAGCAATAAATCTTCTACTCTATCCAAATAACGAGTAATCGATGTTTCCAATACTACCTTCATCCAATACCCCTCCCTATTTTGATAATTGAATCAATTTTATCGTAATTGGTTGTTTTGTCAATGTGTAAAAGCTAAACTGTAATCAGAGGAGTGGTTACATGACGAAAAAAGAGCTTGAAGCTAAATTAGATGAGTTAAAATCTGATTATACTAGAATTCAAAGTGATTTAGATAAATTAGTGTATGTACGTGGACGGGCTTCTTCTGCTGAAGAACAGTTAGTTCGATTAGAAAAAGAAATTGCTGAGGTTTATAAGAAGCTAGAGGAATTTGAATGAAAAAATGAGCGTCTGCCTGAAATTGAACTGCCCCCTGTCAAGTAGACAGGTAAAAAAACAAATTTTTTGTGCCATGTATGAATTCCATGCATGGCTTTTCTTATGCTGGAATTCTTAGCCCCATCTTCAACGTCACGCGCTTTGTATTATAAAATTCAATATAAGCCTCAATATCTTTTTCTAATTCTTCAAATGTGTTATAAGTGGTTAATCGATACATCTCTTCCTTGATGATCCCCCAAAAATTCTCCATTGGACCGTTATCAATACATCTACCAACACGTGACATGCTCTGGATAATTTTGTGTTCTTCCACAAAGTTTTTAAATCCATGGGAGGTGTATTGAAAGCCACGATCACTATGAAATAATGTCTTCATTGGAATAATCGTATCTTTAATCTGAGTGACCGTATCACGTACTAAGGCATTGTTATTATGTCGTGATAATTTATAGGCTACAATTTTATTTTCACCATAATCCAAGATGGCACTTAAATATGCTTTCGAATGAACTCCGTACTTGAATTCAGTGACATCTGTTAATAATACTTCCATCGCGTTATAGTCGGCTTGGAATTTTCTATTTAAAACATTTTCAGCTATATGTTGCGGTTTATGTGGCTTATAGGT
>NZ_LDPV02000008.1 GCF_001038425.2 Ornithinibacillus contaminans
AGATGTTAGTTAAGTCCTCGATCGATTAGTATTCGTCAGCTCCACGTGTCACCACGCTTCCACCTCGAACCTATCAACCTCATCGTCTCTGAGGGATCTTACTCACTCGAAGTGATGGGAAGTCTCATCTTGAGGGGGGCTTCATGCTTAGATGCTTTCAGCACTTATCCTTTCCACACGTAGCTACCCAGCTATGCTCCTGGCGGAACAACTGGTACACCAGCGGTGTGTCCATCCCGGTCCTCTCGTACTAAGGACAGCTCCTCTCAAACTTCCAACGCCCACGACGGATAGGGACCGAACTGTCTCACGACGTTCTGAACCCAGCTCGCGTACCGCTTTAATGGGCGAACAGCCCAACCCTTGGGACCGACTACAGCCCCAGGATGCGATGAGCCGACATCGAGGTGCCAAACCTCCCCGTCGATGTGAACTCTTGGGGGAGATAAGCCTGTTATCCCCGGGGTAGCTTTTATCCGTTGAGCGATGGCCCTTCCATGCGGAACCACCGGATCACTAAGCCCGACTTTCGTCCCTGCTCGACTTGTAGGTCTCGCAGTCAAGCTCCCTTCTGCCTTTACACTCTTCGAATGATTTCCAACCATTCTGAGGGAACCTTTGGGCGCCTCCGTTACCTTTTAGGAGGCGACCGCCCCAGTCAAACTGCCCGCCTGACACTGTCTCCGAACCGGATCACGGTCCTGGGTTAGAAGGTCCATACAGCCAGGGTGGTATCCCACGGATGCCTCCACGTAAGCTAGCGCTCACGCTTCAAAGGCTCCCACCTATCCTGTACAAGCTGCACAGACATTCAATATCAGGCTACAGTAAAGCTCCACGGGGTCTTTCCGTCCTGTCGCGGGTAATGCGCATCTTCACGCATAGTATAATTTCACCGGGTCTCTCGTTGAGACAGTGCCCAAGTCGTTACACCTTTCGTGCGGGTCGGAACTTACCCGACAAGGAATTTCGCTACCTTAGGACCGTTATAGTTACGGCCGCCGTTTACTGGGGCTTCGGTTCAAAGCTTCGCACCGAAGTGCTAACCCATCCCCTTAACCTTCCAGCACCGGGCAGGTGTCAGCCCCTATACTTCGCCTTTCGGCTTCGCAGAGACCTGTGTTTTTGCTAAACAGTCGCTTGGGCCTATTCACTGCGGCTCACTCAAAGAATGAGCACCCCTTCTCCCGAAGTTACGGGGTCATTTTGCCGAGTTCCTTAACGAGAGTTCTCCCGCTCACCTTAGGATTCTCTCCTCGCCTACCTGTGTCGGTTTGCGGTACGGGCACCTATGATCTGGCTAGAGGCTTTTCTTGGCAGTGTGAAATCAGGAACTTCGCTACTAAATTTCGCTCCCCATCACAGCTTGAGCTTACGCCAGGCGGATTTGCCTACCTGACACTCTCACTGCTTGGGCGCACACATCCATCGGTGCGCATTCCTTATCCTACTGCGTCCCCCCATCGCTCATAACGATCATGAGGTGGTACAGGAATATCAACCTGTTGTCCATCGCCTACGCCTTTCGGCCTCGGCTTAGGTCCCGACTAACCCTGAGAGGACGAGCCTTCCTCAGGAAACCTTAGGCATTCGGTGAAAGAGATTCTCACTCTTTTTTCGCTACTCATACCGGCATTCTCACTTCTAAGCGCTCCACCAGTCCTCACGGTCTGACTTCGCTGCACTTAGAACGCTCTCCTACCATTGTTCGTAAGAACAATCCGCAGCTTCGGTGATACGTTTAGCCCCGGTATATTTTCGGCGCAGAGTCACTCGACCAGTGAGCTATTACGCACTCTTTAAATGGTGGCTGCTTCTAAGCCAACATCCTGGTTGTCTGTGCAACTCCACATCCTTTTCCACTTAACGTATACTTTGGGACCTTAGCTGGCGGTCTGGGCTGTTTCCCTTTCGACTATGAACCTTATCACCCATAGTCTGACTCCCAAGATAAAGTAGCTGGCATTCGGAGTTTGACTGAATTCGGTAACCCGATGAGGGCCCCTAGTCCAATCAGTGCTCTACCTCCAGTACTCATTTCTTGAGGCTAGCCCTAAAGCTATTTCGGAGAGAACCAGCTATCTCCGTGTTCGATTGGCATTTCACCCCTACCCACACCTCATCCCCGCATTTTTCAACATACGTGGGTTCGGGCCTCCAGTCAGTGTTACCTGACCTTCACCCTGGACATGGGTAGATCACACGGTTTCGGGTCTACGACCGCATACTAATTCGCCCTATTCAGACTCGCTTTCGCTACGGCTCCGTGTCTTCCACTTAACCTCGCATACGATCGTAACTCGCCGGTCCATTCTACAAAAGGTACGCCGTCACCCATTAACGGGCTCCGACTACTTGTAGGCACACGGTTTCAGGTTCTCTTTCACTCCCCTCCCGGGGTGCTTTTCACCTTTCCCTCACGGTACTGGTTCACTATCGGTCACTAGGGAGTATTTAGCCTTGGGAGATGGTCCTCCCGGATTCCGACGGAATTTCACGTGTTCCGCCGTACTCAGGATACACTCCGGAGAGAATTCCTTTTCGATTACAGGGCTGTTACCTTCTTTGGCCTACCTTTCCAGGTATGTTCGTCTAAAGAATTCCTTTGTAACTCCAAAGGAGTGTCCTACAACCCCAAAAAGCAAGCTTTTTGGTTTGGGCTGTTTCCGTTTCGCTCGCCGCTACTCAGGAAATCGCATTTGCTTTCTCTTCCTCCGGGTACTGAGATGTTTCAGTTCCCCGGGTCTACCTTCCATACCCTATGTATTCAGGTAAGGATACTGTTCCATTACGAACAGTGGGTTCCCCCATTCGGAAATCCTTGGATCAATGTCTACTTACGACTCCCCAAGGCATATCGGTGTTAGTCCCGTCCTTCATCGGCTCCTAGTGCCAAGGCATCCACCGTGCGCCCTTATTCACTTAACTAGCTTTACAATGAATAAGCAGTACACTAATAAAAATATTAGCCTTATGCTTTTAAAAAATTGATGTCGTTGTTTGCTTATTTAGTTTTCAAGGTACAAAAATGGAGCCTAGCGGGATCGAACCGCTGACCCCCTGCGTGCAAGGCAGGTGCTCTCCCAGCTGAGCTAAGGCCCCGTAACGTAAAAGATTATAGATGGTGGGCCTGAGTGGACTCGAACCACCGACCTCACGCTTATCAGGCGTGTGCTCTAACCAGCTGAGCTACAGGCCCATCTATTTTAGTAGGGTTTATTCCCTCAAAACTGAACCAAACAACCAAGTATGCGCCCTACACGATGTAGGGTGTGTCGATGTTGCCACAGGACGTGGCGATTTTAATCGACGATTCCTATTTATCCTTAGAAAGGAGGTGATCCAGCCGCACCTTCCGATACGGCTACCTTGTTACGACTTCACCCCAATCATTGGTCCCACCTTAGGCGGCTGGCTCCAAAAGGTTACCTCACCGACTTCGGGTGTTACCAACTCTCGTGGTGTGACGGGCGGTGTGTACAAGGCCCGGGAACGTATTCACCGCGGCATGCTGATCCGCGATTACTAGCGATTCCGGCTTCATGCAGGCGAGTTGCAGCCTGCAATCCGAACTGAGAATGGTTTTATGGGATTTGCTCGACCTCGCGGTTTTGCTGCCCTTTGTACCATCCATTGTAGCACGTGTGTAGCCCAGGTCATAAGGGGCATGATGATTTGACGTCATCCCCACCTTCCTCCGGTTTGTCACCGGCAGTCACCTTAGAGTGCCCAACTAAATGCTGGCAACTAAGATCAAGGGTTGCGCTCGTTGCGGGACTTAACCCAACATCTCACGACACGAGCTGACGACAACCATGCACCACCTGTCACTCTGTCCCCGAAGGGAAATTCCTATCTCTAGGAGTGTCAGAGGATGTCAAGACCTGGTAAGGTTCTTCGCGTTGCTTCGAATTAAACCACATGCTCCACCGCTTGTGCGGGCCCCCGTCAATTCTTTTGAGTTTCAGCCTTGCGGCCGTACTCCCCAGGCGGAGTGCTTAATGCGTTAACTTCAGCACTAAGGGGCGGAAACCCCCTAACACCTAGCACTCATCGTTTACGGCGTGGACTACCAGGGTATCTAATCCTGTTCGCTCCCCACGCTTTCGCGCCTCAGCGTCAGTTACAGACCAGAGAGTCGCCTTCGCCACTGGTGTTCCTCCACATCTCTACGCATTTCACCGCTACACGTGGAATTCCACTCTCCTCTTCTGTACTCAAGTCCTCCAGTTTCCAATGACCCTCCACGGTTAAGCCGTGGGCTTTCACATCAGACTTAAAGGACCGCCTGCGCGCGCTTTACGCCCAATAATTCCGGACAACGCTCGCCCCCTACGTATTACCGCGGCTGCTGGCACGTAGTTAGCCGGGGCTTTCTGGTTAGGTACCGTCACGGCCGGGTCAGTTACTACCCGACTTGTTCTTCCCTAACAACAGAGTTTTACGATCCGAAAACCTTCATCACTCACGCGGCGTTGCTCCGTCAGACTTTCGTCCATTGCGGAAGATTCCCTACTGCTGCCTCCCGTAGGAGTCTGGGCCGTGTCTCAGTCCCAGTGTGGCCGATCACCCTCTCAGGTCGGCTACGCATCGTCGCCTTGGTGAGCCGTTACCTCACCAACTAGCTAATGCGCCGCGGGCCCATCTGTAAGTGACAGCTTGCGCCGCCTTTCATCTTTTCACCATGTGGTAATAAGTTTTATCCGGTATTAGCTCCGGTTTCCCGAAGTTATCCCAGTCTTACAGGCAGGTTGCCCACGTGTTACTCACCCGTCCGCCGCTCGTTCCACATCTCGTCACC
>NZ_LDPV02000009.1:0-210000 GCF_001038425.2 Ornithinibacillus contaminans
ATTTTTCAACCATAATTGTCCTTATGAAGCCTCCTATTAGACACTTCTACCCATTTTTCAACCATAATTGTCCTTATGAAGCCTCCTATTAGACACTTCTACCCATTTTTCAGCCATAATTGTCCTTATGAAGCCTCCTATTAGACACTTTTACCCATTTTTCAGCCATAATTGTCCCTATGAAGCCTCCTATTAGACACTTCTACCCATTTTTCAGCCATAATTGTCCCTGAGATGCTTCCTATGAGTCACTTTTACCCCAAAAAAACTGGCTTAGTTCTGCAGAAGCAAAAATAAGCCAGTAAATGTTCTATGTAACCGCCAATCCCAATAATGCCGTCTATAGTAAGTTTTGATCCCCGCTTCCTGCAGGTGGGTGCCTTGTTTTATATTTTATACGTCCCCGCATTTGAATACGAGGCATGTATGCCATATAAAAACAGATAAGCTCCCAATATCATACTGTTCGGTCAAAACGTATTTTATAGACTAACATATCAGGATTGACTGGTTTTATAATACTTTAGGTTTGTAAAAATATCTTAACATAGCCCATAACGGGATTCAATATCCCGTTATATGAAGTATTGATTACAAATGTTACAGAAAAGCAACAAAATTCAATTTCAAGCATACTATTGACGCAAGCGAATAGATAATTCCGTTAGCTGTGCATCACTAACTTCACTTGGTGCATCCGTTAATAAATCGGATGCTGATGCCGTTTTCGGGAACAGGATCGTATCACGCAAATTGCTTCGACCTGATAGTAACATGACAATCCGGTCTAAACCTAGCGCAATCCCCCCGTGTGGTGGTGCTCCATATTCTAATGCATCTAACAAGAAACCAAATTGAGCTTCTGCTTCCTCTTGAGAAAAACCAAGCACCTTGAACATTTGGTCCTGTTGCTCTCGTTTATAGATACGGATAGATCCGCCACCCAATTCATAGCCGTTAAGAACAAGGTCATAAGCATTTGCTCGAACACTTCCTGGATCAGTAGAAAGTTTCTCAAGGTCCTCTTCAAATGGCATCGTAAACGGATGATGTGCAGCAAAGTAACGGCCAAGTTCTTCATCATACTCAAGTAATGGCCAATCTGTCACCCATAGGAAGTTAAATTTAGTTTCATCAATTAATTCTAATTCTTTCCCAAGCTTGAGTCTTAAAGCACCAAGGCTGTCATACACTACAGATGTTTTGTCCGCAACAAATAATAATAAATCCCCTTCTGTTGCTGCCGCTTTTTCAACAAGCCCTTGTCTTTCTTCATCGGAAATAAATTTAGCAATCGGCCCTTTTAGTTCATCACCTTCAACTTTAAGCCACGCCAAACCTTTTGCTCCATATACCTTGACGAAGTCTGTTAACTTATCAATATCTTTACGTGAGAAGCTAGCCGCCTTGCCTTTTACATTTAATAGACTAACCTTTCCGCCACTTTCAATGGCGCTTTTGAATACGTTAAAATCAGAGCCAGCTAACACATCAGAAACATGAATTAGTTCCAGCCCAAAACGGGTATCGGGTTTATCTGAGCCATAACGTTCCATCGCCTCTTGATATGGCATGCGAGGTAAAGGTAACGTAATATCAACCTGATTGACTTCCTTCATCACCTTTTGCATCATGCGTTCTGTCATGGTCATAATCTCATCGCTTGTCATGAATGAGGTTTCAATATCGATTTGTGTAAATTCTGGCTGACGGTCAGCACGCAAATCCTCGTCACGGAAGCAACGAGCAATTTGGTAATACTTTTCAAAACCACTCATCATAATTAACTGCTTAAACAATTGCGGCGATTGTGGTAATGCGTAAAATTCCCCTGGATGGACACGACTTGGTACTAAATAATCACGTGCTCCTTCCGGTGTACTTTTGGTTAAGACTGGTGTTTCCATTTCTAAAAATCCATCTTCATTTAAATAGTTGCGTACTACTTGTGAAATTTGATGACGTTTCTTAAATGTTTCTTGCAGTGCACCTCTTCTTAAATCAAGGTAACGATATTTCAACCTAAGATCCTCTGAAACATCGGTTTCATCCTGGATTAAGAATGGCGGGTTTTTCGATTTATTTAAAACCTGTACAGCAGTAGCAGATACTTCAATCGTTCCCGTTTCCATTAATGGGTTTACCGTTGCAGCATCTCGTAACACTACTTGCCCTTTTACTTCAATAACATATTCACTTCGAACGGACTCCGCTATCGCTAGAGCCTCTTCATGATTTGGATTGAAAACGACTTGAACGATCCCTGATTTATCACGAAGGTCGATGAAAATTAACCCACCTAAATCACGGCGCTTCTGTACCCATCCTTTTAATAAAATAGTTTTCTCTACATCTGCTTCTCGGATCGTACCCGCTAGCACTCTTTCACTCATTCTATTCTCCTCCTTCGAGCTTTTCTTTCAATGTGTTTACTAATTTATCCAGAGGAACCTCAACTTGTTCACCCGTACCCATTTCTTTCACGTTAATAACTTGTTTTTCTAATTCATCTTCACCTAGAACTAACACATATTTTGCCTTATAACGATCTGCCGCCTTAAATTGTGCTTTCATCTTTCGTCCTTGATAATCCTGATCGACTTGTATTCCATTCCATCGTAGTTCATGGACGATACGAACCGCTTCTTTTTTTGTTTCATCACCAACAGATATAAAATAGCAATCTAATTCGTCTTCAACTGGAATTTCAATATTTTCCGCCGCTAGCGCCATTAATAATCGCTCTATTCCCATTCCAAAACCAATTCCTGGTGTATCTGGACCGCCTAACTCTTCCACTAGCCCGTTATAACGACCACCACCAGCTAATGTTGTAATCGAACCAAAGCCTTCCGCTTCGCTCATAATTTCAAATGCAGTGTGATTATAATAATCTAGTCCACGTACTAGATTTGGATCGACTGTATAAGCAATCCCCATGCTATCTAAATAGGTTTTAACTTGGTCAAAATATGTTTTCGATTCCTCATTTAGATACTCTAAAATCGAAGGAGCTGTTTTCATCGATGGATGATCACGATCTACTTTACAATCTAATATCCGTAATGGATTTTGATGTAAACGTGATTGACAATCTCTACATAGCTCTTCTTGATGTGGTGTGAAGTGTTTAATTAACGCTTCTCGATAGTTTTGGCGGCTTTCTTTATCCCCTAGTGAATTAATTACTAGTTTTAAAGAAGTTAGCCCTAATTGTTTATAAACTGTCATAGCCAAATCAATTGCTTCTGCGTCTACTGCTGGATCAGCACTACCTAGTACTTCAACACCAAATTGATTTAATTGGCGCATTCTTCCTTGTTGTGGTCGTTCATAACGAAACATTTGCATGAAATAATATAGTTTAACCGGTTGATTTGGTTCCCCGTATAATTTGTTTTGTACAAATGCTCGCGATACTGCAGCGGTACCCTCCGGACGAAGGGTCAGACTTCTACCGCCACGATCTTCAAATGTATACATTTCCTTTTGCACAATATCTGTTGAGTCACCTACACCACGAGAGAAAACCTCGGTATGTTCAAATAATGGTGTGCGAATTTCCTCATAATGGAATTTGTCACAAATACTCTTTATTCTTCCTTCAACATACTGCCACTTTTGGGCATCTTTCGGTAAAATGTCTACCGTTCCCCTTGGCGCATTAATATTCATTCCATCATCCTCCTAATAACTATGTATCCATAAAAAAATATACAAAAAACTCCCGTCCCTATAATAAGGGACGAGAGTATACCCGCGTTGCCACCCTAGTTGATGCATAATCTGCATCCTCTTTACACAGTTAACGCCTGCAAAACGTCTATATTTACTAGTCACCGTTCAATATAGATCCTCAGGAATGTCTTTCACTAGATCGTCATGCAAAATGCTTTCAGCCCAAGGCACTTTGTCTCTAAACAGTCACACACTAGTTACTCTTTCCCTCTACGGATATATTCTAAATTTGTTTAAATTTGTTTGAATGACTATTATCATAATGTTTCAAAGGGGGATTGTCAAGTACGATTAATCTTTTTCTTTAAGGCCTTTACTTCCCCTAGCGAAATCCCCAATTCCTGGGCAATTTCCATATGATTAGATGACTCTTGCATTTCAATAAATCGATGTAGATTAACCCCAAATATATCTCGATTTTGTTGAGAATTCCAATGCTTTTCATTGTACCGCAACGTTTTAGCCTCCTTTTTTCTAACACTAGTTTTGCCTAATTCGACAATTTTTATTAAAATAGAATGGAAACATAATGTTTGAGAACTAGTAGGAGGACGTCTTTTGCGACAACGAAAACGAATCGGAATAATACTAACACTATTATTGCTTGTCATGAGCATACATATTACAGCTAGTACGGAAGAATTAATGGTTCAAGAGGATAATGTAAATGTCAGAAGTGGACCAGGTACAAATTATGAAGTGTTAGGACAAGTACATGCAGATGAAACCTACCCTATTCTTCAGCAACAGGGCGACTGGCTGGAGATTCAATTAGATGGCTATACAGGTTGGGTCATAAGTGATTATATTTCTCTTAATGGAAACAATCCAGACTCCAGTACCAATTCAGAATCAGATTCGACTATTGATTCAGTTCCCGCCACATCACCAGTCTACGATGCAGATGTAGACGCTATTACTATCCAGCACGAACAAACACAAATCCGTAAAGGTCCATCTACAGAGTATGATATTATTTATTTTGCGGATAAAGGAGATCGCCTAGAGGTTACTGGTGAAGTTGGAGAATGGTTACAAGTGAAAACCGATGAAGGCGAAGGGTATGTTTTAAAAGCATTATTAGTAAAAAAAACTGCAAGCACCTCTGGCTTAGCAGGCAAAACTATTGTTATCGATCCTGGACATGGTGGCGATGATTCTGGCGCAATCGGTGCAAATGATTCACTTGAAAAAGACTTAACCTATAAAACAGCACGAGAATTAGAACAAGAGCTAACCATGCTCGGTGCTGAGGTCATTATGACTCGTGATGAAATGACATTTGTATCCCTAAGTAGTAGAGCAACTGTATCAAATGTGTTGGATACAGATGCATTTATCAGTCTACATTACAACAGTGTACCTGACCTACCTGATGTAACTGGTATTGGGACTTATTATTATCACGATCAGTATGAACCACTAGCCCGCTATATCCAAACAGAGCTAATTAAAGAGTCCGGTGACAATGATCGCGGCATGGGCTTTGGCGATTTTCAGGTTATAAGGCAAAACGCCAAGCCTGGTGTACTAATTGAATTAGGATTCATTTCCAATCCAGAAATTGAACAGCTGTTACTTACAAATGCTTATCAGAAGAAATTAGTCACTGGCATTGTCAATGGATTGCAACATTACTTTGCAACCAATTAGGAAAACTATCTCGTTAACAGGCATTCTGTTACGTGACAAAAGCAACATTAAAACTAAAAAACAAGTCATTACTACAGCAACCGTACCCCATTTGTGGTATGGTTGCTGTTTTTATTTTCCAATGATTCGAGAATAGCCCCGTTCTCACCCTAAAACTAGCCAAGTAAACCTATCATTTTCTTGATTTCTAAACAAAATTCAGATAAAAGCGTTTACATTAAAATTTCTAATTGTTTAATTAACTAAATAGTATTAATATAAATTACATCATAATTTTTTCGTATTACGAAATAATTATAACTATTGAAGAAGAAGGTGTAAGTATGTCTCAAATGTTAGCTTTAGCAATTGTTGTTCTTATTCTTTTAATCGGGGATTGGATTGCGATCCGAACCAAAGCATGGGTTCCATCCATGTTTATTAGTGCACTCTTATTCCTAATTGGCTACTGGACATTCTTCCCGACAGAAATCGTCTCTGTCGCTGGTATTCCGTCTGTAGTGGCTACCATGCTGATGTATTTATTAATTACGAACATGGGTACACTACTTTCCCTACAGGAATTAAAAGCCCAGTGGAAAACTATTCTGATTGCCTTAGCAGGAATTATTGGAATCGTTGTATTTTTATTAGGAATCGGAACCTTCATCTTCGGTTTTAAAACTATGGTAGTTGCTATACCACCACTTGTTGGAGGTGTTGTATCTGCCCTCATTATGGCAGACGGAGCTAATGCTGCGGGTCTTACAACCCTGTCTGTTTTTGCTATCGTCATTTATGTCATGCAAGGTTTTGCCGGTTACCCTCTTACATCTATTGTGTTAAAAAAAGAAGGAAAAAGATTACTAGAAAAATATCGCAGTGGTGAGTTACAACCAATGGATCAAGTACAAGCTTCTTCCGAATTAGCTGTTACCGCAGAACCAACCCTAAAGCTATTTAAATTTTTACCAGAAAAATATAACACGGATTTCTTTAAATTCTTTCGATTAATTGTTGTTGCGTTTCTGGCATACTTCGTTTCTACACTAGTTGAACCGATTGTTTCAATCAGCCCGTTTATTCTCTGTTTATTATTCGGAATAATTGGTAAAAGCATCGGATTTTTAGAGAAGCAAGTACTTCAAAAAGCTAATGGATTTGGATTTGCAATGATGGGTCTAATGCTATTCATTTTTGATGGGTTAAAGCAAGCAACTCCGAGCATGATGGTTGAGATTATTTTCCCACTAATCGGAGCAATTGTAATTGGTGTATGTGGGATGTATATTTTTTCATTCATCGCCGGAAAATTTCTTAAGGTCAGCAAAGAAATGGCATTCGCTGTTTCGTTAACAGCATTATATGGTTTCCCAGCCGACTTCATTATTACGAACGAGGTCATTAATTCCTTAACACAGGATGAGAAAGAAAAAGATGTACTGACGAGCCATATGCTGCCTCCGATGCTTGTTGGCGGGTTTATCACGGTCACCATTGTTTCCGTTATTTTAGCAGGTATATTCGTTACATTATTATAAAAACGGGAGGATTTAAATGAATACCCTACAAGCTCGAATTGAAGCTCATATAGACACACTTAGTACGTTCACTGCAACGCCTGGACAAGGAACAACGAGATTAACGTATAGCCAGGAAGACAAGCTTGCTCGAAACTATATAAAAGAAAAGATGAAGCAATACGGATTAGAAGTACGTGAAGATGGTCTAGGGAATATATTTGGAAAGCTAGCTGGAACGTTACAGGATGCACCAAGCGTTCTAATTGGCTCTCATTTTGATTCCGTACCAAACGGCGGCTCTTATGATGGGCCAGCTGGTGTTGTTGCCGGTTTAGAGGTTGCAGCTTTATTCGCTGAACACAACCTTAAACCAACCTATCCTTTAGAACTGATTGCACTTGTTGAAGAAGAAGGTTCCAGATTTGGCGGTGGATTAATGGGATCAAGAGGAATTACTGGTTTAATAACTGATAATGAATTCAAAGCACTCCGTGATCAAAATGGTATCACTACTACGGAAGCGATGACCGAAATCGGGCTTAATCCATCCCTTCCCAAAAAAAGAGAACCAAACACCATTAAAGCATATTTAGAATTGCATATTGAACAAGGACCAATTTTAGAAGCTACCCAATTTCCAATCGGAGTGGTGGAAACGATTGTTGGTTTAACACAATTTGAAATTACTGTAGAAGGTCAGGCCGGACATGCAGGTACAACACCTATGGATCGTCGTGCTGATGCCTTGGTAACTGCAGCACAAATGATTGCACAACTCCCTTCTCTTGCCATAGCGGAAGGCGAAGGAACTGTTATAACGACAGGAAGATTAACTGTGTTTCCAAACGGCGCTAATGTAATTCCGAAAAAAACGGTCTTCACAGTAGACATTCGTTCTGGTAAAGAAGAACATATCCAACATGTAATCAACAAACTGAACATGCTCATTGATTCCTATTCTACTAATGATATAAAGATCACTGCTGTTCAGCAACTATACATGCAACCAAAAGTGATGAACCCAGAAATCGTATCGCTTTTCAAGCAAACTAGTGAGCAATTAGCAATCGAGTACTGTTCGATTAATAGTGGAGCTGGTCATGACGCCATGGTTTTTGCTGATGTGACTGCAGTAGGTATGTTATTCATCCCGAGCAAGAATGGTCTCAGTCATTGTCCAGAAGAATGGTCAGACTCCAGTGATATTGCAAGAGCAGTTGAAATCCTCTATGAAACTGCAAAGAAATTAACGGAAACTAACGGAGGTTAAGACAATGATTAGTCAGACAATTAAACAATCGATTTTACAATACAGTGATGAATTAACGGCAATACGAAGAAAGCTTCATAGTGAACCAGAGCTTTCTTGGGAGGAAGTTAATACGACCAATTTTGTTTGTGAATATCTGGATCAATTAGGTATTACCTATCGTAGAGCAACCCCTACTGGCGTTATCGCTACCATTAAAGGAGGCATGCCAGGAAAAACGGTCGCATTACGTGGTGATATGGATGCCCTTTCCATAGAAGAACTCAATACAGACATATCATATGCTTCAAAGCATCCCGGTAAAATGCATGCATGTGGTCACGACTCCCATACGGCTATGCTACTAATTGCAGCAAAGGTATTAACAGAACATAAGGCTAATTTACCAGGTAATGTTCGATTATTATTTCAACCAGCTGAGGAAGTAGCAGAAGGCGCAAAAGCATTTGTGAAGCAAGGTGCAGTGGATGATGTCGATAATGTATTTGGCATTCATATTTGGTCACAAATGCCAACTGGTAAAGTATCTTGTACACCAGGACCATCTTTTGCTTCTGCGGATTTATTTAAAGTAACATTCAAAGGAAAAGGTGGCCACGGTGCTCTCCCCCATGCTTGTATTGATACTGCAATTGTTGCTTCATCCTTTGTTATGAATGCTCAAAGCATTGTGTCTCGAACAATTGATACACAGCAACCAGCAGTCCTTACCATTGGTAAAATGGTTGTCGGTACCCGCTTTAATGTCATAGCCGAAAATGCAGAAATAGAAGGAACAGTTCGCTGCTTTGACCAACAAGTAAGAGATCATATCGAAACCCAGCTTGAGCATTATGCCAAGCAGGTCGCAGCTATATATGGTGCTACAGCAACACTCGAATACACTCGCGGTACACAAGCAGTTATTAATGAAGAAGAAAGCGCTAGGTTAGCAGTGGACGTTATTACCGAATCATTTGGCTCCAGTGCTGTTTATCAGGAGAAGCCAACAATGGGTGGTGAGGATTTTAGTGACTATTTCGCCAAGGCACCTGGTTGTTTTGCACTAGTCGGAAGTGGTAATCCAGAAAAAGATACTGAATGGGCCCATCACCATGGTAAATTCAATATCGATGAAGACGCCATGGTAATTGGTGCAGAGCTATACGCACAATATGCATGGTCCTATTTAACTAAGTAGACACAAGAAAAAAGGCTGGATATACAGGTAATAGGCAAGGAAAATTTAACATGTTCTTCTTTTCCTTGCTCGCTACACTGTTATCCAAGCCTTTTTTCTAGTCTTACTATACTCGGTTATTTTTCCTTACTATCAAGTAGTAATGTGACTGGTCCGACATTAGTAAACTGCACATCCATCATTGCCCCAAATTGACCTGTTTCTACAGAGATTCCCTCTGACAAAAGTAATTCGTTAAATTTCTCATATAGCTCGTTCGCCAATTCAGGTTTTGCTGCTTGCATAAAATTGGGTCTTCTCCCTTTTCGCGTATCACCATATAGGGTGAATTGCGAAATAGACAGGATACTTCCACTAACATCCTTTAAGGATAAATTCATCTTTTCTTGTTCATCTTCAAATATACGCAAATGAACAATTTTATTGACTAGATATTTCGCATCCTCTATCGTATCTTCATGTGTGACACCCAACAGCACAACTAAACCATTAGGAATTGCACCGATTATTTCATTTTGCACAGTTACTGTTGCATCCTTTGCACGCTGAATTACTGCCCTCATTTAGTTCATAACTCCTTTTCGGTAATCAGATCGAAAAATACCAATTACACTTGCTAAATATTCCGATGTAAAAACCCCATACATGGAAGCTATGGGGTTATTGGAGTGTACGTGTAACGGTGTACACATCCTTGATTTGTTTAATTCGCTCAACGATCTTTCGTAAATGATTCGTATTTTGAATTAAGGTGGTGATGTGAATTACTGCCATTTTATTACGATCTGAGCGCCCATTTACATGGGTAATATTAGTTTTCATCTCATTTACTGCTTGGAGTACTTCATTTAATAAGCCTCGGCGATCATAGCCTGATATCTCTAGGTCTACATGATATTGTTTCTGCGTTTGATCAGCTTCCCACTCCACATGTAAATGTCGTGCTTTAGCTTCTTCCGTTTGAACGTTCGGACAGTCATCACGATGGACTGACACGCCTCGTCCCTTTGTAATATACCCAATTATGTCATCACCAGGAACTGGATTACAGCATTTTGAAAGGCGAACTAGTAAATTATCAATTCCTTCGACAATAACACCAGAATCCTTTTTATATTTCTTCGCTGCTTTTTCATCTGTTTTCGCAACTTCTAATGTTTGCTCGAGATTTTGTTCCTTTTGACGCGTTTGACGAATTTTATCAGTCAATCTAGTGGCAACTAATGCCGCAGTAATACCTTGATAGCCTACTGCTGCATAGAGATCATCCTCAGTGGTAAAATTAAATCGTTCATAGACACGCTTTAAATTTTCCTCTGTTAAGGCCTCTTTCGGCTCAATATTAAGAGCCCGAATCTCCTTGTCTACTAAATCTTTTCCTTTTGCAATATTCTCATCACGACGTTGTTTTTTGAAGAACTGCCTGATTTTATTTTTTGCCTGTGAGGTTTGGGTAATTTTCACCCAATCCTGTGAAGGTCCGTAAGAATGCTTTGATGTCAGCACCTCAATAATGTCACCATTTTTCAGCTTGTAATCAAGTGGCTCCATCTTCCCATTGATTTTTGCACCAATGGTATGATTTCCAACTTCGGTGTGAATACGATAGGCAAAATCAAGTGGAATCGAACCGGATGGTAATTCAATTACATCGCCTTTAGGTGTAAAAACATATACCATATCGGAAAACAAATCTATCTTTAAGCTTTCAACAAATTCCTCTGCATCGTGTGTTTCATTTTGCCATTCCAAAATTTCACGGAACCAAGTTAATTTTTCTTCAAATGATTTTTTATCTTTATTTAATTGTTTTCCCTCTTTATATGCCCAGTGTGCTGCAATTCCGTATTCAGCTATTTCATGCATTTCTTTCGTACGAATCTGTACTTCTAATGGATCGCCTTTAGGACCTATGACGGTAGTATGCAAGGATTGATACAGATTTTGCTTTGGCATCGCAATATAATCTTTAAATCTTCCTGGCATAGGCTTCCAACATGTATGAATAATACCTAAGACTGCATAACAATCCTTTATACTATTTACAAGGACACGGACTGCGAGCAAATCATAGATTTCATTAAATTGTTTATTTTGCTTAACCATTTTCTGGTAGATACTGTATAAATGTTTCGGTCTTCCTGAAATTTCCGCTTCCACATTAATTTCAGCAAGTTGTTTCGTAACTTCACTAATGACTTCTTCAATGTAGGATTCCCGTTGTTCACGTTTCTGTTTCATTAATTGAACAATTCGGTAGTATTGCTGTGGGTTCAAATAACGTAGTGCTGTATCCTCAAGCTCCCATTTAATGGTTGATATTCCTAAGCGATGTGCCAAAGGAGCAAAGATTTCTATTGTTTCATTGGCTTTTAATCGCTGCTTTTCTGGCGGCAAATGTTTTAATGTACGCATATTATGCAGGCGATCCGCAAGTTTAATGAGAATAACTCGAATATCTTTTGCCATTGCGACAAACATTTTTCGGTGATTTTCAGCTTGTTGTGCTTCTTTGGACTTATATTTAATTTTCCCTAGCTTCGTCACGCCATCAACAAGCATGGCTACTTCATGATTGAATTCTTCCTCAATCATTTCTAGGGTTACGTCTGTATCTTCTACTACATCGTGTAAAAAACCACCAGCAACTGTTACTGGATCCATTTTTAAATCAACTAAAATACCAGCTACCTGAACAGGGTGAATGATATACTCTTCTCCTGATTTACGGTATTGGTCCTTGTGCGCTTCTTCCGCATACTTATACGCACGAATAATAAAGTCAACATCTTCATCCGAAAGATATTCACGCGCTTTATCAATTAAATTGTCTATAGTAATCGTGTCACTTTTTGCCATATTATCACCTTTAAATGTAGAAGATACTTTCTTACTAGTATTGATAACTTTTTGTTAAAAGTAAAGAAAAAAATTTATTAGAAGAGGTCTGATGAGGCATATATCTCATCAGACCTAAAATTTCAATTAATATTTCATTAATGTTAGGACGTCATAGCCTTTAAGTTTTTCTAAACCATCTAAGTAAGTTAGCTCGATTAAGAATGCACAACCAACAACAATACCGCCTAACTCTTCAACTAATTTGATTGTTGCTTCAATTGTACCACCAGTTGCCAATAAATCATCGGTAATTAACACTCGTTGACCTGGCTTTATCGCATCCTTATGGATTGTTAGTACATTTTGGCCATACTCTAAACCATAATCTACCTTGATTACTTCACGTGGAAGCTTTCCTTCTTTTCGAACAGGTGCAAACCCAACTTCTAATGCATAGGAAACCGGACAGCCTACAATAAACCCACGTGCTTCAGGCCCTACGACTAGATCAATATCCTTTTCTTTGGCAAATTCAACGATTTCATCCACTGCTGCTTTAAATGCCTTACCGTTATCCATTAATGGTGTGATATCTTTAAATTCAATTCCTTCTTTTGGCCAATCCTGAACAATTTTAATATATTGTTTATAATCCATGTATAATTTCCTCCTCAGGCTTCTCCATCTGTTCCATACAAGCTTGGAACCAACGAATTAGTTCCTCGTATGGTGCAAAGTAGAGTACCTTCTCTATTTCCGCTTGTTTTAATCGCTGCTGGTACTGATTGGATTCTTGTAAATCCTTCTTATTAGGTGAATTATTTAGTAGAATCATACCATTTTCTATCTTAACAAATTCAAGCTCAGAAAACACGTCTAACATAAAAAGAATCGTATCCTTGGACCAACCCTTTGCCTTCATAACCTTAGGCAATTCTTTATTTATATCTAAAGTCTTTCTTTTCCATATTAATGCATATAAGTCTTTAAAGTTTTCCCTAGTAGGAAAAGCAAATAGATAGGCACTATTTTCCACATAAAAGCAAACATGTATACATAATGGCTTTACCTTATTCACGATAGACCGCAACAGGTCTAAGTCTGGTGGTAAATCTACTAAATATAATACTTCCGCTTCCATTATTTCCTCATGTACTTCATCATATCGAACTTTTGTGATATCAGTTGGAAATGATCCTAGCTTGCTTTCATCCTGATACAATAGCATATGCGATTCATACTGATTAAGATAGTTTGTTATGTCAAATTGTTTTTTGCCACGGTAATCAAACAATTGCCAATCGTCTATTCGCATGTCCTCAATGACTAGCTGTGGTTTTCGAACACCGTTCCATTCGTTGACACCTAGTTCTCCAACTACGGAAAGGTTTGCTTTTGGAGAGATAAACGAAAACAATTCACCCATTCCAAAGGCGATTCCTTCCAGTATGTTATCCTCATCTTTAAATAACAACTTCAGGTGATTTTTTTGATTTCCTAGTTGTCGTAGGTCAGCTGGATTTTGCTTTATATGAAATTTAGGTTTCGGATTCGCCATTCCAAATGGTGCTAATTGATTCAGTTCTTCAATTAGATCTAGGCTAACCTCACCTAATTCTAGTGTTTTACTAATGACTATTTCCTGTTTAAAATCCTCTGGAGTTAACTCTTGCTTAATGATAAGGTCAAGTTCTCGTTCTAGTTCCTCTACATTCTCCAGTGGTAACGTCATACCCGCCGCTTGCGCATGACCTCCAAAATGTGTAAATAATGCTTTATGCCTCATACACCCCTGAAACAGGTCAAATGCAGCAATACTTCTAGCTGACCCCTTTGCTGTACCTTTTTCTTCATTAATCGCTAATACAATTGCCGGTCGGTCATATTTTCGAACTAGTCGAGAGGCAACAATTCCGAGAACCCCCTCATTCCACCCCTGTTTTGCCACGACGATGACATGTTTCATCGTGTCAGAGTCTATCATCTCCTCAACCTCTTTTACGATTGAAGCAACAATTTGTTGGCGTTCTTGGTTTAATCCTTGTACCATCTCGGCAAGCTCAGCAGCCTCATCATGATCTTCGGTCATTAAAAGCTGAACAGCAAGATCAGCATCTTGTAATCTTCCTACTGCATTTAATCTAGGCCCAATTAAAAATCCGATATCTTCCTCCGTTACATTACCTACTAGTTTACATTGCTTTTTTAAGGCAATTAATCCATCCCGCTTCGTTGTCGACATTTTTCGCAATCCATAGTATGCTAACACCCGATTTTCACTCACTAATGGAACTAGGTCAGCAATTGTGCCGATTGCTACTAAATCTAAAAACTGCTCGGGAAAGTATCCTAATAATGCTTCTGCAAATTTAAATGCAACTCCGACTCCTGCTAATTCCTTAAATGGATAATCTGGTGAACATTTTGGATGTATAATGGCAAATGCATCAGGCAATGTTTCCTGTGGTTCATGGTGGTCGGTAATTATTAAATCAATTCCAAGCTCTTTTGCTACATTCGCCTCATGAACAGAAGCAATACCTGTATCAACAGTAATGATTAAGCGAAAGCCATTATCAAATGCCTGTCTAAAGGCTGCTTCATTAGGACCATATCCTTCCGTAAACCGATTCGGAATATAATATTCACAGACTGCTCCTAGCTCTTGCAATGCTTTCATTAATACGGTTGTTGAACTAACTCCATCGGCATCATAATCTCCGTAGACAAGAATTTTTTCTTGTTGCGCAATAGCTTGCAGCACACGTTCTTTCGCAATATCCATCGATGCTAATCTATCTGGCGCTACCAAATGATCTATTGCAGGCGATAAAAATGCCTGTGCTGCATCATTTGTCGTAATGCCACGTTGTATTAATAACGTTTCTATCACGGGGGATAAGTCTGATGAGTCATCCATCCATTGCTGTGTATTCTCTTGTTTAGTTGCAAATTTCCATTTCGATTTGCTTCGTAACATAAATTCACCCCTGACTAATCTATTATACACAAAGTTAGTCAGGGGTAGCAATTAGAATTTGTTCTCTATCGATTCTGCTTCTTCCGTACCATTGTTCGGTTGTTTATTACTATCATCTAGTTGCAAACCATGTTCTTCCATTAGATGATTTAATTTATCGCGTTCTTGTTTTAAGCTCTTTATTTCTCGTTGTAGCTTAAACATTTTAACCATACCAGCAGCTGCCGTAATAATACCACCCATTAAAACTGAAAATAGAATGACGAGAATAAGTGGTGACTCAGCTTGCCAAAAATAGTAGGTAACTTCCACTGAATTAACATTTGTAACGGCAAAAATCGCTACTAAAATCATGACAATTATAGCTAAAATAACATAAGATTGTCCTTTCAAAAAAAATCCTCCTTTTAAGGTAATCAACCTTATTATTTACTTGCAAGGATAAACAATCCCCTTATCACTAGACAAGGAGATTGTTTTTTTAAGATTATCTACTAGTTATACTTGTGGACCTTCAACCCGTTTTTTCTTCCTAAAATCAACTGGATTTTCTTTAATACGTCTACCACGTAATACGAGCCATAATTGAGTAGCTAAGAATAAGGAAGAATATAGTCCAGCTAACAATCCGACCATAAGCGCTATTCCAAACCCAGCAATTGACTCTGCACCTAATAATAGGAAAGCAACCACCGCAATTAATGTGGTAATCGTAGTATTAAGTGTTCTTGTCATTGTCTGAACAATACTCTTATTCACGACATTTGCTAGTTCGTTAAATGTTTTGATCGGTTTCTTTCTTCGCTGAATGTTTTCTCGGATACGGTCAGAGGTTACAATAGTCGCATTAATGGAATACCCAATAATCGTTAGGATTGCCGCAACAATTGTCACATCAAATTCTATTTTAAAAATACTAAATACCGCAAGCATCAGGAATACATCATGTAACAAGGCAATGATCGTCGTAATGGCAAAGTACAGTTCGAAACGCAAGGCAACATAAATAATCATGCCAATCGAAGCAATTCCGAGCGCATATAAAGCATTTTTGACCAATTCTTGTCCCACAATTGGCGAAACGACACTTACACTTGGCTCAACACCATATTCATCTAAAACCAATTCCTTTAGACCATCTAGCTCTTCATCAGCAATAACATCTTCATATCGTATCACTGCAATTTCATTATTCTCACCGGAGAGTACGATCGATTTTGCTGCTAAACCTATTTCATCGAGACTTGTTTCAATCTCTTCTGAACTTAATGCTTCCTCTGCGATGATTTGCACACGAGTTCCACTTGTAAAATCAATGCCAGGATTTAATTTAAACACGAGAAGTGATACAGTACCAATTACGACGAGTAACAATGTAACAATGAAAAATTTCTTTCTACTTGTTACAAAGTCCCATTCACGATTGAAAAATTTAGCAGGTACTTCGGTACTGTCTTTAATATCTTTGATTTCCGTCTTCTTAACCCCAAACCATGCGGGGTTATTTTTTAGGAATTTAACTTTTATCCAAAGCTGTAATAATAATCTAGTTCCATAAACAGCTGTAATAAAGCTGGCTATTATAGAAATAATGAGCATGGTTGCAAACCCTTTAACAGAGCTTGTCCCGAATGCAAACAAAACAGCCGCTGCTAACAGTGTGGTGATATTTGCATCTAAAATCGCCCGAAGTGAATTACTCGTACCTGCTTTAAAGGCTGCAACCAGCGATTTTCCTTCTCGTAATTCCTCTTTAATACGTTCAAAGGTTATGACATTGGCATCAACAGCCATCCCTACTCCTAATATTAATGCCGCAATACCAGGAAGTGTTAATACACCATTTAACAAGTCAAAAATGACTAGCACTAAGAAAATATATGCGATTAAATTGATAACTGAAATAATCCCAGGGAACCGATAAATAACTAGCATGAATATGAAAATAATGGCTACCCCAATTATTCCAGCAAGAACAGTTTGATTTAATGCCTGTTCCCCAAATTGAGCCCCCACAGAAGTGGAGAATATTTCATTCATACTGACCGGTAAAGAACCAGAATTTATGATGTCAGCAAGATAGGTTGCTGATTCTACCGTAAAGTTCCCTTCAATCATGACGTCTGTCGTATTCAAGGTTTGACTTACACCTGGCGCAGATACAAATTTCGGATCTGCTTTTGTTGCTTCTGCTTGGTAAGAATCACCTTCTTGATAATCCATCCAAATAACAAGTAAGTTCTCACCTGTTGTTTGCTTAGCTGCTAAATCCCGTGTGATTTCACCGAACTTTTTAGCATCCTTGAGCTTTAACGTAACAATTGGTGCATTTGTGTCAGGATGGAAGTCTTGTTTTGCACTTCCCTCTTTTACATCGGATCCGTCGAGCAATACGTTATCATCTACATCACGAAATGTAAGTCGAGCTGAGGTAGCTAACATTTCACGCGCTTGGTTCTGATCTTCTACTCCAGCAAGCTGTACCCGAATTCTATCTTCACCTTCAATATTAATGACTGCCTCGCTAATTCCTAGCTTATTAACACGATCGTTTAATAATTGCACAGTCGACTCTAATAAAGCACGGTCCACTTCTTGGTCTAGGTCAATTGTTTCAACCTCGTACAATACTTCAAATCCACCTTGCAAGTCTAAGCCAAGATTAATATCCTTTGCTACGCTCGGGGTTAACAGCCCCACCAATAAACCTAATCCGATAACGATTAGGAAAAAGACTGAAATACGTCCTTTATTCTTCATTCAATTGTTCCTCCCTTTCCAATAACAACCAACCTATGTACTTATAACCATTGATAGCTTAATTTTTTCCTGTTAATGCTGCGATCGATGCCATTAAATCATCATCTTGGTAAGTATCTACGGTTAAATAACTCATATAGATATTTGAACTGAGATGAAAGACCTCTTGAACAACCTCGTGTAAACGTTTGTCCGGATTACCCTTCCACACCTTTTTTTCTAGGCAGCGCCAGACATCTTCAGCAGTTGCTCTTGTATATCCCATCAGTTGAAATTCTTCTGCTTTACTCTGTAAAGCAGGCTTCAACTCAACCTTCCATTCCTTTACAGTCTTTATGATTTCCAAGACCTTCACCTCGTTAGAAAGAATTTTAAATAAAAAGACAAGTTGTCATGCTTGGACTCTACTATTGCATATATATCATTGTATATGAAATTTTATTTTTTGAGAAGGCAGGTCGTCGATGTTGTCGAAACAAACGTTTTTACAAGGCACACTTATCTTAATATTTGCAGGTATGATTACAAGATTTTTAGGCTTTATTAATCGGTTAGTTGTTGCCAGGCTAATGGGTGAAGAAGGTGTCGGATTATATATGATGGCTCTTCCTACCTTCTTTTTAGTCATGACGTTGACACAATTAGGATTACCTGTTGCCATCTCCAAGCGAGTTGCCGAGGCAGAAGCTCAACATGATCACGCAAAAGTAAAGAAAATTTTAGTAGTATCCATTATTATCACTAGCCTATCTAGTATTATTTTCACTGCGGTAATGATAGTTGCCGCTCCATTTATTGCAACAACACTCTTGACAGATGAACGAACTGTATA
Source organism: Ornithinibacillus contaminans (assembly GCF_001038425.2). GTDB lineage: Bacteria > Bacillota > Bacilli > Bacillales > Amphibacillaceae > Ornithinibacillus > Ornithinibacillus contaminans. The sequence goes on from NZ_LDPV02000009.1 coordinate 18,757, forward strand.
TCCTTTGATTGCCATTAGCCCGATTATTCCTATCGTCGCGATATCCTCTGTATTACGTGGGTATTTCCAAGGAAAACAAAATATGAAACCACAAAGCTATGCACAAGTCATTGAGCAGATTGTTCGGATAAGCTTTGTAGCCTTATTTGTTCATCTATTACTACCTTATGGAGTCGAATTTGCTGCAGCTGGTGCCATGTTTAGTGTCATTCTTGGTGAATTTGTTTCGTTACTCTATATGATTTACCAATTTAAACGGAAAAAGACTATCCGTATCCGTTATCGTTTTTTTAGTTATTTAAAATCTAGTGGGCAAACCGTAAAAGAATTGTTCTCTATCGCTCTTCCTAGTACCGGTAGTAGAATTATCAGTTCGTTTTCTTATTTTCTGGAACCGATAATCGTGGCTCATAGTCTAGCATTAGCGGGATTAACTACAGTGATGGCGACAAAGCAGTATGGCGAGCTAACTGGATTTGTCTTACCATTATTAGCTTTGCCAACCTTTATTACGCAATCATTGTCAGTGGCACTTGTTCCAAACATTTCTGAAGCAGAGGCCATGTCCAATAATCGGCTAATTCACTACCGTATTCATCAATCCATCCGCATTTCATTTGCATCCGGTGCTATCTCAACGGTTGTATTAGCAATCTTCGCTATCCCGATTCTTTCGTTTATGTATGGTACATCAAATGCTAGTACGATGCTTGTTTTCATGGCACCTTTTTACATTTTACTGTATATACAATCCCCCTTACAAGCCGCTTTACAGGCGCTTGACCTCGCCAAGCCTGCAATGTGGAATAGTTTAATTGGTGCTTTAATAAAATTCTTTGTGCTTTTCATCCTAGCTTCCAACGAAGACTTTGGCATTATGGGGGTCGCCATTGCTATGTCAGTCAGTGTCGTATTAGTAACATTCTTGCATTTAGCCGCGTTAAAGAAAACAATCAATTTCTATATACCAGTTAAGGATATTGCAAAGATGGTTGCTTTAATTTTAGTTACCTGGACGATAGCTAGCTTCTTCTATGATATTTATAGCAAGTATGATCCAAATGTACTTCTATTTGGTGCTACACTACTCTTACTTGCAGGTATCTATCTCGTCATGCTTTTCCTACTAAAATTTATAACGAAAGCAGAACTGGAACAAATTCCATTTCTTCAAAAATGGATTCGATAAAATTTTCTCAAAAAAACTCGTCTACTTTTGTTGTACAAGAATATGTATAGAATAGGAGACTTTTACGGGCTGTCACAAGCTAAGCAGTTCTAATGGGATAAGTTTGACTCTTGGCTAGTAACAGGATGAATAGGAGGATAAGGATGCGAAATCAACAATTTATTGCATTATTGTATGGATGGATCGTTGTGCTAGGATTAATTCTTGTTTCTAGTATGACATTAGCATTATTGCTACGTTTCTCTAGCTTCAATGAGCCGGCATTGGATTGGGTGACACTTGTCATTGGTCTAATTTCATTATTTATTGGTGGCGCAGTATCTGGTGCCAAAGGGAAGAAAAAAGGATGGGTAATTGGTGCAGTTACAGGGCTTGGCTTCACGCTTTTTACTTTTTTAGTACAGTATTTGGGCTATCAGCAAGGCTTCTCGTTGGAGCAAACCATTCATCATTTATTCTATATTTTGGCAGCTTTATTTGGCGGAGCTGTTGGTGTGAACGTTATTGCTGATCAAAAATAAAGTACAAGTATAATGCCCTTTTCGCTCGTGTGTGAAAGGTATTGATAAACAGGTGTTTCGTCTTTAAGCTTTTTATTTTATCATTGTTCATGAAAAAAGAGGCAGACATTTACGTCAGCCTCTTTTGCTTGCATTAAACAGTTTTCACATCACGGATCGCAGAACGATCATATGTAAGCTTAGAACCATCTCCTGCTTGTAATACAACAGTGTCTTCATCGATAGCATGAATCACACCATGAAAACCACCAATCGTTACAACTGTATCACCTTTTTTAAGTTCAGACTGCATTAGTCTAACTTGTTTTTGACGTTTTTGTTGTGGACGAATTAGCAAGAAGTAAAAAATAACAAACATTGCTATCAACGGTAATAATGTAGCAAGTTCTCCCATTACTTGTCCCTCCTTTCCAGACAATTTGTTTAAAAAACGGATTGCTTTTTAAACACACTTTAAAAATTCTTTGCATCCGGTTGGTTTAACCCATAGCGTTCAAAGAATTCCTCTTTAAAGTCACCAAGTCGATCTTCGCGAATTGCTTGTCGTACCTGTTCCATTAATTTTAACAGAAAATGTAGATTATGATAAGTAGTAAGTCTAAATCCAAATGTTTCATTACATTTTATTAAATGTCTAATATAGGCGCGTGTATAATTTTTGCATACGTGACAATCACAATTTTCATCAATTGGTCCAAAGTCACGAGCGTATTTTGCATTCCGTACGACCAATCTTCCATTTGAAGTCATACAAGTACCATTACGAGCAATTCTAGTTGGCAAGACACAATCAAACATATCAATCCCTCGAATTGCACCATCAATAAGTGAATCAGGTGATCCTACTCCCATTAAATATCTTGGCTTATTGCTTGGCATTAATGGTGTTGTAAATTCTAATACTCTATTCATGACATCTTTAGGTTCACCGACTGATAACCCACCAATGGCGTATCCAGGGAAATCAAGGGAAACCAAATCACGTGCACTTAGTTTTCGCAGTTCCTCATATTCCCCACCTTGAATAATTCCAAATAATCCTTGTACATCCTTTCGTTGATGAGCTTCTAAACAACGCTCTGCCCAGCGAGAGGTTCTTTCAACCGACGATTTCATATAGTCATAGGTTGCTGGAAATGGTGGACATTCATCAAATGCCATCATGATATCCGACCCGAGTGCATTTTGAATTTGCATCGCTTTTTCTGGTGATAAAAATAATTTATCCCCATTTAAATGATTACGAAAATGGACACCCTCTTCTTTTATTTCGCGCATATCACTTAAACTGAAAACTTGAAAACCACCTGAATCCGTTAAAATAGCACCGTCCCAGTTCATAAATTTATGGAGACCACCAGCTTCACGGATAATATCCTCTCCAGGTCGTAACCAAAGATGATACGTATTTGATAAAATTATTTTTGCATCCATAGCTTGTAAATCTTCTGGACTCATTGTTTTTACAGTAGCAAGTGTTCCAACTGGCATAAATGTTGGGGTATCAAATGAACCATGTGGAGTATGTACTCGTCCAAGTCTTGCACCGGTTTGTTTATCTGTTTTAATTAATTCATATGTTATTGGTGTTGTCATCATATCTTTCCTCTACTAAATAATAAGCATCGCATCTCCAAAGCTAAAGAAGCGATAGCGTTCCTGTACTGCCTTACGATAGGCTTGTAAAATAAAATCACGATCACTAAATGCACTGACTAACATAATCAATGTTGATTTAGGAAGATGGAAATTCGTTATTAACCCATCAATTGCTTTAAACTCATATGGTGGGTATATAAAAATATCTGTCCAACCACTAGCTTCCACAAACTTCCCATTATTATCTCTGGCGATCGTTTCAAGTGTACGAGTTGACGTTGTCCCAACTGAAATGATTCGACCACCATTTTCCTTAATCTTGGTCAGCGTATCGGCAGTTTCTTTTGTCATGACATAAAACTCTGCATGCATTTTATGATCATCTACATTGTCCACACTTACAGGTCGAAACGTGCCTAGTCCAACATGTAGCGTAATAAATGCGACCGTCACACCCATATTCTCTATTTCCTGCAGTAATTCCTTCGTAAAGTGAAGTCCTGCAGTAGGTGCAGCAGCAGATCCTTGTTCCTTTGCATAGACAGTTTGGTAACGATCTTTTTCTGGTAATTGTTCTTTAATATACGGTGGTAGTGGCATTTCTCCTAACTCATCTAATACTTCATAAAAAATGCCGTCATACGAAAAGGTTAGTACACGCCCACCATGTTCTAGACTATCGATACATGTTGCAGTCAACCGACCATCACCAAATACGAGCTTAGAACCAGTTTTTATTTTTTTAGCAGGCTTTGCTAATACCTCCCAAGTGTCCCCTTCTAGCTGCTTTAACAACAGGATCTCTAGCTTCGCACCTGTGTCCTCTTTTATCCCGTATAACCTTGCGGGAAGTACACGTGTGTCATTTAACACAAGGCAGTCACCTTTTTTTAGATAACTAGTAATATCTGCAAAATGCTTATGGTCAATTTCTTTTGTTTGTCGATTCAACACCATTAATCGAGAAGCACTCCGATCCTTAAGTGGTGTTTGTGCGATCAATGATTCTGGTAAATCAAAGTCAAAATCCTCAATATTCATGCTGTTACTCCTTTAATAAACTAGGATATTCAAAAGGATATTGTCAGATAGTAATTGTAATATCAAGCCATTGGCATATCCTATTAGTTAACGAAACCTTCCTAGGATGAAAAATATAAGCGATAATACGATGCTAACAATAATAGAAGTCATTAGTGGAAAGTAAAACGTGACATTTCCCTTTTTAAACGAGAAATCCCCAGGTAATTTTCCTATTAAGGTCCAAATCAACCCAATAATGAGAAAAACAATCCCAATGATAATTAACATCTTCCCTATATTCATTCGTCCTCATGCACCTTCATTCCAAAATGATGATAGGCTTTCGGCGTTACGATTCTTCCTCTTGGTGTCCGTTGGATAAATCCAATTTGCAATAGGTATGGTTCATAAACATCCTCAATAGTTTGCGATTCCTCTCCTATCGTTGCTGCAATTGTATCTAATCCTACTGGTCCGCCTTTATAGCCCTCGATGATACCTTTCAGAAGTTTGTGATCAATGTGATCGAGGCCGGCATCATCAACCTGTAGCATCTCTAACGCAAGCTCTGTTGTTTGATAACTAATCTCTGTTTCACCTTTTACTTGTGATATATCACGAATTCTTCTAAGTAAACGATTTGCTATACGCGGTGTTCCTCTTGATCTGCGCGCAATTTCAACTGCTGCTTCCTTCGAGATAGATGTCTCAAATATTTCTGCGGTACGTTCGACTATAGCGCATAAATCCTTCGTTTCATAGTATTCCAATCGGCTCAACACACCGAATCGGTCACGTAGCGGAGCGGATAATAGACCTGCTCTCGTTGTTGCCCCCACTAACGTAAATGGTGGTAAGTCAATTCGTACCGACCGCGCACTTGGTCCAGTTCCAATGACAATATCAATAAAAAAATCTTCCATTGCCGAATATAATACTTCTTCAACGGCACGCGGTAGGCGATGAACCTCATCAATAAAAAGAACATCTCCCGCCTCTAAAGACGTCAGTATAGCAGCCAGGTCACCTGCCCGGTCAATTGCTGGTCCAGATGTAGAGCGAAATTGCACTCCCATTTCATTTGATATAATTGCTGCGAGTGTTGTTTTACCAAGTCCAGGCGGTCCATATAATAATACATGGTCTAACGGTTCATTCCGCATTTTAGCAGCCTGAATAAAGATATGAAGGTTTTCTTTTACTTTATCTTGGCCAATATATTGATTTAATGTTGTAGGGCGCAAACTAAGCTCAACGGAAAATTCTTCAGCCTGTAATTCACCAGTAACCATTCGCTCATCCATAATATTGCCCCCTTCTTACTTTTTCATTAATAGACTTAATGCCTTTCGGATAATTTCATCCGTGTTGGTTGTACTTTCAATTTGTTTGCGTAGCTGTGGTAATACTGCCTTTACTTCACGTTCCAAATATCCAAGTGCCTTAAGCGCTTCAATTGCTTCGGTTAGTTCCTCAGTTGTTCCGGTTGATACTGGTGTTGCCTCAATTTCCTCATTAGCAATACTGAAGGTAGATGTTAATTTTCCTTTTAAATCAAGAACGATTTGGCGAGCAGTTTTCTTTCCAACTCCCGGAAAACTTGTTAAAAACTTGTCATCTTCACGTTCAACTGCCGCAACAAACTCTGGAATATTAACACCAGCTAAAATAGCTAACGCACCTTTTGGGCCAATACCTGAAACAGATAATAACCGAGTAAATAAATACTTTTGATCCTCATTTTTAAACCCATAAAGGATTTGCGCATCTTCACGAACATGAAGATAAGTATGTATATGAAAATCATTATTTAATGCTTCCTGAAAAACAAATGGATTTGGACAAATTATTTCATAGCCAACTCCACCGACATCCACCAGTACCGCTTCATCCTGGATGGATACTAATTTACCACGAATATATGCTATCATGTCATCTTCTCCCCTAACAATCCTTTTCCTATTCTAACATAATTTCACCATCTCGGCATCGATGGGAGAATTTGACTTGGTTAATGTTCCTCATAAAAAAAACCTTTGAAAAGTTCAAAGGCTTATTCATTACCAAAAAAGCTTTGTAGCCTTTTGGTAATTTCATCATCTACTTTTAATTGCTTACCATTTAAGTTACGCATTCTTTCCCAATAATTCTCGTCTGTATAAACGACAATTTCTTTATTAGGTTCAACCTGGCGTACTTCTTGCTCGACAATTTCATTAAGGTTTGGGTATTCGTGATTTTCCGTAAGTACCGCCACAATAATCCGATCATCCGTTTCAGCAACTTGAGCTTGGACGATTTCTTTACGTTTTGCTAGATATTCTGCGATTAATAATGTCTTTTCATTTGTGTAACGGTCTTCATTTTTTGCGTTAAGATTTTTATCTCCCTCATTCACATATTCTTGCTCACTTTGTGGATAGCCACCTAATTCACCAATTGTTTTATCCCGTTCGCCCATCCGATTTTCTTGTTCCTTAGGTGTTTCATAATTTATCGGCTGTGTGCGGTTTGGTGTATCAGAATGGTTAGAATCATTCATACCCTCCTCTGAATTGCCACATCCAGCGATAACTAGAATACTAAAGCATAGTAGAATTTTGCCACGCATAAATAAAACCTCCCTTATAGCTAGTTTGCTAAAAGAGAGGTTATTTACAACAGGATAAATTATCCTTAACGTTTAAATTGTGGCAATGGATTTCGTTTGTGAGCAGAGCGATTATGCATCCGTTCAATCACAGCTTTATCTGCTTCAGGAATTGTTTCTCCTTTTAAATAGGCATCGATTTTGTCATAGGTTGTTCCCATCTCAGCTTCATCTGTTTGCCCTTCCCAAAGGTCTGCACTCGGCTTTTTCGTAATGACTTCATCTGGAACGCCAAGATATTTGGCTAATTCACGAACTTCACCTTTAGAAAAATCAACAATTGGTAAAATATCTACGCCGCCATCTCCATATTTCGTGAAGTATCCAGTAAACCATTCTGCAGCATTATCTGTTCCCACAACTATATAGTTAAAGTTAGTTGCAATTGTATATAATGTACTCATTCGTAATCTCGCACGAAGGTTCGCATCTGCCAATTTTCCATTTTCTTCGTTATATTCTTCTTTTAATTGTGACTTAATTTGTGAGAACATCACGTGATGCGTCTCTGCTAAGTCTACTTTTACACCTTTAATGCCAGATGCTTCGATAACCTTCTCGGCATGCTTCATACCTTCTGGATCACTATTAAGTGGCATAATAACACCTAAAGAATTATCTGGACAAGCTCGCTTAATTAAGTTAGCAACGACAGCAGAGTCAATTCCCCCACTTACACCAACTAATAGACCATCTACACCTGCTTGTTTTACTTGATCCTGCAGCCAAGCTACAATATCCGCTACTACTTTTTCCAAAATAATCGCTCCTTTTGTCTTTTTCTACCCTAATTGAAGAGACTTCCAAGGCTTCTAAACCTCAGAAGCACCTTTCCAGTTAGATACAATATGATTATTTTACCATTATTTTAGAATTAGTTAAAAATTTTTTTCTTTGGATCCATTCCATTTCCATCGTTTGCAAATAAGATTCCACACTAGTTAGACCTCTTTTGGACAGAAAATGCAACCATTCCCGAACCAAATCACTTGGTATAAAAACCGAATAGAGAAATTGTTCTAGTTTTTCATCGTCAATCATGTCATAAGCAAGTAATTGTTCAACATCCCAATCAATAGTCGGTAAAAATCGTTGCCCTAATTGAATATAATCATATAAAGGAGTTGTACAATGCAATAAGTCGAAATCAATAATAAAACTTCTTTCATTTTGAATAAAATTGTGAGAAGCTACATCACCATGTACCCACATACCCTTTTGTTCTGCTTCTAGCTGATCCTGGTACCATGGAAATCCTGAGACAATTTCAATGGATTCCTTCATCGTTAGAAGAATATCATCAAACAGTGTACTATAACCATATTGATGAAAAATGGCTTCCGTTTCCTTCAATTTATACAATCTAGATTGCCATCGTTTATAAAACAACGGTTTTTTTAATGTGTTATGCAAGTAAATTCCACTTGCATGATGGTGAAATTGTTTTACAGCACGCACAGCTCTTTCTCGGTCTTCTTCAATCTGATAGCTTAATTTTCGTCCAGGAATATAAGGCGAAATCGTCCAATAATAATTCGTACCAATTGAAATTTCCTTTTTGCCATTCGGAAATCGCACGAACGGGACAATCACAGGTGAACGAATTGCTTCAAAAAAATCCCACTGCTGTTTCATGTTTGCAGCATCCAAATGTCCTTTTAATATATAGCATTCTCCAGTACTCGCTTCTAGAAAGTAAACATTTTGCTTGATTGAATATAATTTTTTTGCTAGTAAATTCCCCTCCACATACAAAAAAGAAGAGAGACGATTAATACGATTATCGTCTCTACTTAGTTGATTGTTCACTCAGATAACTCTTCCTTATCTTGCGTTCGCAAATCCCCAAAACTAGGCGGGGTTGGAAATGCATTGGTGTCATGTCCTGACATTGTCGGATAAGTAGAGGTCGGTCCTGTTTGGGTTGGCATTGTGAATGCTTGATTTGGAAGATTTACATTTGGATTAAAGCCAAATTCAGGCACTATTCCCATCGGCGGGAACTGGTTCATTGTAGTTCTTCCTCCGCCACACCCACAATCATCATAGGCCATCTCCTGGATTGGCATTACCGGAGCAGGGTACCCCATTTGTTGTGGCATAAATTGTGGAAGTGATACTGGTTGTGGTCCAACTGGTACTCCTCCATAGCATGGATGAACTGGAAAACATGGAACCATTTGTACTGGCTGTTGAATCGGATGATAAATTGGTTGCTGGACTGGCTGTTGAATCGGTTGCTGGGCAGGTTGTTCAATCGGATGAACCGCCTCTGCTGTAGATGATTCATCTGTTGGAAAATTAAACGTTAGATAATTTAATTCTTGTTCAATTAGAGGAAACTGTGCTGTTTCCGGTTGTGAAATTGGCTGTGGCAGAGGTTGTGGTATTTGCGGCATTTGTGGCATCTGTGGCATTGGCATTTGTGGCTGAACTTCCTTGATTGGTTGTACCTCATCTTCATTTATCACCGGTAATGGCTTTGGCGAAATATCCAAATAAGGTTGTTCTACCTGTGGTTGTATTTGCACTTCTTTTGGCTTTGTTTGCATTTCCTTTAAGGCGGTTTCTTTTTTAACTGTCTTAGCTGATGTCGGTATTCGAATCTTCATTCCTGGCATAATCATATCTGGACTTGCGATATGTGAATTTGCTTGTTTTAATTGCTCGAAATCCACTCCATATTGCTTAGACAATTCCCATAATATATCCCCTTTTTGTACAATATGAATCTTCAATGTAAAACCGAACTCCTTTCACTTCTGTATTCTGGGCTGTTTACTCTCTATCAAGATATGCAATTCAAATATAAATGTTGAACCTTATTCAAAATTTATCCTTTCTTTTCTTCTTTAATAAAAATCACATTTATTCGTAATTTAGCCAAAAAAATTGAGAGCCACTTTCTACAAACAAAAGTGCCTCTCATAGCAAACATTATTCAACAAACTCAAATTCAAATTGGAGAATACGAATCGTATCGCCATCTTCTGCGCCTCTTTTTCGCAGTTCTTCATCAACACCCATAGAACGCATTTGGCGGGCAAAACGACGAATTGCTTCATCGCGATTAAAATCTGTCATTTTAAATAATTTTTCTATTTTCGGACCAGAGACAACGTATGCCCCGTCGTCATCTCTAGTTATTTCGAATCCTTTATCTTCCTTCTGATAACGGTAAACAACGGTTTCCTCTGTTTCTTCAAGCTGTGGTGCAAATTTAGGGATAGATTCTAATAAATCTGCTACCGCAAATAAGATATCTCGTAGTCCCTCTTTCGTCAGTGCTGAAATAGGATAAACAGGAATATCTGAACCAAGTTGTTCTTTAAAGCGTTCTAAATTGTCTTCCGCTCCTGGCATATCCATTTTATTTGCCGCAATTATCTGTGGTCTTGTCATCAGCTTTTCATCATATTCACGTAGTTCACTATTGATCTTTTGATAATCATCAAACGGATCTCTACCTTCCGTACCAGCCATATCAATGACATGAATAATAACTCTTGTCCGTTCAACATGTCTCAAAAATTGATGTCCAAGTCCTACACCTTCACTTGCACCTTCGATAAGTCCTGGTAAATCCGCTAACACGAAGCTCCGTTGATCTCCAGTATCCACTACGCCTAAGTTAGGTGCTAAGGTTGTAAAATGATAATCAGCAATTTTGGGACGTGCGGCACTAACGACTGATAGCAAAGTCGATTTTCCTACACTTGGAAATCCGACCAATCCTACATCAGCAATTAATTTTAACTCTACTTTAATGGTACGTTCCTCACCTGGTTCCCCATTTTCAGCGAAGTCTGGTGCTGGATTCCGTGGTGAAGCAAAGCGCGTATTTCCTCTACCTCCACGTCCACCTTTAACAATAACTGCTTCTTGTTCATGTATCGTAAGGTCAGCTAGTACTTGACCTGTATCTTCATCTATTACGGTAGTTCCAGGTGGTACAGGTACAATAAGCGGCGATGCATTTCGTCCATGCTGTCCCTTACTCATCCCATTTTCTCCACGTTTTGCTTTAAAATGTCGGTTATAGCGAAAATCCATTAACGTATTAAGACCCTCGTCAACCTTGAAGACAACATCTCCACCATCTCCGCCATCTCCACCAGCAGGACCACCCTTTGGCACATATTTTTCTCTACGGTATGCAACAAGGCCATTTCCACCATCTCCAGCCTTTACATACACACTGACTTGATCTACAAACATATACTCACCTCTTCTATTCAGGCAGGAATCGAAAACGTACAAATTATTTCTGAATCCGATTCATTTACGTCGATCGCCCCATTAACATGATCGATATTATTTTGAATTATTTTTTTTAATGCTTCATAATCAATAGTACGTCCCGGAAGACTAGTTATTAATTCGATTGTAGCTTCCTTTACGACTAGCTGAATATTACCTTCAACTACTTCCAAATCGTTCTGCACAACGTCTGCAATGGATTCGATTAGCGCATTCCCATAAGTTGTTAATGTCATATCATAAGCCGCTAAATTTCGATTCGTTGTATGTATATCGTATGTAAAACGTATGTTATTATGAAGCCAATTTACTTGCATTAGCCATAAAGCGAAATTTGGGCAGTTACTATTCATCAACAGTCTTTCTCGACTAAATGCCGCAATAATTTCCTCCACTTTTGCATTTACTTTTTCCGTCTTGCCCATACTTAAATATCCATGAACAATCTGCAACTCATTCATTAAATCATGTCGCTGTAATCGTAATAACTGAATAACTTCCTTCGCATCCATACTATCCCCCCGTAGGTAGCATTATAGCAAAAACAACAAGATCATGAAATGCCAATAATCTTATCGTAATAAAAAAGCTCCAACCATCTACTAGTTGGAGCTTTTAGTCATAGCCAATTATTATGCTTCTTGAGCAACTGGATATACACTAACTTTTTTGCGGTCACGACCAAAGCGTTCGAACTTCACAACACCATCGATTTTAGCAAAAAGTGTGTCATCACCACCACGGCCTACGTTTTCACCTGGATAGATTTTTGTACCGCGTTGACGATATAAAATAGATCCACCTGTAACGAACTGACCGTCAGCACGTTTCGCGCCAAGACGTTTTGATTCAGAATCACGACCGTTTTTTGTACTACCTACACCTTTTTTAGATGCAAAAAACTGTAAATCTAGACGTAGCATTCAGCACACCTCCTTATTTACTTTGTATTGTTATAAATTGATTATAGTCACGTTCAATTGTTTCTAGTGATACAATCATGCCCTTAAGTAAGAGCTGTACCTTTTCCATTACTGCTGGAGCAATAGAGTCAGGAATTGTTGCACAAAGGTAACCACCATTTGCGCCTTGTTCAATGTCTAGGTCAATACCCGTCAGTTCAGAAACAGCATTCACTGCACCAAAGGAAACTGCGGATACACCTGCACAAACTAAGTCGTATCCATATGGTCCACTTTCTGCATGTCCAGATAACTCAAAGGACTTTATTTGATTATTATCTCGATATACAGTGACATGTATCATGGAACAAACCCTTATTAGTTAATTTTTTCAATTACAAGTTTTGTGTAAGGTTGACGATGACCTTGCTTCTTATGATAGTTTTTCTTAGGTTTGAATTTGAATACAGTAACTTTCTTTTGACGACCATGTTTTTCAACTTTAGCCGTTACTGTAGCACCATCAACATATGGAGAACCAACTTTAACGTTTTCTCCACCTACGAAAAGAACCTTGTCAAAAGTAACAGTTTCGTTCACGTCTGCTGCAACTTTTTCAACGTAAACTACTTGGCCTTCTTCAACTTTAATTTGCTTACCGCCTGTTTCGATAATAGCGTACATAACTTGCACCTCCTTAATATACTCAGACTCGCCATACAGGTACTCTAAAGAAGAGTTTCAAAACCTGTTCTGTGCGGTTGTAGCACGGGTGCTACGATGAATAACATACAAATGTTATCATGCAGATACTAGTTTGTCAAGTTCATGTAATAACAGAAGTTGCAATTTCACCAATTGATTTATCAAACTGTTTATCAAAAAAATAGCTTCGCAAACAATCATTCTCATCTATTGAAAGCCGTGACGCATCCGGCATTCGAACATATATAGGATGCCTCTTGTCCCTTCTAAATTGAGAAAACACCGCCATTAATGGGGTTTGATGCGAAACCGTTAATGGGTTTATGGACTTTATTTGTGCATCTCCATTATACCGATTTAGTAAAAAACGTATAAAGACATAATGGCGCTTGTTCCATTCCGAACGATTTTCAATTAGTAAAAAGACTAAAATTAGAAAAACACTTAACGTAAAGGGATATAAAAGTAGCTGTAAAAGGATTAAGGTAACGGCAAATATCATGGAGAACAGCACGATACTATGATATGCCTTTTGATATGGTAAGTTAATTGATAACAAAAAAAACAACAGTTTTCCACCGTCCAGCGGCCAAATCGGTAATAGATTAAATATTAAAATAGATGTGTTATACAGTAATATTAATTCCACCAGAGACTCTGGAATGAAGGAACTAATTGATCCTATGTAGACGATGAAATAAATAATCACATGCTGAAACGGTCCCGCTATGGTTACAATGATTTCTTCGTGAAATGGTTTGTTCCCAAACTCATCTGTATCCATGACACCACCAAAAACCCACAGCATCACTTGCCTAACACGCCACTTAAAATAAGCCGCTGCAAGATAATGTCCAAGTTCATGGAATAAAACGATTGACAGAATCACTAGCATCTCTACAAATGTACCGGTAAGCACGGAAATGATGATAAAGATAATCAAGATTGGATGGATATGTATTGGTGGGAGTAACTTTTTAATTTTCATCAACTTCTATCACTTGTACCGGATCGATATATTCATTATCCTTCTCAATTGCAAAAAATACCATTTCATTTTCTTCTGTTGGCGTGAATTCCCCAATTCGTTGATGAGCTGTAATTATTTGATATAAATGAACATCAATTGAACTTAAAAAACCATATGTCGAGGTTGATCCATCAGGATGCTGGATTACAACTGTTTTCTTCGAGTTTCGATCATTCCCAGCAAATACAACTATACCTTCGTTAAGCGCAGCAACTGAAGTTGTTTCTGTCGGTGCGATCATTATCCCTGTACCATTTGCCTGAAAGGTTTCAATTACATTTCCAGAAACAGGAAGTGCAAGCGTTGTTTCTTCATCTGTAGCTTCCTTTCGTTCAGGCGAAAAGGCAAGCGGCTCACCGAGGGCATCCTGATACCACTGGTAGACACTAGCAAATGGGAATTCTTCTGTTAATGCCGTACTTGTCCATTCTTTAGGCGCCTCTAAAAAACTCGCATCATTTTGCCATAAAATAGCTACGGCAAAGAATAGTAAGACCGAAACAGTTCCTTTTAAAATAATACCTGTAATCATATTACTGCTTTTATAATTTGAGGTAGAAGCATCAAGAAAATTAGGATAGAATCCATGTTTTTCTTCATCTTGAGGCAAAGAAGGTAACATTGTATTCAGTGTATTTCTTTTTGCATGAACTGGTAATCCTCGAGATTTTTTTCGATTCGTTATCGACTTGCGTACATCCTTAATTTCTTTCTTCATTAGTCCTCACATTCCTTCATTATTCTTTTGTACAAGTGTATGAAAGAATGAAGAAAGATATGATAGACAACCCTATAAATAGAAAAAAGATGAACTAAAATACCTTCAGTTCACCTTTTTAGTCTATCTATGCACGAATTCCGAAGAATTTTTTGACCTTTTGGAACATACCAGATTCATCGTCCAATGATTGTAATGGAACAGATTCACCAAGAATTCTACGGGCGATATTTCTGTATGCAATGGAAGCTTTTGTATTTGGTTGAAAAGCAACAGGCTCTCCATGGTTCGATGCTTTTATAACTTCATCATCATCTAAAACAATACCAATTAAATCGATAGATAATATCTGTACAATTTCATCAATATCTAGCATATCACCATTTTTCATCATATGCTTCCGAATACGATTTATCACAAGACTAGGTGGCTCCATGTCCTCCTTCTCTAGTAAACCAATGATACGATCGGCATCACGAACACTAGATTTTTCGGGTGTCGTAACCACTATTGCCCTATCGGCACCTGCCACCGCATTCTGATAACCTTGCTCAATTCCAGCAGGACAATCGATGATTATGTAATCATATTCTGTTTTCAGCTCTTTAATAATCTCACGCATTCCCTCAGGTGTTACGGCAGATTTATCACTTGTTTGTGCAGCTGGTAATAACGATAAATAATCAAAACGCTTATCCTTAATCAATGCCTGCTTTAGCTTGCATCTCCCTTGAACAACATCCACAATATCATACACAATACGATTTTCAAGCCCCATGACAACATCAAGGTTACGTAATCCGATATCTGTATCGATTAAACAAACCTTCTTACCCATTAATGCAAGAGCTGTTCCTATATTAGCTGTAGTAGTCGTTTTACCAACTCCACCTTTACCAGATGTTATTACTATTGCTTCACCCATTGATTATTCTCCTTTCAAATCCATTTAACTTTTTACGTCTATGTGTTAAAGCTTGTAATCTATCAATTATAATTTTATCTTTCGTCGTATCAATTAGACCACATTCCATATACACACCATCTGATTCATAGTCCGGAGCACGACTAATATAATCTGCTATACGGAGCTGACTAGGATTCATATAGGAAGCTGTAATAATCGCATTTTTATCACCATTCGAGCCAGCATGTGCAATGCCATGTAAACTACCCATGATATAGATGTTTCCTGTTGAAACTACCTTTCCACCGGGATTAACATCGCCAATTAACAGTATGTCCCCTGTTACCTCAAGAACTTGTCCAGAGCGAACGATACGATTCATTACTTTCACATCGGCATCCTCTAACATGGCAAGTGCATCATCTTTTAAAATGACATTTGATTCAAGTGATTGTACGGTAAACGGGTTTTCACTCGTAATAATCGTTTCTAATTGTTCCTTTTGATCATCATATAAGAACCGATTGCCAAGTTTTACGGTTACCTTGACAACTGGTTCATCTTTTTGCGGACGATTGACAGTTAATTTCTCTTGTAACTCCCTACACGCATCTTCAAATGAACAACGATCATCGATAAAAAGTGTTAGTCCATCTCGTGTCCCCTTAATGGTTACATATTGATTTTGCTTTGTTTCTTGCAAATGTTTCACCTCATTCGTACTTCTATTTATGCAGTGTTAGGGTTTTTAAGTTTTGCATATTGTGTGTGTCTATCTACTATCAAAACTGATTATTCCATTTAGCAAGTCGCTTTGCTAATAATGGATATAAAAGTAAGATGAATAACGAATTTGCTAATATGGATGGTATTAAACGATCCATAAGATAATCAATCCATGTAGCATCCATAATACCAACTACGAAATAAATCGTATTAATTATTACTTCAGCAACTGTTATCCCTATTATACCAAATAATAGAACAGTATAAATATTACTATGCAACATATTTCGCAGACCATGGATAAAATAGATAACAACACAATAGGTAAACATGTATACACCAAGGACACCAGTATATACAACATCGATTAACAAGCCAAAAACACCCGCATATATTATCGAATGATACGTATTATCACGATCATAGAAAATCGTTACAAGGATAAGGAACATGAGCACCCAATGCGGGGTTATCATTAAATCCCCATCAATTAATGAGCTTGGGAGAATATCCAAAGCAATGCCTTCCATCACAACTAAAAGTAGAAGAATAAGGGGTAGGAACAAACGTCTCATTCCTCATCCCCCTCTTCACCTTCCAATATCCGATCTACAACGACTACATTATTTAGTTCATACATATTAGCTGCAGGCTTTATTAATGCTGTTCTTGTTAATCCATACTGATCTGGGATGACTTCTTTAACAGTTCCAATAGGAAGTCCTGCTGGAAAAACGCCACCCATTCCGGAGGATACAACAAGCTCGCCCTCTTCTAAATCTTGATCCGATTCTTCGATAATTTTAAATAAGAGCGAATTGGTATCGGCATCATACTCTTCAATCAATCCAAATATATCATTACCCTCTTCACGTGAGATTGTTGCTGAAATTCGGTTAAATTGATCAAATCCTGTCAATAATTGAACAGTCGATGTTAATTTGGAAACACTTTGTATTTTACCTACCATTCCAGCTGCAGTGATTACCGCCATATTCGGTTTAACTCCCGCAATAGACCCTTTATTAATGGTAACTTGATCTATCCATCGCTCTGGCGATCTTGCCGTCACTGTAGCATGTATTGGATTATACGATCGAATAGAGTCTTCCTTATCAACTAATTCTCGTAACTCTTTATTTTCTTCTTTGATTTCTTGTACTTCATAAATTAACCCTTTGTACTGCGCTATTTTTTCACGTAATAATTGGTTTTCATTGTACGTATTTTTTATATCATCAACATTGTTGATGATATTGGTCACTCCCTTAATTGGCGCTGATAGCACATTTTGCATCCAGCCAACCGTATCACTAATAAATTGCTCACCAGTTGTGAGATTCGTACGGTCTTTTAGTGAGAACCCTATTAAAACGACAAGTACGATAATTCCTATGAGTATGGTAAATAATCTTTTTTTTCGAAACAATGACATCAAGACACCTACTTATTCTACCGTTGGACGTGTGGCAACATTGGGTTGGGATTTGAAATGCTGGATATAATCAAGTGATTTTCCTGTACCAATTACAACACTATCTAATGGGTTATCTGTTACAAACACTGGCATTTTTGTCTCTTCACTAATGATGTGGTCTAAGTTACGAAGCAATGAGCCACCGCCAGACAACACAATTCCCCGGTCCATAATATCCGCTGCTAATTCAGGCGGTGTCTTCTCAAGTGTATTTTTAACCGCATCAATGATTGCAATTACGGTATCTCGAAGCGCATTTGCGATTTCTAACCCATTAATCGTAATAGTCTTTGGTAATCCAGTCAGTAAATCTCTTCCACGAATATCCATTGATTCCGCTTCTAAATTATCGCCACCCGCAGAACCAATTTCCATTTTAATTTGCTCTGCAGATCGTTCGCCAATCATTAGATTATAATTTTTTCGGATATATTGAGCAATTGCTTCATCCATATCATCGCCTGCAATTCGGATGGATTCACTTGTTACAATACCGCCTAGTGAAATAACCGCAACCTCAGTCGTTCCACCACCAATATCGACAATCATACTTCCAGTTGGCTCCCATACTGGTAATCCAGCACCAATCGCTGCTGCAAAAGGTTCCGCAATGGGAAACGCCTCTTTGGCACCAGCTTGCTTGGAAGCATCAATTACTGCACGTTCCTCGACCATTGTAATGCCGGACGGAACACAAATCATAACATTTGGTTTCTTGGCAAAAAACGAGCGATTCCGCATTGCACGTTTAATATAATATTTCATCATAACTGCAGTCGTATCATAATCCGCAATTACACCATCTTTCATTGGTCTAATGACAGAAATATTTCCAGGACTTCTACCGATCATATTTTTAGCAGAACTTCCAACCGCTTCAATTTCCCCTGTCTCAATATTTCTCGCTACTACGGATGGTTCTCGTACTACAACGCCTTTTCCTTTTATAAACACAAGTGTATTAGCCGTACCTAAATCAATACCTAAATCCTGAGTAAATCCAAAAATACCCAATACTATCTCCCTCTCCTATGTCATGTGGTTGTCTTTATCTGTAGCATGACTAACTTGCACGTTTTTATCCTACATGAACTTTCGTTAGCTATACGAACGAAGTCCATCTTGAAATTATGTTATGTATGGAAGGATAACTTCATTCCAATCCTAAGAAGCGCCACTTTCAATATCGTACGAAAATGGCGCTATTCAATCCATCTATTCAATTATACGAAAAAAAGTCAAAAATTGATAGTGCTATAAGTAGCCTTTTTCTTTTAAGGATACAAACTTACGGTCACCAATGACGAGATGATCTAGTAACTCTATGCCAATCATTTTCCCTGATTCGGCTAATCTTTTCGTAACATGAATGTCTTCTTGTGAAGGAGTGGGGTCGCCAGAAGGATGATTATGAGCAACAATGATAGAGGCGGCAGAGCGCTTGACAGCTTCCCGAAATACTTCTCTCGGGTGAACAATGGATGCATTAAGGCTCCCGATAAAGATGGTTTGCCGGTGGATAATTTGATTTTTCGTATTTAAAAATAAAGCAACGAAATGCTCTTGATTTAGATTTCTTAATTCTTCCATAATATAATCCGCACCATCCTCTGGAGATCGGATAACATATCGTTCATTTGGCCTGTATTCACTTAATCGTTTCCCTATTTCTAAAGCAGAAAGAATTAATACTCCTTTCGCACTACCTATTCCTTTAATGGCTGTTAGTTCTTCGATGGTTGCATCCTTCAATAGCTTCAAGCCTTCAAAATGCATCAATAATCGATTTGCTAATGTCATAACCGATTCCTCTTTTGTTCCACTACCTAATAGAATCGCTAGTAATTCTTGATTCGATAGATGACTTGCACCTAAATTTAGCAATCGCTCTCTAGGACGATCTTCTTTTGGAACATCCTTTATCATAATCGATGTCGTATCCATGGATTTATCCTCCCTACACTATGTTTTTCTTTAGCATAGTCGAGATAAACTTTTGATACAACTACATAAAATTGCAATTTACCCACTAGCACATATACTAAAATAATAAAAAGCAGTAATGAATTTTCATTTTCAACTACTGCTTATCAGAAAAAAAGTTATTTTTACGTATTCATCCGTTATTCTTGCAAATATGCTTCATATTCCTTCCACATTGCCAACCAGATATGCTGGAAATCTTGTTCTTGTGCCTCCATTAAATCTGCTTGCAAACCATCCAAATTCGTAATCAATGTTGCTAATTTATCAGAATCAGAAGGTGCACGTTCCAGTAATTGCTTCCAATCAGCCTCTAGGGATTCTACATGACTACTAGAAAGCGATTCTGTCCAGAGTTGTTGGAAAGAAGTTAACCAATCAAACTCCTCCTTAGAAATATCCACTTCTCCCTGTTCCACTCGCCATTCCTTCGCATAAACATCAATTCCTAATTCTTGTAGCTCACTCGCAATATGCAGGACGGCTTCTTTCGTAGAAGCAACTCCAACTAGTAGGAAAAATTGATTATCTTTCTCCCATATAATTGGTGTATACCCTGCATCAGTGAATTTTGCAGACTCTGATTCAGCATTTACTGAATCAGAAAACACACCACCCTGCAACACAAAGGCACTCATAGCTTCTAACGAAAAAGCATTTGTTGATGACTCAGGTTGACTTTCCCCATTTTCATTAGCGGTATCTCGTTCACCATTTGCAGGAATAATCATAGCATTAGAGCTCGTATTGTTATCAAAGTTTACCATTAGCTTCAACATCATGATTCCCATGATGGAACCAATCATAATGGCGGAAATAATTGCAATAATAATTGGTTTAAACATCGTTAGCTTTGCTTGTGTTTTCGTATTCGTATAATCCTGTTCATAGTCTCTAGCAAAGGTGTGAATCATCGTATCACTAGTTTCCTCTGCAGCAGCTACTTCACGGTGTGCAGTAATTTTCTCAGGGTTACTTGTATCGATTGCACTTCTATTGTAGGATGCCTTCTTTCCATCTATTCGGACAACGATTGGTTTTTTGATAGACATATTTTCTGTTCCCTCACTTTGCTAGCGTAATTTGTTTCACTCTAGCACATAATCTATGAAAAGTAAGGCGAATATTGTCTAACACAAAACACTTTATTTCAACATAAACTGCGATAAACTTTGAACGCTCAGCTACCGAATTATGTATTATATTCTTTTAGAAAAGCTCGCACCTCTCCAATAAAGTGTAAGGATCCTGCAACAAAATAGCAGTCCATATCGTCATGGTGCTGCAAGATAGCTGCAAGTGTCTTTCTCCAGTCTAACGATTCCTTCAGCTTTTCTGTGGATACCAACCTATTCAATTCCTCTGTATCCATCGCTCTTGGATGATCAAAGCTAGTTACCGTTATAGAATTAAAATAAGGCAACGCCAGTGCTAGCATCTTTTCTAATTCTTTATCACGAAAGCCTGCGAAAATAAGATGTTTCCTCGAATTATCGTATACATCGACTACCGTTTTAACAAATGCTTCCATTCCATGCGGGTTGTGTGCCCCATCTAAAATGATAGTAGGTGATTCATGTATTCTCTCAAACCTCCCGATTACTTGTGCAGTACGAATCCCAGCTAAAGCACGCTCCCAGCTGAATTGGAATCCATTCATTTCCATTAAAGTCAGTGCCATCACAGCAGTTGAAGCATTTTCGACTTGGTGCCTTCCTTGCATTTTTATGGCTATCTCCATTGCTCTTTCATTAAAACGCCAACGAAACATCTGACCATCCATAGTAGTACGGACATCCTTCGCCTCATAATGCTCATTAAGCTGATAGACAATCGAGTCTTTCTCCTGTGCTTCTTGCATGATAACCGGCAAACAGACTGGATTTATATTTCCTACCACTGTCGGTACATTAGCTTTTACAATCCCCGCTTTTTGATATGCGATTTTCTCTAATGTATCCCCTAAAAAATACGCGTGATCCATTGCAATATTTGTTATAATAGATAAAATAGGTTGGATACAATTAGTTGTATCTTCTCGACCACCCATGCCAGCTTCAATTAATGCAATATCAACTGTATCACGGAAATACATAAAAGCAATCACCGTTATTATTTCAAATTCGGTGGGATGCATGTGGTTTTCATCTAGCTGTGTAATAACCGGAATTAATTGATTAAACAAGGCTAAAAAAGCTTCCTCACTAATTGGTTCGTTATTCAGCCAAATATGGCCAGTTAATCCCGTTAAACTAGGAGAAGTAAAAACACCAACCCGCAAGTCATTTGCAATAAGAGCTTGTTTTAAAAAGGTAAGTGTGGAGCCTTTTCCATTCGTCCCAGCAATATGAATCGTTTTACATTTCGTTTCCGGATTATGTTGTGAAGCTAGTAATTGATTCATTCGCTCTAATCCAGGTTTTATCCCTAGATTGCTACGGCGTTTAAAATAATCCTCTACTTGTTTGATACTTTGCAACATATATATCATCACCATCTTTTAACAAACTATTAGAAATTAGTATAGCATATACAGAAAGGAAATCATCAATTGGAGAAATACGGATGGATTATCTATAATGGCAATCTACCAGGAACAAAGTTTCTAGATTTTGCCTCAATGTTACAGGTAGCTGCTCAAGCGTTGGGCTCACAAACAACCATTGTAAAAAACAATGACGTCCTAGCTAATTTTATCAATGGAGAATTGCGAGTGATTACCGATCACGTTCTACCTGACTATGTTGTGTTTACAGATAAAGATATCTATTTAGCAAAGCAGTTAGAGCTATTAGGTATACCAGTTTTCAATACCGCACACGTCATTGAAACAAGCGATGACAAAATTGCAACCTATCAAGTGCTAGCCAAGCATCAGTTACCGATACCAGAAACAATTGTTTCACCTAAGGTATTTTATCATCGCGAGGAAAAAAAACTACCAGATCTGGATGCTATTATTGCTAGATTAGGGCTTCCAATGATTATAAAAGAAGCGTTTGGATCATTTGGCGAACAAGTTTACCTCGTATCCACTAAAGAAGAATTACTAGAAAAAGTAACAGCATTGTACGGGAAGCCTTTTATGTTCCAACAATTTATTGCTACAAGTGAAGGAAAAGATTTACGGCTACAGGTCGTTGGCGATCAGGTCGTTGCTGCGATGAAACGAACAGCAGCTAATGACTTTCGGGCAAATGTTACAGCCGGTGGTACAATGGAAGCCTATGAGCCAGCTGAACATGTAAAAAAACTAGCCATTGCAGCAGCTAAAGCTATTGGTGCAGACTTCTGTGGCGTTGATTTATTGTTCGGCCCTGATGGTAGCTTTTTAATTTGTGAAATAAACTCGAATGCGCATATTCGCAATCTATACGATTGTACAGGGGTCAACGCAGCGGACGCAATTATCAACCATATCTTAACAACACTTGCAAAGAGGGATTCTAATGAAATATAGTGGTTGGTTAATATATAGTAAGCGTGATGCACATGAGAACCAAGCCTACATAAGCTGGTTTATAGAGGAAGCAGCTAAACAAGCTATTCAATTAACATTAATTCTCCGTGAACAGCTTCATGTGGGAATTATTCACCACAAACACAGCTTGTTATACGAGCAGAAACTGACAAAGCTGCCTGATTTTGCCGTTATTCGTACCATTGAGCCATTACTAAGCTACCAGCTTGAGCAATTAGGTATCAACGTATTTAACAATTCAAGCGTAGCGGAAATCTGTAATCATAAAGGAAGAACTTATTTTGAAGTAGCCAAACTTGGAATTCCAATGGTAGATACGCTTTTTATAAAGCAGGAGAACTTACCAAGCACAATCCCAATACCTCTCCCATTCGTAATCAAAGAAGTAGCTGGTAGAGGTGGGAAGCAAGTCTACTATGTCGAGTGTGTAGAACAGTGGGATGCTTTCATAAAACAGCCTACGCCAGGTGAATATGTCATACAGTCAACCGATGTACAGTTAGGAAAGGATTTACGTGTTTTCGTAGTCGGAAACAGAATTGTTGGAGCGGTTTTACGTGAAAGTAATCAAGACTTTCGTGCAAATTATACATTAGGTGGTTCTGCTAAGCTGTATGAGTTGAGTCATGAGGAACAACAGCTCATCCATAAAATAATTCAGCATTTTGATTTTGGCATGGTTGGAATCGACTTTTTAATTGGACATGAAGGTCAGCTACTATTTAATGAAATTGAAGATGTTGTTGGATCAAGAACACTAAGTGCTGTTAGTAATGTAAATATTTTAGCAGACTATATAACCCATATTGTTGAAAAGCTAGAAAGGGATTCATGAGTTTTATTTACCTCATGAATCCCCTATTTATTACTAGCCTTTTAACTCTTCTAAACGTGCCTTAACCTTAGCCTGCTTATCCAAGTAGTCTTTCTGCTTACTCTTTTCTTCTTCTACTACTGCTTCAGGAGCTTTTGCGATAAAGCCTTGATTCGAAAGTTTCTTCTCAACGCGTTCTACTTCGTTCGTCCATTTATCAAGTTCTTTTTCCAAACGAGCGATTTCTTTATCAAAATCAATTAGCCCTTCTAATGGTAAGAAGATTTCCGCACCAGTAACCACAGCGGTCATCGCCTTCTCCGGCGCAGTGAGATTTGTTGCAATTACTAATTCGCTTGGGTTACAGAACCGTTCGATATAACCGCGATTCGCTTCAAGCTCCTTGGCAATTGTTTCATCGCTTGCTTGAATTAATAAGCTAACCTGCTTCGACATTGGTGTGTCCACCTCCGCACGAATGTTACGAACAGCTTTGATGATTGAAACAAGACGTTTCATCTCCTCCGCTGCTTGTTCATCGTGGAAGTCCGTACGTACCGATGGCCACGCTGCAACTGTGATGGACTCCCCTTGATGTGGTAGCTTTTGCCAAATCTCTTCGGTGATGAATGGCATGTACGGATGCAATAAGCGCATCGTCTGATCAAGTACATAAGCTAACACAGAACGAGTTGTTTTCTTCGCTGCATCATCTTCCCCATATAACGGAAGCTTAGCCATCTCAATATACCAGTCACATAGTTCATCCCAGATGAAATTGTGTAGGTGGCGACCCGCCTCACCAAACTCATATTTCGTTGTATTTCTCGTTACTTGCTCAATCGTTTCATTTAATCTTGTTAATATCCACTTATCGGCTAATGAAAGCTCGCCAGTTAGATCAATATCTTCATAAGTGAATCCTTCCATATTCATAAGCGAAAAGCGTGATGCATTCCATATTTTATTAGCGAAGTTCCAAGTTGATTCTACCTTTTCCCAGTAGAAACGCATATCCTGACCTGGTGATGAACCAGTTAACAAGAAATAACGCAGGGAATCGGCACCATACTTATCAATTACATCCATTGGATCGACACCATTACCAAGTGACTTACTAAATTTACGGCCTTGTTCATCACGAATTAAGCCATGTAGTAAAACATCCTTGAACGGGCGCTGTCCGGTAAACTCCTTGGATTGGAAAATCATTCGAGCAACCCAGAAGAAAATAATATCATAACCCGTTATTAATACATCCGTTGGGAAATAACGTTTCAGATCTTCTGATTCTTCATTCGGCCAACCTAAAGTTGAAAATGGCCATAGTGCACTAGAAAACCAAGTATCCAGTACATCTTCATCCTGCTCCCAGTTCTCGATGTCGCTTGGAGCTTCTTTTCCTACATAGAGTTCATTTGTTTCTTTATGATACCATGCAGGAATTCGGTGACCCCACCATAGCTGACGACTTATACACCAATCGCGAATGTTTTCCATCCAATTGAAGTATGTTTGTTCGAATCGCTTCGGAACGAAATTAATGCGCTCGTCAGTATGTTGCATGGCTAATGCCTCATCAGCCAATGGTTGCATTTTTACAAACCATTGTGTTGATAAATACGGTTCAACAACTGCACCGCTACGCTCCGAGTGGCCAACTTGATGTACATGCTCTTCGATTTTGAATAATACACCCATATCTTGAAGGTCGTTTACGATTTGCTTACGGCATTCAAAGCGATCCATGCCTTCATATTTCCCAGCATTATCATTCATCGTACCATCTTCGTTCATAACGAGAATACGCGCTAAGTTATGGCGATTTCCAATTTCAAAATCATTAGGGTCATGTGCCGGCGTAATCTTTACAGCTCCAGATCCGAACTCACGGTCAACATAATCATCAGCGACAATCGGAATTTCACGACCTGTGATTGGTAATACAACTGTCTTCCCAACTAAATGGCCATAGCGCTCATCTTTCGGATGTACCGCAACAGCAGTATCACCAAGCATCGTCTCTGGACGAGTTGTCGCAATTTCGATTGTTTCATCACTGTCTTTTATCGGATATTTCATATGATAAAAGTTCCCACTTACTTCCTTATAAATAACTTCAATATCCGATAATGCTGTTTTTGTCTGTGGATCCCAGTTAATGATGTATTCGCCACGATAAATAAGTCCTTTTTCATATAACGAAACAAACACTTCTTTAACTGCATCCGAAAGTCCTTCGTCCAACGTAAAGCGCTCGCGAGAATAGTCTAGGCCTAACCCTAATTTCTCCCACTGTGAACGAATGAAGTCAGCATATTCTTCCTTCCAATCCCATGATTTTTCAAGGAATTTTTCTCGACCTAATTCATAACGGTTCGTACCTTCTTCTTTTAACCGTGCTTCAACCTTTGCTTGCGTTGCAATGCCGGCATGGTCCATTCCAGGTAACCATAATACGTCATAGCCCTGCATTCGCTTCATACGAGAAATCGTATCCTGCATTGTCGTATCCCATGCATGACCAAGATGTAGTCTTCCAGTTACATTTGGTGGTGGGATAACAATTGAGAATGGCTCCTTTTCTGGATCTCCTGTGGCTTCAAAATATTTACCGTCTAACCAAAACTTATAGCGATCCTTCTCTACTGCCTGGGGATCATACTTTGGTGGTAATGTAGTAGTATCTTTTTCCTGCATACGATCAACCTCCTCTAAAATATAAAAAAAGCCCTCTTCATCCTAAATAAAGGACGAAAAGGGCATTATTTCCGTGGTACCACCTTTGTTTACAAATATAAAAAAATATTTGTACACTCATTGCTTGATAACGGCTGTAAACCGGCAAACTCCTACTAATCGTTCAGAGCTACTGCATTAAGGGCGACCTTCCAAAACGCTCACCTAGAAAACTCTCACCAACCGTTTCCCTCTCTTGTTAGGCAACTATTCTGTACTCTTCCCTATCACTTGCTTCTTAGTATTTAGTTTATTATTTTTATATTTTAGCCAATTTCCTTTATAAAAGCAACTATTAATTGAATCATTGCACAAAACACCTAGTCTTATACATATAGTATTAGAAACATACGAATGCGTGATAAAAATAGATTAGAGGTGATCATTATGGCACGGTATTATCGCTATCGTTTACCACCATGGGCGAGGAAATGCTTATATATTGCCGAATCCGTTACATTACCACTCTTGATTTTCCAATTAATACGTACGATTATTTTTCCGACTACATTTGATGTATTACTAACATTATGCTTTGCTTTTCTGTTTATTTCATTTTATCTTAAATGGATTTAGCGTTCGCTTTCACTTTCATCAAATGAAACGAATTCAAATTCAGATTCCACATACTGAGAAAAACGTATACCAAATAAAAGCTTACGATGCTCTCGTTGGACATCGATTACATGCTCCATTCGATTAGTGTCCCGTTGCTCGGTATTCATAATCGAATGAATGTACACTGACGGATCTAATAAATAGATAGCAAGTAAATTAAGCTCATGGTTCCCAAGCTTATTCTCTTCTAAATAAAACTTAAATTTTTCAATTAAAACTTCTGTAGGGGTATCATACCAAGCTGCACTATCCCTAAGGAAACACGACAAATCAACGATCGGATGTTGAAAAATAGCATTTTCCCAATTAATAACATATGTTTGATCATGTTGCAGTACATGCTCACGTGTTAAATTACCGTGACAAAGGGACACTCTCCAATCATTTGTTTCCGTTAACTGCTCCAAATAGCTTTCCAAGCGTTGATCAAGCAAATAAAATACTTGAACCAAATCGCGATATTGCGTACAAACTAACAACTCTACCGGTTCCATATAATGCTTCTGTTCATAGCGCTCTACCTGTCGCAGTAAATTTTTTCGCGTATCACCCATCCGTTGTTTGTACACAAGAAAATTTTCTCGTATTTGTTCATGATTCTCCGTTGAAATGCGCTGTGGTTGTTTCGTTTTTGCGTGTACGTAACCTAAGCTTTGAAAAAACGTTTCATACGAAAAGGAGCGGTTATCTGATTCAATCCAAGGTGTTACATAATAGTAATCACCACCCTCTTCAGTAAAAAGCTGCCCCTTTTGATTTAAATATACAGGAAGAATTGGCAATAGATTTAGTGCTTGTGCTGTTCGATAAGTCGATAACCATTTCGTTATCGTTTTTTCAGTTAGCCCACTTTTCTTTACGGAATATAGTTGTTTATTGCCTTTAACACGATACAATTGTTCGGTAACTCGATTAATTTCAGCTGGGAAAATATGATAGGCTTCCAAGACTTTTCGGAGATTTTCCATTTACGTTCACCACCAGAATATGGATTGCAATAATATACCCCTTGGCAAAGTGACAAGGGGTTCAAAACTTCTTTTATTCGCAGGTCGTCACTAGCTACTACATTAAATTACTAATAGCTAGCAAATGCGAGGTGCTACGATTACTTTTTTACAGGAATGTAGAGTAATTGTCCTTTTGTAAGATCATCATCCTCTAATTGATTTTGGTTGCGAATTTGTAATGTTGAGGTTTCATATTGTTCTGCCAATGTTTCAAGCGTATCTCTTTCTTGCACAATACGAACCTTAAGCTTGGTGTATTGCTCCTCCCCACCTTGAAAGATATCCGCTAAATACGTTAAATCTGCATCTTCTTTCCTATCCTTACTTTCCGATAGACTAAAATCTTCATCGTCTTCAACGAAGCTAGATGACTCAAAATTTTCTTCTTCGACTAATTCCTCTACTGCTGGTTCTTTAGGCTTTTTGAAAAATGCATCGAAGGTCTGTGATTGCTGCATGAATTTCCAGCGTTCACTTTCCGTCTCTTCCACCTGCTCTTCTACCGGAAAGCTTGGCAGTGCTGCTTCAGGCTCCTCTATATAGGGAGAAGATTCTTCACTATTTTTTACTTCAAATTCAAATGAATCGTCTGAACCTCTGGTAAACGCCTCTTGCTGCTCGCTAGTTACGGATCCTGATTCCGCTTGATCCTCCACCTGATTATTAATCCCATAAATTTCAATCGTAGAACGTAAATACAAGTGATTAGACTCTGGTAGTTCATAATCAAATTCAGAAATCGAAACTGTTACCTCATCTACATCATTCACACGATAGGATGGTACGGTTATTTCGACAGGAAAGCGATGCATAAATTCTGCCCCGCCATATTGTGTATCCGTGACCCGTTCCATATACCGCTTTGACTCATAGCCATCTACATAAGAATTATCAGCCTCTAGATCGCCTAGTGTTTGTGCCTTTTGATACGAGCCTTGTAATTCCACTACACCTCTTATGGATATATAATCGTTAAATTCTTGGATTGAAATCTCTGGATCAAGCGAGATTCCCATAATCTCTGCGACTTCTTGCCCTTTCTCAAAATAAAGTGACTCATTTAAATCGAAACGAAATACAGATTGTTCGTTTGACAAGTAGCTTCCTCCCTTCAACACATACATACCATATGCTCTTATCTCTTAATTATCTATATGAGCTATCGAAGAAGGATATGCTTCCAGGAGGAAAACTACCACCGAGAAATTTCAAGTGAATAGCCAGTTTTAGTCTTTAACAAAAGCAAAAGGCTACTCCAAAACGGAATAGCCTTCTTTACTAGTTAGCAAGTTTAGCAAAAGCTTTTCTTGCTGCTTCTATTGTTTTTTCAATATCTTCTTCTGTATGTGCGGTAGATAGGAATAGCCCTTCAAACTGAGAAGGAGGTAAAAATATGCCTTCCTCCGCCATTGTTCGGTAATACTGCTTAAAGTGCTCTAGATTGGAAGCTGCGGCAGTAGCAAAATTCACAACAGGTTCTTCTGCAAAGAAGATACCTACCATTGACCCTGCACGATTAATTTGAAGTGGAATACCGTATTCATTTGCAGCTTGTTGATACCCTTCCACTAAACGATCTACTTTCTTGTTAATTTCATCATAAGAAGCATCTGTTAGCGCATGTAATGTCTCATAACCTGCCGTCATCGCTAGAGGATTACCAGAAAGCGTGCCTGCTTGATAAATTGGTCCTTGTGGTGCTACTTGTTCCATAATCTCACGCTTACCACCATAAGCACCAACAGGTAGACCACCACCAATAACCTTACCTAAGCATGTTAAGTCTGGTGTGATTCCATAATAGCCTTGTGCACAGTGATACCCTACACGGAATCCAGTCATAACCTCATCGAAAATTAGTAATGAGCCATGTTCTTCGGTAATTTTTCTAAGGAATGGCAGGAAATCATTTACCGGTGGTACAACACCCATATTCCCACAAACAGGTTCGGCAATTACAGCTGCAATATTATCACCATACTTTTCAAAAGCGGTGCGAACACCCTCTTGATCATTATAAGCAACGGTAATCGTATTTTGGGCAATTGCCTTAGGGACCCCTGGGCTATCAGGTAAGCCTAATGTAGCAACACCTGACCCCGCTTTAATTAATAGGGAATCACCATGTCCGTGGTAGCTTCCTTCAAATTTCAGGATTAAGTCTTTTCCAGTATAACCTCGCGCTAGGCGTAACGCACTCATGGTCGCCTCTGTTCCGGAATTTACCATACGGACTACTTCTATCGAAGGAACACGTTCAATTACTAGTTTTGCTAGCTTGTTTTCTAATAGCGTAGGCGCTCCGAAGCTCGTCCCATTTTCGATAACCTCGTGTAGTTTGTTAACAACACGTTCATCGGCATGACCTAAAATTAACGGTCCCCAGCTTAACACATAGTCAATGTATTCATTCCCATCAATATCGCGAATCTTTGAACCTTTTCCACTTTCCATGAAAATTGGATCCATTCCTACCGCTTTAAACGCTCTAACTGGAGAATTTACCCCACCAGGCATTAAATCAACTGCTTCTTTATATGCATCAATTGATTGTTGATAACTTTTCATTCAAGTACACCTCACTTTTTAATGACTTTCTTGTAACCAAACAGCAACATCTTTTGCAAAGTACGTAATGATTAAGTCTGCTCCTGCACGCTTCATCGATGTTAGCTTCTCTAGCACGAGCTCTTTTTCATTAATCCAGCCATTAAGAGCTGCCGCTTTTACCATGGAATATTCCCCACTCACATTATAAGCAACAACGGGTAGATTGAAGTTATTGCGAACATCGCGAACAATATCTAAGTATGATAAAGCAGGTTTAACGATTAAAAAGTCTGCACCTTCTGCAACATCTGATTCTGCTTCTCGAAGTGCTTCTAAGCGATTAGCTGGATCCATTTGATAGGTTTTACGATCACCAAATTGTGGTGTACTATCAGCTGCATCACGGAATGGGCCATAGAATGCAGACGAATATTTAACCGCATACGACATAATTGGAATATTCGTGAAGCCTGCCTCATCAAGCGCATGACGAATTACTGTTACAAATCCATCCATCATATTAGATGGTGCAATAATGTCGGCACCAGCTTCAGCTTGAGCAACAGCCGTTTTTGCTAATAGTTTTAATGATTCATCATTGTCCACATCGTGATTATGAATAACACCACAGTGACCGTGTGACGTATACTCACAAAGACATGTATCTGCCACCACCAATAGTTCAGGATATTCTTGTTTAATTAACCGTGTTGCCTCCTGTACTATACCTGTTTCAATAAAAGCACCAGAACCGATTTCGTCCTTCTCATTTGGAACGCCAAATAAAATAACTGATTTAATACCAAGATCAACAACTTCTTTTACTTCTTCCACTAAACGATCTAATGTTACCTGAAAGACACCAGGCATGGAAGGCACTTCATTTTTTATGTTATTCCCTTCTAGTACAAACATCGGATAAATGAAATCCTCCACACGTAGATGGTTTTCTCTTACCATTGCTCGCATTGAAGCCGAAGAGCGTAAGCGACGATGACGTTTAAAATCAAAATTCGTTTCCATTTCTATCAGTTCCTCTCTCCATTAGTTATCTGGCACATGATGGTAACCATACCATCGACCGTATAGTCTTGTGGTATGATCGTATTGGTGAAACCAAGCTCCTTGGCTTGATCTTCTGTTGTTCTTCCGATACAAACGAACGTCGTATCATGAGATACATTGATATTTCCTGTCTTCATTCGATTAAATGCCTCGACTGACGAAGGACTTGTAAAGGTAATAAAGTCCAGTTTTGTAGTTCGTAAGACTTCATTTAAGGTTGTTCTGTTTTTATCATTATCTTTCGTCTCATAAACAACCAGTTTCTGATACGGAATAACAGCTTCCGTTAATCCATCCGAAATTTCCTTTCTGGAACGATTACCCTGGATTAATAAGACATGACCGATCTCGTTATCCAATGCTAAAAATTCTTTCACAAGGGTTCGACCATCAAATACAGATGGTACAAAATCAGCACGATGACCAAATTGTTCTAGTGCCTCAGCAGTTTTACTTCCAACAGCAGCAAAACGTACATTTTTAAGTTCTTCCATTTGCTCGGTAACGAACCGGAAAAAGCATTCTACACCGTTCACACTCGAAAAAAAGATCCAATTAAAAGTGTGAAGCTGTTTCATGATGTCTTCGTTTTCTGCCGAATTCACACATGTGATTTTTAGCAAAGGTACTTCTATTGCCTGACCGCCTAACTGATTAACTTTTTCAGAAAAGGACTTGGCAAGATGTTGTTCCCTTGTAATCAGAACCTTCTTCCCTGCTAATGGAAGTTCCATTACTTTTCTAGCTCCTCTTTAACTTGTTCCACAATTTCTTTTGCACCTTGTTGCAATAACTTTTCAGCCGCTAATCGACCAACCGCAACTGGATCCGTACCACGAACAACCTCTTTAATAATTGTTTTACCATCCGGTGTTCCAACAAGAGCCGTTAGGACTACTTCATCATTTTCTAGTTGCGCAAAACCACCAATTGGTATTTGACAACCACCCTCTAATAAATGTAAATAGGTACGTTCTGCTGTAACTGTTTTTGTGGTATAGGCATGATTAATCGTAGCGAGTAACTCACGAACCTCTTCATCATCCTCACGACATTCAATGGCTAAAGCACCTTGTCCAACTGCTGGAACACACACTTCAGGCTCTAAGTATTCTGTAATTAGATCTTCACTAAGACCAACCCGTTTTAAGCCAGACACTGCTAAAATAATCGCATCATACGCTTCTTCCTCTAGCTTACGAATTCGCGTTTCAATATTTCCGCGAATCCATTTAATTTCAATGTCAGGTCTAACAGCAAGTAGTTGAGCAGCACGACGCAAGCTACTGGTACCAACAATTGAGTTTTCTGGCAAGTCTTGAAGCATAAGCTTATCTTTTGAAATTAATGCATCACGATGATCTTCCCTAACCGGAATAGAGGAAATAACCAGCCCTTCAGGAAGCTCAGCAGGCATATCCTTCATACTATGTACAGCAAAGTCAATTTCTTGATCATATAGAGCTTGTTCAATTTCTTTTACAAATAATCCCTTTCCACCAACTTTTGATAATGTCACATCAAGAATTCTGTCTCCCTTTGTGACTATCTTTTTCACTTCAAATTCATGCTTTACTCCCGCTTTTTTTAATTCATTAATAACCCAGTTCGTTTGGGTGAGTGCAAGATTACTTTGTCTAGAACCAACGATGATTTTCCGCATCTGTTTTTGTCCTCCTTATGTTTTACAGGATATGAAATTTCGAAAACGCACTAAATAAAAAGAAATTACTTAGTAAGATTAGAAATGCAGCATAGTTATATAGTGCCAACGTTTTTCCTGAATAACGTCTTTGCATGCGTAATAACAGATATCCACTATACACTAGTAATACTAAAATAGAACCTATTGTTTTCAAATCAAACCAGTATACTTCTTGTTTGTCTGTATATGCCCAAACAAAGCCTAAAATTATACCAGTTAACAATAATGGGATGCCGATTGTAATGACCCGGAATGTAAGATATTCTAACCGTTCCAGATCCCCAAATCTCCAAATCCATTTTAATGCTTTTTTCTCTTTTAAGAAACGATATTGCATCCTATACATAATAGAGAACAAGCAAGCGATTGTAAAAAAACCATAGGAAATAATTGCTAACACTATATGAATAAGTAAGATTTCATTGACTAATTGGATACCATCCTGCTGCATTGAAGTGCGTGCTAAAAACGCGAGATGCATTAATACAATGAAAAAGCTAAATACATTAATAAAAAATACGATGAAACGAACGTCAAACAACCGATTCATGGCAATGGAAAAGGTCACTAATACCCATGCATATACAAAAAGACTATCTGCCATGGTTGCAATCGGAATTTGTTTATCGATTATCACCTGTTGAAACAAAAAAAAGGTTTGCATTAGCCAAACCATACAAAGTAACCAGAAGGCAATACGATTCGCCTTCCGGTTTTGCTGTACGAAATCAATAAAATACCCGATTAGACTTAAAATGTAGGTAATGACAATGCCCTCATAAATCCAATGAACATCTCCCATGCTACAAATCTCTCTTCTCTACTAATTCGTAACGATTTTTTCTAAAAGTGGTTGTATTCCTTGTCCTTGATTAACGAGAAGGTGTTCATTTTTTTTCGCCTGTTTTTCAAACTCTTCTCTTACCTCGTTTTCAATCCCAAAGATATCCACAAATAATTGTAGTGCTTCTTCAGCTTTATTCGATCCAGCAAGCTCCTTCGCCTGTGTGATGGGTTCTTTTAATAGCTGATTAATAATACTTTTTGTATGCTTGTTTAGCACCTTTTTCTCTCGATCAGTTAAGTCAGGCATCTTTCGCTCTATACTTTCCATAGTATCTTGTTGTATGGTAAGCGCCTTTTGGCGTAACGCAGAAATTACTGGTACTACACCAAGTGTTTTTAGCCATTCTTTAAACGTGATGATTTCCTGTTCAAGTAATATTTCAATTTCCTCAGCAGCCTTCTTACGCGCTTCTAAATTCTCATCAACAATATGTTGTAAATCATCTATATCGTAAAGGAACACGTTATCCAATTGGCCGATTGCTGGGTCAAGGTCTCTTGGTACAGCGATATCAACTAGGAATAATGATTTATCCTTCCGCTTGTTTTGAATTGGTTCAAGCATTTCTTTCGTGAGCACATAGGCATCTGATCCAGTGGAGCTGATCAAGATATCTGTAGTTTCAAGCACTTCTTCTAATGCATCTAACTGGACGGCTTTTGCACCAAACTTATCTGCTAACGATTTAGCTTTTTCAAGTGTACGATTTACAACTGTTAATTGTGTTGCGCCCGATCCTTGAATATTTTTTACTGCAAGCTCTCCCATTTTTCCTGCACCTAGAATGACAACATGCTTTTGATCAAGGCTACCAAATATCTTTTTGGAAAGCTCTACCGCTGCATAGCTAACCGATACCGCATTTTCTCCGATAGCGGTTTCTCGTTGCGCCTTTTTAGCGAAGGTAATCGCCTGCTTAAATAGTTCATTAAAAATAGTACCTGTCGCATTAATTTCCTGGGAGGTCAGAAATGCTTGTTTCACCTGACCGAGAATTTGCGTCTCACCAAGCACCATAGAATCTAGTCCTGAAGAAACACGAAATAAATGTTCTAAAGCTCCATCATCTTCCGTAATTCTAAGATAAGAAGAAAATTCATCTTTATCAATATCAAACCATTCGGCTAGAAATTGTTTTATATAATAACGGCCAGTATGTGCTTGATCAACAACCGCATAAATTTCCGTACGGTTACATGTGGATACAATTACATTTTCTAATATACTTTTTCGTCGCTTTAGTTCTAGCATTGCATCCTGAAGAGAGTGTTCGGAGAAAGTTAGCTTTTCTCGAATTTCGACAGGAGCTGTTTTATAGTTTAATCCAACTTTAAGAATGTGCACCGTAATCTCTCCTCCAACGATCCAGAGGTTCAAAAATAAATTGAACGTAATATTGTCGTATTCCACCAATCATTATACCATAGTTAAATAAGCACTTTTTATCGTTTTGTGAACAGTTTTTGAAAACAATATGATATGATAATCATTATAAAGTAGAATACAGATGTACTCTAACACACTGCACCAAGAGAAGCAAGGAATCCATTCGTGGGTGTGATTTAGTATTTATCTTGTATAAAAGTGAGGTAATTTCATGAAAAACAAAAATTCCTTTACCGCTTATTTATTAATTGGTATTGGACTATACTTTCTCTTTCGCCAGCTAAAGCTACCCATTTTCACGGACTTTTATTCCTGGCCAACATTACTTATTATTATAGGCTTAGCGCTCGTAATATATAGCTTTCAAACAAAAGATTATCAGCAATTATTCAGCGGCACCATTATCCTTGGGCTTGGTATCCATTTTCACGGCATACAGCACTATGTCTTCTGGATTGATCATTGGGCGATGTACCCGTTAATTATTGGGATTGCTTTTCTCGTACGATATTTCAAAACAAAACAAGGACTCGTGCCTGGGTTAATTCTTATCGGATTATCAAGCATTCTTATCTTTTCCATTAATATTCCCACATGGTTTGATTGGATATACGATATTATAGATTTCATTGCTATTTATTGGCCGGTTGTTCTGATTGGAATCGGTATTTATTTCCTGAAAAAGAAAAAATAAGAGTCTGTGACATAAGCAAAAAACACCTTATGTCACAGGCTCTTATTGGTTTTATAAATATTTACTTAGTATTCCCCATGCTTGGTCTTTTCCTTCTCCTGTTTCAGAAGAGAATGGTAGCACCAAGTCACCTTGCTCCATTTGTAATGTTTCCACGGTGCGCTTGACATGCTTTCCACGCTTACCTTTAGGGATTTTATCCAATTTCGTTGCCACGACAACAACCGGAAGATCAAAATGCTTTAAAAAATCATACATTTGAATATCATCTCTTGTTGGCTCGTGACGGATATCTGTAATGAGGAAGACTGCTTTTAATGTATCTCTTGTTTCAAAATATTCCTCCATCATTTTGCCCCATTTTTCTCGCTCCGTTTTAGAAACCTTCGCATAGCCGTAACCAGGTACATCGACAAAGTAAAACGCATCATTAATCCGGTAAAAATTTAATGTTTGTGTTTTTCCTGGCTTCGACGATGTACGTGCTAGGTTTTTACGATTGATTAATTTATTTATAAACGAAGATTTTCCAACGTTAGATCGTCCAGCTAACGCAATTTCAGGCAATTGGTCATTCGGATATTGCTTTTGACTTACGGCACTTATTACAATTTCAGCGTTTGTTACTTTCATGTTTCTCCTCCACTAGGGCATGTTCCAACACTTGGTCAAGATGATGAACCGGAATGAATGTAAGCTCCTCGCGTATACTCTCTGGAATATCATCCAAATCCTTTTCGTTATCTTCCGGGAAAATGATCGTCGTAATTCCCGCACGATGTGCACTTAATGATTTCTCTTTCAATCCACCAATTGGAAGGACTCGCCCTCTTAACGTTATTTCTCCAGTCATTGCTACTTCTTTCTTTACAGCTCGATTAGCCAATGCCGATACGAGCGCTGTTGCCATAGTTATCCCTGCTGAAGGTCCGTCCTTAGGGGTTGCACCTTCTGGAACATGGATATGAATATCATATTTCTCATAGAAATCTGGATCGATTCCTAATTCTTTAGCCCTTGATCGAATATAGCTAAATGCTGCCTGGGCAGATTCCCGCATTACTTCCCCTAACTTACCTGTTAGTGTTAGTTTACCTTTTCCGGGATAATGGGATACCTCAATCGATAGTGTATCGCCACCGGCTGTTGTATAGGCAAGCCCTGTCGCTGCACCAATCTGGTTTTCCTTTTCCATTTGCCCAAAACGGAAAATCGGCTTACCGAGTAGGTCTTCCAAGCTCTTTTCTGTCACTACGACCCGTTTTTTCTCTGCTGCAACAATTAACTTTGCTGCCTTCCGACAAATTTTCGCAATTTGCCTTTCAAGTGTTCGGACACCAGCTTCTCTTGTGTACATTCGAATGACTTTCAGTAAAGCTTCATCCTTGAGTTGTAAATTCCCTTTTTTTAATCCATTTTCTTTCAACTGTTTTGGTACTAGATGTTCTTTGGCAATATGTAATTTCTCATGCTCTGTATAGCCAGATAGAGAAATTAACTCCATACGGTCTAATAATGGGCCCGGTATATTGTTCACATAATTTGCCGTCGCAACAAACAGAACATTGGATAAATCATAGGTTTCTTCAATAAAATGATCACTAAAGTTACTGTTTTGTTCTGGATCAAGCACCTCTAACATCGCAGAAGACGGGTCTCCACGAAAATCATTGGACATTTTATCTATTTCATCAAGTAAAAATACCGGATTAATCGTTTTTGCCTTACGCATTCCTTGAATAATTCGACCAGGCATTGCACCGATATACGTTCTACGATGACCACGAATTTCCGCCTCGTCACGAACTCCACCTAAGGAAATACGGACAAAGTTTCTATTTACAGATTTAGCAATTGATTTTGCCAGTGATGTTTTCCCAACACCGGGTGGTCCAACAAGACATAGAATGGGCCCTTTTATTGAGTTGGTTAACTTTTGTACTGCTAAATACTCTAATATCCGTTCCTTTACCTTATCCAAGCCATAATGGTCTTTATCTAAAATATTCTTTGCATGGTTGATATCAATTGTATCTTGTGATTTTTCTGTCCATGGCAGGGAAAGTATCCATTCAATATAATTACGAATCACGGAACTCTCAGCAGAAGACTGTGGCACTTTTTCATATCGTCCTAGTTCCTTGAGTGCTACTTCCATCATCCGTTCAGGCATTCCTGACTTCTCAATTTTCTCACGCAAATCACTAACTTCTCCAGTTTTTCCCTCTTTATCGCCAAGCTCCTTTTGAATAGCTTTAAGCTGTTCACGAAGGTAATATTCTTTCTGGGTTTTTTCCATCGAAGATTTCACACGCTGACCAATTTTCTTCTCTAAATCTAATACTTTTTTCTCATTAGAAATTAAATTGGTTAGATGCTGAAGTCTTTCCTGAGTGTTTACGATTTCCAATAAATCTTGTTTATCCTTTATTTTTAAAGAAAGATGGGATGTAATGATGTCTGCCAGTCTACCTGGTTCTTCAATATCAGCCACCGAAGAGAGTGTCTCTGGTGTGACCTTTCGCGAAATCTTAACATATTGTTCAAATTGCTTTAACAGATTACGCATTAAGGCTTCTTCTTCTAGCCGCTCACCAGCTACCTCTTCTAATGCTTCTACCTCAACGAAAAACTCATCATCCTCGTCAATAAAACGGATAATTTCACCACGGTATAAGCCCTCCACAAGCACTCGGAAGGTTCCATTAGGTAATTTTAACATTTGGTTAATTTTTGCCAATGTACCAACGCGATAAATTTCGTCTGTTTTAGGATCATCAATACTCACCTTTTTTTGTGCGGCAAGAAAAATAGTTTGATCACCAACCATCGCTTTCTCCAAGGCAGCAACTGATTTATCTCTACCTACATCAAGGTGTAGCACCATCGTAGGAAATACTAACAAACCACGTAATGGGAGGAGGGGAATTTGTTTAATTTCATTTGTCATCGTAACTGAACCTCCATCTAGATATTTAATAAGAAAAGCATACGACACCAACTCAGCAACCGTATTGACAAGGTTAGTATTCATTTAGCAAAACTCGCATTCGGCAGTTGTGCTCGTTTTTCCAATGCCGGTCTAGAATGATGTTATACTTTTCTATCGCGTTAAAAAATCACTATGTAGATAATGATAAAGTTTATAGAAATATAACTAGTTTGTAAAATAATATCTTCTTTATCTTTATCCGTTTTCGTTCGTATAAATCACTTTTCGTTACTCGTAGTTTACCCGTTGTCAACTAACTAATTCTACTATTCCAGTTCTACCTGTACAGCATGTAAAAAAGGCTACCTAAGTAAGGTCCCTTCAGCAATTACTTACCTCTGAAGGAACTACATACCTAGCCAGCCTACTCTTCACTGTTTATTGGATTATTAGGCACTTTCCTTAGGAAGCTTTTGAATTTCTTCAGAAACTGTACCATCATTGAAGTATAGCTTCGGACTTCCGTTTTCGTTGACAACAGTATCTTTGGTGATAACACATTTCTCGATGTCCTCACGAGATGGAAGTTCAAACATTACTTCAAGCATGATTGTCTCGATAATTGATCGTAAGCCACGAGCACCTGTTTTTCGTTCGATTGCTTTTTTGGCAATTTCCACTAGAGCATCATCTTCAAATTCGAGCGTAACATTATCCATTTGGAATAATTTCTCATATTGTTTAACTAGCGCATTCTTTGGCTTCGTTAAAATTTCGACTAATGCATCTTCATCTAGTGGCTCAAGACTACCGATTACCGGAAGTCTTCCAATAAATTCTGGAATTAATCCATAGCGATGTAAGTCTTCTGGTAAAACCTTTGATAATAATTGACCTTTATCTAATTCTTCTTGCTTCTCATTAGCACCAAAGCCAATTACTTTTTTCCCAAGTCTACGTTTAATGACTTGTTCGATACCATCAAATGCTCCACCACAGATGAATAGGATATTTGTTGTATCGATTTGAATGAATTCCTGATGTGGGTGCTTTCGTCCACCTTGAGGCGGTACACTTGCAACTGTCCCTTCAAGAATTTTCAATAGTGCTTGTTGCACACCTTCTCCAGATACATCTCTTGTAATCGAAGGATTCTCTGATTTACGTGCAACCTTGTCTATTTCGTCAATATAAATGATCCCTTTTTCTGCTTTTTCAATATCATAATCTGCAGCTTGAATTAATTTTAACAGAATGTTTTCTACGTCTTCCCCAACATAACCAGCTTCGGTTAATGATGTTGCATCAGCCATCGCAAATGGAACATTTAAAATACGAGCTAGGGTTTGTGCTAGTAATGTTTTACCACTACCTGTTGGTCCGATCATGGCAATATTACTTTTAGACAGCTCAACATCTTCTGTGCTTTTTGGAGAGTTGATTCGTTTGTAATGGTTGTATACTGCTACCGATAAGTTTTTCTTTGCTTTTTCTTGACCAATTACATAATCATCAAGAATTTCACAAATTTCCTTCGGCTTTGGAATTTCTTTAAATTCCAGTTCCTCTTCAGTACCAAGTTCTTCTTCTACAATTTCAGCACATAATTCAACACACTCATCACATATATAAACGCCAGGACCAGCAACTAATTTGCGTACTTGCTCTTGGCCTTTTCCACAAAATGAACATTTTAGCTGCCCTTTTTCTTCATTAAATTTAAACATTACCTTTTCACCCCTAAAGTTTCGCTAAACACATGAAAAAACATAACAGTTATAATAAATATCATATCAGAACCGTTTTAGAAAACAAAACAATATACTTTTTCAGTTGATATGACTTGTTATGGTGACCGATTAGGATCTCTCTTCATATGCTTCATTCTGTTGATATTTTATGCACAACTCATTCTATGGATCAATTTTAGTATATGCCACTTCACCACATAAAATTGATCAATATTCTGATGATAAGTCTTTGTTACCTATCATACTAAATATTAAATAAAAATACTAAAAATAACCCTTATCTAGGGTGAAAAAAACAAGGCACGAATTCCGCACCTTGTTTTTTTATTGTATATTGCCTCGTTTTATAACGTATTATGCAACTGTTTTGCTATTGTCTACTAAGAAGTCAATTGCTTTACGGAACAATAAATCTTCCTTGATTGCATCTGTATTGCCACCAAGCATTTGCTTTAATTGTTCTGTATCTGTTCCATACATAGTAGCCATGCTTTCAAGCTCAGCAGTAACATCTTCATCCGTTACTTCTAAGTTTTCAGCTTTCACGATAGCTTCTAGTGTTAGGTTTGTTTTAACACGTTTTGCAGCATCTTCACGCATTTGCTCTTTTAAAGCAGCCTCATCTTGGCCAGAGAATTGATAGTAAAGATCTAGCGTCATACCTTGCATTTGAAGACGTTGTTCAAATTCACGCATCATACGATCAAGCTCAGTTTCAACCATTACATCAGGGATTTCAACTTCCGCATTATCAGATGCTTTGTTAATTAGATCTTCACGCTTAGCATTATCTGCGCTTTGTTTCTTTTCAGCTTCAAGCTGTTCTTTTTTCTTGTTTTTTAATTCAGCAAGTGTTTCCACTTCGTCATCTACATCTTTCGCAAATTCATCATCAAGCTCAGGAAGCTCTTTTGATTTTACTTCATGAATTGTTACTTTAAAAGTAGCTTCTTTTCCAGCTAAATCCTCTGCATGATAATCTTCAGGGAATGTTACTTGAATTTCTGTTTCTACTCCAACTTCTTTCCCAACAAGTTGCTCTTCAAAACCTGGAATAAATTGACCAGAGCCAATTTCAAGTGAATGATTTTCACCTTTTCCACCTTCAAAAGCTTCACCGTCTAAGAAACCTTCAAAGTCCATTACAACAGTATCGCCATCGACAACAGCGCCTTCTTCTTTTACGACTAATTCAGCGTGACGATCTCTTAATTGCTGTAATTCATTATCAACATCTTCGTCTGTTACAGTAGTATCTAACACTTCTACCTCTAGACCTTTGTATTCACCAAGCTTAACTTCTGGCTTAACTGTTACATTAGCCGTAAAGATAAGTGTTTTACCTTTTTCAATTTCTTCGATATCCACATTTGGTTGATCGATTGGCTCAATACCAGTTTCATCGATCGCCTTCACATAAGCATCTGGTAAAACGATATCCACTGCATCTTGGTATAATGCCTCAATTCCAAAGCGCTTTTCAAAAATCGGACGAGGTATTTTCCCTTTACGGAAACCTGGAATTTGCATTGTTTTTACAACTTTATTGAAGGCTTTATCTAAAGCAGCATCGAATTCCTCTGCTGAAACTTCAAATGTTAATACTCCTTCATTTCCTTCTTTTAATTCCCATTTTGCTGACATATAATTCCCTCCATAAATCTATTATTTCCATTAACTACTTAAATTCATTAATTAGATTTCAATTTGTGCCTAAATGATTCTATCTATCGTATTTCTCAAATTTGCAACCATCTTATTATACCATAATTGCTTACGACTTCAAGCGATAAGCGAAATGTTTCCGCTTATTCATCAATGATAGATAAGTATAGTTGTTCCGCATTTAGAATATCCTCCAAGTAGCTCTCCACTTCATTATTGATTGAAGGCTGTTCTTCTTCGGATTGAATAAATAATTGATTACTGAGCTGTTGTAATCCCTCAGCTATTAATGCTGCATCAATATCAGGTGGCAGGATCGGATAATGAATATAAAAATAACGATATAACAGCTGTTCTAAAAATTGATATAATGTTGGATTCTCTTGTTCTAGCCCGCTTAAATATTGGAGAATCGTTAAATAAGTAGGGTGCTTTTTAATTTCCACTATCTCTGCCGGATTAATATGAAGCTGCTTCCCTAATTTATGTACATCAACTAGATTCGAATAGTTAGTCTCTTGAAGCCATAGAAATATTGCTGTTTTTATCACTGGATGCACATCATGCTTTTTCAATAATGAAATCGCCTGTTTATCTGGTTCTTTTTTCATTGTACGTAATTGAACCAGCAGTTGCCATTGTTTATTATGATTAGCTTCTGCAACAGCATCCATTAAATCATCGGTATACTTTGAAGACTTTTCCTCTGCTATATCGAAATCCATCTTCTCACTCATATCATATAGCTGATGAAATTGCTCCCTCAAGACTAACGGCAATTCATCCGATTCGAGCTCTTCTTCTATCAATTCCATTAACAAACGATATTTGTTCGTCTGAAACAGAATAGTTAAATACATATGTAAATAATGATAGTAATGCACATCTTCTTTATTGCGAATGATTTCAGCACACGTATCTTCTGCTTCCTGATAACGACCTAATTCCATTAAACACATCAATTTCCCAATGATAATCTCATGATTTGACACATTGTAATGGAGTAAGGCTTCCAACTTCTCTAGCGCTTCTTCATATCGCTTGTCTTGCAATGCCTTTAAACTTTCATCCTTAAGTGACATTTCCCATTTCGGAAAAAGGACGACATTTTCGTTTCCATCCCGCATGACTTCCCTCCTTTTCCTTTTAGTTTAAACGATTATAAGCGGTTAGATACATTTATTTATCCTAACAAAAAAGAAACCCAAATGATAGGTTTCTTGTAGAAAGCGTCCCAGGAGAGATTCGAACTCCCGACCGTACGCTTAGAAGGCGTATGCTCTATCCAGCTGAGCTACTGGGACATTTACAGTTCCTTATCAGTTAAAACCCAGTCATATCAAGGTTTTACAAAGGTCTAACACAGATTAAGTTTTCCATTTTATGCAAAGTGGGGATTAGAACAAATCCCTAACAAAGTTCTATTACCTAGACAACAGGATAACTCAGTCACAAACAGTTATCAAGCTATTTCTTTCCTTTTCCCCATTCTCATAACACAGCCACTATTTTCACTAATATTCAATTGATTTACAGTAGTGATTTTATATAGTAGAAAATATAACTTTGTCTGATAAAAACACTGGTCTTGCAGAGACATTAGCAGACAAAAAAAGAGGAGCTAATAGCATCAGCTACAGCTCTGGGTATCCTTACATCCTGTATTCATTTAAAGAGTACATCTTTTCTAATACCTCAGGCTGACACTCCACCAAGTACATAGCTATGTCATATGCTTCTAAGCTCTCATACCCTGACAGCCTACCAAAGCCTTTTAAAATGGACTTAATCATGTTAGTAGCTATTCCATGTCCTGCTACTTCTTTAATCTCCTTAGCTGTCATGCCTTTAATATGATGTAGGTACAATATATGTCCTATTCTAAAGCCATTTACCTGCTCAGAACCTGTATTCTTTGATACAATCCTGTAAGCCATTGGACTCCATT
Organism: Ornithinibacillus contaminans; assembly: GCF_001038425.2. Classification (GTDB taxonomy): domain Bacteria; phylum Bacillota; class Bacilli; order Bacillales; family Amphibacillaceae; genus Ornithinibacillus; species Ornithinibacillus contaminans. Next base: position 63,652 of record NZ_LDPV02000009.1, read on the forward strand.
TATCACAAGGCTCTCCACTATTTCTCCATTCATTAAACCTATAGTTAATCATTGCCCTCTCCCTTACCTCAGTAAAATAAAAAAAAGCTGAGCATCTCTGCCCAACCTCAGTAGTAATTAAATAAAGTTTTTAAACAATGCTATCTTTCCCTCAGCATCATTGACCTCCTGCTGTAATTTCTTGTAGCTGTCAAGTCTGTTTTGCATATAAGCAAGTCCTGCTGATGTTTTCTTATGCTGAATATCCTTTTCTAATGCCTTAATAGCTGAATTACATTGACTAGTAAATTTAACTGCATTGTCAATCCCAAACTTCTTAGGATTAATACTGCCCTCTAGTAAACCATTAGCTGTAATTGCCATCTCAGACAAGTTATAATCTTGTGACATTGCTCTGCCAAAGCCATTGGCAATAGCATTATGCCTCTCAAGACTTGCCTTCTGCCTATCTCCTACCCTTTCAGCCATCTCCTGTAAATGTTGATTGTTCATCTGCTCAACTGTCATACCAAAATTCTTATTCATCTATAAAACCTCCTCAGTAATTAAGGAAAAGAGTTGCCTCAATTCCTTTACTATTAGCTAGCTGCAAGCATATGATTTAAAGTAATTCACTAGGATTTCAGATATAAATTTCTAGTTGACAAGAAACTCAGCACCTAATGATACATCAGGCTCTCCTGCTCTCCTGTAAAGAATAAATGGATTAGCTTTCACCATTAGCTCTTTCCCCACTTTTGTCTTTGCATAAATGTACATATCATTCCATTGGAGATAGCTCAGCTTTCTGCTTGTCTCCTCAATACTTAATCCCATCAGTTTAGCCAGAGCCTCAAGGCTAAGGGTATTTACTTTGAACAGATCCCTCTCATTAGGATTAGTAACAAGCAGGTTTGTTTCATAGTGGATAAACTGAATTGTTTTATAGATAAAGCCAATATCAGCAGGTTGTAAGCCCTGAGCAAAAGCATCCTGTAAGCTGTTAATGAATACTTTTACAGCCTCATCTGTTTTATACTTGCTATGCTGACCTCCAACCCCTTTTCTAAAGCAGAATTCAGAGCTAATAAAAAAAGCCTTATGACTTTTGCCATAAAGCTCCACTGTACCTCTATGAATAAGCTCCATACCCTCAAACTTTTTAAGTAGGTTGCTGACAGTCTTAGTGGTAACATTCAACACCTGAGCCAGTTCCTTATTTGACATTGGCAGTTTAGCATCTGGAGTACCCTTGAGCATATTGTTGTAATCTACATAGGTTTGCATTAGCAGGAAGTATCCTAGCTCTTTATTTTTCATGTTTGACAGTCCCTCATTTAAAGCTCCCATTTCTGTAAATACAAAGAGTGATGAGCTTTTCTCAATGACTGCTCTTTTCCTCTTTTGATGCTCAATAGCCTCCATCTGCTCAGGTAGTATCACCTTAGCTCCCTGTACAATCTGCCCATCCTCATCTACTACTCTTAAATTCTTATTCATTCCAGTTCCTCCTCAGTCAGTTATAGGCTCTTTCTCAGCCATCTACTTATCTAACTGAATGGAGGAGTCTTAAAGTAATTCACTCAGATTTCTGATATAAATTTCTGTACCATAATGAAACTCATTAGGTATCCTATGAATATTTGATTATTATTCCAAATAATCCAGAGATGTCACTTGAGCATTTTTTCCCTTTTTGATGCTTTCACTTGAGTATTTCTTCCCTCTTACAATATGACTCAATCCCTTATGGTTGTAAGGCTGAAAGGCACTTTACCATAATAGAATACCTCTTATCTTATAAGGTCAATACCTGAGCCTGTCTTTCAGCCAGTCTCCCAACAACATCATAAAACAATATTATCAGTATCTTTGTCATACAATATCAAGGATGTATTGGCAGTTAAAAGTAGTGAGGATGGCTAATAAGCCAGACTCTAGGCAAAGCCTACATTAAACTTTAAATTACAGCTTCAGCAGATTATATACATGAGGAGGCATTGTCCTTACTCATTCCTATCTCAGTAGAAGGAAAAGGCATCAGACTGAGATTTAAAATGCTACCTGCCAGTAGTTACTCTCAGCCATGCCTATTACAACTTAATATCACAGACCATCATCCTAACAGTCTAGGTATAGCTTAGGATTAACCTCCAATAATGCTGTACTTAGACTGTATTTTTCTGTATATACAGCAGGTGATTTTTACTAATCTGTTGAATGTAATTATTGAGAAAGGAGGGGAAGATATGGAAAAAGACCAACTATTAAGAGACTTGCAAGAATTAGGCTCATCATTTCATGTATTTAAAGCTATGGTAAGTGATACTGCTGAGCAGAAAACTATTCAAAGTGCAAGGCAGTTAGAACAAGAGAGAGTTATCAGATTAGAAGAATGCAGAGTGACAGAATTGGATAACAGTCCTGTTGTAGAGCTAAAAGGACACTTTCTTTAATACATACAGTCTATGGTTATGCTTAGAGCATACTATAGGCTGTTTTTTGATTATGTAGGGAGGGGATGCTGTTACTTATGAATACTTTTAAGGAGCAAAAATTCCCCCAATCCTTACCCTGCTGCCTTCCTTCCTTTCAGAAAAATAATATATGAGGCTAAGAGGTAATATATCAGACTATTGTAAATATCCTACTATTTCAGAGTCTGGTCTTGGATTATTTAGTACCCTAAAGCATAGAAGTTTCAAGCCTTTGCACATCCAAAAAACAGAGAATATCCAAGAGCATAAAAATATTTTTTATCAAGCAGAGGCAGATAGAGGCATCCAGGAGGAGGCTGTAGAGGAAGCTCATAACAACAAAAAAGAGCAACCCATCAGAGGATGCCCTTCTCCTTAGCAATATTGTACAGTGATGCTCTGCTTACCTTAGTTATCTCACAAATTTCCTTTACAGTCTTACCATTAGTAGCCCTGTTTGCAAACCATTCTAAAGCCTGATTCATCGATTTATTCTTGTCTGTGTATTTCTTAGGCTTTCCTTTGTACTTGCCAAAAGCCTTTGCCACAGCTATACCCTCCCTTTGTCTTTCCAAAATCATTTCCCTCTCCCATTCTGCTACAGAGAGTAGGATATTCCTCAGGAGCTTAGATGTAGCTGATCCATTAAACAATCCCATATTAAGTACATGGAGCTTAATGCCCTTCTCTGCCAATTCATCTATAAGCTGTATACCCTCCTTAACATTTCTAGCTATCCTATCTAGCTTTGTTATAACAAGTGTATCTCCTGCCTCTAAGATGCTCAAGAGATCCTGTAAACCTTCCCTTTTTATGTTCTTGCCTGTTGCCTTATCATTGAATACCCTAACTACTCCTGCCTCTTTAAGAGACTGTATTTGTGCCTCAAGATTTTGATCTGCTGTTGATACCCTTGCATATCCATATTGTTTAGCCATTATGTATCCTCCTGCTGATTAACTAAATAGACACTTAAAATAGACACTACAAACCTAGTATAATCAAGAGTTGCTACTTTGTCTATTTTAGGTAGAGTCTAATTAGACAGTGAAAGCCCAAAGGGGGGACAGGGGGGGTTAGGGGGTATGGAGCAGGGGAAGAAGTGCCTGAAAAATATCTACAATAAAAAATACTTTGTATGGAAATAAGCACCAATAGCCAGTTGGCTCACTACATTTTGTAACCCTAATGTAACATTTGTAATATATTAATGCAGTTTCTATTTTATAGCCACTCCCTTAAACACATTTAAAGGGGGTTATTTTTGATTTTAAATAAAAAAGGTAGGATACCATTCAACCCTATATAAAAAGAATAATAAAGGACTCACAAAGCTCCTAAATGGCATATACTAAATGACTTTAAGTGTAACTTTTGGAATGAAATAATATTTTTTTAATCTTCTCTTAACATTACTATTTGTAAAATTTGGTATAGTTAGATAGCAAGCTAACATATTTGAAAGAGGGGATAATTTTTGAAAGAAGTAATTGGTGAACACAAGGATATATTAGTAATGTTAGATCATTTGCTAAAAGAGCAGTCAAAGTTCAACTGGGATAACTTTTATTCTGAAAGAGATAGAGGAATACCTTTTTTTGTAAACTATCCTGATGAAAATTTAGTTAGTTATTTTGAAAATAACCTTATAAAGCCAGGCAGAGTACTTGAATTAGGTTGTGGGCCAGGTAGGAATGCCCTCTATTTTGCAGAAATGGGTTGCAGTGTTGATGCAGTAGATCTTTCTCAAGAGTCAATTCAATGGGCAAAAGAAAGAGCTACTGAAAAAAATACAAATGTTAATTTTATAAATAAAAACATATTTGAATTAGAACTTGCAGAAGGTCAATATGATATTGTTTATGATTCAGGGTGCTTTCATCATATTGCTCCTCACAGAAGAATGAGCTACATAAATTTAGTAAAGAAGGCATTAAAGCCAAATGGTTTCTTTGCTCTCACTTGCTTTATTCCAGGTGGAGAACTTGGTGGAGCAGAAATATCTGATTGGGAAGTTTATAGAATGATGAGTTTAAAAGGTGGTCTAGGCTATACAGAGGAAAAGTTAAGAGAAATCTTTAAGGATTTTAAAGAAATTGAAATAAGAAAAATGCTTGAGATAGAGCAACCAAATAATTTGTTTGGAGTTAAAGGGTTAACTACAGCTTTATTTCAAAAATAAAATCTATATGTATTTGCACAAACTGACAGGGCTAAATGCTCTGTTTTTTTATTGAATTTTTTTTAAAAAGAAAACCCCTGCCTCAGATATAGCAGGAGTAATTTTCTTACAGGTATTCCCTTAAATTATCTACAACTTCTTCAACATCTAAATCAAGATACTGAGTAGTAACTGCTAAGTTAGAATGTCCAAGAGCCTTTGATATTAGTGCAAGATTAGCTCCTTTATCTAATAAGCTCTTTGCATATCCCCTCCTAAGAGCATGAGGATTAATGTTATTTAAGCCATATCTTTTAGAGTATTTGTGGAGCTGCTTGGAGATGGCATTATTAGTTGACTTTGTATCTAAAGATGTCCCTTTGTAGCTTATAAACAAATAAGAGTTTTTCTGTCCATAATACTCCCTTATCTTGTTATTCTGCATGATTAAAATTTTCAGAAGATGCAATAGCTCATCATCAAGAGGTAACTTTAACAGCTTGTGGTTTTTTAGGATTGTGCCATCCATACATAAAAGCTTATTCTCAAAATCAATATGTTTCTCTTGGAGCTGACCTAATGTATTTATCCTAACTCCTGTCCTATACAAAGTGAGAACTGCCACAGCATCCCTCAAGCCTATAAAGGTATTTAAGTCTAACAAAGTGAGTAAAACCATTACATCATCTTTCTTAGCACCTTTCTTGACCTGTTTATCAACTTTAATATTAATGCCATGCCAAAACTTTGATTGTACCCATCCATTATTAAAACACTTGCCTAGAATAGCCTTGAGGCATTTCAGCCTAGTCAGTTTGGTTTGATTGGATACATCCATGGAATTGAGCCATGAGTATATAGAATCTGTTGTAATTTCCTCAAGGTATTTTACATTTGTAACTTTCCTGAACTGTCCCATGTAGTTTAAATAGTCAGTAATAGTTCTATCTCTGTAACCACTAACTTTCATTTGCTGAATGATGATTTCAATAGCTTTGTCTAAGTCTCTGCCATCTTCCTTAACTGCTACTGTTGTAGTTGCTGAGGATGCTCCTGAGGGCTTAGACTGCCCTGAAAGCTTAGTGTCTGCTCCTAAGCCAGTTCCCTGTTTAAACAGGTTAATATCTGCTCCTACATCAAAAATACCTTTTTTCTTTGTCATGCTATCTCCTCCAGTAAAATAAACTTGGAGGCAATAGAAAATTGTAGGGATAAAAAAAGAGATGCTCCCACAGTGTTATAATCTGTGTTAGCATCCCTTATCTGCCCAAAACCCTGTCATATCAAGGCTTGAGACTGTAAAACTGTAGCGTCCCAGGAGAGATTCGAACTCCCGACCCACAGCTTAGAAGGCTGTTGCTCTATCCTGCTGAGCTACTGGGACATATGTATGGAGCGGGTGAAGGGAATCGAACCCTCGACATTAGCTTGGAAGGCTAGAGTTTTACCATTAAACTACACCCGCATATTAATTAAAAGTGTTATTTAGTTTTCGTTCACGCAAAGTCATGCCCCTACGTCTACTAGCATTTTCGAAGAAGTTGTATTCCTCGGGGCAACTCGTAGATTATTCGGTGGATGTTTCGCTCGTCACTACACCCGCATGTTAACACGGTTAAAATCATGTAAAAGTAAGCGATTTGGCTGACTTCATTTTTTGTCACAAGGTTTATTATATGTATTTTAGCTTTTAATGTCAACACTAAATTTTAATGTTATAATTTACAAAAAACAGGGATTGTTACGGATGCATCTTGCATAAAAACAAGAAACATCCCGCTCCCTTATTATATCGCTGTAACAAATGACAAATCGTCAACGCGTGCTCCATCTACTGTATAAAAACTTACCTCAATAGAATCTTTTGCTTCCCACTCTAACACAGCATACGTTTTCTCAGGGCGCATTCTCGGTAATCGAATACTGCCAGGATTTAAAAACAGCTTTTGAGCAACCTTCTCTGCTCCCGCAATGTGGCTATGACCAAAACAAATTATATCTGCATTTTCTTCTTCTGCCCGGTAGGATAGATTCATTAAATTCATTTTCACATTGTGCAGGTGACCATGGACAACAAAAAACGTTACCCCATTTATAGTCTGTTTTTGTTCATTGGGAAATCGGTTAGCCATATCACAATTGCCAGCAACAGTTACAATACCTTCTAATTCTTTCGCATCCGCTTCTAATTCTGAATCCCCACAATGGAACACAACATCAGCATGATGACGCTGTTTAATCACGACGATTTCCTCTCTTAACCCATGACTATCACTCATAATTACAACCTTTGTCATTATTTCCACTCCAGCATCATTGATTTTTAATCCAATCCTCTAGTTGAATTATGGCATTTCTACGATGACTAATAGTATTTTTCTCTTCTGCGTCTAACTCCGCCATTGTGTTGCTATACCCTTTAGGAATAAAGATTGGATCATACCCGAAACCATTGGAACCTTTTTCCTCAAAAGCAATTGTGCCTTCACAATAGCCCTTTTTAAATTGTGTCGGTTCTCCGGGTATGGATACAGCCAATACACAAACAAACCGAGCAGTACGTTCTTCAGCTGAAACATTTTCAAGTTCCTTCAATACTTTAGCAATATTTTGCTTATCATCCTTCGGTTCACCTGCATAGCGCGCAGAATATATTCCAGGTCTTCCATCAAGTGCATCGATTTCTAGACCCGAATCATCTGCCATAACAGTTATATTCATGCGTTCGGAAATTCCTTCTGATTTTAAGGCAGCATTTTCCTCAAAGGTTATACCCGTTTCTTCAATATCCGGAACTTCTTCTTCCAAATCAAGTAAGGAGATGGCTTTTATGCCATAACGGTCAAAAAGTGTCTTAAACTCCTCCGCTTTCCCAGCATTTTTAGTTGCAATTAATACGTTTCTCATTTATTTGTCACCTTTTTTTTCAGTAACGGTTTCGCCAATCCGGTCAGCTAAACTTCCTAAAACTTGCCTTTGTGCTTTAAAAATAGAACTAAGCCCTTCATTCGCAAGCTGTAATAGCGTATGTAATTGGTTCATCGAAAATGTTGCTTCTTCCCCTGTACCTTGGATTTCCACAAATTCACCAGAACCCGTCATCACAATATTCATATCAACATTTGCAATGGAATCTTCATCATACTTTAAATCTAGGATTTCAGTGCCGTCTGGTAATATTCCCACAGAAGTTGCTGCAAGAAAATCAGTAACAGGCATCTTTTTTAACGTATTTATTTCTAACAATTTCCCAAAAGCGAGCACCATTGCTACAAAAGCACCGGTGATAGAAGCTGTTCTTGTTCCACCATCAGCTTGAATGACATCACAGTCAATCCAAACGGTTCGTTCACCGATTTTTTCTAAATCCACAACAGAGCGTAATGCTCGTCCAATTAATCGTTGAATTTCCATTGTGCGTCCGGAAACCTTTCCTTTTGACGATTCCCGAATATTTCTATCTTGTGTAGCTCGAGGAAGCATTGCGTATTCTGCCGTGATCCAACCTTTTCCTTGACCACGCATAAAAGGAGGAACTCTATCTTCAATTGTTGCGTTACAAATTACCTTTGTTTCTCCTACTTCAATAAGTACAGAGCCCTCTGGATGTTTAATAAAATTGGTAGTAATGGTAATAGGTCGTAAGCTGTTATGATTACGTTGATCAGTTCTCATGTAATAAATCCTCCTTATCTCTGATTAGCTTAACATATTTTACCCAAAACAATCATCTTATTTTACCCTGAATTACAAGGCAAAAAAATAAGGAGCTAGGTTATAGCTCCAATTGGTTGGTTTCGTCTTTATAGCTTCTCAGATGGACTAAAGGAGTCTCTTGTTACAGGCTCTGTGTAGACATCGCCACTTTCATTCGCAATTTGCTCCACATTATCCACTCGAACATTTATTGCCTCAATTGATTCTTGTTCGGTTAAGGTTCTTACTAAGGTTTCCATGACCTCATCTGCGATCACGCCATTTTCCGTATCTTTCAGTACATCTTGGCTAAATACCAGTTCCAATATACCGCTATCTAGTTTTGGGCTATCTAGAAGCATTGTTTGATCATCAAATACTTGTATTAGATTCGTTTCATAAGCTGGACCCTCAATTAATGCATCGACAATTGCCTGATGTATATCACCATTTTCCGCTTCAACATACTGTGTTACTGGTACAAAATAACGGGTATCATCATGTTCGGCAGGAAAATACATGGTAACAGCTTCACTGTTAATTAAATCAACAGTATCAGATTGTACTAGGTTAATTCCATTTGCTCTTGAGTAGCCATTGGCAATCGGTGTTCCGTTAACTGGCATCGTGGATTGGTCTTGCCCTTCGATTTGAAGTTTCACACGTTCAACACTATCAAACTGTGTAAGTGTGAATGTCATCGCTTCAAGGATTTTCACCTCATCTTCGGGAGCGTATTCCTTAAACTCTTCTGAGAGGTCCACTGTCATAATTCCCTCTTCAATACTTACCCCAAGAACTTCAGTACCAGCTGGCAATACAGCCCTAAATCCATTCGGTAACAAGGACGTTACTGGACCATCCGATACCAAATATTCCAATGCTTGTAAGGCTACCTCTTTTGATTCAAGCACTGGTAATTCCACAGTCTGTGGGGCTACTAACCCATTTGAATCTAATAAAAACAACTGACGTTCAACAGTTTCTGCAGCCTCTGTGTCTGTCTCAGATTCAGATTCAGTTTCCCCTTCACCTGTCGCTTCTGTCCCATCCTCTGTTTTATCGACCGCTTCTGCATTTGGAGGCGGATCCATATCAGGTAAGGATTGTTCACCTTGGAAACATCCAGTTAATAGCATCAACATACAAATTGTAGCGAATAATGCAAGTACTAATCGCTTTCTCATGTCATTCCCTCCTACGATGGTTTGTACTACTATGTATACGAGCCTATCTAAAATTTAGACCTTCCAAGCAAAAATTTCGCACAGAAAAAAATCGAAGCACTGATTTTCAGCACTTCGATTTTTTATATAACTACCTTCTCAATAGATACCGATTTTAAATTTTCAATAGAGCTATTGAATATACGTTTGGTTAACGACGTAAATTTTTCAACATCACCAGTTGTATAAAATTGATGGTAACATGGCTCTAGCTCATCATTAAATAATTGATTCACTTCTAAAATCGTACTTGTTTCTCTAGCGGTTTCTTCACTTGAAGAAATTAATGTTACCTGGGGACCAACTATATCCTGAATAACATCCTTTAATAAGGGATAATGTGTACATCCTAGAATCAAAGTATCCATATCACTAAAATATTTTAGTGGTAACAACGTTTCAGCAACAGTTTTGGTAGCAATTTCCCCTGAAAGGGTACCTTGTTCAACCATTGGTACAAATGCTGGACATGCAAGTGGATTTACCACAATGTCGGATTTTATAGTATGCAGCGCCTCGCTATAGGCGTTACTACGAATGGTTCCTTCAGTTCCAATAATCCCCACACGATTGTTTTGTGTTGCTGTAATCGCCGCTCTAGCACCTGGCTGAATAACACCAATTACTGGTATTGATAGTTGTTCTTGTAGCTCATTTAGGGTGTAGGCAGTAGCAGTATTACAGGCAACTACCAACAATTTAATGTCCTTCGTTAATAAAAAATCAACCATTTCCCATGTGAATTGCTTTATTTCTTCTGCTGATCTTGGTCCATATGGACATCGCAATGTGTCACCTAAGTAAACAAGCTTCTCCTTAGGTAATTGTCTCATTAATTCATGTACAACAGTTAAGCCACCAACACCCGAGTCGATGACACCTATAGGTTTATTCAACGATACCGCCTCTTCTATGCTGTTATTATTTTTCATTGATTGTTTTCATCTGGTCATGAAGCAGGTTTAATAAGTCAATTAATGAACTTGTTTGTTCTTCTGTAAAACTCTCTAATACTTGCCCCAAATATTCTTGACGCTTTAGAATTACTTCTTCGATAATTTGTTTACCCTTTTCTAATACATGGATTCGCACTACTCGTCGGTCATTTGTATCCCGAACACGTTCCACAAGTTCGTTTTTTTCCATTCGATCAACTAAGTCAGTCGTCGTACTAAACGCTAATCCGTTTTTTGCAGACAACTCCCCTATGGTTAAATCCCCTTCCTCACGTAACCATTGCAAGGCAATAAATTGCGGATTCGTGATTGGGTAATTATTTAAAATTTTACGTCCGTTTTGTTTTATAGCTCCCGAAATATGTCGGAGTTTTTTCTCTAATTTAGCAATTGCTTCAGCTGAAATCTTATTTTCCAAGGCTTTACCTCCCGAACTTCCATTGCATTTAGTCATATTTTATCATAAAAAATCGAAAAACTAATCTATTATTTTTTAAAACAAGGATTTTTTAAATGGAGAGGTCGTATAATACTATATTTTTCACTTTCAGGAAATGTGCGCACCGTTTAGTATTCATCACATAAGCTATTAGTGACTAAATAATTACCCTTCGTACTGCGGCTCTATGACAGCAAGGAGGGGTTAACATTTGAAGGACAACGAGTACAAACCGAAGCAATTATTAACCAAACGAGAAAAAGAAGTGTTCGAGCTCTTAGTTCAAGATAAAACAACAAAAGAAATTGCCCAGGAATTGTTTATATCTGAAAAAACTGTCCGTAACCACATTTCAAATGCTATGCAAAAATTAGGAGTCAAGGGGCGTTCACAGGCAGTAGTAGAGCTAATCCGCATGGGAGAATTGAAGCTCTAGAAAAAACCGACTTTCCTTTAATGGAAGTCGGTTTTATATCGTTATTCTACTTCCCAATATCACCAATAGGATGTAAAAGAGGAGATTCTTCTTTCTGTTTCATTTTACCCACCCGATAAACCGCAGTTAAAATCCGACATTTACCGAAACCATAAATATCTTTTGAATTAACAAAACTGTTTTACTTCAGGAAAAGCTGTTCACAGCAACAAATAATAGTGTTATTTTTGTTTAGGTTTAAAAAATAACTTTGGGAAGCAGACTATTATACAACTAGATTTATCACCATTCTTAAATGAATAAAGGGTGTAAATGTATTGTTTAAAGAATTCAAGAATTTAAAGATCATCACCTTGTTGGAGGTTGAATTAGAATTTCCCTTGATGGATGATTTTTCGATGTTTATTTCAAAAGACCTGAAAACAGATACCTATATCATTTCAATTCCCCACTTATATTGGCATTATGAAACTGTATCAGCGGACAACTTGGAATCATTCACTGGTCCGAGCGGTTTTAATCATCCAACCTACAAATCTCAACTGGCAATTGCTATTAAAGTCGCTCTTTCTTATGTCGCGAGTCAATAAATGATAAGTCAATCCATTTACTGGGTTGGCTTTTTTATTACTAAAATCTATTCTAATCCATTCCACCACTATATTTCTGCATAAAAAAACCATTTTATGAAACCCTACAACTGAGGTGGGCTCATATGAAAAAACGGCCAGATAAAACTATAGAATTATCCGCTTGGATTATTACCATAATGTTATTGTTCAAATTCGTTCCTAGAAACAGAATCAGAGAAGCGCATGTGTCGTTTTTATTTAAACAATTGATTACTTGGCTGTTTGGTTTACTTGTTGTAGAGAAAAATCTCATTTCCTATCCAAACCGCCTCTTTTTCAGAAAAGCGAATAGGTCTAGCTTTACTTTCGAATATTTTGTTTATCCCGCCTTATGTACATTATTTAATTTATATTATCCGGAAAAGCCCCATATCGTGAAGAAACTGATATATTATTTATTCCACACCTCAATCATTACTGTCTTTGAGACATTTGCAGTTAAATACACAAACCTTATACAATACAAAAAATGGACATGGTACTGGAGCTTTATAACTGTATGGTTAACTTATTATCTCTCACGTATTTACCACAGTTGGTTCTTCAAAAACTTACGCACTAAGTAATACTTGGACTCGTTCGAAAATCAATACTCAAGCTCCTACACCTAACTTCAAGACGTGCTCAAAATTTGAAATAAGGACTGTTCAGTATGAAAGAATTAATACTGCAAAAAACCGACTTTCCATTACTAGAAGTCGGTTTTATATGTTTTATTCGGCTATGGATTTCATTAATTTATCCTTGATAGCATCACTAAGACCAATAGGTCTTCCTGTAGTGGGATTAATATACACAATTCTCCCTCTACCAGTAAGGCAAATCTCATTTTTTTGATTCACTCCCATGTAATGTACGTCAACTGATGTTTTCCCAATTTGAGCTGCTTTTACATACATGCTTAGCTGATCGTCAAAATAGATCTGTTGTAAATAATCACATTGCAGGTCGGCAACAATTGGTATTCTCTCTGCATGATTCGACTTATCGAACAAGTTAACATGCTTCAAATATTCAATCCGTGCCTCTTCAAAATAAATAAATGGACTTACATTGTTCACATGCCCAAACATATCGGTCTCTGAAAAACGGATACGAATTGGAATGGAAAATGTAAATTCTTTCTGCCATTTTTCAAAGTCCTCAATATATGCTATTTTCCTCATTGATTAAACCACCCTCCATATAGTAAAAAATGACCCTTACCAACATTTAGGTAAGAGTCATTTGATGAAAGTAAGACGAATTAATGTGCATTGTCACTTCCAAAGAAGTTTTTAAACGATTGAACAGTTGCAGCACGGTTCATTGCTGCAATAGAAGTTGTTAATGGAATACCTTTTGGACATACTTGGACACAGTTTTGTGCATTACCACATCCAACTAGCCCTCCTTCTTCCATTAATCCTTCTAATCTTTCACTTGCATTCATCTCACCTGTAGGATGTGAGTTGAATAAACGAGCTTGAGAGATTGCTGCTGGTCCAATGAAATTAGATTTGTCATTAACATTTGGACAAGCTTCTAAGCAAACACCACACGTCATACATTTTGATAGTTCATATGCCCATTGACGTTTCTTTTCTGGCATACGTGGACCAGGTCCAATATCGTAGGAGCCATCAATTGGGATCCATGCTTTTACTTGTTTTAGCGCATCAAACATGCGTTCACGATCAATAACTAAGTCCCGAACAACTGGGAAAGTTGACATTGGCTCTAAACGAATTGGTTGCTCCAATTCATCGACTAGAGCAGCACATGATTGTCTTGGTGTTCCATTAATAACCATCGAACACGCACCACATACTTCCTCTAGACAGTTCATATCCCATTGGACTGGCGTAGTCTGTTCCCCTTTCGCATTTACGGGGTTTTTACGAATTTCCATTAACCCAGAAATAACATTCATATTTTTCCGATACGGAACATGAAATGTTTCTTCGTATGGAGCAGATTCCGGGCTATCTTGACGTGTTATTATAAACGTAATTGTCTGTTGTTCAGCCATTTCTACTTACTCCCTTCGCTATTTTAGTTATCCCGTCTTAGTGCTTTTTCGTATAATCACGTTCACGTGGCGGAATTAGTGATACATCAACTTCTTCGTATGAAAATACTGGAGCATTCGCCTCTTTATCGTATTCGGCAATGGTTGTTTTTAACCACTCCGCATCATTACGCTTCGGAAATTCAGGCTTATAATGTGCCCCGCGACTTTCATTACGGTTATACGCACCAATCGTAATAACACGTGCTAGTTGGAGCATGCTTTGTAGTTGACGAGTAAACATAACACCTTGATTGTTCCAACGAGATGTATCGTTAATGTTGATATTTTTCCATCGTTCTAGTAATTCTTGAATCTTTTCATCCGTTTTTAGTAGCTTCGCATTCTCACGAACAACAGTAACATTATCCGTCATCCATTCACCAAGCTCTTGATGAAGCTGATAAGCATTTTCTTCACCACTCATGTTCATCAGTGCTTCGAATTTTTCTTCTTCTTCTTTCACACGATTTTCAAAAAGTGTTGAATCTAAATCTTCAACATGCTTATCCAAGCCTTCTGTGTATTCAATCGCTTTAGGCCCAGCGACCATTCCACCATAAATGGCAGATAATAGTGAGTTGGCACCTAGTCGATTTCCGCCATGCTGAGAATAATCACATTCTCCAGCAGCAAAAATACCAGGAATACTTGTCATTTGATTATAATCAACCCAAAGTCCACCCATTGAGTAGTGAACAGCTGGGAATATTTTCATCGGTACTTTACGTGGATCTTCCCCAACGAATTTTTCATAGATTTCAATAATACCGCCTAGTTTGACATCCAATTCCTTTGGATCCTTATGAGATAGATCAAGGTAGACCATGTTCTCACCGTTAATACCAAGTTTTTGATTCACACACACATCAAATATTTCACGTGTCGCGATGTCACGAGGAACAAGGTTTCCATAAGCAGGATATTTTTCTTCTAAGAAATACCAAGGCTCACCATCTTTATACGTCCAAACACGACCACCTTCACCACGTGCCGATTCACTCATTAAACGAAGCTTATCGTCTCCTGGTATGGCTGTCGGATGAATTTGAATGAATTCACCATTCGCATATTTAGCACCTTGTTGATATAAAATACTTGCAGCAGATCCTGTATTAATCATCGAGTTAGTCGACTTTCCGAAAATAATACCAGGACCACCTGTTGCCATAATCGTTGCATCCGAAGGGAATGACTTGATTTCATGAGACTTCATATTTTGTGCAACAATTCCACGGCCAACGCCTGCTTCATCAAGAACTGCACCTAAGAATTCCCATCCTTCATACTTTGTTACTAACCCTTCTACCTCATAACGACGCACTTGTTCATCTAGTGCATATAGTAATTGTTGACCTGTTGTTGCCCCAGCAAATGCTGTACGGTGATGCTGTGTTCCACCAAAACGACGGAAATCTAGTAATCCCTCTGGCGTCCGGTTAAACATTACTCCCATACGGTCAAGCATATTAATAATACCAGGTGCTGCATCACACATCGCCTTAACTGGTGGTTGGTTCGCTAGGAAATCCCCACCATATACAGTATCATCAAAGTGAATCCACGGAGAATCCCCTTCTCCCTTTGTATTCACGGCACCATTAATTCCACCTTGGGCACATACAGAGTGAGAACGTTTTACAGGAACAATTGAAAATAAGTCAACGCTTACACCAGCTTCAGCAGCTTTTATCGTTGCCATCAATCCAGCTAATCCTCCGCCAACTACAGCGATTTTACGGTTACTCATAATGAAAACTCACTCCCTTTTCTCTTACACACCATAAGCAAATTTAATTAACGTTCTTACACCAATATAACTTACAAATAAAAAGACAATTAACGTAGCATATGTAACAATTTTTTGTGATCGTGGTGATTGTGCGAATCCCCAAGAAACGAAGAATCCCCATAATCCATTTGCAAAATGAAAGACCGCAGAAACAACCCCAATTAGATAAAACCAAAACATTACTGGATTCGTTAAAATACCTTCCATTAGGCTGTAATCTACATCCACATTTCCCAGTGCAACTTGTACACGAGTTTCAAACACATGCCATGCAATAAATACTAACGTAATAATTCCAGTTATCCGTTGTAAATAAAACATCCAGTTACGGAAGAAGCCAAATCTTTTCACATTGTTTTTCGCAACAAATACAATGTAGACTCCTAAAATTGCATGGAATAAGATTGGTAGATAAATAATAAACGTTTCAAGTAGCAGTACAAATGGAAGATTATGCAAAAAGCCAGCAGCTTTATTAAAGCTCTCTTCTCCATAAACTGCAAAGTGGTTAACTACTAAGTGTTGGACCAAGAAAATCCCAATAGGAACTACACCTAATAACGAGTGTAATCTCCTGTAAAAAAACTCCCGATGTTCCGCCATGTGATACCCCCCTTAGTTCTTCTGATGATTTCCAATAATTAATCTGACATTTTACTCAAAATAGAGTAATGTAATTTTTGTGTAAAATGTAGAATTTGCAACAATTTTATTGTACTTCTATCTCCTATTAGCGTCAAGGAAAGGTAACGTGTTTTTAGCAAGAAATAAAATCGCTTACATCTAACATCACTCTTGCACAAAATTTAAAATGCATGGATAATAATTATATACTTATAATGTAACTATGTACTTTACATATAGGAAGGAAACTAGCAATGCAAAAAAAACAACAAACACTTCCAATCGCCATGCTTGATAATATTCAATCAAACGGTGCAGGCTATGACCTCCTTCGGTATATTTGCCTACCTGATATACTTGGATCTGAATCAGAAGCACTCTTATATTTTATGGGGAGAAACCTTGCCAGAAAATTTGACTTACAGTCTATCGGAGACATCGTTTACTTTTTTGAAAAAGTTGGTTGGGGTCGCTTAGAGCTGTTCAAAGAAAAAAACAACGAACTAGAATTCCATCTCCTTGCAGATGCAGTGGTGCAGCGACTATCCATGCCGATTAAAACCGAATTTCGTTTAGAAGCAGGATTTTTAGCAGAAGCTATTACTATGCTTAAAAACGTTGAATGTGAGTGCCTAGAAGAAGTGCGTCCAAAAATTCATCAAATTGAGTTCAACGTGGTCTTCGTTGAATAGCAAAAAGGTACGGATATTCTCCGTACCTTTAATTGTGGCTATTATTTAAATGCGATAGTATTTCTTCTGCAATATTTTGTGGTATGCCAAGCTTCGTTATCTCGCCCATCTTCGCGTTTCTAATTTCCTGAACTGATTTAAAATGGGTTAATAATAATTTCCTTCTCTTTTCACCAACACCGGGGATTTTATCAAGCTCTGATTGAAACAAATTTTTCCCTCGTAACTGACGGTGAAATGTGATAGCAAATCGGTGCACTTCATCCTGAATACGTTGGATTAAATAAAATTCCTGGGACTTACGGTCTAATGGGACAACCCTCGGCGGGAATCCGTATAACAATTCGCTTGTCCGGTGCTTATCATCTTTGGCAAGTCCACATAACGGAATATCTAAACCTAACTCATTTTCTAATACATCTAATGCTGCACTCATCTGCCCCTTCCCACCATCTACTACAATTAAATCTGGTAATGGCAAGGACTCTTTAAGAACGCGTGTATATCTTCTTCGTATCACTTCTCGCATGGTTTCATAATCATCTGGGCCTTTAACATCTTTTATTTTATATTTACGGTAATCCTTTTTACTCGGTTTCCCATCTACAAAGACAATCATTGCCGATACTGGATCTGTTCCTTGGATATTGGAGTTATCGAACGCCTCAATTCGATGAGGGGTTTCAATATGTAATGCCTCTCCAAGCTTCTCCACCGCTACAAAAGTTCGTTCCTCATCCCGCTCAATTAGCGAAAACTTTTCTACTAATGATGCTTTTGCATTTTCCATTGCAAGCTTTACGAGTTCTTTTTTTCTTCCTCGATATGGTGTGGATACATCCACATCTAATAGCTCTTTTAGCAGTTCTGTTTCGGTACCAATCGGGACAAAAATTTGCTTTGGTTTTGGATGTTGCTGATGCAGATAAAACCTACCGATAAAACTAATAAAGGTTTCCTCTGGTTCATCAAAAAACGGAAAAATCGATACATCTCGTTCCAATAGCTTCCCTTGGCGAATGAAGAATACTTGAATACACATCCACCCCTTATCAAAACTGTATCCAAAAATATCTCGGTCTACTTGATCATTCAACGTCATTTTTTGTTGTTCCATCACAACTTCGATATGGCGAATTTGATCTCTAAGTTCTTTGGCCCGTTCAAAATTCAATTGTTCACTGGCCATTTGCATTTTATCGGTTAAATTGTGTTTTATCTCTTTAAAGCCACCTTGTAAAAACGATGTAAGACTCTGCACGATATCTTTATAGAAGTCCGCATCAGGAGGGCTATCACCACAGGCTAGACATTGGTTCATATGGTAGTATAAACAAGGTCTTCCAGGTGGATTATTACATTTCCTTAGTGGATAAAGGCGATCTAATAATTTTTTGGTTTCTCTTGCAGCAATGACATTCGGATATGGCCCAAAATACTTACCCTTATCTCGTTTTACTTTTCGTGTTATGAGTAGTCGCGGGTGACGCTCTGAGGTGATTTTTAAGTATGGATAGGATTTGTCGTCCTTTAACATCACATTAAATTTCGGATCATATTTTTTTATTAGGTTCATTTCTAATATAAGAGCTTCAATTTCTGATGAGGTAATAATATATTCAAAATCAACAATTTCTTGTACCAATCGTTGTGTCTTTCGATCATGAGCACCGGTAAAGTAAGAGCGTACCCTATTTTTAAGTAGCTTTGATTTTCCGACATAAATAATCGTGTTATATTTATCCTTCATTAAATAACAGCCTGGCTTTGCCGGTAAAACAGCTAATTTCTCTTGTATGGTTTGATTCATATTTGTCATTCCTTACCTTCTCATAGTACAATGCGAAACAATCCCTTGTTACTAGTTGCAACAAGGGATTGTGTAGTGTCTTTATCGTATCATTAAGCGTGCTTGTTAATTAACTCAACAAGGGCTTCTTTTGGTTGAAAACCAATTACTTGATCAACAACATTACCATCTTTGAATAACAATAATGTCGGGATACTCATTACACCAAATTTACTTGCTGTTTCTTGGTTTTCATCAACATCTAACTTAACGATTTGTACTTTTTCAGACATTTCGCCATCGATTTCCTCAAGAACAGGAGCAATCATTTTACAAGGACCACACCATGGTGCCCAAAAATCCGCTAAAACCAATCCTTCAGCAGTTTCCGTTGCGAAGCTTTGATCTGTCACATTCACAATTGCCATATACTTTCCTCCTCATCAAACTTCAATTCAACATGAGTATACCATTAATAGAATTTCCTTACTAACAGTTTGCTTATTCCACTATTTCTTATCCTTTAAATCTGGACGAAAAAATCCGACCAGCTACTGGCCAGATTTTTTTTACAATTACTCAGCTTTTAGCTTTTTAATTTCCTCAGTTAACTTCGGAATAATTTCAAATAAATCTCCTACAATACCGTAGTCTGCAACATTAAAAATATTAGCCTCTGGATCTTTATTAATTGCAACAATTACTTTAGAGTTGGACATTCCTGCTAAATGTTGAATGGCGCCAGAAATCCCAACAGCAATATAAAGATCCGGTGTTACTACTTTCCCGGTTTGACCGATTTGCAAGGAGTAATCACAATAATTAGCGTCACACGCTCCACGGGATGCACCTACCGCACCACCTAAGACTTCTGCTAATTCATACAGCGGTTGAAAACCTTCTGCGCTTTTAACCCCGCGTCCACCTGCCACAACTACTTTTGCTTCAGATAGATCGACACCGTCTGCTGCTTTACGAATAACGTCCTTAATTACTGTACGTAAATCAGCAATTTCAACAGCCTGTTCTTCCACTGTACCAGAACGAGATTCGTCACGCTCTAAAGCCGTAATATTATTCGGACGAATTGTTGCAAACAATAAACCATCCTTAATTACTTTCTTTTCAAATGCTTTTCCAGAATAAATTGGTCTTGTAAAGACTACTTGATCACCATCTAAATCAATAGCAACCGCATCTGAAATTAATCCCACCTCTAACTTACTTGCAAGCTTAGGTGTTAAATCCTTTCCAACTGCGGTATGCCCCATAATAATAGCATCTGGATTTTCTGCTTCAATGACAGCTGATATCGCCTGACCGAATCCTTCTGATGTGTAATAAGCTAACTTTTCATGTTTAACTGTTATAACCCGATTAGCACCGTAATAAATTAATTCTTGAGCTTGATTTTCCAAATCCTCATTGCCACAAACGACACCGACAATTTCTCCATTCGGATTTATCTTCTTAGCAGCAGCGATTGCTTCAAACGAAACATTTCGAAGTATACCATCTCTCGATTCACCAATAACTAGTAATTTTTCACTCATTATGATTTCTCCTTTCTGTCATCCATTTAAAGTACTTTAGCTTCATTTCTCAGCAACGAGACAAGCTCTTTTACTTGATCATCCACTTCACCTTCAAGTACTCTTCCTGCTGCTTTTTCCGGTGGCAAGAAGATATCGATGGTTTTCGTTTTCGGTTCAAGCTCATCTTCATCCAAATCAAGATCGTCAATTTCTAATTCCTCAAGTGGCTTCTTTTTCGCTTTCATAATTCCTGGTAAAGATGGATAGCGGGGATCGTTTAATCCTTGCTGACATGTAACAAGTAATGGTAATGTAGTCTCTACTTTTTCTACATCACCTTCCACGTCCTTGTCGATTTTCACTATTTCGCCATTAATTTCTAAACTTGTAATCGTTGTTACATAAGAAATCCCTAACCGCTCTGCGAGTCTCGGTCCTACTTGCCCACTAGCTTCATCAATCGCAACATTACCAGCAAGTATTAAATCGACTTCTTTATCAACAAAAAATGCCTCTAGAATTTTGACTGTTGTATATTGGTCGCCCTCTTCTAAATCATCCTCTGTATTAATTAGAACGGCTTTGTCTGCACCCATTGCTAAAGCAGTACGAAGTTGTTTTTCGGAATCTTCATCACCAATCGTTACGACCGTTACTTCTCCACCATGCTCATCGCGTTGTTTAATCGCTTCTTCTACCGCATACTCGTCATAAGGATTGATGATAAATTCTGCACCTTCATCTTCAATACGACCATCTGAGACTACAATTTTTTCTTCAGTATCAAATGTCTTCTTTAATAACACGTAAATATTCATATCTATTCCTCCTCTAGTAATCGTTTCTGTTTATTACTTATCATTGATCTCGGAAATTGGGCTTTCGTTTTTCAAGGAAGGCTTGAATTCCTTCTTTTGCATCCTCAGACCCAAATATCTCCCCAAACGCTTCTGCTTCTTTCTGAACACCTGTAGCAAACTGAGCTGTTTTCGCATAAGGAAGCAATTGCATAACACGATTAATTGCAGGTCTGCTTTTGGCTGCAATTTTTGTTGCTAACGTTAAGGCAACTTCATCAAGCTCCTCTTCTGACGTCAACTGATTCACTAACCCAAAATGATATGCATCTGTTGCCGATATTGGCTCGCCGGTAAGAATCATTTCATATGCTTTTGCAGTGCCTACATGTTGTGGTAATCGTTGGGTACCAGCAAATCCTGGGATTATTCCCAAGGTTAATTCTGGAAGACCAAGTTTTGCATTTTCTGTAGCAATCCGAATATGACATGCTAACGCTAACTCCATTCCACCACCTAATGCAGCACCATGAATTGCAGCAATCACAGGAATCGAAAATTGCTCAATTCGTTCAAACAGCTTTTGCCCATATTCTGCTAATGCTTGATAATCAGAGGCTTCTTGCAACGAAGTAAATTCCTTAATATCCGCACCCGCGGAAAAAAATCTTCCATCACCTTTTAAGATAATTACCTTTGCTAACGATTCTTGTTCAATCTCATCTAGCTTTTCAGAAAGCGCATTCAATAGATTGCTAGATAATGCATTGGCAGGTGGGCTCTTAATCGTAAGCGTCCCCACTTGCCCATTTAATTCATATCCAATTGCACTCATGGTTTCACCCCTTCTCATAATTGTTAGAAACGTCATTATAATGCCAAGCAAGCGAACCTTATGTAATATCTAGGATGCTTTAATTCCCTTGGTTATTAATTCATGAACTGCTGGTGCCAGGCTTACCAAATCATATTTCTCTTCATTCATCACCCAGTTGGTTACAGTTTCATCGAGAGTTCCAAAAATCATTTGACGAATAAGGGGAATATTACTATCACGTCGGAATAAATTTTCTTCTATTCCTTCTGTAATAATGCCATCAATCACCGTTAAATATGGTTTTAGGACTCGATTAATTTGCTGGCGAAGTACTAGATTCGACTGACGTAATTCTAGCTGTGTCACAATTGCTAAATGATGATTGGCAGCAAGCTGTGTAAAATGCATGGTGATTAAAGTTAATAGTTTATCACTTGCATTATCTTTTTCACTAGTTGCGACTACGATTTGATCAATAAATTGCCCCATTTTTTCTTCAAATACCGAGACGAGAATATCTTCTTTGTTTTTAAAATATAAATAAATGGTTCCATCTGCTACCCCTGCATGTTTAGCAATTTTCGATACCTGTGAAGCATGGTAACCATTCTCAGCAATTACATCTACTGCTGCATCAATTATTAATTTGTATTTCGGTTTATTGTTTTTCATGTTCGATCTCCTTCAAGCATACATACGCATGTCAATAAATGAATGAATAATCATTCATTTATTTATTGTAAAATGCAATCGTTATTCTGTCAATACAATGCTTGTATACTTTTATTGTAAAAAGGAGCCGAAAGCTCAAGTTGCTTGCACTTCTTGTTTTTCTTTCTCTTCATCGATTAATTGTCTCCTTAAAATTTTTCCAATCGCTGTTTTTGGGAGCTCATCACGAAACTCATAGAGTCTTGGAACCTTGTAGGCAGCTAAGTTCTCACGGCAATAACGATTTAGGTCTTCCTCAGAAACAGCCCAGCCCTCTTTGAGAACAATATATGCTTTGACAGTTTCCCCGCGATAAGGATCTGGTACTCCTGCGACAACTGCTTCTAAAATCGCCTCATGCTCGTATAACACTTCTTCCACTTCTCGTGGGTATATATTATATCCACCAGCAATGATCATATCTTTTTTCCGGTCGACAATATAGAAGTAGCCATTTTCATCCATATAGCCAAGATCCCCCGTTAGTAACCACCCATCTTTTAACGTGTTTTCCGTGTCGTCTGGTTTATTCCAATAGCCCTTCATAACTTGAGGACCTTTAACAGCTAATTCACCAAACTCACCAACTTCGACTTCTTCAAAGGTTTCCAGATCTAGTATCTTGGCATCAGTATCTGGCCAAGGTAATCCAATGCTACCACTTACACGATTTCCGTAGATTAAGTTTGCGTGTGTAACTGGTGAGGATTCTGTTAATCCGTAACCCTCCACCAATCGTCCACCTGTCACCTTCTCGAACTTTTCTTGCACCTCAACCGGTAACGGGGCAGATCCGCTAATACATGCTTTGATAGAAGAGAGATCGTATTTTGGTAAATCTGGATGGTTTAATAACCCAATATATATGGTTGGAGCACCGGGAAATAATGTTGGTTTTAGCTTTTGAATCGTTTTTAAAATTTCTCCCGCATTAAACTTTGGCAACAATATCATTTTAGCTCCGTTTAAAATGGAAAGATTCATTACCGCGGTCATACCATAGACATGAAAGAACGGTAATACACCTAAAACGATTTCTTCGCCTTTTTTAGTTTTATAAATCCAAGCGTCACACATTTGTGCATTTGCAACAAGATTCTGATGTGTAAGCATAACACCTTTTGGAAATCCTGTTGTGCCACCTGTGTATTGTAATAAGGCAATATCTTCACTAGGATCTATCGAGACCGATTGATATACAGCTTCTGCTGTATCTAGGATGGATGTCCAAGCATGTGTATTTGCTGATTCCTCCACTTTTACGACCAAGTTGTATTGTTTCTTTTGTATAAATGGATAGATGAGATTTTTTGGAAAAGGCAAATAATCCTTTATACAAGTTACAATTACATGCTCAAGTGAAGTAGCTTCCTTCACATTCGTCACACGTGGTAATAAAATATCAAGACATACAATGACTTTAGCACCTGAATCGTTGAGCTGATACTCGAGCTCCCTCTCTGTGTACAAAGGATTTGTTTGTACAACGATCGCCCCCGCCATTAAAGCACCATAGTACCCAATGACAGATTGCGGGGTATTCGGTAGCATTATCGCAACACGGTCACCTTTTTCTACCCCAAGTCCTTGGATATAGTTGGCGAATTGCTTGGCTTGATGAAATAATTCTTGGTAAGTTATTTCTTTCCCCATAAAATGAAGCGCTTTCTTTTCGTTGTATAAATTAGCAGCGTCCTCTAATAAGGCATGCAATGGTCGTCCGTCATATTCAATAGAAGTCGGTATTTCCTCAGGGTAATGCTGATGCCATCTTTTATCTTCCCCCATAAATTAACCTCCTTATACGATAGTTAATTCTATTATACCGACTAATTTGTATTTTTTGAAATTTTATTTTTAAATCTCATGATTTTTTTTAGAAAATATGAAAATCCACATCAAATGTTAGGTAAATAATCCCTACCAAAACAAATGCAATTGCAACTCCAATACAAATCTTTGCTAATGTTTCCATTGTGTTCTCCCTTAGTTAAGAATTATACGATACTTGCGCCTATAATAAATGACAAACCAATCGAGATAATCATAGAAATAAGCCCCACCGCCTTATTTCCCTTTCCGATTTCTTCATCAATACGCATTGCTGGAGTTAAGAATTCGAATATAAAATAACCGATTAATAACAGAATAAAACCAATTGTACCCCAGGCTATACTAGTGAGTAACGTATCATTATGTTCAATAGAATAACGGAATATAGTGGCAATACCAAAAATCTTTCCTCCGGTTGCCATTGCCACTGCTAGATTTCCGTTTTTAATTTCATCCCAATTCTTATATTTCGTTACTAGTTCAAAAACAGCTAAAAATACAATTGTACATAAAATGACCACACTATACCTAGCTGCTGTATTGATAAATACATTCTCCCAAAATTCATTCATGCGTTTCTTCTCCCTTCTTCACCGTAATTTATCTAAATTCTAATACGGTAACACCACTGCCACCCTCACCAGCTGCTCCGGGTCTTGCTGAGGCAATACTTGGATGATTTTTAACAAAATCCTGTACCCCTTTTCTCAATGCGCCAGTACCCTTTCCATGAATAATAAAAACTTTAGGGTAATTCGCTAAAGTAGCATCATCCACATATTTTTCTAATTTTAATAAGGCATCCTCGTAGCGTTCACCTCGTAAATCTAGCTCCACTGGTACGTGATAGCTTGAACCTTTTACGGTTGCTAATGGCTTTTCATAGGTTTTCTTTGGTTTTCCGATTAATTGTAAATCATTTCGTTTTACTTTAACCTTCATAATACCTACTTGAACCATATATTCATTGTCATTCACCTTCTCAATGACAGAACCATTTTGATTTACTGTTAACAGTTTTATTTCATCGCCAGGGCTTAATTCCTCACTAGTAGTAGCTTGTTGTTTAGCCTTTTTCTTTGTGGATAACTTAGGCTGCGCATCCTCTAACATCTTCTTAGCCTCAATCCACTCATGCTCTTTTAATGTAGCATCGGTTTTCATCTTCCGTATTTCATCAATAATCATTTCTGCTTCTTCTCTTGCATTGCGTAAAGCTTTTTCTGCCTTTTCTTCTGCTTTTTTATATAATTCCTCACGCTTCTGGTCAAATTGATTCCATTCTTCCTCAAGTTGTTTGCGTGTTTGTTCGCTTTCCAGAAGAATTTGATGGGCCTCTTCATATTCTTTTTCAGCCTGGCGTTTCGATTCCTCTAGGGAAGCAATCATATTTTCCACGTTTTTTGAATCAATGCCAATATGACTTTTAGCACGCTCAATAATGGTATGATCTAATCCTAATCGTTTGGAAATTTCAAATGCATTACTTCTTCCTGGTACACCAATTAATAAGCGATATGTCGGTTGCAGTGTTTGCACATCAAATTCCATCGACGCATTGATGACGTTTTCCCGATTGTACCCATAGGCTTTAAGCTCTGGATAATGTGTGGTTGCAATCACACGTGCATTTCGTGAAACAACCTCATCCAAGATGGACATGGCAAGTGCAGCCCCTTCTTGTGGGTCTGTTCCAGCTCCTAACTCATCAAATAGAACCAGTGATTTATCATCGACATGCTGTAGGATATCAACTATATTTGTCATATGGGAGGAGAAAGTACTTAGGTTTTGCTCGATTGACTGCTCATCACCGATATCAGCATATACTTCTTCAAAAACCGCCATCTCACACCCATCTAATGCTGGTATTTGTAATCCAGATTGAGCCATCAATGTACATAACCCAACCATCTTTAGCGTGACCGTTTTTCCCCCAGTGTTAGGTCCAGTGATCACAATGGATGTATATGTTTTTCCGATTTCAATGTCGTTGGCAACTACTTGATCCATAGAGATAAGTGGATGTCTGGCCTGCTGCATTTTTATGATGCCTTGATTATTGATTGTTGGACGAGATGCCTTCATTGCTCTCGCTAGATTAGCCCGCGCAAACATAAAATCAATTTGTGCCAACAACCGAACATTTTCAGTTAAAAATCCTTCTTCCTCTGCAATACGCTCTGTTAACTCTCGAAGAATTCGATCAATCTCTTGCTTTTCCTTTGCATAGAGCTCTTGGAGTTGATTATTTAAGTCAACTACAGCTTTTGGCTCCATAAACAACGTTTGACCAGAAGCAGACTGATCATGAACGATTCCACCGATGGCACCACGATATTCCTGTTTTACCGGTAAGACATACCGTTCATTTCGAATCGTGATTATCGCATCAGAAAGCATATTACTTTTTGATCTCGTGTAGCTTTCTAACTTTTCACGGATTCTACTTTCATGGGTACGGATAGAGGAGCGTACTCCCCTTAATTTCTCTGAAGCACTATCCATCACTTGACCATGATCATCAATACAGCTTTTTATTTGTAATTCTAATGGACGTAGTGGCGTAATACCCGCTACTACGTCTTGTAATAATGGTAATTCTTCATCTAGATTTTCAACGAACTCCTTTGCCTGTCTTCCACCATAGATAGTATCGGCAACAGCTAAGCACTCAGATGTACTAAGTACACCTCCGATAACACTTCTCTGTATGCTTTGGCGAATATCACTGATACCGCCTAACGGAATGGGCGTATTCAAGCGAATTACTTGAGCTGCTTCATCGGTTTCTTCTTGTAATTGTTTCACCACTTCGATATCAGTAGAAGGCTTGAGCTTTGCCGCTAGATCTTTTCCTAAGCTCGTTGCAGCGTGCTGACTCAATCGTTCAATAATTTTTTGAAAATCTAGTACCCGTAAGATTCGCTCGTTCATGTACTTACTCCTTTAACGTGTTGTCCAACTTTGTTCTATTATTTATTACGATTAAAGTATGCTAATAGTTTCTCTTTTGGCCACGTATTTAAAATTGTGTCTTTATGGAGCCAAGCCTTTCTTGCAACGCCAACTCCATACTTCATATGGTCTAACATGGGATAACTATGAGCATCTGTATTAACAGCAATCGTAACACCAGCCTCTTGTGCACGTCTAGCCCACTCAGCAGATAAATCAAAACGATTTGGATTCGCATTTATTTCCAAAGCAGTGTTTGTCTCCTTCGCACGTTCAAGCAATGCCTCCATATTGACTAGATAACCATCTCTTCTACCAATCAATCTACCCGTAGGATGTGCAATTAGTGACACATATGGATTTTCCAGTGCTTGAAAAAGGCGATGCATGATTTGCTCTTCTGTTTGACGAAAGCTGGAATGAATTGCAGCTATAACGTAATCCATCTCTTGTAGGAAACCATTCGAAAAGTCCATTGAACCATCGGCTAAAATATCCATCTCTACTCCTGCAAAAATATGAATATCGGTATACTTTTCATTCAATTTCAATATTTCTTCCCGTTGCTTACGCAAACGTTCTTCATCCAAACCATTTGCAACACGCAAGCTTTTAGAATGGTCCGTAATCGCAATAAATTCATACCCAATGTTTCTTGCCTGATTAACCATTTCTTCTAGGGTCTGCGCACCATCACTCCATGTGGTGTGCATATGTAAGTCTCCTCGGATATCTGTTAGTTCAACTAGCTGTTGTGGTTCTGTAAAACCATCCACTTCACCAGTGTTTTCCCGAACCTCTGGCGGGATATAATGCAAGCCAAAATGCTGGAAAAATTCTGCCTCTGAAACAAAGGTTAATACTTCGTTTGTTTCTTCCACTTCAACCCCATACTCGCTAATCTTCTCTCCTCTTGATTTCGCAAGCTGTCGCATTGCCACATTATGATCCTTAGATCCAGTAAAATGATGAAGCGTCGTTACAAATTCTTCTTCACTCACTAATCTAAAGTCAACATTAATTGCATAAACATCATCAAGTGTTATGGAGACTTTTGTATCTCCTTTGGCAATGACTTCTTTTAGATTGTCCATTTGAAGGAGTGCATCTCGTACAACTTCTGGTTTATTTGATGCAATAATAAAATCTAAATCTTTAATCGTTTCCTTCATTCGTCGAAGCGATCCTGCTCTAGAAAATTGTTGAATAGCTGGGATAGTCCTTAAATAATCCTCTATCTTCTCGGCAAGCGGCAGCATAAGCGCAATCGGTAACCGCTCAGGACGCTCCCCAACCTCCTGTAATGCAGCAAGAATCTTTTCAGCTGATTTTTTTCCAAAGCCAGCTAAGGCTTCTACCTTTCCAGACTCTATGGCTTGTTGTAAGCTCTCCTGATCTATTACGTCTAATTCTTGGTATAGCTTGGCAAGCTTTTTACCACCTAAGCCCGGAACATTCAGTAAGGGGATCAAGCCTGTAGGAACTTCCTTCTCTAATTGCTCTAATGTCGCTGACTTTCCAAGCTCTATGTATTCTGAAATGACCTGGCTAGTTCCCTTCCCAATACCTTTAATCGTAGTAAAATCATCAATAGCCAATAAGGAACGTTCATCTCGCTCCAGTGCTTGTGCCGCCTTTCGAAATGCAGAAATCTTAAACGGATTTTCTCCCTTTAGCTCTAAGTATATTGCAATTTTTTCTAATAATTTTATGACATCTTTTTTATTTACTGACATTTTTTCACCTGCTTTTAAACGTTCTATCGTACCTACTCTTTTAGCAATAGACAAATAAAGGCTAATTCATAGTAGGACCTATCCTTATTGTACCGACCATACAATATTAATCCTAGTATTATGAATTAGCCATCGTATTATGAATTGAACAATGAACTTACATGAGTAAACCATAAATCCTTAATTTTATCAGAGAAATATGGTGTATTCTCGACTATGAACAAGGCTACATTAGAATCATTTACCCATTCCTGAATGGTACCAATTGGCGTCAATACAATTATGTATAAAATAACAAATAGGATTAAATAAATTTCCAAAAAACCTAGTATTGCACCTAAAAGCTTATTAATAGAATTTAAGATTGGCAGTGAAGCTAACACATCAATCATTGAAGCCACAATTTGTAAGGCAATCTTAGCGACAAAAAATAGTATCGCAAACGAAATTGCATTATAAAAAGCATTCTCCAGTGGAAGTGCTTCGAGGAAATCTGCCCATAGACTTTCATCCGACAACTCTGGATAAGGAATCCACAAAGCGAGTTTACTAGCCAAATCATCATAAAAAGTGGCTGCTAAAACAAATGACACAATAAACCCAATCAGGTGTACGGCTTGTAAAATCAATCCACGTTTAAGACCGATTAGAAAACCAAAAATCAATAATAATAGTAGTAGTAAATCTATCATGTGTTTATAATCCTCTTTCTTTTTTTATTGAACCTAGCAACGATGCATAGTCTTCCTTCAGTTTCAAGTAATCATTCATGGAGTTTACTGCAGTTAAAACAGCTAGACTCGCTGTGTCAAGCTGAGGATTCATTTCTTGTATTTCCCTCATCTTTTGATCAACTAAACTTGCAACCAATCGTACATGGCTAGCATCTTCATCCCCAACTATTTTATAGGATCTATTTCGAATTTCAACGGTTACCCGTGTTTTCTCCTGGGTCACTAGGTTACCCTCCCATTTATTTGTTACATAAACTATTTTCATCAACCTGTCGTATTTTACTATAGTTTATCTTAACATGAAGAAACACAATTAGGAAACTGTTGCATGTATAATTTTTGCATTTCTTTATCCAGAATAGTTTGCTATAGTCATTACTATAGAAAGGATTGAATTTTCCATGTCGCAAAATGTATTGACCGTTTCACTAGAAGTTATTGAAAAAATGAAGCAGCATTATCTAGCATCATTAACTACAACACCACAAGGGGCAATTTTCCGAGCTAAAACCGCTCATTCTGTCATCACCGCATATAAATCCGGTAAAGTATTATTTCAAGGTGGTAATCCACAAGCCGAAATCGCAAAATGGGCAAAACATTCCAATAGTCAATCACAAGAGAAAACACAAGCTACATCAAAAACTTCTTTCTATACACCGCCTGAAACGTTATTCAATGCTTCACATATTGGCTCGGATGAAGCTGGTACTGGGGATTATTTTGGACCAATCACAGTTGCAAGTGCCTATGTAAAAGCAGACCAAATTTCTTTACTAAAGGAACTAGGCGTAAAGGATTCCAAAAATTTAACTGAAAAGGTTATTCTCGAATTAGCACAGGAAATCGCACGAATCCGAATTCCTTATTCCTTACTTATCTTACATAATCCAAAATATAACAGGCTACAAAAAAACGGCTGGTCACAAGGTAAAATGAAGGCGATGCTTCACCACCATGCTATTACCAACCTCTTACATAAAATTGGTAATTCAGAGCTTGATGGCATCTTGATTGATCAATTTTGTGAGCCTGGGATTTATAAGCGCCATCTTGCATCTGAACAAGAAAGCCTACCTGATAAAACCTATTTCATGACAAAAGCAGAGAGTTATTCAATTGCAGTCGCAGCCAGCTCAATCATTGCTAGAGCAAGCTTCGTCAAAGAAATGGACAAGCTGTCTGAACAGGTTGGGATTCCATTAAATAAAGGTGCATCCAAGCATGTTGACCAAACGATTGCTAAAATCATGCGCGAAAAAGGTGAAGCAATACTAGATTCATGTGCTAAAGTTCATTTCGCTAATACGGAGAAGGCAAAAAAGTATTTATAAGTGCTGTTTTGGGCTTCGGACTCTAGTATAGTGTTCGTTATAAACTAGGGAGTATTGGACTTGAGACTTGTTCTCAAGGTCATTTCTCACCGATTTTCACGATATTTTGAACTTTAGACAAGCTATCGAATCCTTTTCGCGACATTTCACAAGCTAAAAAGGACTAGAGATGTACACAAAGTCTACTCTTAACAAAAATACACACGGGCAACACTGCTCGTGTGTATTTCTTTAATTTTATGATCTTACATAAGCTTGATATTTCGCGTTAACCGCTTCAATTATCGCTTGATAGGATGCTTCCACTTCCTCATCAACTAATGTCTTTTCTGGATCTTGATATAGCAAGCTGTACGCAACTGATTTTTTGCCTTCTGGTAAGTTCTCGCCATTATACAGGTCAAATATTTGAACCTGTTTCACCATTGGTGCACCGAGTTCTTCAATAGTCGCTTTAACATCACCTGCTTTTACCTCGCTATCTAAGATAAACGCGATGTCTCTTGTAACCGATGGGAACCTTGGGATTTGTGTATAGCTTGGTTCATGATGATATGCCGCCAACACTTGCTCCATATTAATATCAAACACATAGGTTTCTTTCAGATCTAATTTCTTTTCAAGACCTGGATGTAATTGTCCCATAAAACCAATTACCTTTCCATTTAACGAAATTGTCGCTGTACGACCTGGATGCATATCTGGTAACTGTGCTTGCTCGACAGTAAAGTTTAGCTCTAAATGCTCAAACAATCCTTCGACAATACCTTTCACAACATAGAAATCTACTTTCTTACTTTCCTGCTGCCATAAGTGCTCCAACCATTTACCGGTTAACACACCCGCTAAGCGTAGCTGTTCATCTGGTTGTTTTGTTACTACTTTTTCATCAGTTACAAAGATCGAACCTAACTCATAATACGCTAAATTCACTTGGTTTCTAGCAATATTATAGCTAATCGTTTTTAATAACTCTGGTAAAATACTTAGACGCAAATATTTATGTTCCTCACTCATAGGCATAGCTAAACTAATTGGCTCTGGATGTAATTCTTTAATTTCTGGGCTAATCAATTTACCAATAAAAGTTTCACTTGTTAACGAATAAGTTCTAGTTTCCAGCATTCCAACACCTTCAAGGAAACTTTTTACGGTACGCTTCAGCTGCTGTGTTTTTGTTAAGCCACCAGCCTGAGCCTGGCCACTAGGTAATGTGAATGGTAGATTATCATAGCCATAAATTCTTGCTACTTCCTCTAGCATATCCTCAAAAATCGCAATATCACCACGTCTAGTTGGTGCAAATACGGTGAAGATTTCACCATTTTGTTCGTAGTTGAACTGTAATCGTTGCAAAATAGTAGCGATTTCGTTCGTAGTAATTTCAGTTCCTAACCGGTTATTAACGGTTACGGTATCCATTTCAACTATCTTTTCCGTACGGTCAAGTGTATCCACTTCCACACTACCGGTCTGCACCTTACCTGCTGCATATTTTTCTAACAGATGACATGCACGCAAACCAGCTCGTTTCACTCTACTAGGATCTACACCTTTTTCAAAACGAGTGCTTGATTCACTACGAAGTCCTGTAGCTTTAACGGTTTTACGGACAGAGCTACCATTGAAATAAGCAGCTTCAAGTAAAATGTTCTTCGTCTCTGCAGTAACTTCGGTATTTGCTCCACCCATAACACCTGCTAAAGCAATAGGTTCCTTGCCATTGGTAATGACTAGATTCTCTGACGTTAAGGTGCGCTCCACATCATCTAACGTAATAAGTTTTTCTCCTTCTTTCGCAGATCGGACAACAATTTCCTTGGTGTTTAAACGATCATAGTCAAACGCATGAAGTGGTTGGCCATATTCCAGTAAAACATAATTTGTAATATCGACGACATTATTGATTGGGCGAATTCCTGCAGCAGTCAAATAATTTCGCATCCATAAAGGAGATGGTTGAATCGTTACATCCTTAATTACAAATGCACCATAGTATGGGATTAATTCCTTATCCTCTACCTGAACTGAAATATAGTCAGCTGCTTTAGCTTCTGCTTCCTGAACAGATTCGCTTGGTATTTCAATAGGCTTATCTAGTAACGCACCAACTTCATAAGCAACCCCTAGCATGCTCAAGCAGTCAGCACGATTCGGTGTTAAATCAAATTCTAATACGGCATCAGATAAGTTTAGTAATGGTTCAACACTTTCGCCAATTTCAACATCTTCTGGGAAAACAAAGATGCCTTCAGCAAATTCCTTTGGTACATACTTTTCTTCGATGCCTAACTCTTGTAGTGAACAAATCATCCCATTGGACTCTATACCACGTAGCTTAACCTTTTTAATTTTAAAGTTTCCAGGTAAAACTGCACCTGGTTTTGCTACGGCTACTTTTTGCCCTTGACGTACATTCGGTGCACCACAAATAATTTGCAAGGTTTCATCCCCTACATTTACTTGGCATAGGTTTAGCTTGTCTGCATCTGGATGCTTTTCACAGGATTCCACATAGCCGACAACAACACCTGTACTTTTTTCTGCAACATATTCAATATGATCTACTTCAATCCCGGATTTTGTCACTTTCTCCGCTAACTCTTCTGGACTGATGCCATCAATGTTCACATAATTTTTTAACCAATTTAATGAAACTAACATTTCGTAAACCTCCTTAAGCCTGGTGGAATTGTTTTAAGAATCGACTATCATTTAAATAGAACTGACGAATGTCGTTGATACCATATTTCAACATCGCAATTCTTTCTGGTCCCATCCCAAATGCAAAGCCTGAATATACTTTTGGATCATAGCCTGCCATTTCTAATACATTCGGATGAACCATACCAGCACCTAAAATTTCAATCCAACCAGTACCTTTACATACAGAACAGCCTTCTCCGTGACATACTTTACAAGAAATATCCATCTCTACTGATGGCTCCGTGAATGGGAAGAAGCTAGGACGAAGACGAATGTTTCGATCTTCACCAAACATTTTCTTCGCGAAAATATCGAGTACTCCTTTTAAATCACTCATTTTAACATCTT
Source organism: Ornithinibacillus contaminans (assembly GCF_001038425.2). Classification (GTDB taxonomy): domain Bacteria; phylum Bacillota; class Bacilli; order Bacillales; family Amphibacillaceae; genus Ornithinibacillus; species Ornithinibacillus contaminans. The sequence continues at coordinate 98,110 of NZ_LDPV02000009.1, forward strand.
TATCTACATATAGACCTTCAATTTGAGTGAATTGGTGTGAGTGTGTTGCATCATCCGTGTCACGTCGATACACTTTCCCTGGGCAAATCATCTTAACAGGTTTCTCGCCTTTATATTCACGCATCGTACGTGCCTGTACTGGTGATGTATGTGTACGTAGTAATAATTCATTTGTCACATAAAATGAATCTTGCATATCTCTTGCAGGGTGATCCTTCGGTAGATTTAACGCTTCAAAGTTAAAATAATCTGTTTCTACCTCTGGACCTTCTCTTACTTCATAGCCCATGCCAATAAATAGATCTTCAATTTCCTCTATTACCTTTGTTAATAAATGAGGTCCACCAACAGTAACGGGGCGACCTGGTAACGTAACATCAATTGCCTCTTCTTGTAGTTTTTCTTCTAGGGCAGCATTTTCTAATACGTCATTTTTGTCATCTATCGCTTTTGTAATTGCTTCACGTACTTGGTTAGCAATCTCCCCAACAACAGGACGCTCCTCAGGTGAAAGCTTACCCATTCCACGTAATACTGCTGTTAGTGATCCCTTTTTGCCTAAATAAGCAACTTTAATCGCTTGAAGTTCTTTAACATCATTTACTGCCGCTACTTTAGCAAGTGCTTCTTGTTCAATCGCTTTTAATTCCGCTTGCATTCGATAACCTCCTAATTGATAACAGTTTTAACTTTTTCCCAATAGAAAAAGCCTTCAATCCCTAAAAAGGGACGAGGCTTTAATTCGCGGTACCACCCTTGTTGGCACAATAATTGTGCCCAACTCAAAGTTTGAATAACGGATTCTATCCGGAACACCTTTACTTAAGATAAGGTCCAAGTGTCAGCTCCAGAGTGAAAGATTAACGAGTTCATGGTAGAAATGCTTTCAGTCTAGGACATTTCTTCCCTAAAACCATGTGTATACTGCTAACCGCTCTTTCATCGCTTTTTACTATTTACATATAGCATAAATTATAGTAAATCCAGTTATATATTGCAACTATTAACCTTTGATGTGATACATAAGAATTCCCGCTGCAATACTAACATTTAGGGATTCCGCTTTACCATAAATCGGAATCTTCACCAGTTCATCTGCTGCTTCTAGCAATTCTTTCCGTATTCCCGCACCTTCATTACCTAAAATAAGGGCGACCTTTTCTTGTTTTTCTAGTGTATGAAAGTCTTTTGCATTTGCTAACGCACTAGCCCAGACACTAAATCCTTCTTGCTGTAACACTGTAACACGGTCTAAGAGGTTTGCTTGAACAATTGGAATATGAAAAATAGAACCCTGTGTTGCCCGGATTACTTTATCATTGTATACATCCACTGTACCCTCACCAAGAATAACGGCATCGAAGCCAGCAGCGTCCGCTGTACGGATAATTGTGCCTAAATTACCTGGATCCTGAATCGCATCTAATAACAAATATTTTTCACCAGTGATTATAGGAAATTCCTTCCCTTTTATAACCGCTGCAATTCCCTGTGGTGTTTTCGTTTGCGTGATATGGTTAAAGACATTTTCTGTCACGGTTACAATTGGATAATCAACATCCCAAACCGGAGCAGTTACCCCTTCTTGTATAATTAGTTCTTGTACATCCCAGTTACTTTGAATCGCTTCTTCAATTAAATGAAACCCTTCTATTAAAAAAGTGCCTGTATTAACGCGTTCTTTGCGATTATGTAGTTTTTTCCAATTTTTCACTTTATCATTTTTTACTGATGTTAGCATATGTTTTTCATTCCCTATTTAGTTAATCTTACATCATCATACATATTTAAACCTGAATCGGTCAAACTATTCCTAGTTTCATTATTAATAAGGGGTGATCTTTTTTGGATCTTAACTTGCGGAAAGCAATCTTATCCAATATCGCAACAAATGATCAAAGTCAATTAGAAGAAACCATTGTCGACGCTATTCAGTCCGGCGAAGAGAAAATGCTTCCTGGTTTAGGGGTATTATTCGAACTAATTTGGAACCAGTTAGACAATCAGGAGAAACAAGAGCTGGTTGAAGCATTAGAACAAGGGGTAAAACAAGCTACATCAGGATAATTCGTGTGAAAGAAGGTATCGATTGGTACCTTCTTTTTTTATGCACAATAAGTATTTATGCCTATAATTACTAGTGAATTTTAATTTTTAGAAAAATTTTCTAACTTTTCCACCTTACTTGTTATACAATTTAAATATTACATATATTTTAGTTATGTGGTTTTATTTCTTTAATAAACTCTAATAGAGGGATTTTGGAAAGGGGAATACAAATGGAAGCTAATTATAATGGTCGATTACAGAAAAAACGAATCAATAGGTTTATGACAGTGATAATTGTAGCATTAGTGTTACTTGTAGGTGGTAGTGTTGCGGCTTTTGTTCTAATGGACAAGTCTCCAAAAGCAAGCTATTTTCTATATGAAAGGAATACAATGGATATGTTCTCAGAACAAGTGGAAAGCCGCTACGAGCCAGAATTGGAATGGGAAGAAAAATCACTTGAAAATCCAATTGAAAGTAACTATGAACTGTCAGCTATGGTTCATGCAGCAATTGCTGCTGGTAACCTTCCTGTTACGGTAGACCAAGTATTGAACAATTCAGTACTAAACGTTACAAGTAATGTGGATCGTGAAAATAAGCAATTTACAGCTGAGATGAATGGGAGTTTCGGGAATTTCGAGGTGGGTGACGTTAACGTTTACCTAACATCCGATAACATGATGCTTGGTCTACCCTTCTTAAATGAAATACTCCAGCTGAATGGTGATGACTTCGGGAAATTAATGCAAGAATTACAACCAGAAGGCTATACAGGAGAAGAAAAAATTGATTTTAACATGTTATTTGAAGGTAATGTTCTTTCAGAGGACGACCTTGCCTATATCGAAAAGGAATACATGCAGTCCATATATAATGCATTACCTGAAGAGGCATTTGAAGCGGTAGATGAAACAGTTCGAATCGGAGAATCCGATGTCACAACAGAAAAAATCACGTTCCATTTGACAGAAGACCAGCTAAAAACGCTGTTAACTGATACGTTAACTAAAATGGCTGACGATGATAAAATGAAAGACATCATGCTTAATGCCGTATTGGCTCATGATTATGGTCCGTTTGTTTTTGGCTCTAATCCGAATTTTGGTATTACCAATTTCGAAACAGACTACGATACGGTATTAAAAGACGCGCTTGCTGGAATAAATGACATCGCGATACCAAATGGCTTCACCTCCACTATCTGGGTTGAAGATGAACTTGTCGTAAAACGTGACCTAATGATTGATATAGGACCTACAGCGGACCAACTTACTAATCTCTATGTCAAAGGGGAATTAGAACACGACAGTGCTGAACAAGCGTTTGAATATGATTTCGGTATGATTGATCAAGGATTGGAACAAACGTTATCTGTTGATGGTACACTTTCACATAAAGATGGAAAAATAAAGGATTCTATTACACTTGCAATGGACAACACAACATTAATCTATCAATCTAACGAAACGCTTGATAACGGTAAGCGAGACTTTGAACGTGTATTTACATTAGAGGACGGAACTGGCTATACATTCGACCTAACTTGGAGCGGCAATGCAACCTATCATGATGATCAGATGAATTCAGAGCATGAATTCTCAGTAGCTAATAACAACCAGGATGTAATCTCTCTTTATCTAGATAAAAATGCCAAGCAAACCGATTCAATTACCTTACCACAAGAACAATTAAAAGATATCGGGGCTATGAACGCACAAGAATTCCGCAACTATTTTGAGTCAGAAGTAACTCCACAATTTGAGGAATGGTTAATGGGTATCATTGGCTTTGGCTTTTAACCAGTAAGCTTGAATCTTTTGAAGTAGGTGATCATGATGCAATTCCTAAGACTTGTAGCTTTCTTCTGTAAGTATTATTTCCTGCAGCTCAAGAGGAAGTGGCTAACACTTCCTCTTCTTTTGGTTTTTCCAATTGTGTTAATTGGAATGGTTGCATTTATTATCATCTCCTATCTATCAAGCATAGAGGCTGAACCATTACAGCTTGGTTTAGTTGATTTGGATCAGTCAACGGAAACAGAACTTATCATTAGTTTATTAGAGGAATCCTCTCAACTCAGTGAATTTATCCAGATGACTCGACTAACAGAGGAAGAAGCAGCTCAAAAAATAACTACTGATGAATTGATTGGTTATATACGCTTCCCTAAGGAATTTATAAACAAGCTGTATAACGGTCAATCTGTTGATGTAACGGTTGTTGGAAATCCTAAGCACCCAATGGAAAGCAATTTTATTAAAGAATTAGTCGATAGCGCAGCACGACATATTAGTGTTTCACAAGCAAATATAGTAACCATTAATTACTATGCCAAGCAATTAGAGCTTGATACCGATACGCGAAATGAGCTGATGCAAACACAGTTTAATGATTTTATGCTGTATGCAATTGGAAAAGATAACGTATTAGATCAACAGCTTATCACCAATAATGCGACTGCATCGCCAAAGGAGTATTTCGCTTTAGCAACAGCTTTTTTCATCTTAACGATTTGGATTATAACGATCTATAACCGATTAGTTAAGGAGCAAAGCCCTTCCATCGAAACTAGGCTGACACTTTATGGGGTAACAGAGCTACAGCAAATTTTTGCTAAAATATTGGTTAGCTTTACCCTTACTCTCTTGCTTGGGAGCCTATTGTTTTTTGGAATCATACATGTTATAGGCTTGGCGATTAGTCCAGAAAATTATTGGAACATGATTACCCTACTTGCCATTTACAATGTAACGTTTTTATTTGTACTAGCAGTAATCGAACAACTTATCCGGTCACTTAAAGTACGGTTATTGATACAAATGCTCATTACTGCATTCATTTTGTTAGCAAGTGGTTCGTTTATTCCAACCATTTATTTTCCGTTGTACTTGCAAAATGCTAGTACCCGAGTCTTTTCATCCAGCGTCTTTCATTCACTAGAGGATATTCTCCTTAACGGACGCTTCTATGTGGAATATCTTCCTGTGGTAGTAAGTGCTGTCCTATGTCTATTACTTGTCATCGGTATCGCATGGTGGAAGGAGCGTGTTCGCACATGAGGGATGTTTTATATACCCGTCTACTCCTCTGGAAAAGAAAATGGCTAGGAATGCTATTTTGGTTGCTCCTTCCCATTATCGGTACGTATGGTATCGTATCGGTGACAGATACGATTCAGGATGACTCAAAGGTTCCAATTGGTATCGTATTAGAGGAACAAACAGATGTAGCTACTGAATTTCTGCAGTCCATTAAGCATTCAGATCTTGTATATGTGGAACAAACGACGGAAGAAAATGCCCTTTCTAAGCTGGAAAAGCATGAGCTTGATAGTGTGTTTATCATTCATGATGGCTTTGAGGATGCTATTTTAAAAGGTAACCGAAATCATATTCTATCAAGCTATTATACCGAGCTTTCCTTCGCTTATTCGCCTGTAAAAGAAATGATTGTTTCTCTTGCACAGGAGGAGACCGGGAGATCCAAAGCAGCTCACGTTGTGCTAAATCTATCCGAAACCTATCTTGGCAAAGAAAACTGGTCATGGGAAGAAATAAGGGCTAAGAGTGTAGAAGTACAGCAAGAAGAAAATTTGCTAAATACTCGTTTCCAGTATTCTTCACCAACCGAAATTACTAAAGATGCGACGCTTATTTCCTGGAATTCCTGGGGACTTTGGGCAATTCTAAGCTTATTAGCTACATTATTCGTATCAGACTGGGTTGTTCGAGAAAAAACATTACCAGTTTCAACTCGCTACTACTTTTTGAAACTGTCACGATTACAGTATTTTCTCCAAATCCTTGTTCTCTACATGCTCCTGTTTTTCCTAGTGGACCTTGTTAGTGTAGTTGTCTTTACTATTTTTTTAGATGAATCTATTTCGCTGCAATTAATTATAAACCTAGTAACCTTTCGAATCATGCTCGTCACATTGTCGTTTAGCATTGCCAGTCTTTTTACATCTCGCGGGGCATTTTACGGTGTATCCTTCCTTTATGTACTATTGTTAGCGACAAGTAGTGGTACGATACTACCAATCGATGGTTTTGAACTAAATAATAGCCTGATCAGGTCGTTGAATCCTATACAAGCTTTTGTAGCCGGAAAACCGACACTACTTTGGTTATTCAGTAGCTTAATCTTTTTGTTGCTTGTATTAAAGGGAAAGGAGAGAACCAATGCTTAAATTACAATCCGTAACCAAGCACTATGCATCAAACACCGTTTTAAGCAATATTTCATTTACGGTTAATCCTGGAGAAATAATTGGGATAGTCGGTGAAAATGGAGCGGGAAAATCGACACTATTACGACTGCTTGCTACAATCGATAAACCGACTAGTGGCAAAATCAGCTGGAACGATTTCTCCTACGATACCAAGTGGAAGGAAATGCGGAAGCATATTGGCTACGTTCCTCAGGAAATTGCCATTTGGGAAGATCTGACGGTTGAAGAAAATATGCGTTTTTTTGAACGGTTAACTTCTAGGCATAAGCAAATTGAAGAATTACGACAGATCTGTTTAGCTATGAATCTTACAAAATGGCAAGAAACAGCAAGAACTCTGTCAGGTGGAATGAAGCGGAAATTAAATCTTGCCATTACTCTCATTCATGAACCAGAAATATTATTATTGGATGAGCCAACAGTTGGTATCGATTTGAAATCAAAAAAAGAGATTGGCGCGTATATACAAAAACAAGCACGTGACTTCAATCGAATAATCCTTTATATTTCACATGATATGGATGAAATACAGGCACTATGCGATCGAGTGATTTGTATTGGCGAAGATTCATTTTATCAAGATATTTTGCAGCAAACTGGAAAGGAAATAATTTCATTCTAGTATTTTTTTCAAATTATAGTAAAATAGTATTGAGATAGAGGAGCGATCGATTAATGGATATTAAATACGTACAAATGCTCATGCAATATCAAGCTATGTCAATACTAAGTTCAGGTAATAGTTCGTTATCTAGCTATTCTCCTATAATAGATGTAGCTTTTAAACAAATACTAGAAGAGCAAATGACAGTACCAACTACAACGAATAAACAAACCTTTACAAATCAGACATATAATTCTTTACTGAACACACTTAATTCAAATTTTATTCCACCAACCACTGGCGCTTCAGTTTCAAACAGTGACTACAACACTTTGATTGCGGAAGCGTCTGCTAATTATGGTATAGATGAAAAACTGATTCATTCTGTTATTCAACAAGAATCAAATTATAATCAATACGCTAAAAGCAGTGCAGGTGCGCAAGGATTAATGCAGTTAATGCCAACAACTGCATCCGGTTTAGGGGTAACGAATGCTTTTGATGCACAGCAAAACATTAATGGTGGCACTAAATATCTTCGTCAGATGTTAGATCGCTATAACGGCAACATCGAACTAGCTCTTGCAGCATATAATGCCGGACCAGGTAACGTTGATAAACATCAAGGTATCCCACCATTCACAGAAACACAAAATTATGTCAAAAAAGTAATGCAAAATTATTTAGCCTAACATATAAAAATCCCTTGAAGAATGTCTTCAAGGGATTTTCTATTTGTTGTTGGTAGTTATTATTAAAAATCACAAAAGTCTTGGAAATATCCAAATGACCAACGGTAGGCTATATCTTTTTTTACGCTAAGAAAATCTCATTAACCGTTTTACGATCAAGCTTCTTAATTACTTCCACAATTAACTTCACCGCATTATCAAAATCATCACGATGCAAAATACCTGCATGCGAGTGAATATAACGAGTAGCAATCGTAATCGATAACGACGGAACACCATTAGCCGTTAAATGAATAGAACCTGAATCCGTTCCTCCTCCAGCGATGGAAGCATATTGGAATGGAATATGATGTTCTTCAGCAGTTTGAACAACTAAATCTCGAACACCTTTATGCGAAATCATAGAAGCATCATAAAGGACAAGTTGTGGGCCTTTACCAATCTTGCTGTCTGCCTCATGTTCTTTAATTCCTGGTGTATCCCCCGCGATACCAACGTCTACACCGAAGCCAATATCCGGTTGGATCGCATGTGCAGATGTTTTAGCCCCTCTAAGTCCCACTTCTTCTTGAACAGTTCCAACACCATACACAATGTTTGGATGTTTTTCATTTTGTAATTGCTTTAATACTTCAATGGCAATCGCACAACCAATTCGGTTATCCCACGCTTTTGCTAATAGCATTTTTTCATTCTTTAATGGCGTAAATTCAAAATAAGGGACGATTGAATCGCCAGGTCTTACCCCAAACTCCGTTGCCTCTTCCTTGCTAGATGCTCCAATGTCGATGAACATGTCCTTAATTTCAACTGGTTTTTTACGTTCAGCAGCTGACAAGATATGTGGTGGCTTTGAACCAACGACACCTGTCACATCTCCTTTACTCGTTACAATGGTTACCCGCTGAGAAAGCATTACTTGACTCCACCAGCCACCAATCGTTTGAAAATAAACAAACCCCTTATCATCAATACGTGTAACCATGAATCCGATTTCGTCCAGATGTCCAGCAACCATGATTTTTGGACCATTTTCATCCCCAACTTTTTTGGCAATTAAGCTACCAATATTGTCCGTGAAAACTTCATCTGCAACTGGAGTAATATATTTTTCCATGACATCTCTTGCTTCTTTTTCATTCCCAGATATCCCTTTTGCTTCTGTTAAATCTTTTAGCATCGACAGTGTTTCATCTAATTTGGTCATATGTATTCCTCCAATAGTAAATATTTTCTAATAGTATAACGCTAACTGTGTATAAATGATATTAATAGCCCTGATTTTGTCGTTCATAATTTACTTCATTCTTCTTCAAGTATGCATCCCTTATATCATTCTCTTCAAACCCAAGTGCTAATCCTAATTCCAAATAACTCGCAAACAATTGATTATAGGTCGTCTGTATTGGGTTATTTTTAAACAATACACTGTTCTCAAATACGATAGAAAATAGCTCTGTTTCTGTTTTACTTGTTTTCTGGATAGTAGATGATTCATAACGAAGTCCCTTTTCAATACCCAATGACAGGATAAAATGAATGCCATCTACATATTCCTCTAAAATGATTTCTTTAGAACTTCTTTCTTTATTACTCCAAAATTTGAAGCAGCGTGTTTCATTCGCTAATTCGCCTAGTTCCACTAATAATGCTAAATATTTATCATGGAATAGATCTTTATTCGTCAAGTTATGGTTTGTTTCAATATAACTATCTAATTGTTTTTGCATCGTAAATAACGATTCCCAGTTCATTTGATTACTCCTTTGTATGCTGTCATAAATTTTTAACAAAAATAATGAAACCTTCTCTATCGACAGTACGTATTGCATGATAATACTTAAATACCAGGGAGAAGATTAACATGATAGTAATCCTGTTTCGTATCCTTATCGTAGCTGCGATTATTTTACTTGTCTATTCTATTATACAATATTTTAGAAATCCTCAAAGACTTCTGCAGCATGCTAAGGAAACACAAGGTTTTTACTTTACGGATGAACCAGGAAACAGTAAGAAGAATATTCAATTTGTGTATAAAGGCTGCCAATTTGTAGGCGAAAAATATGTAGGAACGACGGAAAATGCCTTTGAAATAGTGGATATTCATATTACAGTAGCAGATTCAATTGAATTACAAGGCATAACAAGAGATGATATTTACTTTTTAGAAAAAGAACTTCTCATTCGCTATCCACATGCAAAAATAACTTGGAAGCATCCAATTAACACATTATTAACATAAGCTCATCCTGGTTCAACTCAACCAAGATGAGCTCATGTTTACGTTGCCCGACTAAAAAAATCTTCCCATTTAATGATAATTTCTTTACGCCGCAACCCATAGATTAGGAGTAGTAAAAACGCTAACGATAAGAGGATATGAATTGGGGATAAGCTTGATAACCATCCACCTACTGACGTATAGACAATCGCTAGTGGGATGTTTGATATAAAGGAAGATCGCATGTAATCTTTAAAATCAATCGATATTTCAAGTAAACAAATCGATAATAAATGAAAATGAATAAACGGTACCAATCTTAGCAAAGAAATCTGTGTTAATGTCAATTCAGTATGCTTACCGATTAATTTATGCTTCATTCGTATGAAACGATCAAAAAACTTTGGCATCCAACGAATAATAAAATAAAAAACAATACTTGATAATGTAATTCCAATAATCGAATAGACAGTTCCAGCAAATATACCAAATATTATTCCCCCAGATACACATATAAACACGACTGGGAGAAAAAACAATGGCCTAAGGAGATGAACACTAATAAATAATAATGGTGCAAATAACCCTCCTGTCTGAATAAACGTCATAATATAATTCCCAAATACCTCCATAAGCTGCCTCCCTCTCGAGCAAGTAAGAAATACTACTCAATTCTTACCGCATTATTGCAACGTTCAATTTGCAAGAGCGCATGACTTGGATTTAATACCTCGGAACATGTATATGACAAGAGACGAGCCGTTATGACATGAAAAAGTATCCAACTAATACAGCATGTACAACAATTAGGCAAGGCATTCCAATTCGAAACGCGTTATGCTTTGTTTTATGTCGAAACGTGCGCATTCCTATGAAAGAACCTAGTGATCCACCTAAAATGGCAATTCCCCATAACGTACGCTCTGGTATCCGCCATTGATTCTCTCTTGCTTTCTTTTTATCCACGCCCATCATGATATACCCCATAAGATTGGCAACTACTATGTAAAGTAAGACCTCTAGTCCTATACCCATATCAATACCTCTATTCTATGAAAAATAACCAAACCAGCAATGCTGATTTGGTTATTGACATTAGTTATTTAGTGCAGTTTTAGCTTTTTCAGCTAATTGAGCAAATGCTTGTTCATCATGGATAGCTAGATCAGACAACATTTTACGGTTGATCTCAATACCAGCTAATTTTAAACCATGCATTAATTTGTTATAAGAAAGATCGTTCATACGTGCAGCAGCATTAATACGTGCGATCCAAAGCTTACGGAATTCACGTTTTTTCTGTTTACGGTCACGGTATGCATATTGACCTGACTTCATTACTTGTTGTTTTGCTGTTTTGAATAATGTTCTCTTTGAACCGTAGTAACCTTTTGCTAATTTAAGTACGCGTTTACGACGTGCACGCGTAACTGTTCCACCTTTAACTCGTGGCATATTAATTCCCTCCTAATACAATCCTGTTGTATATCCATTTAGTTTTAGTAATAATTTTAATTGTTTCTTACAATACTTATTTAGGTAGCATTGCTTTGATACGCTTGTAATCACCAGAAGATACTAAAGTACCTTTACGTAGTTTACGTTTTTGTTTCTGTGATTTATTTGCGAACATATGGCTTGTATAAGCATGTGATCTTTTTAATTTTCCAGAACCAGTTCTTTTGAAACGTTTTTGAGAACCTTTATGAGTTTTCATTTTTGGCATGTTGATTTCCTCCTCGAATGCTCTACTTAAAATAATTTATTTTTCATTAATCGGAGCAAGCATCATAAACATGTTACGACCTTCCATCTTCGGCTTCGATTCAACTGTTGCAAGATCTTTAACTTCTTCAGCAAAGCGATCTAATACCTCTTGGCCAAGCTCCTTATGAGTAATCGCGCGTCCACGGAAACGAACAGCAGCTTTTACTTTGTCACCTTTTTCAAGGAACTTACGAGCATTTTTTAATTTTGTATTAAAATCATGATCGCCTATTCCAGGAGTAAAGCGCACTTCTTTGACACTAATAATCTTTTGATTTTTACGAGCTTCTTTTTCTTTCTTTTGTTGCTCGTAACGGTATTTACCGTAATTCATGATTCTAGCTACTGGTGGTTTTGCAGTAGGTGCCACTAAAACTAAATCTAAATTTTGTTTTTGTGCAAGCTCTAATGCATCTTGACGTGATTTCACACCAAGTTGATCACCGTTAGAATCAATTAATCGTACTTCTTTTGCACGAATTTTTTCATTAACGTTCATATCTTTGCTAATAGCCAGCCACCTCCAAATAATGTTAGGGTCTGATCGATCATTGACAAGTTCTACACAATAAAAAATGTGGGCACATCAATGCACCCACATGTCTTTAGTCGTAAAAGTAAAGGTTTAACCAGTCAACTGCTTCCTAGCGTTGAACAGGTGAGAAGCGGGTGCTTCTACTTGTCTTAAGATCATTCAATTTTATTCAACTTTTATACAATAGCATACGTTTGAATAAAGTGTCAACCCTTGATTCTTTTTCAGTATACTATACTTATCCTATTTTGAAAAGCAAGCACACTTGGCTACTACGTTATTTCTTTTTACGTAATGTCTTGTTATCAATCTCATCCTTTATTAAACTTACAAAGGCTTCAAAAGCAATCGTTTCAGACTTCTGCTCACCATATCTTCTTACATTAACCGCATTCTCTTCAATTTCATTATCCCCAACAACAAGGGCAAATGGAATTTTCTCGGTTTGTGCTTCACGAATCTTATAACCAATCTTCTCATCGCGCTCATCTACTTGAACACGTACACCTTGAAGCTGTAATTTCTCAGCAACTGATTTTGCATAATCCAAGTGTACTTGTGGTGATACAGGTATAACTTTCACTTGAACTGGTGCTAACCAAGTCGGGAATGCGCCTTTGTATTCTTCAATTAAGAATGCCACAAAGCGTTCCATTGTCGATACAACACCACGGTGAATTACAACTGGACGATGTTCTTTTCCATCCTCACCAATGTAAGATAGTTCGAAACGTTCCGGTAATAACACATCAAGTTGTACTGTTGATAGTGTCTCATCCTTACCCAAGGCTGTTTTAACCTGTACGTCTAGCTTCGGACCATAGAATGCAGCTTCTCCTTCTGCTTCGAAGTATTCTACGTTCATTTCTTCCATTGTTTCTTTTAGTGTACTTTGTGTTCTTTCCCACATTTCGTCGTCATCAATGTATTTTTCTTTATCCTCTGGATCACGGTATGAAAGACGGAAGTAATAATCCTCGATACCGAAATCTTTATACACATGCTGGATTAATTCCACCACGCGGATAAATTCTTCCTTCAATTGATCTGGACGAACAAAGATATGGGCGTCATTTAATGTCATCGCACGTACACGCTGTAATCCAGCTAGAGCACCAGACATTTCATAACGATGCATTGTTCCAAGCTCAGCAATACGTACCGGCAAATTACGATAGCTCCAACGTTGATTCTTAAATACCATCATATGGTGTGGACAGTTCATTGGGCGTAAAACTAATTCTTCGTTATCCATTTCCATGACAGGGAACATATCCTCATGATAATGATCCCAATGTCCACTTGTTTTATATAAATCAACATTTGCTAAAACTGGCGTATAAACATGGTCATAGCCTAAACGTTCTTCAAGATCTACAATGTAACGCTCGATTTGACGGCGAATAGTAGCACCCTTTGGTAACCAAAGTGGTAATCCTTGACCAACCTTTTGATTAACGGTAAAGAGATCTAGTTCTTTCCCTAACTTACGATGGTCACGCTCTTTGCGCTCTTCAAGGATTTGTAAATATTCATCCACCTGTGCCGGCTTCTCAAATGCAGTCCCATAAATACGTTGTAGCTGCTGATTATTACTATCACCACGCCAGTATGCGCCAGAAATACTTAATAGTTTAAATGCTTTTAATTTACTTGTGGAAGGAACATGAATCCCGCGGCATAAATCGAAAAATTCACCTTGTTTATAGATAGTTACTTGTTCATCCTCCGGGATAGCATCGATTAGCTCAAGTTTTAAGTTATCGCCAATTTCCTCGAACATTTTCTTCGCTTCCTCACGAGATACTTCTACCCGTTCAATTAGAAGGTTTTCATCGACAATTCGTTTCATTTCCTTTTCAATTTTCGGAAGATCCTCCGGGGTAATTTTTTCTTCCATATCAAAATCATAATAGAAGCCCTCTTCGATAACTGGACCAACACCAAATTTCACGTCTTTATACAGACGTTTAATTGCCTGTGCCATTAGGTGCGCTGTTGAGTGCCTTGCTATCTCTACACCCTCTTGGTTTTTATACGTAATGATTTCAATAGCGCCACCATTGTCTAAGCTACGCTTTAGATCATACTGCTTACCATCTAATTTAATTGCTAGAGCTTGTTTTTTCAGACCTGGAGAAATTGAAGCTGCAATATCTTCCCCAGTAGTCCCTTGTGGAAATTGTTTACTTGCCCCATCCGGGAATACAATTGTGATTTCTGCCATGTTTTACACTCCTTATCCTATTTTTTTGAAATTAAAAAACGCCCACCCCTCTGCACATATGCAAAGGGACGAGCGTTGGTCACGTGGTTCCACCCTAATTCCCGCAAGAATTCTTACGGCTTTAGATCTTTAACGCAGATTTACGCTACTATCTACTTGAGGTTCGACAGCAGAGTTCAAAGGTGGTAATCAATTGGCTGCATGAGGAAGCTTTCAGCTCGGTGGCTCCCCTCTCTTTCCATACAGATAACAAGTGATCATGTCCTTATCGTTACTTATAACACTATAAAATAATATAGAACAAATTATAACGCTTGTCATACTAATAATCAAGTCCTATTAATTGTTTTTTAAATAATAAGGGAAAGGAAATTTACTATATGGCTCAAAATCCACGCGCTCTTGAAATACATTAATAACCGTTAATGTTTTCGGCTCGGATGGATAATCCCCATAAATCTTTATTTTTTTCGGAGCCATCGCCACTAATGGCGCTAAATTAAGTTCATCATCATCTAATCCGACAATGTACAATGGTTCCTTCTGCATCTGCATTCGTAATTCCATTCTTGTGAATCGTTTTCCATTTGCTTTAAAGAAGGAAAAAGGATTGCCTTGTAGTATATGAATAATATTATAACTTGGTTCCTTCTTCGCGATATATTCCCGTAACGTATTCACAAATTCCTGGTGGTCTTCTTCCCGTTTAAATTCATCAATGGCTAATCCAACGAGATGGACCAAATGATCCTTAAACACCTTCAAGCGGAAATTAACAATCGAATCGAAATGAACGGTTGTCGTATTTTTAACATTAGATACAAACAAGGAATACAATAGCTGCATTGGATCATCCTGTTGATCCCTTACTTGTACACTTTCCGCGTCATCGCCTGCAATTATCCAATTCGTAATTTCAATAATTTTTTCGATTTCATCTAGGTCCGAATAATAATAAAATTCCTCAACAATTCCTTGGATCATGGTAGACAGACGATGCTGCACAAACACATCTACCATTGATTTTACAATCGAATGCACTAAATCATTATCTGCTTGGTTAAAGTCAATTTGTAAATGATTCCCCCATTCTTCACTTGTTTTCCAATGTAATTCAATCTTTTTGTTATAATGAAATAATTGCTCACAAAAACTGATAACTTCCTTATTCGAAGAAAAATAAACATCCAGCAACTAACATCACCCTCATCCAAAACCAAACTGTTACATTATATGGACATAACTTTTAAAAAATGTATAATCCATTAAAACTAGTAATGTTAGTAATTAGAAAAGTGAAGATTTAGCCACTTCCATACAAAGGAGCTAATAAAAGATAGACTTTTATTAGCTCCTAGTTACAAATCTCTTCTATTGTCAGCGAAAATGGAAACCTCTGTACTGACTTGTCTAATTCGTTCTAGTATTCGGCCAGCTTTTACTGTTTCAACGTCACCACGACTTGATCGTGCAAGTTGTCCTTCTAACTGTTCCATACTATAGTTGGAGGTAAAGAATACTGGTAGTCGCTCCATCATGCGATATTGTAAAATTGTCCCAAGTACTTCATCGCGGAACCATGCCGATTGTGTTTCAGCCCCAATGTCATCCAGCATTAGTACATCAGCTTTTTTAAAGTAGTCTATTTTTTCATTAATAGAATCATCTTTTATTGATGCTTTTATTTCACGAACAAATTCAGGCATGTAGATTAGCATAGATGAAATGTTATATTTCTTTAGTTCATTGGCAACCGCACCAAGGAAATACGTTTTTCCGACTCCAAATGGGCCATAAAAATAAAGCCCCTTTTGCGGCAAACCAGTTTTAGCTTCTTCTAAGAATTGAACAATTTCTCGGATTGCTGTACTCCGCTTCGGATCATGGTCTATGCCGTCAATCGTCGCTTCTAAAATTTCCTTTGGCATATAAACACTCTGAATAAGCTTTTGCTGCATTTGTTCCTTTTCATACAGTAAACGACTATGGCATTTTTCATATGACAAGTGGATCTCATTATTTTCAACCCGCAGTATTGGTGAATAACCAGCAATCATATTTTGACAGCTTCCAATAGAGGTACAATGCTCACATTGCTTGGATTGTGACTTATACTCATAAAATTTAATTAAATTCTTTTCGATTTCCTGTTGCGGTAAATCCGGATGCAACGATAAGAATTCCTGAATTTCGGGATCAGATAACACTTCATTCTTTATCTTCATGTAATTCTCTTTGAAATTACCATTTTTTTGCATCCAATTTTTTAATGTTGATTGTACTGGTTTCATTTCTCAATCATCCTTGCAAATGACTATTTTTTAACGCTATTCGAGTATTGCTGTAATAGTGTGGCAATCTCTTCTTTTTCTCGGTCCAAATCAACCGATGATGCCGTTTGATTACTGCTTGATTTCTTTTGTTTCCGGTCTTTAAACCAATCTGGAACCACTTCTTGGGACCCTTGCTTGCGATAATTGCGATACGTTGATTGCTTTTTCTCACTATCCTGACGATACCGCTCTATTTCTTTTTTGGCAAACATCATGGCTTCCTTTGCTGTTTTTAAATTCGCTCTCGACCAGTGACTAGCAATTTTCTCTAAATATGCCTTCGATAGCTTCATATTCGTCTGTAATAATACATAGTGGATTAATACATTCATAACTGGAGTAGGTAAGCCTTGTGTTGTCATGATTTCACGAATAACCTTTAAATCCTGTTCAGAAGCATAATTACCACTAGACAAGTCCTCTAATAATTCTTTAGGTGAAATGGTTTCTAATTTTTGGACTAGCTGTTCTTCTTTTGTCCTTGGTTGTTCTAGTTCTGGTTGCTGCTTCGGATCTTCACTCAACTTAGCTACTAATTGAACAGTTGCTTGCTTCCTTGCTGTTTTAAACACATCATGACAAGCGTCTTTAAACTCATCAATGTCAAGTGTATTCTCATCTGTCAGTGCCCATAATACACATTTTTCTACTTCGTATTCCGCTAATCCATATAGCTGCATCATTTGAGTAATAAGACGTTTATTATCCTTCGAAAGTACTCGTTTGTACGGAATCATTCGAGATTTCAACGCTTGCTCCATCCAAGAAAAATCGATTGAATCGAGTTGGGGGCCAGCGTTCTCTGTTACACGTTGAATCGATCTATCTTGCTGTAGATCTGGTTGTACCGTATGAAACACATCACCAAACGTTGCTGTAATATTTTGACCTAGTGGTTGTGTATTTGCTTTTGAATTAACATAGTGCGCTTTAATCTGCTTATACTTTTCATTACCAATATGATGGTAAAGTAGCTGTGATAGCATAGCATCTTGGAAAAAGTTACGAGGTGAAAACGGACATTGAAGTACATAATGATATAAAGTTTGTTCTGCTGTTTTATGCTCATAGGTTTTTAAAAGACCTATTGCTTCTAGCTTTAAGCGTGCTTCATAGATTTCATCTAATGGTATATTTAAATAGTTCATTAAGGTATGATGCGTTTGAATATCAGAATCCATATCCATTTCATGTAACAATGTTTGATAAAGCATAACAGCCTTCATACCTAGCAATGGTTGATACAGATGGGTTAACGATTTTGGATAATCAACAGGTAGATTACCATATAATATAACTGTATAACCATCAACGGGCAATATTTTCCCAATGTAATTCATCGTAACCCTTCCTTCTTAAATTACCTTCCACGAGAACTTGCTATGAGTTCTTTTTATCGGTATGAATGAGATCCTTTAATTCATCAAGAAATACATTGATGTCTTTAAACTGACGATAAACGGAAGCGAAACGCACATAAGCAACATCATCTACCTTCGAAAGTCGTTCCATCACCATTTCTCCAATTTCATCACTGTCAATTTCAGATGCACCAGTATTTCGTAATTCCTTTTCCACTTCTAACGCAATGGATTCAATTTGTTCAATTGAAACCGGTCTTTTTTCACATGCCTTGATTAAGCCTCTAATAAGCTTTTCACGACTATATTCCTGTCTTGTCCCATCTTTTTTCACGACAATTAATGGAACTTCTTCTATCCGCTCAAAGGTTGTGAAGCGATAGCCGCATTTTTCACATTCCCGTCTTCTGCGAATAGAGCGCCCTTCTTCGGTAGGCCGCGAATCCAATACCTTAGTATTTTTATATTGACAATTTGAACATCTCATTTATTAAACTCCATTCACTAAGCAACTATTTAATCTTCTCAACCAGTTGTAATGATTGATCTATTTTTTCATATAACCGTTTGATTAGTTTTGAACTATAGCCAAAATCAAATGGGATAAGTGATTCCGTTGTAACGGTAAAATCAATCGCCGTTTGATATGGGCGAACCATAATAACTGTTCCAATGATAAACGCTTTTTTCCCTTTTTGGACATGGAAACTAATTTCACCATGCTCCTGTGAAATAGAATTAATTTGAAATTGGTTAGATCCTTTGATTAGTTCTTCTAATGTAGCTAAGCCCTTATCTTTTGTTGTTTTATAATAATGGGTTCGTAGTTCGTTATCCCAATGATTCTCCGCTGTTTCGGCTTGATTATTTAAAAGCAGTGCTACTTTATTGCGAAACCCCATGATAATTCAACTCCCATTTACATACACGATACAATTAACTGTATTTATTTTAACATGTTTTATAGAATTACCCTAGTATAAATTTAATTGAAGACAGTAGAGATACGTGATAGCTACAAAAAATATCCGCCAGTACTATTGACGGATATTTTTTTCTTTATATTGATAGTTCTCTCCATATAACTCATGTAAATGTTGTAGATGACTTAACCCCCACTTATGCATGGTTGAAAGTAATGGGAGTAGGCTTTTGCCATATTCCGTAATGGAATATTCAACCTTAGGTGGAACTTGTGGATAAACTTTTCGGTGGACAATATCATGATACTCCAACTCTCGTAATTGGGAGGTTAACATTTTCTTTGTAATTTCCGGTATTAACCGTTGTAATTCACTAAAACGAAGAACGTCATTTTCAATGATATGAAAGAGTATCACAGGCTTCCATTTTCCAATTAGAATATCAAGTGCTGTTTCAATTCCGCCATTACAGTTATCTGCCATATATATCCCCCTAGGTTTCATTTTGTATACTATGTCACATTAATGTGCCTACTTCTTTTTATTTATCCTAGGGTATATTATAACCTTAGTCTTCAAAATGAAACAAGGAGGAAATACGATGAATATTGTACTATGGGTATTACAAGCATTATTAGCATTGATGTTTATTAGTGCAGGTTCCACTAAATTGCAGTATGAAAAAGCGGGAAAATCCTTACCATGGGTAAAGGATTATTCTAAAGGCTATATTGCATTTATTGGATTGGCAGAAGTTCTTGGAGGTATTGGTCTGATTATTCCACTTGCTTTGGGCATTGCACCAATTTTAACTCCAATCGCAGCATTAGGTCTTGCTTTGATTATGGTTCTTGCCATTATTTTTCATATTAAACGCGGTGAATTCAAAGCACTTGGCATGAATATCATTATTCTTGCAATAGCACTGTTTATTGCAATTAATCGTTTTTAATTTATAGTATGAACTAAAAAGCCGGGACTCAAGACTCGTAGGGAATGATATAAGTAAAGTTGCCGCACATAACCTATTGGAAACTATGCTTTAACTTCTTATACGACACGAATATCCTGACGTCCCGAGCTTTTTAAAGTTTCATCTACTACACTGCTGCAGGTTATCCTCAAACCGAAATTTTTTTCTTCGCTAGGAAAGAACCAACATAGTTAACTAGATCAATCACTCTGGCAGAATATCCCCATTCATTGTCGTACCATGCAAGTACTTTAATTTTATGATCATCCATTACCATCGTAGACAATCCATCAACAATCGCCGAGTAATCCGTTGTCGTATAATCAATAGAGACTAGTGGTTCTTCACTATACTTAAGAATTCCCATTAACTCGTTAGTGGCAGCCGTTTTAAATGCTTGATTCACTAGTTCCTCTGTTACTGACTGTTCTACATCCACCACTAAATCTACTAAAGAAACATTTGGAGTAGGCACTCGTAATGCCATTCCGTGCAATTTACCAGTTAAATGTGGCATTACTTCGCCCAATGCTTTCGCAGCTCCTGTTGTAGTCGGAATGATGGATTGTGTACATCCTCTTGCACGACGCAGGTCCTTGTGTGGATTATCCAAATTCTTTTGATCGTTAGTAAAAGCGTGTACCGTTGTCATGAGACCGTTTACAATTTTAAAGTTATCATCCAGTATCTTAACAACAGGCGCAAGGCAATTTGTCGTACAGGATGCATTGGAAATGACGTCATCTACTTCTTCCACATACGTATCATGATTCACACCCATTACAATCGTTCTATCGACCTGTCTTCCTGGAGCCGTAATCACAACCTTTTTTGCACCTGCGATTAGATGTAAGCCTGCATCTTGTTTTGTTTTAAATTTTCCCGTTGCATCAATGACAACATCAACATCAAGTTGCTTCCATGGTAATTTATCCGGTTCCCGAAAGTTCACTAATTCAATATAAGTACCATCTACCTCTATGCCATTTCGAAGCGCTCTCACTTCGCTGTCATAAATTCCATGAATACTATCATACTTAATTAAGTGAACCAATGTTTCTGGTGGGTAACTTGCATTAATTGCCACAACCTCTAAGTGTTGATTTTTCATAGCCTGCCTAAACACCATTCGTCCAATTCGGCCAAATCCACTAATGGCAATTCGCGTAGCTCGCATGAATCTTCCTCCTAAATGTGATATACTAATTATCATTAATTTACATAAAGTATAACACATTTAAAGAAAAATGTAACTAAATAATTAAAAAACTCAAAGGAAATAAAAATCCTTTGAGTCTAAACGTAGCTAATATTCCACTGTTTGAGTATGTCCTTTAATTGTTGATAGCTGTCTTGTATTGTTCCATTATTATTTATGACTGCGTCAGCCTGCTTCACCTTTTCCTTCACAGGAATTTGGGAATCAATTCGTTCCATTGCCGCTTCTATTGTTGATCCATCTCGATTCATTAAACGTTCTAGTTGGACAGATTCATCCACATACACGACTAGCACTTTATCAACTAAATGTGTCAGGTTACTTTCATATAATAGCGGGATATCCATGACAATACATGTCTTATTTGCAGCAAGGTATTGCTCCTTTTCATACAGCATTTGACTGCGAACTACTGGATGGACGATTGCATTGAGAGCCTCTCGCTTTTCCTTGTCAGCAAAAATAATCGAACCGAGCTTTTTTCGATCAATCGTTTTGTCAGCAAGTAGAATGTCTTCTCCGAATTCGGCTACGATTTGGTGATAAGCAGCTTCACCTGGTACAACAACATCTCTAGCAATCTGGTCTGCATCGATAACCGGAATGTTTAGCTTCTTAAACATTCCAGAAACGGTGCTTTTGCCACTCGCTATACTTCCTGTTAATCCAATCACAACTCCCATTCTTGTATCACCCTTACAGCTTCTGACATTTCAAGCAGACATGTGTACCCCGACCGCCAACCTTCATTTTGGTAATTGGGGCACCACAATTTTTACACTCCTTGTTTTCTTGTCCGTAAACGGATAGCTCTTGTTGAAACATTCCCATTTCGCCTTGACTATTCACATAGGACCGAATCGTTGTTCCACCTTGTGCTACCGCTTCCTCCAAGGTTAAAATCGCCTGTTTGCGTATTTCTTGTACTTCTTTTTTTGTTAACTTATCTGCTTTCCTCAAAGGGTGTACACGGGCTTTAAACAATGTCTCATCTACATAAATATTGCCTAAACCAGCGACAATCGTTTGATCAAGCAGTACGGATTTAATAAATCGATTCGTGCTTTTTAATTTCTTATAGAAGTAATCCAACGTGAATTCCTTATCAAACGGATCCGGTCCGAGTTGATTTAAAGGTTTCTGTTGAAATTCCTCCCCCTTCTTGACGATGTGCATCGTACCAAATTTCCGCACATCGTTATAGCGTAATTGTTCGTCGGTAGTAAAGGAAAAAATAACATGGGTATGTTTTTTTACTGGTTCATCCTTATAATGAACACTATATTTTCCTTCCATCCGTAAATGGGAAATCATTGTATAGTCATCGAGTTCAAATAAGAGAAATTTTCCTTTTCGTTTAATATCATGGATTGTTTGGCCAATCAATAGCTGTTTAAAATGCTCTACATCATCCGGTTGCTTGATGATTTTCCCCCAATATACGGATACATCATTTATCGTACGATTTAACACAAATCGCTTCAATGTATTTCGTATTGTTTCTACTTCTGGTAATTCTGGCATTCTTTTGACTCCTTATTTGGCATCATACCAGCTATCGCCATAGGCATACTCCGCCTTTAGCGGTACACTCAATTCTACTGTGTTTTCCATCATTGCTGGTACAATTTCAATTAATTTATCCAACTCTTCTTTCGGTGCTTCGATAATCAATTCATCGTGTACTTGAAGTAGCATACGTGCTGAAAGCTTTTCTTCTTTCAACTTCTCATATAAATCAATCATTGCTTTCTTGATGATATCTGCAGCGGTACCTTGAATCGGTGTATTCATTGCTGTTCTTTCTGCAAAGCTTCTTAGGTTAAAGTTTCTACTCGTAATATCTGGTAAATAGCGTCTTCGATTCATCAATGTCGTAACATAGCCAAGCTGCTTCGCTTCCTGAACGATATCGTCCATATAAGCTTTTACCCCTGGGTAGCTATCCAAATAACGGTCAATGAATTTCTTTGCTTCCTTCCGCGTGATACCTAGATTTTGTGAAAGCCCATAATCACTAATACCATAGACAATACCAAAGTTTACTGCTTTAGCTTGCCTACGCATATTCGATGTAACTTCCTCTGCCTCTACATGGAAAACATCCATCGCTGTTTGGGTATGAATATCAAGTCCGTTATTAAAAGCAGCAATTAACTTCTCATCATTCGCAATATGTGCTAAGACACGTAGTTCAATTTGCGAATAATCCGCTGCAAACATAATCCAATCTTTTTCAGCAGGAACAAATGCTTGTCTTATTTTACGTCCTTCTTCCAAACGGATTGGGATATTTTGTAGGTTTGGATCAATCGAACTTAATCTTCCTGTTTGGGTTAGTGCTTGGTTGTATCGTGTATGAATCTTACTCGTTTGTTGATCCACAACTTTTAATAACCCTTCAATATATGTTGATTGGAGCTTTCCTAATTGACGATATAGGAGGATTTTAGGAATAATTTCATGTTCATTCGCAAGTTGTTCTAATACATCTGCAGCAGTGGAATAACCTGTTTTGGTCTTTTTAATAACAGGTAGCCCAAGCTTTTCAAATAAGATTGGACCTAACTGCTTAGGTGAATTTAAATTAAATGTTTCCCCTGCAACCTCATAGATTTCGGTTTCAATTTCATCTAAGCGTCGCTTTAAATCCGTTCCCATATCCTCTAATCTACTTTTATCTACACGTACACCAGTATGTTCCATTTCCCCTAAGATTAAGGCTAGTGGCATTTCCAATTCCTTTAATAATTCATATAACTGATTCTCACGAAGTAGTTCGGCCATTTTCCCTTGCAGATCAAGTAAAACTTTTGCCTTTCGTACAACATGGTCAGCTAGAATAGCTTGTTCTGGAACTTTTAGCTTAGCTCCTTTTCCGTACACCTCTTCATCATACAATACGGATTGTAATCCCATCCGATGACCAATGGCGGGAATATCATGATTATTCTCCGAAGGGTCTAGTAGGTAGGATGCAAGTAGAACGTCAAATTTCATACCCTTTACATGGATACCCTTATTCAGTAAGGACACTAATGACTTTTTGGCATCGAAAACTACTTTTTCCTGTTTTTCATCCTCTGCCCACGCCCGGAACGCTTCGGAGTTAGCTGCAACTTCTGTCGGTATAAAATAGGCATTTTCTTGGTTTACAATTCCAATCCCCTCAATTGGAGCTGTATGATAACTATCGGAAATCATCTCTATATTTAATGCCTCTTGCCCACTAAACATATCCGCTGTCACGTGATCAACTATCGTGTAGGATATATCTTCTAGTGCTTGTGAGGACACTTCCGACTCTACATCGTCAGATCCAATTCTAGTTAACAAGGACTGAAAGCCTAGCTCTTTAAATAAGGCCGCCACATTTTGATTGGCATAGCCAGTGTAGGTTAGGTCATTTAACGTTATCTCAATTGGAGAATCGCAATTTATCGTAGCGAGCTCTTTACTCATAAAGGCATCGTTCTTATGATTCGTTAAATTCTCTAACAGTTTCTTGCCACTAACTTCATCTAAATGTTCATAGAGATTTTCTAGGGTCTCATATTGTTTTAATAGTTTTGTCGCAGTTTTTTCCCCTACACCCGGAACACCTGGAATGTTATCTGAGCTATCACCCATTAAAGCCTTCAAATCGATAATTTGTTCTGGGCTAATTTCCATCTTATCCAGTAAATAAGCTGGTGTATAAGCCTCTACCTCACTAATTCCTTTTTTCGTTACATTAACAGTGACCTTATCGGAAACCAACTGGAGCATATCCTTATCACCTGAAATAACCGCTACTTCCCAATCTTCTTTCTTTCCTTGCTGTGCCAATGTACCGATGATATCATCTGCTTCATATTGGTCTAGCTGATAATGACGAATATGAAATGCATCTAACAATTCCTTCACAAGCGGAAATTGTTCCGAAAGCTCTGGTGGTGTTTTTTGACGCCCACCTTTATATTCTTTATACGTACTATGTCTAAAGGTTGTTTTTCCAGCATCAAAAGCCACTAGTAAATGTGTTGGCTTTTGTTCTTCCAGTATTCTAAGTAGCATTGTTGTAAAACCGTAGACAGCATTCGTATATACACCTTTATCGTTATTTAATAACGGCAACGCAAAAAAGGCGCGGTACGTAATACTATTTCCATCGATTAGTACTAATTTATTAGCCATTTGGTACTTCCTCCTTACACCCTACTCGTTTTATCTATTTTACCATTTAAGGAACCTTCCGTAAAAAATTAATCGATTCAGTATCACTTTTTATCTAAATAGGAAAAAGGCTGGAGCATAAGTGTTGATGGAGATAAAATCCAAACATTCGCTGCACAGTACCCGCTCTGAGAGTATACCTCACTAAAAAAAGTGCAATGTTCGTCATTTTATCTACTCATTTTACTTATGTGCCAACCTCTTACAATTTGGGAAAAAACACATGAAAGCTTGTTCCTTTGCCTAACTCGCTTTCAACGGTAATATTTCCTTTATGAAGTTCAACAATGTGCTTGACAATGGCTAGACCAAGTCCGGTTCCACCAGTATTACGGCTCCTTGCCTTATCAACCCGATAAAACCGCTCGAAAATCCTAGTCTGTGCTTCTTTTGGTATACCGATTCCTGTGTCCTGCACGGTTAGGTGAATCTTATCCTTTTCCTCTACAACACGCAATGTTACTCGACCATGCTCAGGTGTGTAATTTATAGCATTTGCTAATAAATTTATTATAACCTGTTTAACACCATTTTGATCTGCAGTAATAGTAAGATCATTCTCTGCTTCCACTTGTAGCTCAACGCCTGATTGCTCTGCTTGATGTCTTACAATCGGTAACACTTCCTCCAGCAATAGCGAGACTTTTACCGGAACTAACGAAAGACTAGAATCTTCTTTTTCGAGCTTCGATAACGTTAATAAGTCCTCAATTAAGACTTGAAGTCGTTTGCTCTCTTCATTAATAATTCCTAGAAACTGTCTTGCGGTATCAATATCTTGGAGGTCATCATCTAATAAAGTTTCCGAAAATCCACGTATCGATGTAATTGGTGTTTTTAACTCATGTGAAACATTGGCTACAAAGTCCTTTCGCATTGCCTCTAGTTTTTTTAACTCGGTAATATCATAAAGCACTAATACCGCACCTTTTAATAGATTTCGCTCGTCGAATATTGGTGCGCCGATTACTTCAAAATACTGTTTTGTCTCATTTGCAACACTAACAGAATGCTTTACATTCTCTTCATATAAAAAGGTTTGTTGTATCGTTTTATGAATTTTTTCGTTTTCTAGGACATCGTAATATAAATAGCCAACATAATCTCTCTCCGCTTTCCCAAAAATGGACAGAAATTTTTTATTCACAAGATGGATATACCCTTTTTCATCAATTAATACTAATCCACTTTGGATATTTTCTATAACGGTTGATAACTGCTCTGCTTGCATCTTCTCATGTATCGAAAGTTCACTTAAGCTACGAGCAAGTGAATTAATTTTCATTAATAAAGCCGCCATACTTCCTGTTGCAGGATGGTACATTCGAGCACGAAAATTTCCTTTTACTAATTCATCTAGTGTATTCGTTGCTTTTTGAATAGGTTTGACATATTTATCAAACACATAATGTACAATCATCATTAAAATAATGTATTCCGTTAATAGCACAAGTACTAGAATTATATAATTGCTCATAAATTGGCTGAAAATAATACCAGTAGCTATTTCAATACATAAGATTACGATTGCATATAATAGCAACGGTTTGGATAAAAAAAACTTCACGTTGGGTCCTCCATTTTATAGCCAAGACCACGAATCGTTTTAATATAAATTGGTTTCTTTGTATTTGGCTCTATTTTCTCACGTAGGTGACTTACATGAACATCTACAATCCTAGTGTCGCCAACAAAGTCGTAATCCCATACTGCACTTAATAATTGATCTCTCGATAGTACCTTGTCTTTATGATTTGCTAGATAATATAACAGCTCAAATTCTTTTCTAGTAAACGTTAATAATTCATCATTCTTCTCTGCTTCATATCGCTCCGGGAAGATGGTCAAGTCACCAATTTTAATCGTCTTTATTTGATTGTCTACTGTGATATTAGTCCTTCTTAAAATCGCCTTTATGCGTGCGATTACTTCTTTCGGGCTAAACGGTTTTGTTAAATAATCATCTGCCCCTATTTCTAAACCAAGAACTTTATCAAATTCTTCATCTCTTGCTGTTAACATTAAAACCGGGGTATCAATTTGATTTCTTCTTAAATGCTTACAGACTTCAATTCCGTCCATTTCTGGAAGCATAAGATCCAGGATGATAAAATCATAGCTGTGTTTATCTGCTTTTCGAATTGCTTCTAATCCGTCATACGCAACATCTGTTGTGAATCCCGCTTTTTCTAAATTAAATTTTAGCAATGTTACAATTGACATCTCATCATCTACAATTAGAATTTTTTCATTCATGCAATCAATTCCCCATTTCTAATAAACTGGCAGCATAGTCTAGTTATATACTTATCTTACAACGAAACTTGTATAAAGAAAATATAAGATACCATTTGTAAAGAAAACTTTATAAAAACTGTGTGAATTTAACTATATAAAAAGCCTCACCCTGCAGCTAGCAGAATGAAGCTTTGGATTTATTATTCTAATACGTTAAGAACACTTTTAACAGATTCAGCAGACTTATCAAGCGCTGCCTTTTCCTCCGTTGTTAATTCGAGTTCAATAATTTCTTCAATGCCGTTTCCACCTAAGACAGTAGGTACTCCTAGATAAATATCATTATAACCATATTCACCTTCTAAATAGGCAATGGAAGGAAGAATGCGGCGCTGATCTTTTAGAATTGCTTCTGCCATTACGGTTAACGATGCGGCTGGAGCATAGTACGCACTGCCATTCCCTAGTAGGTTGACAATTTCACCACCACCAGTACGAGTACGTGCTACAATTGCATCTAAACGATCCTTCGATATTAATTTTTCTAACGGAATACCGCCAGCATATGAATAGCGAATAAGTGGCACCATATCATCACCATGGCCACCTAATACGAATCCTGAGACATCTTTAACGGAAACATTTAATTCTTGTGCAACAAAGGTACAGAATCGCGCAGTATCCAATACGCCAGATTGACCAATTACCCGTTCTTTTGGAAATCCTGATTCCTTATATACCGTGTAGGTCATCGCATCAACTGGATTCGTCAAGACAATAATGGTCGTGTCAGGAGAATAGCTGACTACTTCTTGTGTGACGGACTTCATTATTTTAGCGTTTGTAATTACTAAATCATCTCGGCTCATTCCCGGTTTTCTTGCTATACCTGCTGTGATAATAACTAAATCAGAATCTTTTGTATCTGCATAGCTTGATGTTCCGATAATGGTTGCATCAAATCCTTGAACTGGACTAGCCTCTAGCATATCCAATGCTTTTCCTTTCGTTGGATTTTCCATGTTAGGAATATCCACTAACACAACATCTCCAAGCTCTTTTTGTCCAAGCATGAAAGCAGTTGTTGCCCCGGTGAAGCCCGATCCGATAACGGAGATTTTTTTACGTTTGTTGCCCATTTTAAAGTCCCCCTTAACATTAGTCCATGTTCTTAATTAGTTCATCACCAAACTCAGAACATTTCACTTCTGTAGCACCATCCATTAGTCGCGCAAAATCATACGTTACCACTTTTGAAGCAATTGTTTTATCCATTGACTTCGTGATTAAATCCGCTGCTTCTCTCCAACCAAGATGTTCAAGCATCAAGACACCAGAAAGAATAACTGATGAAGGGTTAACTTTATCTAATCCAGCATATTTCGGTGCTGTACCATGAGTTGCCTCAAAAATAGCATGGCCAGTATTATAATTAATGTTAGCTCCTGGTGCAATACCAATACCACCTACTTGTGCTGCAAGCGCATCGGAGATATAGTCTCCGTTTAAGTTCATCGTTGCAACAACATCAAACTCATTTGGACGAGTTAATATTTGCTGTAAGAAGATATCTGCAATAGAGTCCTTAATGAGGATTTTACCAGCAGCTAGAGCAGTATCTTGTGCTTTATTCGCAGCATCCTTGCCCTCTTTTTCTACAATGCGGTCATATTCAGCCCATGTAAATACTTGATCACCGAACTCTTGTTCAGCAACTTCATATCCCCACGCTTTAAATGCACCTTCTGTGAATTTCATAATGTTTCCTTTGTGAACTAGCGTAACACTGCTTCTGCCTTCTGTAATAGCATACTCAATCGCAGAACGAACTAAACGCTTTGTACCTTCCTCAGATACTGGTTTAATACCAATTCCAGAAGTTTCAGGGAAACGGATTTTATGTACACCCATTTCATTCTTTAAGAAATCAATGACCTTTTTCACTTCATCTGAACCCTTTTGCCATTCAATACCTGCATAGATATCTTCTGTATTTTCACGGAAAATAACCATGTCAACATCTTCAGGTCGCTTAACAGGAGAAGGAACTCCTTCAAAATAGCGGACAGGTCGCAGGCAAGTAAATAAGTCTAGTTCTTGACGCAATGCAACGTTTAAAGAACGAATACCGCCACCAATTGGCGTTGTTAGCGGACCTTTAATTGCAATTTTGTATTCATCAATTTTGTCTAATGTATCTTGTGGTAACCATTCACCAGTCTTATCAAAAGCTTTTTGACCAGCGTATACTTCTAACCATTCAATTTTCTTCGTACCATTATAGGCTTTCTCAACTGCAGCTTCTAAAACTCGACTAGCTGCTGCCCAGATATCAGGACCAGTACCGTCTCCTTCAATAAATGGAATCACTGGTTGATTTGGAACATTTAATTTACCATTTTCTACTACAATTTTTTCGCCTTTTGCCATTGTATTATTCCTCCTAGATTCTAGTAGCTTATCATAATAATAGCCGGTTATCCGGCTATTAAAACTAACATCATTGATTTCTAGCGATTTTCGATTGGTACGTATTCTTGTGTGCTTGGTCCAACGTATTCTGCACGTGGACGAATTAATCTATTATTAGAATATTGTTCTAGTATATGAGCAATCCAACCAGAAACACGACTCATAGCAAAAATCGGTGTGAATAAATCATGATCTATTCCTAAACTATCATATACAGATGCAGAATAGAAATCAACATTCGCTGGTAATCCTTTTTCTTGCTTAATATATTCTTCAATTTGTACAGACATATTGTACCATTTTTCTTGTCCAGTGAGTGTAGTTAATTCCTTGGACATTTTTTGAAGGTGCTTAGCTCTTGGATCACCATTACGATAAACACGATGGCCCATACCCATGATTTTTTCCTTATTTGCTAGTTTTTCTTTTATATAAGGTAATGCATTTTCCTCTGTGCCAATTTCTGTTAGCATCTTCATCACGCGCTCATTTGCTCCACCATGAAGTGGACCTTTTAAGGCACCAATTGCTGCTGTGATGCCTGAATACATATCAGAAAGTGTAGCAACACAAACTCTAGCAGTGAAGGTAGACGCATTCAGTTCATGGTCTGCATGTAACACTAATGCTTTATTAATCGCTTCCACTTCAATGGCACTTGGTGTTTTACCATTTAACATATATAAAAAGTTTTCAGCGTAGCTAACGTCTTTTTTTGGTTTTATTGGGTCTTTCCCTTGTCTAATTCTTGAAAATGCCGCCACAATCGTGGAGATTTTTGCTTGAAGACGAACAGCTTTACGTCGATTTGCTTCCTCTTCCATAACGTCCGCTTCTTCATCATATAGCCCTAATAGAGAAATAGAAGTTCTAAGAGCCGCCATAGGATGCACGTTGCTTAAATCATAAGAACGCATTTGGTCCATAACTGCATCTGGAACATCCATATTATTTGCTAATTCCTTCTTAAAGGACTCTAATTCACTTTTAGTCGGTAATTTAAGATTCCATAGTAAATATACTACTTCCTCAAAACTGGAATTCTCAGCTAAATCATCAATACGATAGCCCACATAGGTTAGCTGGTCATCAATGATGGAACTAACGGACGATTGTGTTGCAACTACCCCTTCAAGACCTTTCGTTGCTGTCATAGTCAAACCCTCTCCTTTTTCTATAAAGTTCTAACATTAGGATTATTATAATGTTATTTATATTTACGACAATACCTTAGAAAAATGATAGGTTATTGCCATCCCCAACCTCAATTATAATGTATTCTTCTAGTAATGTGAAATGAAACCGTTTAAATTTCCATAAATTTTTATAGTCGGAATTCTTTAAACGCAATATTTTTCAATAATGGCACTACTGAAGTTAAAGACTTAAAGGTAGCTAGAAGCAGTCCTGAGGTTCTAATCTTCTACTGGATTGCATAACGTTATATAGGGGGCTCAGATTTTATAATAAATGGGGTTGTTCCGTTGTACAAGCTATTATTTGAACGAATACTTAGAGGTGTTATGGTTGTAGCATTAATCATCGTGGCATATTACATCATCCAATTTTCCTTTCTTTATATTTATCCATTTCTCTTGTCATTTCTATTGGCTGCATGGTTGAACCCCTCTGTCAGCTATCTCCAGAATCGATGGAAAATTCCTAGAGGGTTTGCTACTATTATTGTTATTTTAACGATCTTTCTGCTTGTTATTGGACTAATAATTTTATTGATTACTGAAATTGTACAAGGTAGTAATTATCTAGCAGAACGAATACCAGTTTATTTCGATTCATTTGTAAAAGTAGCAGAGTTAATTCTTGTTGAACATATCTTACCATTATATGAGACGCTAACCTCTTATTTTCAAGCATTGGACACGTCCCATCAGGCAACGATACTGGAAAATTTCAAACAATTTTTAGAAACTATTTCCTCATCAGTGCGTAATTTCATACAATCGTTAGTATTTCGTATCCCTTCCATTGTTGGTTTCTTTCCAGGAGCGCTAACTACTATGATTTTTATTCT
This sequence comes from Ornithinibacillus contaminans, assembly GCF_001038425.2. Taxonomy (GTDB): domain Bacteria; phylum Bacillota; class Bacilli; order Bacillales; family Amphibacillaceae; genus Ornithinibacillus; species Ornithinibacillus contaminans. The sequence goes on from NZ_LDPV02000009.1 coordinate 130,208, forward strand.
GCTAGCAACGTTTATGATGACGAATGATTGGGATTATATAACGAAGCGATTAAAACGTTTTGTTCCTGAAACAGTATTATTTTATTTTGATGATTTTCGCAAAGGCATTAAACAAGGATTTTCCGGCTATGTAAAAGCACAGCTTATTTTAATCTTCATAACTGCCTTTATTATTTTAGTAGGGCTACTAATACTTGGCATCAATCACGCGTTAACTATTGCGCTAATCTCGGCAATTGTAGATTTATTGCCCTTTATCGGTACTGGTATTATCTTTGTTCCATGGATTGTTTATGCCTTTATCACTGCCAATTATTCCTTAACGATCGGAATTACTTGTTTATACATGACCGTTATTATTGTACGGCAACTAATCGAACCAAAAATCATCTCCGCTAATATCGGGATTAACCCGTTAGTCAGTTTAATGATTTTATTTATTTCGTTGCAGCTATGGGGTATTATCGGTGTAATATTCGCACCCTTTATATTAATCAGCTGTTACGTCCTATTTCGATCAGGAATTTTACTAAAAATCCTTCAGTTTATTAAAGGATAGCACTACTTACCATCTTCGAAACGTCACGACATTCGAATCAATCATCTTTTTCATGATCTTTTGTAAGAAAAGCTTCATGATGTCCCTAGTCCATGGTAATACCAAGAGAAATCCCGTTATATCGGTAATAAATCCTGGCGAAAACAAAAATACACCTCCAATAAATATGCATATTCCATCTAAAATTTCTCTTGTTGGAACCTGTCCATATTGCATTGCTTGTTGGGCACGGTTCCATGTTTGAACACCTTCCTTTTTAGCAAGGGTAACACCTATTAATCCTGTCAATAAAATTAGAAATACAACCCACCACGGTCCTATAATGCCGCCCGCCCAAATAAATACAGCGATCTCAGCAGCTGGAATAATTAAAAATGCTAAGAGCAACCATCTCATAAATTTACCTCTCCCTTTCTTAATATAGGAAAAAAGAAGGGAAAAATTTCCCTCCTTTTGTACTAGTTCTATGTTGTATGATTTTTACTTATAGAACGCCTGCATGACCTTTATAAATGTCACCCTTTGTTCCATCTATCGTAATATCTCCACCATCTTGTATCAATTCAAGCGCACGCTCTACACCAACGATTACTGGAATTCCTAGGCTTAAACCAACAACAGCAGCATGTGACGTTAATCCGCCTTCTTGTGTAATGATTCCGGCAGCTTTTTCAATGGCAGGCATCATATCACGATCCGTACCATAGGTTACGATAATGTCACCTTCATTGACTTTTTGTAATGCATCCTCAGCATTCTTTACAAGTACTGCTTTACCATAGGCGTTTTTTTTTCCGATTCCTTGGCCCTTTGCAATTACATCACCGATAATATGAACCTTCATAAGGTTTGTCGTACCAGATTCTCCGACTGGAACACCTGCAGTAATGATGACACGGTCACCACGCTTCAATAAGCCCGAATTCAAGCCACGCTCAATTGCAACATCAAGCATTTCATCGGTAGAATTCGCTTTACCACCAGTAACGGCATGAACTCCCCATACTAGTGATAGCTGACGATTAACCACTTCATTATAAGTTACCGCAACGATTGGTGCTTTTGGACGATATTTAGAAATCATTCGTGCCGTATGACCACTTTCAGTTGGTGTAATAATAGCACTTACGGAAAGATTCATTGCTGTATGTGTAACCGATTGACTGATTGCATCGGTAATTGTCATATCAACTGCTTCTGAGCGATCTTTCAAAATTGCTTGATGATCTAGTGCAGTTTCTGCTTTTAGTGCAATGTTATTCATTGTTTTTACAGACTCTACTGGATAGTTCCCGGCAGCTGTTTCACCAGAAAGCATAATCGCATCAGTACCATCAAAAATTGCGTTAGCAACGTCAGATGCTTCTGCTCTTGTTGGGCGTGGGTTACGTTGCATAGAATCTAACATTTGTGTTGCGGTAATAACTGGTTTACCAGCTGTATTACACTTGCGAATCAATGCTTTTTGTACTAATGGCACATCTTCCGCTGGGATTTCTACACCTAAATCACCACGAGCAACCATTAATCCGTCACTCACTTCTAAGATGCTATCGATGTTGTCTACACCTTCTTGGTTTTCAATCTTAGGAATGATTTGAATATGTGTAGCATCATGTTTTTCTAGTAACTCTCTTATTTCTAAAATGTCTGATGCACGACGAACAAAAGATGCAGCGATAAAATCGATACCTTGTGAAATACCAAACTCAATATCCTTTGCATCTTTATCTGTAATACCTGGTAATTTCACAGAAACGTTTGGTACGTTCACACCTTTTTTGTTTTTAATTAAACCTGAGTTAAGTGCTACCGTTTTTAATTCTTTATTAGCGTGGTCTATCTCTGTAACTTCTAGCTCAATAAGTCCATCATCTAATAAGATACGAGATCCAACATGAACATCCTCTATTAATCCAGGATAGGAAATTGAAAAACGTTCTGCAGTTCCTTCTACTTCATTCATAGCAATATAAACGGTATTACCTTGGACAAGTTCCGCTTGTCCATCTTTGAAATTATTCGTTCTAATCTCTGGACCTTTTGTATCTAATAAAATCGCAACTGTTTTACCTGTCTTTTCAGCTGCTTGTCTAATATTCTTAATACGAGCACCATGCTCCTCGAAATCACCATGGGAAAAATTCAGACGTGCTACATTCATTCCAGCTTCTATTAATTTTTCTAATGTCTCTACAGCTTCTGAAGCTGGTCCTATCGTACAAACAATTTTTGATCTTCTCATTTCCAATATCCTCCTATTACGTGAAACAACATTCCCAGAATGGTTTCTCACTCGATGTTAGTATACGAACCAATCGACCTATAGTAGTGTAACACTACGGTTCGATTTGGTCACCCTTGATGCCTTAAAGTGAAGCAATACTTGCTCATGTACAAGAATAGCAATTATATTAAATTGATAATTCCTTTGATAGCTGATACATATCCTCGTCAATGGAATGACTAAGTGCAAGCATTTCGATTATATCGTGATCCACTAGCTTATTTTTCTGAATACCAACCATTCTTCCTGCTTTTCCTTCTAGTAGTAAGTCAACCGCTTTTGCTCCTAATCGACTTGCTAGAACGCGATCATTCGCTGTCGGGGATCCACCACGTTGAATATGGCCTAGTACCGTCACACGAGTTTCTAAATTAGTTGCTTCATGGATTCTATCACCATACTCAAATCCACTTCCAACACCTTCAGCTAAAATGATGATACTATGTTTCTTCCCACGTTCATGACCTCGCTTCAAACGTGTAATTACTTCATTAAAATCATCCTGTTTTTCTGGTATTAAAATACTTTCTGCTCCGTCAGCTAAACCAGCCCATAAAGCAAGATCACCTGCATTTCTTCCCATTACTTCGATTATGTATGTACGTTCATGAGAAGTAGCAGTATCTCTAATTTTATCAATCGCTTCAATGATAGTATTAAGTGCCGTATCAAAACCAATCGTAAAGTCTGTCCCCGGGATATCGTTATCAATAGTTCCAGGCACACCAATACAAGGATAACCTTTTTCGGTTAGTTTTTGGGCGCCTTGAAAGCTTCCATCTCCACCGATAACAATTAATCCTTCAATTCCAAACTTCTTCAGTTGTTCGATACCCTTAAGTTGCCCTGCTTCTGTCTTAAATTCTTCACATCGAGCAGAGTAGAGCATCGTTCCACCACGCTGAATGATATCACCTACAGATCCAACATCCATCTTTTCAATATTTCCTTCAATTAAACCTTGGTATCCATTTTTAATTCCATATATTTCAACATCATGATAAATACACTTACGAACAACGGCACGAATAGCAGCATTCATACCTGGTGCATCGCCACCACTGGTTAAAACTCCTAGTCTTTTCATTTAACTATTCACCTCTACTTTACGTTTTCACTGTTAGTATGTACTTGATTAATTTAAATTACTACCATATCAAAATTCCAAATCAGAGATATAAGTTTTAAAAAACTGTCTACCTCCTATTACAAGATAAGGCTTCAGACCTAAAATATCAATCAAAAAGTATAAAAAAAGCAACTTATTTTTAATGTGTTTTACTTATTATTTATCTTTCCGCCTAAAAGTAAAACACATTTCAAATAAGTTATACTGTTATTAGCCTGTCTCAAAAAAATCATAGAGACAGAATCTAAAGTGTTAACGGTAGATAAAATCCGAACAATCGTGCACTTATACCCGCTCCGGGAACATACTAAGTTAGTGCATGATTCTTCTTTATACCTACTCATTGTACTTTTGACCCGGCCTCCATGAATGTTAGAGTTCTTTATAATCGCCGATTTTCTTGTACTTTTCCCATCGCTGCTCCAGTAAATCATCAGTAGACAATTGGTTTAGTTCTTCTAATGATTTTGATAGTACGTTATCGATATTCTCAGCTTGTAGCGCGAGATCACGATGAGCACCACCTTTTGGTTCTGGAATAATTTCATCGATAATGCCAAGCGTACGCAGATCATAAGACGTGATTTTCATCGATTCTGCAGCCTGCTGGGCAAGGTTGGAATCCTTCCAAAGGATAGAGGCGGCGCCCTCAGGAGAAATTACTGAGTAAGTCGAATTCTCTAGCATGTGAATTCGGTCCCCTACGCCTAGTGCAAGTGCCCCACCACTTCCACCTTCTCCAATTACAATACAAATAATTGGAACCGTAAGCCCTGCCATCTCCATTAAATTTCGGGCGATTGCCTCACTTTGTCCACGTTCTTCTGCTGCCTTACCAGGATAAGCACCCTTCGTATCAATAAAGCATATAATTGGTCGATTAAATTTCTCCGCCTGTTTCATATGACGAAGTGCTTTACGATACCCTTCTGGATGTGGCATGCCGAAATTTCTCCGGATGTTTTCTTTTGTATCCTTCCCGCGCTGATGCCCAATTACCGTCACAGGGCTTTCTTTATAATATGCGATACCCGAAACGATTGCTTCATCATCACCATAATAGCGGTCACCATGAAACTCCAGAAAATCCGTAAACAACGCTGCAATATAATCCAATGAGGTAGGTCGATCCTGATGTCTTGCCATTTGAACGCGTTGCCATGGTTTAAGATTTCCATAAATATCATCTTCAAGCACTGATAGACGCATTTCTAACGTTGCAATTTCATCGGTTAAGTCTAGTTCACTTTCATTCGTTATTTTCTTTAACTCTGCTATCTTTTCCTTTAGATTTACAATTGGTTTCTCAAAATCTAGTACTTGCTTCATTCCGGACTTCCACCCTTCTGATGCATCTTCAGTAGTGTTCCGAGAACATATGGTAAGTCATGTCGGTGTACAACTTGATCTAACTGTCCATGCTTTAATAAGAACTCCGCAGTTTGGAAGTCTTCAGGAAGTTTTTCCCGAATGGTTTGCTCAATGATTCGTCTACCCGCAAAGCCAATTAATGCCCCAGGCTCGGCAAAATTATAATCACCGAGAGAAGCAAAGCTAGCCGATACACCACCTGTTGTAGGGTGAGTCATCACGGAAATCATTAATCCGCCTGCCTTGGAAAAACGGTTGATTGCAACAGAGGTTTTGGACATTTGCATTAGACTAATAACCCCTTCTTGCATACGTGCTCCACCAGAAGCGGTGAAAATGATAAATGGTAACGATTCTATTCTGGCATTTTCAATAGCTCTCGCAATCTTTTCTCCAACAACCGAACCCATACTTCCCATTCGGAAGCTAGCATCCATGACAGCGAACGCGGTAGGTTGTCCAGCAATTGTTCCTTTACCAGTAATTATTCCCTCATTTAAGCCTGTTTTCACACGGTCTTTTTCTAGCTTTTCCTCATATCCAGGAAATTGAAGTGGATTTGAGGATATCATATTCTGATCCCATTCTGTGAACGTATCTTCATCAAATAAGCTATTAATTCTCTCCCAAGCTGTTAGCTGATGGTGATGGCCACAATTGGGACAAACATTCAAGTTATTGTTCATTTCTTTACGATAAAAGATTTTATAGCATTTATCACATTTTTTCATTAATCCTTCAGGAATATCTACTTTCGATTGCTCACTAGGTATAGAAGCATATTTCTTCTTCTTATTAAAAAGATCTTTAATCAAAATAAGTCCCCCTTTTCTTAAATCCAATCCCAACAGAAAACAAGAAGGATTCAAGATTACGTCATCTTCACAATGTAGACTTGATTCCATTACTATACAGCAAGTCTAACCAAAAAAGCTGTCATTAATAGTCGAAGAAATATAAAAATATTAGTTTATTAAAAGAATAGATAATTACAATGTTTCAATCATTTTTTCTTCGCTAAACAACTGTTCAATTGATGCGTAATGTTGGTTTTTATAAGCTAAAATCAACTTTTGATAAAATTCTCTTGAATAATGACCACCCACTTTATGTGCATAATCATTAATCAACCCCCATATGCGTGCAAATAAGAGATTTTCAGTACACTCAAATATCGTACTGAAAAAAGCGAAATGCTGGTCCTTCATCGATACGGATGGAATCGTTAAATTTTGTTCTAGCTTTTCCAATTTCTTTGCATCGATATGTGCATAAGCAAGTTTAACAGCCTCTTTTTCTAGTAGCTTTTTCACGGTAAGTAATTCAAGTCTTGTTGTGTTTTCTTTTAAAACAAAAGAGGATAATAGTTCAACAGTTTGATATGGTCGATATTTGCTTAAAAAAGTTCCTTCACCATGTCTTGTTTCAATTAAACCTATTAATTCCATTGCCCGTAATGCTTCACGTACAGATGATCTTCCTGCCGCTAGCTTTTCAGATAGCTCACGCTCAGATGGAAGCTTATCACCTGGTCTGAGATTCTCTAGCTCAATATAATTACGAATTTCTTGTAAAACACCTTGATATACCTTTTGCTTTGGTGACATGGTCACTGCCATGTTTCACTCCTTTATATACGCTATACCCGCTCACCCGGTACCCGTCTACATTCCGTTAAATTTTTGCTAATATTCTCGTCTTTTCCGCGACCTCTTCAGGGTCTACCTGTATACGAGCTACACCAGATTCCATTGCCGCTTTGGCAACACTTGAAGCAACTAGTGGTGCCACTCGCGCATCAAATGGTCGGGGGATAACATAATCCTCATTTAATTCTTCATCTGTAATTAACGATGCAATCGCTTCTGCCGCTGCAACCTTCATCTTCTCGTTGATTCGAGTTGCTCGCACATCCAATGCACCACGGAAGATACCAGGAAATGCTAATACATTATTTACTTGGTTCGGAAAATCTGAACGACCTGTCCCTATTACCTTCGCGCCTGCCGCTTTAGCTTCTTGTGGCATGATTTCCGGATCTGGATTTGCCATTGCAAATATGATCGGATCGGAATTCATTTTTTTCACCATTTCCGCAGTTAATGCACCGCCTACAGAAACACCAATAAACACATCTGCCTCTTCAAGCATTTCTTCTAAGGAGCCCTCTTTTTTATCCAAGTTCGTAAACTTCGCAACCGTATCCTTCACTTGGTTCATCCCATAAGGACGTCCTTCAAAAATCGCACCTCTTGAATCACACATCACCATATCACGGACACCAAAGTTATACAATAATTTAATAATGGCTATTCCAGCGGCACCTGCTCCATTGGCAACTACTTTAATTTCAGAGAATGATTTTCCAACTAGCTTTAGTGCGTTAATTAATCCCGCAACGGTTACAATCGCAGTACCATGCTGATCATCGTGGAAGATTGGAATATTCGTCTCTTTCTTTAAACGTTCTTCGATAATAAAGCAATTAGGAGCTGCAATATCTTCTAAATTCACCCCACCAAAAGTAGGCTCCATTAGCTTAACAGTACGCACAATTTCCTCTACATCATGTGTATCTAAACAAATTGGAAAAGAATCGACACCTGCAAAGCTTTTAAATAATACTGCCTTCCCTTCCATTACTGGAAGAGCAGCTTCTGGTCCAATATTCCCAAGACCTAAAACAGCAGAACCGTCACTAACAACTGCAACCATATTTCCCTTCATCGTATAATCATAAACAAGCTCCTTACGATCATGGATTTCCTTACATGGCTCTGCAACACCAGGTGAATATGCAAGACTTAAATCTTTTGCGTTTCGTACTGGAACCTTTGCAACAGTCTCTAGCTTCCCTTTATTTACTTTGTGCATATGCAACGCTTCATCTCTTAAATTCACTTTCATTTCGCTCCTTTTTGCAGCTCGTGATCTGAGTGGTCAGACCACTTAACTACTCCATTATAACAAATTGACTTATACTGTAAAGTTTCGTTTTGCTTTATTGGTTGTTGTAAACTACATTTGATTTTCCAAAATATTGACGTAAAGCATCCAAGCTTTCCTTATTTACCGCAACAAAATATTCCTTTGCTAGCTGATAGGTTCGCTTTTGCTCTTCGTGGTAAACAATTACTGGGGTCGTCCCAGGACTTTTTCTGGCAATAGACAGAATTACTTCTAATGCTTCTTTACTTGTCTGCTCAGTAGACCTAATAAATAGTCTCGCATTCGTCTGCGGCTGAAGCTTATTTTCGTCAAATGGTTCAATTGCTGACAATAACCACTGTAGTTTTCCATTTCTTCTTTCAATTTTACCTGAGATCATCACAAATGTTTCTTCCACAAAAAGCCTTTTTTCATTTCGATATAGCTCAGGGAATACAACCGCATCCATATCCCCCGTCTCATCACTTACTGTAACAAACGCCATAGGCTCTCCACGTTTCGTGCGTATCGTCTTAATCGCTTGGATAATTACTGCACTTTTAGTATGTTTCTTTCCTTCGACATAGGAAGCTTGATTTAATGCAATATAACCACTTGCACGTAAATCATCTCGATATTCCATTAATGGATGACTAGAGATATACATCCCTAAAAGTTCCTTTTCCTCAGCGAGCTTCCTGATCTGACTAAAATCTTCAATCTCTACATAGGCAGGAGCTAAATCGAGTTGATCATGAAATAGCGTTGGTTGATCCGAGAACTCCCGAAACAGTTCTCCTTGCTCCATCGCTTGATCAATTGACGCTAATAAACTAGCTCTATTATCATATGATTCATCAAATGCACCAACAAGTATTAACGATTCAATGGTTGCACGATTGACAAGCTTAGGTGATACACGCAAACAAAAGTCAAATAGGTTTTTAAACGGACCTTGTTTTCTTGCCTGTAAAATCTCTTGAACAGCTTGCTTTCCAATCCCTTTAATAGACTGGAGTCCGATACGAATACAGCCTTTTTCAACAGAAAATTTTCCAAAACTTTTATTGATTGAAGGTTGTCCAATTGGAATATTTAGTTCCTTTATTTCCTTGATATACACGTGTAGCTTATCGTGCTGATTCCCAATAGAACTTAGTAATTCTGCATAAAAGTGCATTGGAAATTGAGCCTTTAAATAAGCTAACTGATAGGATATTTTACTATATGCCACCGCATGACTCTTAGGAAAACCGTAATTGGAGAACTTAACGATCCAAGCAAATATTTCTTCACCCACTGTTTGGTCATAGCCGTTTTTCATGCAGCCACGAATAAACGCTTCTTTCTGTTCATCCATAATTGCTTGGTTCTTCTTACTTACCGCTCGGCGCAATACATCCGCTTGTCCCAATGAATATCCTGCAATTCGATTAGCAATTTGCATAATTTGTTCTTGGTAAATCAACACTCCATACGTGTTTTCTAAAATTGGTTGTAAATCTTTATGCGGATAAGTTACTGATTTTTTTCCATGCTTTCGATCAATATATGTTGGGATGAATTCCATTGGACCAGGACGATAGAGTGCATTTACGGCTACGATATCGGCAAAACTAGTAGGCTTCAACCGTTGTAAGACTTGTTTCATTCCATCTGACTCAAGCTGAAAAATACCATTCGTCTTCCCTTTTTTTAATAAATCAAAGGTTTTTAGATCCTGTTCTGGTATATCATGTAGTGCTAAATCTTTACCATCTTTAAAGCGAATCGATTGTAAAATCCGCTCCATTAGCGTTAAATTTCGCAAACCTAAAAAGTCAATCTTCAATAATCCAATGGATTCTAAATCAGTCATCGAATACTGGGTTAATTGGGTTTCGGTCGCTCCGATGGTAACTGGAACATGTTCAACTAACGGTTCTTCACTGATGACTACTCCAGCAGCATGTGTTGACGTATGTCTCGGAATCCCCTCTAACACATTAGCCACTTGGAACAATATCTTCAGACTCTCGGATTGCTGAACATAGTTTGCTAGTTCCTGCGACTTTTCAAGAATACTCGCTAAGCTAGATGAATGTTGAGTCGGTATTTGCTTCAAAATAAAATAAATATCCTGTTTATCTATTGCCAATGTTTTCCCTAGCTCACGAATAATGGAGCGAGCTGCAAAAGTTCCAAAAGTAATAATTTGAGCAACATGTTCTCTCCCATACTTCTCACGTACATAGGCAATAACCTCATCTCTACGTTGATCTGAAAAATCAATATCGATATCAGGCATTGTTATTCGTTCAGGATTCAGGAACCGTTCGAATACTAAATCATGTTTAATCGGATCAACATCCGTTATTCCTAGTGTATAAGCAACTAAAGACCCTGCAGATGATCCCCTTCCAGGCCCAACCATAATTGCATGTTCTTTTGCATATTTAATAAAATCCCAAACGATAAGGAAATAGTCACTAAAATTCATCGATTTAATGATTGATAGCTCATGCTCAAGCCTTGTTTTAATCTCATCGGTAACTTCTGGATATTTTGTTGCGACATTCTCCCAACAAATCTTCTCCAAATATAAATCAGCAGTAGTATGTTCAGGCAATGGATATGACGGTATCATTCTTGCGCCAAAATCCATGGTCACAGTACATTTTTCGTTGATTGTTTTAGTCGCTAACAAAACCTCTGGCCAATCGGAGAGTGATTGAGACATCTCCGCTTCTGAGCGAATATGATGCTGCTTTTTGGTTGGAGATTGCGTATGTACATTCCAATTTTTACCTTGCTTCATCGCTTGTAAACAATCAAATGCTACCGCATCTTCTTCCTCGAGATAACGTACATCATTTACAGCAACAACATTCGTTTTATACGATTCATGATATGCACGTACACCGTTTATTATGAAATTGTCCTGTTCCGTACCATGGTTCTTCACACCTAAATAAAAATCTTCAAAGGCAAACAAAGCTCGCCACGATTCTAAATAGCTGTCTAGACCTTCATGTGATGTATTCAGCACTAGCTTGGTGAGGTTCGTAGAATAAACCGGCAAAATGCCAACTAAATGCTCGGTATAGTGAGCAAGTTCATCCAAGGCAATACCATCTTCCTCACTCATTTGGATGGTAGTGCTTAACTTGACAAGGTTCTTATAACCAGTGTTATTTTTTGCTAGTAGAATAAGGCTTTCCGGTTCACCATCGGACTGTAATACCGTTGTAGTCATTCCTATAATTGGCTTTATTCCATTTTGTAAACATGTCTTGTAGAACGGAATAACCCCATATAACACATTCTCATCCGTTATGCTAAGCGCATCAAACTTTAATTGCCTTGCTTTATTCACTAATTTGTCTATGGTAATGGTGCTATTAAAAAAACTATAGCCTGTTTTAATTTGTAAATGCGTAAATGACATCCTATCCCGCCTCTACTTTCTCTTATTCTATTATAGCCAAAATTAATGCCATCTGTATATCTACAAACATAACTCGTCCAATTTCATCATACAATGAAAGGAAAACGACTATCTGCTAAGGAGCATCCACTATGGAAGAAAGATTTTTCGCACAATTTATCCATTGCTTTTTCATCGCTTTCGGGGTCATTCTTGGGGGAACACTTATCGGAAGCGTTGGCGCGTTTGCTACTGGTGATGCACCGTTTACCGAAATGGCCAGACTTGCTAGAAAACTGGGTATCTGGGGTATTGTAGCTGCGATTGGTGGAACCTTTGATGCCATCGAAAATTTACAAAAGGGGTTAATAGACGGTTCTTCTATTGATCTTTTAAAGCAAGGATTACTAATCCTTTCCGCCATGGGAGGAGCCAAAATGGCGATGGTGATTATCGGATGGCTAATCCAGGAGGATGTAACCTAATGCATGTACCACCTTATCATAGAAGACCAGGCTGGCAGCGGTTTTTCGTAGGTGTATTATTCGGAGCACTACTTGCCTATTGGATTGTTATCTTTATGTATGGAACGATGTATGAACGGTTACTTGCCGAAAATAGTAGTATCCAGAAAGAACTCCATGACGCGCAGCTTAAAATTGAAGCATTAGAAAAAGATAAAGAAGATCTAAACGAAAAAAACAAGCAATCCATAACGGTTGAAGAAATTGACTTAGAAATTCTAAATGCGGATGATTTAAAGATTGATAAACTATTACAGAACCAGTTAGAGGAATTAATTAAAGAAGAAATTAAAGAGATATTAGGGAGCAACGTCGACACAATCGCCGAGAACGACGTTTTATTGTTATCCTCCATTGAGAATAAAACATTTCGAGTGGACGATTTCACCTATAGCTTTGAAATAAAACGATTAATCATCTCTAAGACTGTCAAAATTGTAACCGAAGCAAAAATTTCTGATTAACTAACAGACACTATCCCCTTACCCTTAGCATAAGTTTAAGGGTAAGGGCTTTTTTTCTTTTCCTTAATTGTGTGAACGTTTCATGAAACAACACGCCAACCAATAGGAATTTTAGTTACTTTCCAGTAAAATAAAGCTAGAGATAAATCGCTACTCCATGCAAAACAGAAAAGCTCATAAACGAACTGCAACACATAATGTTAAATTTTATTCCCATCTTTTAAGAAAGGGGAGGATTCACATGTTAATCATGAATGAAAGACGAATTCGTGACCGTAAGCTTGAACAATTGAGAAATGGTCGTACTGCCTATGCAGAATCGAAAGAACTGATCCGCTTAATTAAGAGGGACATTGAAAAATTCGGGCTAGAGGTTTATTACGACGAAACACCAGCAGGATGTTGGTTTATACCCGTAATAAAGAAGAGTAAAAGCAGTTAAACTAAGCCTGGGACAAAAAGTGATGATGGTAAGTTACAGTCCGACTGTTGGTGCACAACACTCGCTTAGGCAGTAGTAGATCGATGCAGAAAAAGAGATTGTCTTTTTCAAAGAGTCTATTACGCTACATGACTGCAAGGTCCATCTATTTACCTACTCACTTTCCGTATGTCCCAGCTACAAATTTTAGTATGTTTGGTTAGTTCTTATATGCTTGAATTACATGGTGTAAATCCTTCACCACTTCTGCGGCCTCGTCCCAAGAATACACAGATGCGCCTGATGCTAATGGATGTCCTCCACCATTATAGGCTGCAGCAACTTCATTTATTACTGGTCCTTTAGAACGAAGACGAACACGGATTTGATCATCTTCTTCGATGAAGAATACCCATACTAATATACCTTCTACATCCCCAAGTGTACCGACCAGCTGCCCTGTCTCCATCACACTAACCTGAAATTGCTCCAAAATAGGCTTTGTTAATTTGATGACACTCAGCCCATCCTGTTCCAATGTAAAGTTCTGAAGAATATAACCGCGCAATCTGGCCAGATTGTCTTTTACATTGTAGATACCATCATATAGCTGTGAACGATCAAAGTCATATGCGACTAACTCTGCGGCATACTGAAGGGTTTTCTTTGTTGTGCTAGGAAATAGGAAGCGACCTGTATCACCTACTATTCCAGCATAGAGTAGCCTCGCTGCTGCCTCGTTCATTTCCATTTCTTCTGCCTTCGTAAATAATTCATATATCATCTCACTAGTTGAACTAGCCGTCGTATCCACCCAGCTAATATCACCATATGGATCGACATTCGGATGATGGTCAATTTTAATAATCTTATCACCTGATGTATAACGCGAATCATCAATTCGAGCCGTATTTGCAGTATCACAAATGATAATGAGCGCATTTTCAAAAACAGCATCGTCAATTTGATCCATTTTGACTAAAAACGTTAAGGAAGGATCATCTTCCCCTACTACATAGACCTTTTTGTCCGGATAGGTTGCTTGAATTAATTCCCGCAAGCCCGCCTGTGAACCTAGCGCATCTGGGTCTGGGCGTACATGACGATGAATAATAATCGTGTTGTATTCTTTAATTGCTGCTTGGATTGCTTGAATAGACATGCGTGTTCTCCTTTTTTAAGTATCTAAATCTACCTAATAACTAGCTAATATTACTGTTAAGATGCTACAATATGGGTTGAAATGGTTAACATATAAAATTAGGAGTAGATACCTATGATTATTTTTCCTATCGTGATTGTGCTTTCCATTGTAATGTATTTATATTACAAGGTAGCTATTTTAAAAACTAAGGATGGTTTGACACAAGCATACTTTAATGCAAAAGCAAGAATTTGCCTTGGTGCTTTCATCCTATTTTTTGGAATAAACCAATACATATTTTATCAGACTCGCATTTCACTTTTTATCGGTATCATATTTATTGTACTCGGTGTCTTACAGCTTGTACGAGGATTTAAAGAAACGAAGCACTACCGTAGTGAATGGAGACGTTTGAACCCTGCTGACTAGGTTTCACTAGTCAGCTTTTTCTTTATGTACTGCTAATTAAGTAATCTAACGGTCCATAATATGTGCCATTAGCAGTGCTTTACCGACTAGATTTTTCTCATTAAACACTTCCACATCAATCTTCGCATAAATTCGTCCTGCCTCTAATAATTGTGGCTTAATGATTAACGTAGAATCAATCGGAACAGGCTTCATAAAGTATACGGTCAGATTTTCCACTACTAAATCACCTTTTTTCAACTGAAGCAATAATCGGTTACTTGCCTCCGTAACTAGTGTGGTAAAGACACCATGGGATAGTGTTCCTAATTGATTCGTCATCTGGGGAATAACCTTTGCTTGAAAAATCGTCTTATCCTCTTCTAGCGAATCAATATTCTTTTTCACGATATCATCAATCGTTTCCCCGATTTGTGGCTGACGTTGTATTTGCTGAAGTGCTTTTAACACATCTTGTCTCGACACAATTCCTATTAAGCTTGATGTTTCATCAACTACAGGTACAACTTCAATGCCTTCCCAAACCATCATATGAGCTACGTACGCTAATGACGTTTTTGATTGAACCACAATGGGGTGCTTGGTCATAACCTTCTCAATCGGAAAATCACTGTCCTTCCCGATAATATCCTTTGATGTTACAATTCCGACAACACGATTTCGCTCATCAAGAACTGGGAACCTCGAGTGAGTGGAATGCTCATTTATCGTATACCATTCCCTTACACTGTCACCAATTTTCAAATAATGTGCTTGCTCAATAGGTGTACAGATATCGCCAACAAACACGATTTCCTTCTTGATTAGTTGATCATAGATAGCACGATTTATCATTGCAGCAACCGTAAACGTATCATAGCTCGTCGAGATGATCGGAAGCTGTTTTTCATCTGCTAGCCGCTTAATATAATCCTCCGTATCAAATCCACCAGTAATGAGCACTGCTGCGCCTTCACTAAGCGCTAATTCATGTGCTTTTACGCGGTTTCCCACGATTAATAAAGAATCTGCTTCCGTGTAGCGCATCATCGCATCGAGCTGCATCGCACCGATAACAAACTTATTTAAGGTTTTATGTAGTCCTTCTCGTCCACCTAGCACTTGACCATCCACAATATTGATTACTTCTGCAAAAGTAAGTCGTTCAAAGTTTTCCTTTTTCTTCCGTTCAATTCGAATGGTTCCCACTCGTTCAATCGTGCTAACAAGGCCAATATTTTCCGCTTCCTTTATTGCACGATAAGCGGTGCCTTCACTAACATTTAAGCCTTTTGCAATTTGTCTTACTGAAATTTTACTCCCAACATTTAATGAAACAATGTGTTGGATAATTTGTTCATGTTTTGTTGCCAATTGTTCACCGACTTTCAACTGTACTAGTCATATTACGTAACTATAGTATACAGATGAATGGCTATCTGCTCAATGTTTAAGAATCTGTTTGTCTAATTCGCTCATAATTCTGTTCCATAACTGGTGGTTCAGATAATTGAAGTAGTGTTGCAAAATTTGCCCCTACTACTAGAACCAAAAAACCTAACCAGCTCGCCCAAAAAATCATCTCCACTTGTGATTTTGCTGCAGGAATAAGTGGCCAAGCGAAATATAAAAAAAATGCAGCTAACAATAAGCGTAATATCGCATAATGTCTCATCAAATCCCCCCTTAACCTATTAGTAGTATGTTTATGAACAAGCTAGGGTAAACAGAACTTACTTCCCAACAATCATCAAAAGCTAATTCGTATAATAAGTTGTAAAGGTTATAATGGCATGGACCCCCACCTCAGACCGGCGAACATCCAGCATATCCACTGTTATAAATCGTTCATTGTGGAGTATTGCTTCCAGAAAATTAGTGACTGCTATACCTTCCGCAGCATCCACTTCCACGAAATAGGATGCTGCTTGTACTTGAATATTGTTTTTTTCTAAATCACGCGCGTCCATATACGTAATCGTTACGTTCGATTGTTTTGCTACTTGTTCAAGTTGTTCTACGACACTAGCAGTTGCTTTTTCAGTAGGAATTTGCTGGTGAATGGTTGGTGCGGCAAAATCATTCTTATCATTTGGTATATCTTCTAACTCGGTTGCAGATTTTTCATACATCGCTAGCTCTTGATCTAATCTACTTTCTTCCATTGCTAACGGTCTGATGAGCCCAACATGTAGACTACCATATAGAAGTCCCGCTCCAATAAAACTAGCAACGAATAGTAACGTATAGCTTCTAGTCCATTTCTGATTCATATTCACGCAACTCCTCTTTGGCAGCGTTAGAATTAAGTATGACGGTTAGAGTAGCATCATATCCTTCATCGGTTAGATTGACAGCTGTTAATTGAACGTCATTCACATAAGACTTACTATCCACCTCAGAAATATATTGGGCCACATGTGCTAAGCTTGAAAAATGAGCTTCAATAATAAGTTGGTTCTCCTCTGTATGCTGATACGAAATAAACGAACTATCAGGCTGTACAGGCTCTAACAAATCATTGTACAATCGCACTGTTGGCTGTGTTTCTTGCATTAATGTTGCTAGTATAGATTGTACATTTATAGCATTTTCATTTATAATATCTGCTTGTTTTGAACTAACTATTTCCAGCTGTGTCAACACTTCTCTTTTCTCCGTAACTGATTTTTCTAATGTATATCTTTGAACGAAAACAGTAGCAAGTATTGTTAGTACGCAAAGAAGTACTAGGATTCCAACCAAATATGGAGCAAGGTTTTTTTTCGTTTTCTTTTGAAGAAAATTTATTTCTACATTCATGGATTGTTCCCCTTTTTATACTTCTTGTTTTAAGGCTAAACCTAATACGTCCACATATTTAACCTCTTGTACAATATCAGTAAATGTTAGAACTTCCATTGGCAATGTTTCACGTAACGACTTCCAAATTCTAGGAAGATAGGGGACGTCCCCCGACAATAAAACTAAATTGATGGAGGCTTGTCCCTTTGAAATCGAGAATTGGTAAAAATCAATTATCCGTCTTACTTCTATTAAGTACTCATTCATTAGCCGCTCTGTACTCTGCTCCGTCATTTCCTCCTGTCGTTCACTTACTGTCACTTTAATATATCGTGTAAAAATTGCCTTATGATTTTGAAAAGCCGTTACCACTAATGCGTCCGTATTCCACTGTATATGTAACACATGATCATGTTCCATTCTGATTCGTTTATAATAGAGACGATATACTGATAAAGAAGTTAAATCTGCTACCACTGGCTTTAGTCCAGCCTGCCGAAACACTTCTTCAAAAGCCACTATCTTCTCATTGGGATATGCGTATAGCAGAATATTTCGTAATTGATTCTCTTCCTCTAAGAATTCAATTGCCAGTGAAGGATTGGCAAACGGCAAGTAAAAACTGTGCCCTAATTGCGTGGATACATAGTGTAAAGACTCTTCCTCAGTTAATACAGCGGGAATTTGTAGATTTCGAATTACGACCGTATCATCAGGTAAACAGAAGTAGAGCGGTTTTCCCTTCCAGTTTTTCTTTTTAACCAAGGTTGAAACAGCTTTCAAAAATGCAGCTCTGTTTACAATCGCCCCATCTTTAATAACTTCATGTGGCAGGTTAAGCTCTCCTTTATCAAGTAAGCCTTCTGGAGAAGAACTATTATGTAAAGAATATCGCAGTACCCGATTGGTAATAACGATATTCACTCTATTTTTCTGCAATAGTTTCATGCTTCCACCTTCTTAAACTATGTTTGATAAATACCAATCTAAGATTGGATCACCATAGAAATACGCTAAGATTGTACCAATAATAATATATGGCCCAAACGCAACGGGTTGCTTACGCTCAACTACCTTAAATAGCAGTAGGACTGCCCCAACCATAGCACCTGTAATACAAGAGAGAAAGAATGCTAATAAGACCTTGTTTAGCCCTAAAATAACTCCTAATACTGCAAAAAGCTTCATATCACCTGCTCCCATTCCGCCACGACTAACAATAATAATTATCGCAATAATTACAAATCCTACAAGGGAACCGATAATCGGTGAGTACCACGGATCAAATGGCTCTATGATTCGGATTAAACAAAATAATGGTAAGAAGAAAAGTAAAATCTTATTAGGGATAATCATATAGGAAATATCTGAAACCAAGATAATCGTTAACATCGAAACGAGTAATAAGCTAGCAGCCAATTCCAAACGAATACCAAACTGCAGATAACTTAACACAAATAAACAGCCCGTTAATAGTTCCACTACAGGATACATAACCGAAATCCGTTTTCTGCACTGACGGCACTTCCCGCCTAGCAGCACAAAAGATACTACTGGAATAAGCTCATACCAGGTTAGTGTTTGGTGACAACTAGGGCACTCTGACCGCTCATTCGCAAATGGTTTATTTAGTGGTAACCTCATCCCAACAACATTAAAAAACGAGCCAAAGATGAGCCCAAGTATAAAAAAGAAAACCACATTCATCTCCTAGCCTCCCCGCATCCTAACGTTGTCGTGAAAAAGCCCTGCAAGTAAAATGCAAGGCTAAGAATAATTTCATTACTCTATTTATTTCTCGTCTTCAACATATTGATATGTACTATCTTGCTTCTTGACCGTACCACTGTATGTTTCACCGTCTGCTCCCGGTTTATCTGGAATTCCTTCCAAAAATCCAATTTCTACTAATTCATTCAATGTAATGCTGTCATCATCGCCAAATTCACCAGATACATCTGCTAATCTAGCAGCATTCTCAAACAATTTATGATTGGCATCATTGGCATCTTCTTTGGAGTTTGCAATAACATTTCCGATTGCCGGTACTGCGATAGCTAAAATAATTGCTAATATAGCAATAACTGCAAGTAATTCTACTAATGTAAAACCTTTATCCTTTTTCCATAAACGCTTTAACATGTATTCCCCCACCTTTTACTATAATTTATACCGTATAAACATAGTCGGTCGGTTGCACTACTTACTCCTAACTATCCAAGTGCCCACATACAGATAGTTAATCATTGTATCCTACTTTAGTCCCTGGTCCTATTATACGTGATACTCTGACAATTATCTACACAATTTATTGTAAATTTTCAAAAAGTGCAAACATTGGAATTACAACTGCTGCAATAATACTTCCGACGATAAATGTTAAGATAATAATCATCAATGGTTCAATTAACGTTTTCATTCGGTTCGATAATTGCACTACTTCTTCCTCGTAAAATTCTGCCGCCTTTAATAGCATCTGATCTAACGTACCGGTTTTTTCACCGATTTGCATCATTTGAATGATTAATGGCGGAATTGTCCAATGCGCTTTCATCGGAATAGTCATTGAGTCTCCATCCGCCAATGACTTTCGTACGTCTTTTAAAACAGCTTTTAATACTCGATTCCCTACGACAGATTCTGTAATCTCTACTGCTTGCAAAATTGGTACCGCACTGTTCACAAGTGTACTTAACGTCGTAGTCATCCGTACAAGCTCGCCTTTAAGTACAAGTGTACCGATTAACGGAAATCTTAGCTTTCTATCATCTACCTTGTATGAAAATGCGTCTCGTTTTAGCAAAAATGAAAAAAGAATGATGATCCCGATACAAACAATAAGCATCATCCACCAGAAATTTGCCACAAAAGTACTAACCGCTAATACAAAGTGAGTAAATGCGGGTATCTCTTGTCCAAAGGAATCAAACATGCCAACAAATTGGGGCACGATAAACACTAATAAAAAGACACTTAAAATTAGTGTAATCATACCTACGACACTTGGATAAAGAAGCGCAGATATAATTCGCTGCCTGTTTCGATATTCCCTTTCAAAATAATCGGCCATCTCTACTAAAATCTCGTCTAATTTACCACTTGCTTCTCCAGCTTTAATCATATTCACTAAAAGACTTGGGAAGACCTTCGGATGCTTGGAGACAGCCTTAGATAGTGCTTCTCCGCTTTCTAATTGTTTATCAATATCGGTTAACGTAGATTTCAATACTCTATTATCTGTTTGCTCAGCCATCGTCTTAGTCGCACCCGAAATTGGAATTCCAGCATGAATCAATGTAGCATATTGTCGTAAAAACAAGACAAATTCTTTTCGATTTACACGCTTCGTTAACGTGATATCCTTGTTCCATAACGTCGTCTCCTGAAGCTTTAGCACAAATAACTTTTCTTTCTCAAGTGTGTTAATTGCCGCTTCTTTCGATTCAGCCTCCAGCTTTCCAGTAACCTGCTCACCAGCCATATTTTTAGCAAGATATTGATAGTTCAAAACTTAATATCCCCTTTCTTGTAAAAAAGGAGCTGCTGTTTCATAGGCTATTTCATTCGCCTCAATTAATCGCTTCACATCCATTTCCATTGTGTGCATTCCTTGTTCTTTAGATGTTTGTAACACACTCTGAATTTGGTGCAGCTTTTCATTCCGGATAAGATTTTTTACTCCAGAGTTATTAAGCAACACCTCGGTTGCAACACGTCTACCAGTATTATTCTTTGTAATTAAGAGTCGCTGTGAAATAACCGCCCGCAAAATTGCGGATAATTGAATTCGAATTTGATCCTGCTGTTCGGACGGAAACACATCAATTATTCGTTCAATCGTGGAAACAGCATCTGTTGTATGTAAAGTCCCAAGCACTAAATGCCCTGTTTCTGCGGCAGTTATCGCCGTTGAGATGGTTTCTAAATCACGCATTTCTCCAACTAAAATCACATCCGGATCTTGTCTTAAACATGCTCGAAGACCACCAGCAAAACTATTCGTATCAAAGCCTACCTCCCGCTGATCAATTACAGACTGCTGATGTGTATGCATATACTCGATTGGATCCTCTAATGTGATAATATGCTTTTTCATCGTTTGATTCATATAGTCCACCATTGCTGCTAAGGTCGTACTTTTTCCACTTCCTGTAGGACCGGTGACCAGAACAAGACCATGTGTATACTGGACAAGCCGCTTCACTACAAATGGTAAATAGAGCTCCTCCATGGAGGGAATCACTGTTGGGACTAGTCGGATAGCTAAGGAAAGTTCCCCTCTTTGGTAGTAAGTATTAATGCGAAAGCGAGCAACACCACTTATCCCATAGGAGAAATCTAATTCACGTTTACGCTCTAATTGATTCCATAATTCCTCTGGTAAAATATCCTGCACAATGATTTTAGTTATCGAGGGAGAGATCTTTTCCTTGTTCTGTTCTATTAATCTCCCATTTATTCGAAAAATCGGTGCCTTGCCAATCGTCAAATGTACATCTGAAGCATTCGAGTGGTATGCCTCTGTTAACCACTGATTGAATTGATCTTTCATCGTTATCCCCCCTTAAATACTAATTGATATTTGCATAATTTCTTCCATAGTCGTTAATCCAGCACTGACCTTTTCTAAACCATCCTGTAATAGCGAACGCATACCTTGTGATCTGGTATAGGATTTAATCTCCTGTACCGATATATTATTTAGTAACATCCCTTTTACATAATCATCTAGCACAAGTACCTCATGTACAGCTACTCTTCCCCGGTATCCTTGTTGATGACAGCTGCTACACCCTTTGCCGTAAAATACATGTTCTACCGCGACATCATTTTTAGCAAAAATTTCTTCTTCCATCACAGTTACCTCCCGCTTTTCCAGACAATCCCGACATATTTTCCGTACGAGACGCTGGGCTACAACACCGTTTAAGGAGGATACTACTAAATAAGGTTCTATTCCCATATCGATTAAACGTGGAACTGTATCAATCGCACTATTGGTATGTAAGGTACTAAACACGATATGACCGGTTAAGGACGCACGTATCGCTATTTCTGCTGTTTCCTGATCACGTATTTCACCAACCATAATGATATTAGGGTCTTGTCTTAGAATCGACCGTAACCCACTAGCAAATGTTAAGCCTATGGAACTATGTACCTGCACCTGATTAATTCCACGCAATGGAAGTTCTACTGGATCCTCAATTGTGACGATATTAACCTGCTCTTTATTCAAATGATTAATAGATGCATATAATGTTGACGTTTTACCAGAGCCTGTCGGACCCGTTAATAAGACCAATCCAGATGGTTGCGAAATTAATTGGCGATATTTTTGATGATTATCCCGCGAAAAATTCAATTCACTTAGCTGCATTAATGCATTATTTAAATCTAATATTCGGATGACAATTTTTTCTCCATGCACTGTAGGCAAACAGGATATACGTAGGTCGACCGGTGTTGTATCCACCATCATTTTGATACGGCCGTCCTGTGGTAATCTTGTCTGAGTAATGTTTAAGTCGGCGAGAATTTTTATTCTGGCTACTAATGAATTCTGTAATGATTTGGGCAGTATATTGTCCGATTGGAGTCTCCCGTCAATCCGGTACCGAATCAACATGTTATCCTCCTGGGGATCTATATGAAGATCACTTGCTTTTAATTGCACTGCAGTATTTAATAATTGATCTAATAAGCGTATGACGGGTGCTTCATCATTACTATCTGCCATATCGAAATGAATGCTTTGTTCATCGTTAACGTAGTGTTTATTAATGGCATACGAAATATCGTCTTTTGTGGAAATCACTGGTGAGATTGTAAGACCAGTTGATAGTTCTAAATCATCAATAACATAGTAATCCATCGGGTCCTTCATAGCGATTACGAGTGAGCTGTCTTGAATTTTTAATGGCATAATAAAATTTCGTTGTGCTACTTCTCTCGGAATGTAGCCTAATACCTGCTGATCAACGGGATATTGATATAGTGAAACTTGTGGAATACCTAATTGAAATTCTAACACCTCGATTAATTGTCGCTCGGTAATATAACCCCGCTCTAATAAGGCATCTCCAAGCTTTTGGTCGGGCTTTTTAAATTCTAGTGTTTCATTAATTTGTTCATTTGTAACGATACCAGCATCGATTAACAAGTCCCCAAGACGTTTACGTGCAACCATATTATTCACCACTTTCAATTGTTATTTTGATGGAGGATTCCGTCTCCGTTATTTCTCCAAATGCTTGTCCCACGCTAGTAAAATGAATCATCATTTCCGATTCAGATAGTTCCTGTAAAGAATGGCTTTTGATCCAAAAGGAAACATTTCCTTGCCCATCATCTAAAATGAATTTCTCTAGAAGTGGAAAATCTGGTAATGCTATCGCTTCATTCGACTCCAGTTCCCTAGGCATATGATCCTCTGTATAAGCTCGGTAGTAGTCCACTCCCATTGCTGCAATTTGCTCGGACATGGTTATTTGTTCCGTCTTATTGATCTGCTGCGTGGTGTTAGCTAACTGTGAAAATAGCGCCATAATACACAATAAAACGATGGTAATAATCCCAAGCGTCAACACTAACGTAGCTCCTGACTCATTCTGTATCGGTTTCATTTTTGTCCCCCAATCGGAACATAGGTATAGGATTCACGTAAGAGCTGATTCGTGCTAGAAAATAGCTGAATAGTTGTCCGCACTAAATCAACTTGTTCTTCCTGACAGGCTAATAAATCTACCTGGTAAACTTTTTCATCAATTGCATAAGAATGGTAGGTTTTTTTAAACGAATTACCGCTCTGGCAATAAGGGATATCAGAAGCATTGAATACTTCCGAATCGACTTTTAACTCCTGTGACACTTTTCCTAATAAGTTACTAGCGATTAGCTCCTCATCTGCCTGATCAGACCATTTCATAATAGTCGAAAATATTGGGATAAAAAAAGTTACAACAGTAGCTAATATGACGATGGAGGCTAGTAATTCTATTAACGTATAGCCATAACTATTACTCTGTTTCATCTGATTTCACTCCCCGCCTAAGCCTTTAACCTATTAAACACTCTATTAATCAGTAGGAACTTATGAAGGACAATACTTCCTTCCAAATGAATAGTCCTGTGTGAAAAATTAATCAACAAGTGGAAAATCTTCTGCATTCCTGAAGTAGTCACCTAACTGCTGAAAATCTACTTGTGTTCCTCCGCTTCTAACAAAAAAACCATCCCGCGCAATGACAATTCCCTCGAAAGTTTCACCATTAAAGGTTACTTTCCCATTCGGAGCGATAACAACCCCTGAAAATTTCCGTACCCTACTTTTTGTACCAATTTGAATGTCTCCTTTACTAACGATAATAAAATCAGTAAAGCTATCCACATATTGACCGTTTGCAGCATCGTTATAGCTATCTAGTTGGACATTATCTCCGATTATTTTTCCAGCTTGATTTCCTGAAATCTTTTCGGTATAACCATTCGCATCAAACCACTCATCCGCCTTTAAATCTGGTATTTCATTTGTTGGAAAACGCTCTTGAGCCACACTTTCCTGCCGAATTACCTTCTTTAGAATTTGGTTACTATAATTAGCCGGATGTGATAAATTTCCTATGTAAAAAATCGAGGACTCTCCTGATAAGGAAGGTGTCCAGCCTAATTCTACGTTCCCATTAACATAGACATTTCCATGAATCTCTGCATCCTTCAGCCGGAGGTCACCATTAACAAACATATTACCGTAAATAGCCCGGCGTCCAGACCAGAAGGTAGCATTTCCATTTACAACTATATTTCCTGGTGAAATGCTAGAACCTAGTCCCGCACTACCACCATCAAAGAAAACATCCCCATCTATGTACAGATTCGAAGTATTTGTTAATGCCCCTCCATTCAATTGACTACCATTCCAATCCCCTTTTATAACGATAGACGCGTTTGGTCCATTTACACGACTCCCTTCAAACACAAACTGTGAACCATGCACAAATACATTCTCCTGTAGTAGATAATCATAAAAATTTTGACGACCATTTTTTCGTTTAAGTACAAGTGTTTCATCAGTTTTTCCTTCAATGGTTGTTTCAATAGCAATAGAATTATTGTCAGAATCATACAGGGTTAGCTGGACAGCTAAATCCTGCTTAGGGTCAATCTGTTCCACGCATTGATTAGTATTATTGATAATCGTTGTATTTAAAGATAATTGCATCTGTAGGTTTTCGTTCCATAATAGATCTCCATAACAAATACGATAAGGACTATCCCCTTGATGAGTATGTTTAATGTCGCTGATCACACTGTTTGCCTCCTGCTTTAAACTAATAGCAGCTTGGCTTTTTTCATTATATTGAATGACAGAAAATAAAACGTGATAAGCTATTCCAAATACAATGGTAACAATCGCAAGAACACCTAATAATTCAATTAATGTGAAACCTCTTTCTGCCGTCAAAATTCTTTTTACCATATAGTCACCACTTCTTAAAGTAGATAGTTTATTGGAATTTACTGAATTATCTCTATTATACCACGAAAAGACCTAAGTCAAATGACTTAAGTCTTTTATCATAGTTTTATGAAAAATATACTAGAATACAGTGGTTAACGATCGTTACCTAACCAGCCCCGTCTCTCTCCACCAGATTCCTTCCAAGGTACTTGGGTCTCACTTATACTAATTCAATTACTTCACCGATTTTCATAACCTTGCCGATACCTGTTTTAACACGTTCGGCGAATAAATCTGGGTCTTGTTTTATAACCGGAAACGTGTTGTAGTGAATTGGAACGACGGTTTTTGTTTTAATCCAATCTGCGGCAACTAACGCATCATCTGGCCCCATTGTAAAATTATCTCCGATTGGAATAAATGCAACATCTATCTCGTTCATATCCCCATACATTTTTAAATCCGTAAATAACGCGGTGTCTCCTAGATGATAAATGGTCTTCCCTTCTATTGTTAGGATAATTCCAGCAGGCATACCAGTATAGATAGTCGTATTATCATCTTCCGTATAGGAAGAACCATGGAATGCTTGTGTAAGCTTTACTTTCCCAAAATCAAACAAATGGGAGCCGCCGATATGCATCGGATGTGTTGTAATACCTTTCGTTGCTAAGTAGTTTGCTAGTTCATTCGGAGCAACTACTAAGGCATTGTTTCGTTTAGCAATCTCCACCGTATCGCCTACATGGTCATTATGTCCGTGTGTAAGCAGTATGTAATCTGCCTTTACTGTATCTGGATTTAAATCACAGTTACTATTTCCTGTTAGAAACGGATCAATTATTATCGTGTGTTTCTCTGCTTCCACCTTCACTACAGAGTGGCCATGATAAGATACCTTCATTACACTCATCCCTTTCATATTTATACTTCTACTATACTAATTCTACGTTAAAATAAAAAATCCTTTCCACACGAAAAAAAAGACAGCATTTAGTAAAATGCCGCCATCATTGGTTAGATTACGTTATTCTTTTCCCATTGCTTTCTTGAGTTCTGCTAGTTCGTCATCTACATGTGAATCAAATTTTTTAAACTCATCATCTAGCGTACGACTTTGTACCGATAAATCCTCACTAGTCTCTGCCTCAGCTTCAAAGCGCAATACCTTTTCTTCCATTCGTTCAAATCCTCTACGTGATTCATCACTACCAATGGAAGACATGGTGCGATTGATTTTCGTTCTGGTCTTAGCGGATTCTGCGCGCGCTTTTAAGGAATCCTTTTTTAAATTCATTTCTTGATATTCTTTTTTCATCTCTTCTAATTTGCTCTTAAGTACTTGGGAGTCATTTTTTGCTTGCTCGTAGGAATCGGTTAATAAAGTAGCTTGTTTTTCATATTCATTCTTTTCCTGTAAAGCACGTCTTGCGAGGTCATCTTCACTAGCTAGAACTGCTTTTTCTGCTTGTAATTGGCGCTTTTCAACCATAGCTTGTGCATCTTCCAGCTTCCTTTTTAAGATTTTTTCATTCGCAATTTGCTTTGCAACAGCAGCTTCGACCTCTTGAATTTCCTCTCCCATCTCTCGGAGAAATTGATCAAGCATTTTAATTGGGTCCTCTGCTTTATCCAACATGGCATTTAATTCTGAATGGACAATGGTCTTCATTCGTTTAAATAATTTAAACATAAGTAACCTCCATATTTTTTAAATTTTACAACACTTTTCTAATTAGTAGTACGAACGGGAAATAAAAAGGTTTCAACAAATCGTAAAATTACTTCGTTGTACACGAATTATTAAAACGTTTATAATAATAGGTAATAAAATGAGGTGAATAATATGTCTACAAGAATTGAAGGATTATTACAAGCGTTACAGGAAAATAAATTAGAAAGTATACTTATTTCATCGCCAGCTAACGTATATTATATGAGCAATTATTATACAGACCCACATGAGCGTGTTGTTGCAGTTTATGTAAGTAGCGAACATGAGCCTGTTATGATTCTCCCTGCAATGGAAACACAGGATGCAAAGGCTGCTGGATGGGCGCATGACATCATCGATTATCATGATCATGAGGATCCATGGGAATTATTTCTAGCATTTCTAACAAACAAAGGAAAAATACCTACAACAATCGGTGTTGAGGAAGATTATTTAACCTTAAACCGATATACGACTATTCAACAAATCTTACCAAACACTGAAATCAAGCATGCCCAAGAAATTGTAGCCACACTCCGTGTTATCAAAAATCAACACGAATATGATTTACTGAAACAAGCTGCCGAGTTAGCGGACTTTGGTGTTCAAACTGGAATAAATGCGTTAAAAGAAGGCATAAGTGAGTTCGAAGTTATTGCAACTATTGAATATGAACTTAAGAAAAAAGGTGTACAAGGGATGTCCTTTTCTACAATGGCTCTCTTTGGAGATAAAACCGCTTCACCACATGGAACTCCAGGAACTCGTAAGCTAGCCAAGGGAGATATGGTTTTATTTGATCTTGGTGTAATCTATGAAGGTTACTGCTCGGATATAACAAGAACCGTTGTCTTTGACTCCATAACAGAAGAACAAAAAACAATTTACAACACCGTACTAGAGGGACAACTAAAAGCAATTGAAGCATCTACACTTGGTAGCGAAGTCGGTCAAATCGATAAAGCAGCTCGTGACCATATTGAGGCAAGTGGATATGGTAGCTACTTTAATCACCGTGTCGGCCATGGTTTAGGCATTGAAACACATGAATATCCTTCCATTCACGGGAATAACAAACTAGCGTTACGGACAGGCATGTGTTTTACAATCGAGCCCGGCATTTATGTACCAGGCGTTGCAGGAGTTCGAATTGAAGACATGATCTTTATGACAGAAAATGGCGCGGAAACTTTAACGAAGTTTCCAAAAGAATTACAAATAATTAAGAAATAAAAAGTTGGGACTTAAGTAAAGTAAAAAATACTTAAGTCCCAACTTTTTTAGTGTTCTAAAAGTGCTACTGGTGAACGATACTCTAAGCCATGAGCTTGTGCAACTGCTTCATATGTGACATATCCATCCACAGTATTTAACCCTTTTTGTAGGGCCTGATTACCTAAACATGCTGCTTGATAGCCCTTCTTAGCAATTTGCAGGGCGTATGGAACCGTCACATTCGTTAAACCAATCGTAGAAGTTCGCGGTACTCCCCCAGGCATATTGGCAACAGAGTAGTGAACAACACCATGTTTTGTATAAGTCGGATTATCATGCGTGGTAATTCGATCACTTGTCTCAAAAATTCCACCTTGATCTATTGCTACATCTACAATAACAGATCCTTCTGACATCTGTTTTACCATTTCTTCTGTTACTAGCTTCGGAGCCTTTGCCCCTGGAATTAATACCGCACCAATGACTAGATCTGAATCAGCAATCGAATCAGCAATATTCATTGGATTTGACATCATTGTGTTAATAGAAGAGCCGAAAATATCATCTAAATAGCGTAATCTTTCGGGATTAAGGTCAAGAATCGTGACATTTGCTCCCAATCCAATAGCTATTTTAGCCGCATTTGCTCCGACTACACCACCACCAATAATAGTAACTTTCGCACGTTTAACCCCTGGAATACCCGCAAGTAATATTCCCTTACCACCTTCAGGTTTTTCTAAAAATTGTGCACCGATTTGAGCAGCCATTCTTCCTGCAACCTCACTCATTGGAGTCAATAACGGCAAGGAGCCGTTCTGCAATTGAACCGTTTCATATGCAATGCCAACGACTTTATTTTCAATTAATGCTCGTGTTAAAGAAGCTTCTGCCGCAAGATGCAGATATGTAAACAAAATCATCCCTTCGTAGAAATAACCATATTCCTCTGGAAGTGGTTCCTTTACTTTCATGACCATTTGTTGTGACCATGCTTGCGCCGCAGAATCAACAATCTTCGCTCCTGCTTGTTGATACTGTTCATCAGTAAAACCTGATCCAAGACCAGCAGTAGTTTCAATAAACACATGATGCCCTGCATTCGTTAAGGTTAGTACCCCAGCTGGTGTGATGGCTACTCTGTTTTCATTGTTTTTAATTTCTCTCGGAATCCCGATATTCATTTGGAACACCTTCCCCACTATAATGTAAGCACTTTCATTGTACCAAAAATTATTCATAATAAATACTATAATATGAGCATATCTGAAAAATTAAAAACAATCTACCCCCAATTTTGAGGGTAGACCGTCTTAGAAGGTTAATGCATTAAGCCTTTCGATTATTAAATGTCCAGATACCGCGATTGTTGTGTAATTGGTCTTCCACAACTCCACTTTGATAGCTTTCAAATAACTGGTTTTGTACCGCGGCAACTCCTTGATGGTCTTCTTCTAGAACATGTTTATTCTTTTTCTTAGCCATTATGCTCACCTCCATAGTTTAGTTTGTACATTAATTTGTAACAAAAGCCTGTCTACTTTTACCAAATGTAAGCGTTTTTATTGTATACTATAAGTAGATAATGAAAGGGGAGAAGAACATGAGATTTGAATACAAAAATATCGTAGTAGCAATTGATGGATCTGAAGCTTCTGAGAAAGCCTTTAATAAAGCTCTTGATATTGTAAAACGTAATAATGCCCATATGATTCTGGCACATGTAGTAGATTCTCGCACATTTGCTACTGCCGAAGCCTATGATCGCACACTTGCAGACCATGCCGATGACTATGCTAAAGACTTAGTTGATAGCTATGTTGAGAATGCAAAAGAAGTAGGCATCTCAAAAATCTCCCGCTGTATTGAATATGGATCTCCACGAGTTAAAATTGCGAAAGATATTGCTGCCACCTTTCAAGCTGATTTAATCATTTGTGGTGCAACCGGTATGAATGCAGTAGAGCGATTTCTAATTGGAAGTGTTTCTGAAAGCATTACACGACACGCTACATGTGATGTGCTAGTGATACGTTAATAAAAAAAGGTTGAGACATACGTATTATACCTATGTCTCAACCTCTTACTTTTTAATTAGAAAGACGCACTGTATCGCGAGCAATCATAACTTCTTCATTTGTTGGAATAACAAGAACTTTCACCGGTGAATGTGGATAGCTGATAACAGCTTCTTTCCCTATTGCAGCGTGGTTAAGTGCAGGATCCCAATAAATACCCATGAATTCTAATCCATTTAATACTTTGGCACGGATAATATCACTATTTTCACCAACACCAGCAGTGAAAATAACTGCATCAACACCAGACATTTTCGCAGCGTAAGAACCAATATATTTATGAATTCTTCCGGCAAACACATCAAGCGCAAGATCTGCACGCTTATTTACCCCTGCTTGCTCTTTAATATCACGAAGATCACTAGAGAAACCAGATAAAGCAAGCATACCACTTTCTTTGTTTAGAACGTTTAGTACTTCCTCAACTGTTTTGTTCGTTTTTTCCATGATATACGGGATTAAAGCCGGATCAATATTTCCCGAGCGTGTACCCATAGTAACACCAGCTAGCGGTGTGAATCCCATCGAAGTATCTAGTGATTCGCCGCCTTTTATTGCAGCAATACTTGCACCATTTCCTAAATGACAAGAAATAAGGCGTAAATCCTCTAAAGGCTTGTCCAAAAGCTCTGCTGCTCTTTCTGATACATATTTATGTGATGTACCATGGAAACCATATTTACGAATACCATATTTCTCATAATATTCATATGGAAGGCTATATAAATAAGATTGCGGTGGCATTGTTTGATGGAATGCTGTATCAAATACTGCGACCATAGGTACAGTTGGTAACACTTCCTGGAAAGCACGAATACCAGTTAGATTTGCAGGATTGTGTAATGGCGCTAATTCTGAAATATCTTCAATTTCTTTTAGTACTTGTTCGGTAATTAATACAGAATCATTAAACTTCTCACCACCATGCACCACACGATGTCCAACAGCATCGATTTCATCTAATGATTTAATAACACCTGAAGTAGTTAATCTTTCTAGTAATAATTTCACGGCAACTTCATGATTCGGAATATCTGTTACCGTTTTATCTTTTTTACCGTCAACTTCAATACCAAAAACCGCTTCCGGAAGACCGATTCTCTCAACAAGTCCTTTTGCTACAACCGTTTCCTTTGGCATTTTAATAAGCTGGAATTTTAATGATGAACTACCTGCATTAATTGCTAATACATTACTCATGATTGTTTCACTCCTAGTTGTTATTTAACATTATAATTTTTGAACCAATTGTTCATTTTTCCTAGAATATCTTCCATTGCTTTCGTATTTTTCAGGGAAGGAAGTTGTACCAATAATGGTTGTTTCGGTCCTTCTGTATGTTTCCCTTTCTTCCTCAGGATTAAAATACTTTTTGCATTTTTCTCTGATTTAAAAGCACTTTCCGGTAATTGTAGCATTCCAATTATATGGGCATACTTTTGTAGATAAGCATGTAGCTTATCAGAACCAGCACCATCAAAAATAAAATTCGGAACTAGTAGAATTAAATAGCCCCCATCATGTGTATAATTCATACTTTGTTCGATAAATAAATGATGCGCATAGGAATGCCCTTCATCTGCTTTTAATTCATACGTGCTTGCCCGAATATCGTCTGGATAATATCCAACCGGTAAATCTGAAACAATTAGATCAACTGGATCTAACAAAAATGGACGCAAGCTATCTTGATGGAAAAATTCAATTTCTATTTTTTGAAGGTTTGCACTGACTACCGCTAATTGAATTAACGTTTGATCAACTTCACTCGCATAGGCATTAACTGTTTTACCTAGCTGAGAGCTTACGGTTGTTACCAAATTCCCGGTTCCGCTTGCTGGATCAAATAAGCGAATTTTCTCCTGGTGATTTGTTAGCTTTTGAGCAAGGTACCCAACAATTAAAGCAATTGCTTCTGGTGTCATCATATGCTGTTGTTGCGTGGTATCCTTCATTCCCTTCAGAACTGAGAACTGAATTGCTTTACGAATCTCATCAGGCTGATAATTCCCAATGGTCACTTGTTTTAAGGCAGTATGTAATTTATGCGAAAGAATGTCATCCATTGATTCGTCTGCACCGTCATAGAACAATGTTTCTAGTGTAAGAATTAAACTATCCAAATAAGGTTCGTTCATGTGTTGCTCAATGATTTGGGTCGTTTCATCCATCCACTCAAACAATGTTTCCACATTTGATTTTTCCATAATTAATCCTCCGTTCTATTAGACCCGTTATATTGTACCAAATGCGCCCCCATCTGTACAAAATAATGAATTGGTGGGAAGATTTCCACAATACAAAGCCCCCATTTTTCGTGTAACTATGGGGGCTATTATTTGTCTTATTCAGCTTTTTCCGCTTCTTCAAGCGCTTTATCATAGTCCGGATGTTCGCTAACTTCATGAACATATTCTACGTAGGTTACTTTATCATTGGAATCTATTACAAAAATGGACCGGGCTAATAATCGTAATTCTTTTATTAGGACACCATATTTTTCACCAAAATCAGCGTCCCGATGGTCTGATAACAACTCTAAATCTTCCACATTATTGACTTCTCGCCAACGTTTTTGAGCAAATGGCAAGTCCATACTAACAGTAATGACGCTCACATTTTCTAATTCCTTAGCTTCTTCATTAAATCGATTTGTTTGGATGGAACACACGCCAGTATCGATTGATGGAACAACACTGATTAATTTTATCTTCCCTTGGTAATCTGCCAGTGATTTTATTCCTAGGTCATTCGTTAACACATTAAAATCTGGCGCGTTATCGCCAACCTTCACTTCATTTCCTACTAATGTAACTGGATCTTGATGGAATGTAACCTTTACCATAATCATTCCTCCTCATCATTATACTCACTAGT
This sequence comes from Ornithinibacillus contaminans, assembly GCF_001038425.2. GTDB lineage: Bacteria > Bacillota > Bacilli > Bacillales > Amphibacillaceae > Ornithinibacillus > Ornithinibacillus contaminans. The sequence goes on from NZ_LDPV02000009.1 coordinate 163,978, forward strand.
AATTATGATAAAAATAAATGGCGATGTCCAATAATTAAGACTCGCCAGTCATTGGTTATATGTCATAAATGGAAGAAGATGATTCGGATGCAGAGTCATCATCCCCCGATTGTTTATTCTCAGATTTAGTATTTTCCTTGGCTTTTGGATCGTTTTTAGCTTCTGAATCCTTTTTTTCTTTCTTACTTCCTTTTCCTAAATCACTTTCTTTTAATAACTGTTGGATTTTCTCGACAGCTTTTGGTGCAAAATCTAGCATTTTTTCATAAATATGTGTATTTTCATCTAGATGTACCATCTTAATACCCTTTTGACTAACAATTAGAAACGCGACAGGTGTAATGGAAACTCCACCGCCACTACCACCACCGAAAGGAAAAACAGCTTCACTACTACTATCACTTTGAGTGTTTCCGGATACGAATTCACTACCACCTGCAGCAAATCCAAAACCTAGTTTCGACACTGGGATAATAACACTACCATCAGGGGATTCAACAGGATCACCGATAATTGTATTTACTTCAATCATATCCTTCAGGTTTTCCATTGCGGTTGTCATTAATCCTTGAATCGGATGCTCCTCCATTTTGATACTCCTCCTTCATTACAAAATTAAGTATAAATTGCTTTTTTTACACCATGTCGTTGCATTTGCATAATGGTGTGTATAGCTTTTCCCAAACGGATCGAAACCATGCAATCAATTTCTGATTGATAGCCTTTTTGTTGAAAATATGGGATGACAGAAAGCTTGGGTTCACAGTTCATTGTTGCTAATTCAGAAAGCAACCCAAGAACCGTCCCTTTTACCATCCATAACCCTCCTGCTACTAAACCAGCACTACTCGCCTCGCCAGTTCCGAATGTCGTCTTCCAGACAAGCTGTTTAATCGTAAGATGCCTGCATGCCATTTTCACCATATATTTCGTAGTTTTCAGCTGCTCTACCACTGTATGCATCAGTTGGCTAAAATTATTTAATTCAATATCTTGCTCAAGCCCCTTCCATAAATCTGCTAAGTGTGATGTCTGATTGTGAGTCTGTTGTTGTTTTAGATTTATTTTTTTCTCCAACATACGAAAACGAGCTAAATGAACCGTGAGCTTAAGGTAATGGGAATCTTTTTGATAATAATAGTTCACACTAATCGTCAATCGTTGTAAAAAAAGCACGATTATAATCACCATAATGAACCCAATTAAACTACATACGATAATCCAACCCATTTACGCATCTCCAAATATTAGTAGTTACTATAGGTTGCCACAACTTTCCAATTTTATCCTAATTTATGCAAAAAAATGGGGACTATCCGCAAAGCGAATAGTCCCTAGCCATTTATGCTATTAAATTGTCTTAACCTTTGATTCCACCAAATTGTTGTTCAGCCATTTGAACTAAACGCTTCGTAATTTCTCCACCAACAGAACCGTTAGCACGAGAAGTTGTGTCAGCACCAAGTTGAACACCAAATTCTGTTGCAATTTCATACTTCATTTGATCTAATGCTTGTTGTGCACCAGGAACTACCAACTGATTTGAACTATTGTTGTTTGCCATGGTATTTCACCTCCTTGGTACGCTTATAATGTGCCAAAAGGAGGTGCCTCATTCACAATTTTAATTGGTAAGTGTTACTAGATTATCCAATTAGAACAACCCTTCAAATGCATCTTCAACTTTTTTCTGATCAGTAATTGTTACTACTTCTATTCCTTCGATTGCTTCTTTTAGAAGCTCATCATAATTGTAGGTTGACTCATAATAATTCACTCGATCACGCTTCGGCTTTGTTTTTGGTGCTTTAGGAACAAATATTGTACAACAATCTTCATACGGACGGATCGAAATATCAAACGTATCAATCGCCTTGGAAATTTCTATAATTTCATCTTTATCCATTGTAATTAGTGGTCTAATGATTGGATAATTGGTTACTTCATTAATTGTATTCATACTTGTCATAGTCTGACTTGCTACCTGACCTAAGTTCTCACCTGTCGTCAACGAAAGAATGCCTTCCTTCCGACAAACTTGTTCACTAATACGTAGCATCATACGTCGCATCACAGTCATTCCGTAGCCGTCTGGTGTCTCTTGAAAAATTCGTTGTTGTAATTTTGTAAAAGGTACTAGATGAATTTTAATTTTTGAACCATAGCTCGTTAATTTTTCCGCTAAATCAAACACTTTTTGCTTCGCACGATCGTTTGTGAAAGGTGGTGAATGAAAATGTATCGCTTCTATTTCTACCCCACGTTTCATCGCTAGGTAACCTGCAACTGGACTATCAATCCCGCCAGATAATAGCAGAAGCGTCTTGTCAGAAGTGCCAACTGGCAGTCCACCTGCACCACGAACGACACTTGACGTTATATAAGTTGCCTCCTGACGAATTTCTACTTTTACTTCGACATCAGGACGATGAACATCTACTGTAATATTCTCGGTATTTGCGAGTAAATGTCCACCCAATAGTTGATTTAATTCCTGAGAACGATTTGGAAAACCTTTATTTATCCGTTTTACCGACACTTTAAAGGTGTTTACATTCTCTGCATTTTGCAAAGCGTATAAAGCAGCTGATTTAATTTCCTCCAGCTCATTCTCAACCTTAATCGCTAAACTAAAACTATGGATACCAAAAACATGTTTACATTTTTCTATAATAGCATGTGGATCATGCCCATTTAGTAACACAAACATTCTTCCTTGTGTTCTTTTCACACGAACATCAGGAAACTCCATTAGTTTATGCCGAATATTTTGTTGTAGTTTTTCCACAAACTTCTTTTGATTCTTTCCTTTTAACGCTAATTCTCCATAACGAATCAATATATGATCAAATTGCATAATTATCTCTCCATAACATCTGATAGTTGTAATAGTGCTTCTTTTAATGTGTGTAAGAACGTTTTAAGTTCTTCAATAGTATTATCATAGGATAAGCTAACTCTTAGTGCTGATTTTGCTCTTGCTTGGTTGTACCCACACGCCTTTATGATTCTACTTTCATCTAAATCCTTTGATGAACATGCTGATTTTGTCGAAATAAAGATTCCTTGTTTTCCTAACGTATGAATCATCACTTCGGGTTTTAATCCAGGTATAGAAAAGTTCATAATATGAGGCGCTCCGTCCTCTGGTGAATTCATCATGACAGCTGGAATGCTTTGCAATTCATTGCGTAGAAATTGCTGCATCTGCTGTAGCTTTGTCGCCTCTGTTGCTTCACGATTTTTAATAAATCGTAATGCTTTTACAAAGGCAACTGCACCCGCTAAATTTTCTGTGCCTGAACGAATATTTCGTTCCTGCTCGCCACCATGAAATAAAGGACATAGCTTTATTCCTTTTCGAATATACAAAATGCCTGTTCCTTTTACACCATGGATTTTATGACCTGACATAGTACATAGATCAATGCCACTATTTGCAAGTGTAAGTGGAATTTTACCCAGACCTTGCACATGGTCTACATGAAAGAAGAGCTTTGGATAGTTTTTGGCTAATTGGCCAATTTCTTGAATTGGTTGTATCGAACCAATTTCATTATTGACATGCATGATACTTATTAAAATTGTGTCATTACGGATTGCCTGACGGACATCCTCTACTGATACTACACCATTTTGATTCACTGGTAAATAAGTTATCTCGAATCCCAGCGACTCAAGACTCTTACATGCTTCAAATACAGATGGATGCTCAATCTCGGAGGTGATAATATGTTTTCCTCTACCTTGGTGCTCAAGCGCAATTCCTTTCATCGCAATATTATTTCCTTCTGTACCACCAGAAGTGAAAATAATCTCTTCTTCATGTACCGCTAATAACTTTGCCGCCTGTTGTTTTGATTGAATAAGCAGCTTCTCCGTTTCTCCCCCGAGCTGGTGGATGGAAGATGGATTAGCAAAAAAGCGACTAGATACTTGTAGAAAGCTTTCTAACACCTCAGGATGTGGTTTTGTCGTAGCACTATTATCAAGATATATCATAGAATAATTCCCCTTTACCGAAAACTTACATTACATGTATAAAGACAAAACGGAAGGCTGACTTTAAGAGAATAATATATCCTCTAAAGCAGCCCCCTTAGTTCTATCATGTAATCATTCTTATCGTATCATTTGATTTGCTTCAATTCGTTTTAAAGCACCCGGTTCAACTTCTTCAATGGCACTTGCTGCTTGCTCTAATGCAAGCTCATATTCATAATTACGGAAAAGCGATTCAGCCTCAGCTAATTTAGCAGCAAGTAATGGATATTTACTTCGATAACGGTTAGCATACTGAATCACTTGCTCTGTTAATCGCGCCTGATCAAGCATAATTTCCGTTTGCTCCATTACAAGTTCAACTGCTGACTCTGCATCATAAAGTGCACGTTGCACTTCTGCAATATCCAATGGACTTTTATCTAATGTTTTTAAAACATGATTGCTTTTTTCTGTTGCTTCCTCCATTGTATTCCAAATAAAGCTCGGAACACCAGGAATATTGCTTTTCTTAATTTTTCGATTTGCTTCATTAATCTGTTCACGAATAGCTGATAAAGTTTCTTTTGCTTCCAATTCATCTTTCCGGAGGTTATACACACTTATTTTAAAGTCATGATGTTTTTCGGAAATTTCTTGAAGCTGATTAAAGCCTAACTCTAGCTGTAATCGCAATTCAGAATGTGGCATTTTTTCGTCTTCAATACCTTCTGTTAGTTCTTCATATATCTTTTGCAGCTGTGTAATTTGCTTATCAAGTGATAAGTATTTTTCCATATCTTGATCATCAAAATAATACGTTTGCTTCAGTGTTTCTACTTCTACCTTCGTCTCTTCAAAAGCAGCCGCAACTTCTTTGATGGATTGTTGATAGCCAGTAATTTGTGTTTCCATGAAGTTTTTTGCAATCGCTTCTTTTTCCAACAATTGGTACATTTCTTGAATTCGTTCTGTTACCTCATTCGTTAAAGCTTTCGCCTCAGATGCATTTCCTTTTTCCAACGCATTGACACAATCTAACAGACGTTGCTGATATCCCTGCAATTCCTTTTCAAATCCAAGATGATCAATTCGGAACCCTTCTTCTTTCATTTCTTTAATCCCGGAGTAAAGATCATCAATTTGGGATGGAATTTCTTGTTTACAAGCACGGTAAATTTCTGGAAATTCCTCGACTTCTGCTTCTAAGTCGTCCAGTCGATCTTTTAACGACTCTACTAAGGTTTTGGCTTCAATATAATTACCAGAATCTACTAGATCATGATAATTTGTAAGCATTTCGTTTAACTCATCTATTTCTACTTCAAATCTAACCTCGGCTTTACCGTATTGGAAACGATTTTGTGCTACTTTTTTACGTAATGCCTTTATTGCAGGTTGTATATATTCTACTTCTTTACGACTTGATTCTTCGGATTCCACTAGTTCATCTAACTCGGATATAATTTTTTCAATATCCTTTTCAATTGATTGTAGAACCTGTTCCGTTTTTCGTAAGGTCTTTTTAGCTCTCGTAAAACGAAACTTATCTGCCGCTTCCTCTGCATCAAATAAATATTCCTCAATATCTGGTAATTCCTTAGAAAGAATAAATTCCCAGCGTTCTTTCCAAGATTCGAATCGTTCTTGTGTTTCACCAGATAAATTTAACGTCTTAATCCTCGATAATTGTGATGTAACATTCCGGTTCATGATATCAAGTTTCCAGCTCTCCAGGCGATCCACAAAATCATAAACTCTTTTTCTCATAATAAGGCTGGTAATAATGAGTGCAATAATCACAAGTATAATTCCAATAACATAAACCATATTAAAAGCCCCCTAATTAAGTCCAACAACCATAATCTCTTCTATATTATCGCTTCATTTATCGAAATCGTTTAGATCGTTTAGATATAGATATTTTATATAATCCTTATGATACCATGTGCGGGTGATTTTTGGCTAAAAAAATCCAAATAAATAGCAGATTTTTTAATTTCCGTGTCGCAATTTGTAGATTTTACCAATGGAATGGTTTTCCCTTATAAAAAAAGTGGGATAGTAGTATTTTGGTAAGATAAAATCGACTATTCGTCCACAATACCCGAGTATAGTGAATTGTTCGTCTTATGCTTATCAAAGTTACTTTTATCCCAGCTAAAAACAATGCGACTTACTCCGTTATAAAATCCAACCAAGTATGAATGGTTTGAACGTACTTATTAATGAATAGTGAATGCGAGTAATCCCCGACTACTTGGTTACGCCATTCGTTATGTAATACATAAGGTGTCACAATCATTCCTTTTAATTGCATTAATAAAAATTGTCGGTCTAATTTCTTCTTATCCGCATTAACCTCTTTAAAAATTGCTGAAAATGCATTTCCGATAATGTAATTTTCCTTTGCTAAATACGTGACTGCCATTTCTCGTACAAACACAGAATCCATTGACAATTCGCGATGAATGAAACAGGAAAATTGTAGCTTCGAATGCTTATATTGTATAATTGTATAAATCAATTGTTTAAATCGTTCGATTGGTTCTTTTTCACGGGATTCATTAAGAGTTGTTTCCATGATGGCAAGATAATCTTCATAGTAAGTAGAGATTGCATATTCCAAAAGCCCTTGTTTTCCTTTAAAATAATAACTAATTGAGGAAACATTCACAGCAGCTTTTTCTGCAATATCACGTACAGAGGTTCCATGAAACCCTTTTTGATAAAAAAGAGATGATGCAGCCTCAACTACTTTCCGCTTCGTAGGGGAGGTATCTTCCATTGATATCAACTCCTTATCTAAAATATAACACTATTATTTCTTTTATATCATACTTATGATGAATATTGGAAATATCCTGCAAAAATTGTGTCATATAACCCGAGATTTTTCATAGAGAGGATGAAATCTTATGTTTCAAACGAGCCTATACTCTGGCGATAAAGCGAAAGACTATGAACTAGTCATCAAGCAATTATCTGCCCTATTAGATGGTGAATCAGATACTGTTGCCAATTTATCCAATGCATCTGCCCTATTAAATCAATTCCTTGATGCCATTAACTGGGTTGGTTTCTATTTATGGAAGGATGACCAGCTAGTTCTTGGACCATTCCAAGGATTACCTGCTTGTATTCGAATTCCATATGGTAAGGGTGTTTGCGGGACCGCTGTAAAAGAACGAAAAACGCAACGAATTGAAGATGTGGATCAATTCCCTGGACACATCGCCTGTGATAGTGCCAGCAAGTCTGAAATCGTCGTACCGCTTATCCGTGACGGTGAAATACTTGGAGTGTTGGACATTGATAGTCCAGTCTTAAATCGATTTGACGAAACCGACCAGATTTACTTAGAAAAGTTTGTTGAGGAATTGTTAAAGCACATGTAATAGATGTTAGGAAATTGATAGCTTCCCACACGAGTGAAAATTCACACGAGTGGGAAGCTTTTTAAGTTATAGCAACCTCGTTTCGTCTGCTTCTTCCACTTTTTGTTCTTTTCTACCGTATTTCACAACACAATTTTTCCCAAAGCTCTTTGCTTCGTATAATGCTTTATCTGCTCGAACAAAGAAATCTTTTGCAGAATCTGCTTCTTCCATAGACCAGGAAGATACACCAGCTGATAAGGTAACCCGTGGCTCGGTAAAATTTTCTACTTGATTATTTATATTCCTTGCTACATGTACCCCCTCATTCAAATCGGTACTTGGTAAATAAATAGCCAGTTCTTCACCACCCCACCTAGCTGGAACATCCTGTTCCCCAATGCTAGACATAATGATATCTGCTACCTGCTTGATGACCCCATCCCCGATATAATGACCATATGTATCATTAACTTTTTTGAAATCATCAATGTCAAAAAGTATTAACGTCCCCATCTCACCAGTCCCCATATGCTGCATGATTTTCTCATCTAAATAACTTCTTGAAAACAACTGCGTCAAATAGTCTGTTGCTGCTGCTTTTTGGAGCTGCTCTTTCAATATCGTATTAACAAATGCTAATGTCGAGTGACGAATTATGGACTGTAACAATTTAAATGTATCAAACGTAAAGGAATAAGGATTCTGACCAAGTACAATTACCAGACCATTAACCAATCCAGAATTTTCCATTGGAATCACCATAACGGAGCGAAACGGAAGGGAAATATGACTATTATTATAGTCGCCTGAGAAAATCGACTCTTTCTTTGCTAATGCTTCTTCTACCAATAAGCGGACAAATCCTCTTCCTTCAACAGATTGAAAGAAAGCTGTACTGCCTTCTAATACTTCAAATTGATTGGTTATTTCCTGCATCCGATAAACAAATCCAATTTCACTTGCATTACACATCTGGATAATTTGATGTTTTACTAAATTCGTAATCCCTGTCAATTCAAGATTAGAGTTTAATTGATGCGTTATATCATTTAATAATTTTAGATCGGATACTAAATGGGTAGAATTTTGATATAATGTTGTATTCTCAATTGCTTTCCCAGCAGCATTAGCAAATTTCGAAATAAAGTCGATTTCTTTCGAAGGAAATTCAACAAATGTTTGGGATACAATTTGTATAACACCATACACGCCTTGTAGCCCCTTTAATGGTGCATAGACACACGTACTTTGGTCATGAAGGCGATCTTCTATTTGTACTGTCCCATTAATGAACGCTTGCGAACTGACTAACTTTGTTGACTCATCACCATACTTTAACGATTTAATCGGTAGTCCGGGTACCTCATCATGGTCCTGTGATAATAATAAATAAAACCGAAAGCTTGGATAAATGTCACGCAATGACGCAATAATTTTCATTAATATATCTGTTTTATTATTTAGCATAAAGAATGTGGACGTAATTTCAAATAAATATTGATTCTTTTCCAAATGCCAATTGCTTTCATCCAATAGAAATACATATGACAATACTTTTTCTGTCTCCTGTTTAATGAACACACAATTTTCCCAAGTCACATCCGCAGCTTCATACCCCAAAACAAGCAATCCAGCTGGTCCTTCGGCAGGTTTTAGTGTAATAACCTTGTAGTTTATATCCGGGGAAATAACAATGAATAACTTATCTGCAGGTAATGTTAATGTCATTGTTCCATCCATAATTGCCGTTCTATATGTATCTACCTGATCCTCTACTATATTATTTAGAAGCACTTTCCTTTGATTCCGCGCGCTTTGTGATACAAGCGAAAACCGCTTCGTCCAACTATCGAATAAGTATATTCCAATAAAGTCTGTATCTAATTGTTCATTCATACCGCAAGTAAGTCTCTCGTAAATATCTTCCGTTTGTTGTGGAGATAGACATGTTAGTAATTCATAGTAAAATAGTTGCAGTTTTTCTATATTCATTTGTTTTATCATCGTTACTCACCTGGGTTTCCTATGTACCTTGAATTTATTCCATTCTCAATTATATAATAACTCTGACTTTTTTCCTATATAACTTTAAAAAAATTAATGAACAATGACCTAGTATTCTTTTCATAAGAATAGTTGACTTAGTAAAGAAAAAATTATATACTATTCTTTGTGTAAAATAACAAGGCAGCCTATAGTGAATCACCACTTTGCCCATTTTGTTCCTCAAATTCTCGAGGTGTATCGTGTAACTCTCTGCTGCTGGAGCGATGGTACATGAAAACATAATGGCTCGTGCGCATGATCACGGTTGGATTTTATTTTATGCAAATAAAATAAGAGGAGGAAATGTCCCATGGCACGTTATACAGGATCTGTATGGAAAAAATCACGTCGACTTGGCATTTCATTAACTGGCACTGGTAAAGAGCTAGACAAACGCCCTTATGCTCCAGGGCAACACGGAGCAAACCAACGCAGAAAGCTTTCTGAATATGGTCTTCAATTACAAGAGAAGCAAAAACTACGCTTCATGTACGGATTGAACGAACGTCAATTCCGTAACCTATTTGACAAAGCAGGAAAAATGAAAGGTGTTCATGGTGAAAACTTCATGGTTCTTCTTGAATCTCGCCTTGACAACCTAGTATATCGTTTAGGCCTTGCACGTACACGCAGACAAGCTCGTCAGCTTGTAAACCATGGTCACGTAACGGTAAATGGTTCACGCGTTGATATTCCATCATTCTTAGTAAAACCTGGTCAAACAATTGGTCTTCGCGAAAAATCAAGAAACCTTGATATCGTGAAAGAAGCAATTGAAGTGAACAACTTCGTACCAGAATACGTAACATTTGATGCTGATAAATTAGAAGGAACTTTCAATCGTTTACCAGAACGCTCTGAACTTCCATCTGAAATCACAGAACAATTAATTGTAGAATTCTATTCTCGTTAATAGTTGCGCTGTGTAAACAGCACTTTCAAAAAAGCCCAATTCCTTTAAGATAAGTAAAGGTTTGGGTTTTTTTATTTTCTAGCTTTGTAAAGTTTCGTATTTCCAACTTTATAGTTACCCAGAATGTTTTGCTTTACTTCTTCTATTTGTTGCCTCCCTTGAGTGACCAAGTAATTTAATCCAAAGGCAACAAATAGAAAGAATAAACCCTTCTTATTCTCCATTTTAGTTTCCTTTCGTTTAATTACTTTTTTTCATTCCTCTTTACTAACCACAATGCAATCCTAACAAAAACTACAACAAATATTGCATGTAGAGTATTCTCCACGATATCAATCGTATCATTTCTGAAATATGCAAAAGCACTATAAGAAGTCATTAAAAAGAGAGCTCCCCCAAGAAAAATAGATACTTCTCGTACAATTTTACGAATCATTAACACCTCTCCCGAACCTTTTATCCTAAAATTATATAGGAAAATATCTAAAATTTGAATTATCTTGTTAGCGGTTATGTAAAAACCATCTTGAAAGTTGACAAGTAACTTTCAAGATGGCTTATCCCATTTCTTAAAACTAATTATAATTTTTTCATTACTCTATTTCATGTTGCCATTAAAATCTGTTCAGCATTTTTAACGCTATCTGCTCGTGGTGGCTCTACACCTTTTAGCGGATACTCTAGTCCAAGCGCTTCCCATTTGTATACACCTAATTTATGATACGGGAGCACTTCCACTTTTTCTACATTGTTTAAAGTTTGAATAAACTCTGCTAGGTTAACTAAGTCTTCATCAACGTCCGATTTTCCCGGGACAAGTACATGCCTAATCCAAACAGGAACATTTCTCTTCATTAAATACCGAGCAAAATCTAAGATACGGTCATTTGCTATTCCTGTTAGTTCTTTATGTTTTTCCGAATTAATTTGCTTAATATCTAATAAAACAAGGTCAGTTAACGATAAAAGTTCATCCAACGAAGCTAAGAACGTTGGTGACGTAGAGAAGCATCCACCAGATGTATCAAGTGTCGTATGGATACCCTGTTTCTTTAATTCTCTAAACAGCTTGACTAAAAACGTTGACTGAAGGAGTGGCTCTCCACCACTTACCGTCACGCCACCGCCAGTGGTCTTAAAGAATGGCACGTAAGAATCAATGTCATGTAGTAGTTCCTCTACCGAAACCTCCTTGCCTTCCCCCATTTTCCACGTATCAGGATTGTGACAATATTGACACCGCAAAAGACACCCTTGCATAAATATTATATACCGTATCCCTGGTTCATCTACAGTACCGCACGTTTCAATAGAATGAATCCTACCTTTACCTTTCATCATAACGTCCCCTCTCTTATCTTTCTTAACGATTTTCATGAAATGTACGGTTAACCACGTCAATTTGTTGTTCTCTTGTTAATTTTATAAAGTTAACCGCATAACCTGAGACGCGAATCGTAAGCTGCGGGTATTTCTCTGGGTGATCCATAGCATCTAGTAATGTTTCTCTATCAAATACATTAATATTTAAGTGATGCCCCCCTTTTACGGTATAGCCATCCAATAAGCCTACTAAGTTTCTTTTTCTTGTTTCCTCTTCTTTCCCTAATGCTTTGGGTACGATGGAGAACGTATTACTAATGCCGTCAAGTGAATAATCATACGGTAATTTCGCAACAGATGAAAGGGAAGCAAGTGCGCCTTTCGTATCGCGACCGTGCATTGGATTTGCTCCTGGTGCAAATGGTTCACCAGCTTTTCTCCCATCTGGAGTTGTACCAGTCTTTTTACCGTACACAACATTTGATGTAATCGTTAAGACGGATTGCGTTGGTACAGAATGACGATATGTTTGGTGCTTTTTGATTTTGTCCATGAATTTTTTAACAAGCTCTACCGTAATACTATCAACACGGTCATCATTATTACCGTATTTCGGAAAATCGCCTTCAATTTTAAAATCAACAGCTACACCATTTCCATTACGAATCGGTTTTACTTTAGCGTATTTAATTGCACTTAATGAATCAGCTACAACGGATAATCCCGCAACACCACATGCCATCGTACGTAATACGTCTCTATCATGTAAGGCCATTTCAATCCGCTCGTAGCTGTACTTATCATGCATAAAGTGAATTATATTTAATGTGTTCACGTATAATCCCGCTAACCAATCTAATACTTGATCATATTTGGCAATTACTTCCTCAGTTTGCCATTTTCCTATTGTAAAACCTTCCCAAGCGGTCGTGCTCATTATCATTACCTCCCGTAATTTTAATTTGTGAAATATTGAGCAAATAACACTGTAATATTCACTCTCAAATTAATAATACCACCATATATAAATAAAAGTATGTGAAAAATGTAACAAATTTGTGTCTATTCCACTTTTAGAAAGCTCGTTTTATTTCTCTTGTTAACGATTGCTGTGTTTTTTCTTAATAATGGCGAGGAAGATTGGTACTGTTAGTCTCGAAAAAACACAAGAGCTACAATTCCTGGTAACCCAAGAACTTGTAGCTCCTATGAAATAAATTCTCATTGGTATTTAAGCATAGCGAATCAAGAAATATTTCTTTTTCCCTCTACGGATAATGGTAAACTTGCCTTCGATACGATCTTCCTCTGACAATATATAGTCAAGTTCCTGCTGTCTTTCTCCATTAATATAAATAGCACCATTGGTAACATCTTCTCTAGCCTGGCGTTTGGATGAGGAAATATTAGCATTGACTAGTAAATCGACTAATCCAACATCCTCTTGGTCCATTTGGAAAGAAGGCACATCTTTAAATCCTTGATCAATCTCATCTGCTGATAATGATTTTAAATCACCACTAAACAATGATTCTGTAATCTTTTGTGCCTGTTCTACTGCCGCTTGACTATGAACAGCTCTAGTCATTTCCTCCGCAAGTCGTTTTTGGGCAACACGTTTTTCAGGATGGTTTTGCACCTCAGCTTCAAGCGCTGCTAACTCTTCATCTGATAAAAATGTAAAGTAGTTTAAGAACTTCATCACATCACGGTCATCTGTGTTAATCCAAAACTGATAAAACTCATACGGACTCGTTTTGGCAGCATCTAACCAGATTGCCCCTCCGGCAGATTTACCAAATTTCGTTCCATCTGCTTTAGTAATTAATGGAACTGTTAAGCCGAATACTTTAATCTCTTCTTCCTCATTTTCTCTACCACGACGTATTAGCTCCATACCCGCCGTAATATTCCCCCACTGGTCACTTCCACCAATTTGCAATGTACAATTCTCTAATTCAAATAGCTTTTGGAAATCTAGTGATTGTAAAATCATATAACTAAATTCAGTGAAGGAAATCCCCTGTTCAATACGAGCAGAAACGGATTCCTTTGCAAGCATATAATTTATGCTAAAATGTTTCCCCGCATCACGCAAGAAATCAATAACGGTCATACTTCCTAGCCATTCATAATTGCTTCGAACGACAACTGGATTTTCATCTTTATCGACCTCTAAAATTCTAGAGATCTGTTCTTTTAGTTTTTCGCTATATTCTTTTACTACATCCTCTGTATTTAACGAACGCTCTGTAGAACGGCCACTCGGATCACCAATCATACCTGTTCCACCGCCGACTAAAGCGATTGGCTTGTGACCTGCTTTTTGGAATCGTTTCAGCATTGTAAGTGGAACTAAGTGACCAATATGCAGACTATCTGCCGTTGGATCAAAACCACAATATAAGGTTACTTCCTTTTCCGCTAAATGCTTCGCTAATCCTTCATAATCTGTAACTTGACTTACTAATCCTCTTTTTTCCAAATCCTGCAAAATCTCCATTCAACTCACACTCCACTAAAAATTTCTAATAAAAATAAAAAAACTCCTTCCCTATAATATATAAGGGACGAGTTTAACACGCGGTACCACCCTTGTTGCAAATTAATGCCACTTTGGGTTTGTTAACGATGACATCACCGTCTTAAGTTAACCAATTCATTAACAAAAGATAGCTCCAGAATTGTAATTCACTTGCAAATGTTTACTGGTTTCCACCAACCACCAGTTCTCTAGGAAAGGGATTTGCTCGCTACTAGTTCGTTCACAGCTTTTATCATATAAGATATTCTTATCTATTCTTACCATATAATGAGAGAAAATGCAATGGATTTTTGAAAATTTCAGGTACCCTCCTATACGTTGTCTATGCTATAATTAGGCTTGGAATAATAGGAGGTTTTATCGTGGATTTTAAACAATTACTCCATAAATATGGAACGAAACTTAAAAAAATCTGGCGTACGGGAAATATACAACGTACATCTCGAATTACATATGATGTTGTCTGGAATGTTGTCTTGTTTTTCCTTGTTCTCGGCTTTATCGGTCTTTTCTTAGGAGCAGGAATTGGATTCGGTTACTTTGCATCATTAGTGAAAGATGAACCAATTCGACCTTATGAAAGCATGGAACGAGACATTTACAATTATGAAGAAACATCAAAATTATATTTTGCTGGGGATATTTACTTCGGAGACATCAACTCCGATATACACCGTGAAGAAACCACATTAGAACACATCTCCCCTATCCTGCAACAGGCAGTAGTTGCTACTGAGGATGAATTCTTCTATGAACATGAAGGAGTCGTACCGAAGGCAATAGTTCGTGCCTTAGTTCAAGAATTTACAAACTCTGAAATAAAATCAGGTGGAAGTACCTTAACCCAACAGTTAATAAAGAACCAAATATTAACGAACGAGGTTTCCTTTGAACGTAAGGCTAAGGAAATATTACTTGCCATGCGTCTCGAAAAATTCTTTACGAAGGATCAGATATTGGAAGCATATTTGAATATCATCCCATATGGACGAGGTGCCAACGGGCGTAATATTGCTGGTGTTCAAACTGCATCTAGAACTATATTCGGTGTCAATGCAGATGAAGTAAATCTTCCGCAAGCTGCTTATCTAGCAGGATTACCACAAAGCCCTTCCTACTATACGCCATTTGAGAGTAATGGTGGCTTAAAAAGCGAAGAAGGAATTCAGCCTGGTATTAACCGAATGAAGACTGTACTTAAGCGCATGTATGAAATGGAATACATTTCCAAAGAAGAATATGATAATGCTTTACAATATGATATTGCTGCAGACTTTGTTGGCGAATCGGATACAACAATTGAAAAGTATCCTTATCTAACTTATGAACTCGAAAAAAGAGCGAAAGAAATCATTATGAACATCCTTGCAGAAGAGGATGGCTATACAAAAGAAGATTTGGCAGAAGATGATTCATTACGTGAACAATATGAAATATTAGCAGATCGTGATCTACGACAAAATGGCTATAATATTCATTCTACTATTGATAAAGATATTTATGATGCCTTTAAAGAGGTTGCCGCTAATTTTAAAGATTATGGACCAGACTGGACAGGTCCGGTAGAGGATCCCGTAACTGGTGAAGAAGTTGTCATTACCCAGCAGGTCGAAGCTGGGGCAAGTTTAATAGAAAATAGCACAGGTAAGATTATTAGTTTCCTGGGCGGACGAGAATATAGCTTAGATGATCAAATAAACTATGCTACTTCTGCTGAACGATCGAACGGTAGTACAATGAAGCCGTTTGTCTATGCATCAGCAATGGAAAAAGGTGTCGTTCAACCAGGTACACCTGTACTAGATAACAAGACTTCATGGGGTGAATGGACGCCTGGTAATTTTGACGAAAAATTCCATGGATTGCTATCTGTTCGTGACCATTTGACAGATTCATACAATTTGCCAGCAATTAAAGTTTATACACAAATCATGAATGATAATATTGTTGATCAATACTTACGAAAAATGGGAATCACATCTCTGACAGATGGTGAATACCAAAATCCAGCCTTATCAATTGGTGCTGCAACTTATGGTATTTCTATTGAAGAAAACACCAATGCCTACGTGACGTTTGCAAATGGTGGAAACTTTGTTGATGCCTATATGATTGAAAAAATCACCAATCAAGATGGGGAAGTAATTTATGAACATAAGAGTGAGCCAGTGGAAGTATATTCACCTCAAACAAGTTATTTAACACTTGATATGATGCGAGACGTAGTTAGTGAAGGCTCTGCTTCCTACCTACACTCTCAATTAAACAGCCTTGGATCCACTGATTGGGCCGGTAAAACTGGTACATCACAGGATACGAAGGACGTACACTTTGTTGGTACAAATCCTAATGTAACAATGGGATCATGGTTAGGATATCGAATAGGTAAATCACTACGATGTGATTCATGTCTGTATCATAGTAACCGTAACTTAAAATTATGGGCAGAGCTTATGAATGCTGCTAGTGAAATTAGACCTGACTTAGTTACACCAAGTACTAGATTCCAACAGCCAGAGGGCATTGTATCTCGTTCTTATTGCGCAACTTCTGGAATGCTTCCGTCTGATTTATGTAAGGAAGCAGGATTAGTATCAAGTGATATATTTAATATAAACTTTATTCCAAAAGAAGTTGATGATAGCCTTATAAAAGGTTCCTATGTCTTGGTAGACGGAAAGGCCGTTCTCGCTGGTCCTAACACACCGAAGGAATTTGTTCAAGATGATGGAATTTCCTTCAATCCAGACTTCTTAAAACGAATGGAATATGATAAACTCAATGATTTAACACAGCTCTTCCCTTCATTTAGAAGAGAAGCATGGGAAAAAATTAGTATTCCAAATACAGATGGCAAAAATGGTATCAAGGATGATGGAAAAGCACCATCAACTCCGAGCTCCTTTGCCCATAAAGGTAAGAATTTAACCTGGAAAGCATCTGGAAGTAAAGATGTGATCGGCTACCGTATTTACCGTGCAAATGAGCCAGGTGGGAAATTCGAGCTAATTGGCAACACGGTAGAGACTACATTTGCAATTCCTTCTGGAAAAGCTGTTTATCACGTGAAATCGGTTGATTATTTTGGAATGGAATCATCACCATCAAAGGAATTCGTAGTAGGTGACTTCTCTGAGGCAATTGATAAACCGGAGAATCCAACGGAAGATGATCCGAGTGATCAAGCGAACTCACCAGGAGAAATACCTGATGAAGGTGATACAGACGAGGATTCAACAGAAGATGATCCAGAAGACAATCAAAATGATGATGTGTAAGGAAGAGGTATTCCCTCTTCCTTTTTTTGTGGTTAGGATGGTTAACAATCTTTCTCTCCAACATAAGAAAAAGCTAAAAATTACAACAATAATCCTGTATAATAAAACTAATCAATACTATTATGATTAAACCGGTGGTGAGGAAGCAATGGAACACATCAAGAATATGTACATGAAAGAACATCACACCCAAACAGAGGCAATTGTAATAGAAGGACCACTGCCTGCATCTGCATTACAAAATTACCGATTTCATTCTGAACTAACAGCGTTTCGGCCTGCACCAAAACAATTCCAGGCGCTGTTAAGCATTGCTGATCTCCAAGAAGGCCGAGTGATTATAGCAAGGACACAAGACACCATTATCGGATATGTCACGTATCTTTATCCTGATCCACTAGAAAGATGGTCTACCTTTCAAATGGAGGATTTGCTGGAGCTAGGAGCAATTGAAGTTACACCGGAATATCGTGGTGGTGGAATTGCTTCATCCTTACTTAAAATTTCCATGATGGATGAATTTATGGAAAACTATATTATCATTTCAACCGAATATTATTGGCATTGGGATCTTAACGGAACTAATTTAAGTATTTGGGAGTATCGCAAGGTCATGGAAAAAATGATGGCAACCGGTGGCTTACAACCCGCTCCAACAGATGACCCTGAAATAATCTCACATCCTGCAAACTGCTTAATGGTACGCATTGGAAAAAATGTGCCAGAATCATCAATTAACCAATTTGATACTTTACGATTTCTTAGAAGACAGGAATTACGTACAATGAGGGAGGGTTTATAATGCATGTTGAAGATATTATGAAGCGACACGTAATCACACTTAGCCCAGAAGATTCCATCGCAACTGCACATCAATTACTACTGGAACACCGAATTAGGCACATCCCTATTGTGGATGAGGATTTTACGGTAATTGGCATTGTTTCAGATCGTGATGTACGTGATGCTAGTCCATCAGTATTACTAGCTGAACAGGATAAGACCATTTTAAACAAGAAACTACGCACCATTATGCGACACCCTGTAATTACCGTACATCCGCTCGACTTCGTTGAAGAAGTTGCCCGTATAGTCTATGATCGTGAAATTGCTTGTCTTCCAGTTGTTAGTCACAACAAGCTAGTAGGCATTATAACAGAAAAGGACTTGCTATATACGTTTATCCAACTAACAGGCACTCATATTCAAGGATCACAAATTGAAGTGAAAGTACCTAATAGGCCTGGAATACTACCTGAAGTAGCTTCCGTATTCGGGAATCGAGGATTAAACGTCTCCTCTGTTCTTGTTTATCCTTATAAAAATGATCCAGAATTTAAAATACTTGTTTTTCGTATCCAAACAATGAATCCGCTACCAATTATTCGTGAATTACGGCAAGAGGGCTATGAACTCATGTGGCCAAATAATATACCGGAGCCAAAGCTATGAGTAGGAACGTTAAATTTGTCTACACGAACTCACTATTAAACTATCACTTCCATGAAAATCATCCCTTTAATCAACAACGAGTCCTATTAGCAAAAGAATTATTAGAAGAATCCGATGCACTTGCATCCAATGATATGGTAATGCCACGATCTGCTACGGAAGAAGAAATAGCTCTTTTTCACGATGTAAGGTATATTGACGCTGTTAAAAACAGCAGTAAGGCAAGTCTCGATAATCTGGTCAAGTTCGGTCTAGGCACTGAAGATACCCCCGTCTTCCCGAATATGCATGAAGCGTCCATGCAAGTGGTAGGTGCTACATTAACAGCAGTTGAATCTGTATTACTCGATGGTTTTGATGGGGCGGTAAATTTCGGTGGCGGACTTCATCACGGATATAAAAATAAAGCATCCGGATTTTGCGTATATAATGATGCAGCAATTGCCATTAACTATATTCGTAAAGTGTTTGGGCTAAAGGTGCTTTATATTGATACGGATGCACATCATGGAGACGGAGTTCAATGGGCTTTTTACGAAGATCCGAATGTGTGTACATTTTCCATCCATGAGACAGGCAGGTACCTATTTCCGGGCACAGGAAATGTTACAGAACGAGGGATTAAAGCCGGTCATGGATTTAGCTTCAATTTGCCTATCGATGCCTTTACACAGGACGACTCCTTTATTGATGTTTATTCGATTGCGTTACAGGAAATTGCCGATTATTTTCAACCAGACATTATTGTCACCCAAAATGGTGCTGATGCACACTTTTATGATCCACTTAGCCATCTTTGTGGCTCAATGGAAATCTATGAAGCCATTCCAAAGGTTGCTTTAGAAATTGCGAATCGCTATTGCAACGGAAAATGGATTGCGCTTGGTGGAGGGGGTTATGATATATGGCGGGTTGTCCCAAGAGCATGGGCACAGTTGTGGCATGTTATGAAGTATGGTGATACCGCAAAGGGACCTCTACCTCTTAACTGGGTTCAGAAGTGGCAAGTAGAAGCCCCAGTTACAATACCGGCGACTTGGAAGGATGATAAAGGGATCATACCAGAAATACCTAGGAAAGCAGAAATAACCGAGAAAAACTATCACACATTATTAAATCTATTAAAATATACAAAAGTAAAAAGAGATTAAGAACATAAGTATTTATGACAAGATAAATTCCGAACGCGGGCAATCAAGACCCGCTTCGGTAAAATGCGCCTTTGTGTTAGTGCATTATTTATTAGTTTATCTTCTCATTTTACTTATATCTTAATCTCTTTAACTTTCAGTTCCATCTTCTAGTATGACAATTTCTACTCGCCTGTTTTTACTTCGATTTGCTTCACTATCATTTGGTACAACTGGATATGTGTCACTATATCCTGTGATGGAAAAACGGTTTTCTTGCAACCCTTCCTCATCTACTAAGAATCGAACGACACTACTTGCTCTTGCACCTGATAATTCCCAATTCGACGGGTATCGAAAACTATCCATTGGAACATCATCTGTGTGTCCTTCGACTTTAATCGGATTATCGATTTGAGCAAGTAAATTACCTACTTTTGTTAAAAACGGAAGCGCTGATGGCAGGATGACTGCTTCACCAGGATCAAATAGAATACTATCTTGTAAAACAAGTACAACTCCTCGTTCAGAACGATTTGCCGAAACAACATTATTTAAATCATTTTCATCCAAATAGCTTTCTACTTCCGTGATTAAATCCTGTAAGGAATCTTGTTCGGCATCACGATCATCTGGTGTGGGAATCTCCACATCATTCGGTGCCTCATTATCTTCAATGTTCTCAGAGGAATTATCCAATGGCACCTTAGAAGAAGAAAAATCAAAAATTGTCCGGCTTCGAAAGGATTCTGATACTTGTTCAAACTTGGCAGCATCAATCTGTGACATAGAGAATAGTAAAATAAAAAAAACAAGTACCAGTGTAACCATATCAGAATAGGTAACCATCCATTTAGGTGCACCTTTATCAACTGTTTTTCCTCTATCTCTACGCTTCATGAAAATCCTCCCTAGCAAAACGCGGATCAGCCTCGTTATCAAGCTCCCTCATATCTTCTTCTGCTAGAAAAGCACCCAGTTTTTCCTCTAAAATTCTCGGATTTTGTCCGGATTGAACCCCTATGACACCTTCAATTATAATTTGTTTTATAAAGATTTCCTCTTCTGTTTTATTCTCCAGCTTACTTGCCATCGGAATAAACACTAAATTAGCTAACACTGTTCCATATAGCGTAGTTAACAAAGCCACTGCCATACTAGGACCTAATGTCGCTGGATCCTGTAGATTATTTAGCATAAGAACAAGACCTATTAACGTACCTATCATCCCCCAAGCAGGGGCATATTCACCGCATTTCTGTATGATCATTCTTCCTCGATAATGACGTTCTTCCATGGCGATAATTTCAGCATCCATAATATCATGAATGACCTCTGGCTCTACACCATCTATTGCAAGTAAAATTCCTTTTTGGATAAATGGCTCATCAACTTCTTCTAACTCATTTTCTAGCGCTAAAATCCCTTCTCTTCTAGCTCTTTCTGATAAGCGAATAAATAAATCAATAAGTTCTGGTAGCTTTCGTTCATTTTGATTAAAGGATTCCTTTAACACTCTTCCTGTTAGCTTGATTTGCTCCAAGTTGAAGTTTATAAGTAATGAACCAGCTACTCCACCGATCACGATAAGAATTGAAGCAACATCAAGAAAAGACACAAAACCTTCTGTTCCTGCATTAGAAAGTATTGCCAGCATAATCATAATAAACCCTATTGTAATGCCGATAGGAGTTAATAAATCTCTTTTTCTCATACTCTCACTCCCAAAAATTCTGAGTAGTCGTCTTCCTTCGATTCCTTATATCCCAAACCATCTACTTTGTTGAATTACGTTCTACTAAGCGGTGTGGCAATACTACCTTCTGCTCTTCTACTTCTTCTTTATTCATAAATTTAGTTAATAATCGCATTGCTACCGCACCAATATCATACATCGGTTGAACAACTGTTGATAAGGTTGGGCGAACCATAGTAGCTAACTTCGTATTATCAAATCCAAATACCTCTAGCTCATCTGGAACTTTCATACCCATATCCTGTGCACCGTGGATTGCTCCAAGCGCTATTGCATCAGATGCAGCAAATACAGCGGTAGGTTTATCATTTAAGTTCATTAATTTCCCTACTGCTTGAATACCAGCTTCATACGTGTAGTCACTATGAATAATATAATCCTCGACTACTGGTATAGCTGCCTCTTTCAGTGCACGTAAGTACCCTTGATATTTCAATTGATTAATGGTGTATTCTTCTTTCCCAGAAATAAATGCAACCTTCTTATTTCCTTTTTCAATTAAAAACTTAGCCGCTTCATATCCAGCTGCCTCATAATCGATGTTAACAGAAGCAATGGAATCCGTACCATCATACGTTGCTGCTAATACAACAGGTACAGATGCTGTTGAAAATTGTTGAACATGTTCTTCCGAGATATTTCCACCCATAAAGATAATGCCATCTACTTGTTTTTCAAGCATCGTATTAATCAGTTGAATTTCTTTATCTTTGTTTTGATCGGAGTTACTTAGAATAATATTGTACTTATACATAGTCGCAATATCTTCAATTCCTCGTGCTAATTCAGCAAAAAATATACTTGAGATATCCGGTATAATTGCTCCAACCGTTGTTGTCTTTTTACTTGCAAGTCCACGCGCAACAGCATTAGGTCGATACCCTAATCGCTCAATAGTTGCTAGTACCTTTTTTCTAGTTGTTGGTTTTACATTTGGATTTCCGTTTACAACCCGTGAAACGGTTGCCATGGAAACATTCGCTTCTCTTGCTACATCATATATTGTTACTGTCATCAAAAATACCTCCTAAATTCCGTTATCTCGAGTAAAGACACGTATAGTAACTATTAATAATCATACTCTACCACGCAAAAAAATACAAAAAATAATATGAAAAAGACCGATCTTACTTGATCAGTCCTATTTCAGCAAAAAATTAGCTAATCGACGCTCTAAATTTAGACAATTCCTGATAAAACGTTTCAAATGTCGGAATGTCCATTTGCTGTGCCGAATCTGATAATGCAATAGCGGGATCAGGATGAACCTCTGCCATAATACCATCAGCGCCAATAGCCATTGCCGCTTTTGCTGTTGGAATAAGTAAATCTCTTCTTCCTGTTGAATGAGTCACATCAACCATAACCGGCAAATGCGTCTCCTGTTTTAGAATTGGTACCGCTGAAATATCTAGTGTGTTTCTAGTTGCTGTTTCATACGTTCTAATTCCACGCTCACAAAGAATTATATTACCATTTCCACGAGAAATTATATATTCTGCAGCATTAATAAATTCAGAAATAGTTGCCGAAAGTCCACGTTTTAATAAAACAGGCTTATCCACATCTCCCGCAGCTTTTAATAATTCAAAGTTTTGCATGTTTCGCGCACCAATTTGAATAACATCGACATAATCAAGTGCCACTTCAATATGAGCAGGATTCACAATCTCACTAATCACGGCTAAATCGAATTCATCCGCTACCTCGCGCAAAATTTTCAACCCCTCAATGCCAAGCCCTTGAAAATCATATGGTGATGTACGAGGTTTAAATGCACCACCTCTGAATAATTTAATTCCTTTTTCCTTAATGACGCTGGCTACCTCACGTACTTGCTCATACGTTTCAACTGCACATGGCCCCATCACAAAATGCGGGTTGCCATCGCCAATCTTCAAGCCTTTAATATCAATGACAGTATTTTCTGGCTTGCGCTTTCTAGACACTAATAATTCCTTACTCTGATCATCCTCTTGTAATTCTAAACCGGCTTTAAATATTTCTTTAAAAATATGTTCAATGGTTGCATTGTCAAAAGGACCATGATTATGCTCAATTAAATGATTAAGCATTTCCCTTTCTCTTACTGGATCGAAACGATTCAAGCCCTGTTTACTTTTTACTTGACCTATTTCCTTTACATAAGTTGCTCGTAAATTCACAAGTTCGAGTAATTGTAAATTAACCGCATCAAGCTTTTCTCGTAATTGTTCTAAATCATGTTGATTCATTTATTGGACCTCCTAAAAAGGAAAAAAACTACTGAAACTTAGCATTCTTCTTCATAATTTGACACAATTATAGCTAATAATTTTCGCTTTGTCATCTTTAGTTTATAATAATAAGGTAGATTTACAAACTATTTCTGCTTATACTTAAAGGAATAGCACAAATTTAGTGATAGATTGCACCTGTTTTTTGCTTAGGGGGAAGTACATAATGAAAAACGATCACATTTTTGCACTTGATATAGGAACCCGTTCGGTTACCGGAATCATATTAGAAAAACATGAGTCAAACTATACCTTAGTTGATTATTGTGTAAAGGAGCATCAGGTTCGTTCCATGCTTGATGGTCAAATTCACAATGTGGTAGAAGTGGCGGAAGTTATCAAACAGGTAAAAGAGACACTAGAAATAACTAATGGTCCGTTACACCATGTTTGTGTAGCTGCGGCAGGTCGTTCATTAAAAACCATAACGTCAACCGCGACACTTGAATTAGATCATAAACCAATTACCGATTTAGAAACGATTAAACATTTAGAATTAAGCGCTGTCCATGCAGCACAGTATAAGATTGCGACCATCGAATCTGACCATGATTATTCCAACTATTATTGTGTTGGTTATTCTGTCCTACATTATAAAATAGATGACGCTACAATCGGTTCCTTAATCGATCAAAGTGGACAAACAGCATCTGTTGATATTATTGCAACATTCCTTCCAAAGGTAGTAGTAGAATCACTACTATCTGCTTTAACACGCGCTGATTTAGAAATGGAAGCTTTAACACTTGAACCGATTGCTGCAATTCAGGTACTAATCCCTGATTCCATGAGACGCCTTAATGTAGCATTAGTTGATATCGGTGCTGGAACTAGTGACATTGCTATTACAAGTAATGGAACAGTTGCAGCCTATGGAATGGTTCCAGTAGCTGGCGATGAAATCACCGAAGCAGTTAGTGATACATATTTGCTTGACTTCCCTAAGGCTGAAGAAACAAAACGATTGATTGTTACAGAAGGTCAAGCCACTGTTACAGATATTCTAGGATTTGAATCAACTATAAACTATGAAAATCTAGTTACTGATATTAATGAAAGTATAACGAAATTAGCAAAAGCAGTTGCTGAGGAAATACTTCAACTCAATGGAACCCCGCCAAAAGCAGTCATGCTAGTAGGTGGTGGCAGTCAAACACCGGAATTCACTACAAAATTGGCTAGCTTGTTACAGCTACCAGCAAATCGTGTAGCCATTAGAGACATTGATGCAATTCAGTCCCTTCAAAAGACAGAGAATCTGCCTATAGGGCCTGATTTTGTTACTCCAATAGGAATTGCTATTGCAGCAAAACAAAACCCAATTCACTACATCTCCATAGGGGTAAATGAAAAAGTCATTCGAATGTTTGAAATGAAGCAATTAACAATTGGGGATTGTCTTGTACATGCCGGAATAGAAATCAATAAGCTTTACGGAAAACCTGGTATGGCTTCTATGATTACGGTTAATGGAAAAACCATTACCCTTCCAGGCGAATTTGGAAATCCACCAACAATACTACTTAATGGTGAACAAGCTACTGTGGAAACTGCTGTAAATAATGGAGATAGCATTACCATCGAAAAAGGAGCAGACGGAAAAACTCCACAACTAAAGCTTACGGAGCTTATCGGTGATTTACCTTCTAGTCGAATTTGGTATAATGACAAGTCTTATGAGTTAAAAACTACTTATTATGTCAATAATCACGTTCAACAAGAGAACTACATTGTCCAAGACAGAGATCAAATACGCCTAGTAACCCCTAGAACAATTAAAGACTTTTTAATTGCCCAGAAAGCTACGATTCCGAGTGATAGACCATTTGACGTATTTGTTAATAATGAGAAGGTTCAACTTGGCTTAGAGGCTGTCCAAATTACGGTCAATGGAAAGCCTGAGTCACTTTCCTATAAATTAAAGGAACATGACCGTGTAAACCTACTGTCCAAGAATAAACCTACAGTAATGACGTTATTAGAACAGATGAAAAAAGACTATTACCATCAAATTCACATTACATTTAATAACAAAACCGTAGCAATGAAACGTCCAAAATTAGCCATTAAGCGTGGAAATGATGTTCTTGACGTGTCGAATGAACTAAGGGTGAATGACCGGTTAATGATTGAAGAAAAAACTATAGAACCGTTTATCTTCCAAGATGTATTCCGATACGTTGATATTGATCTAACAAATGCAAATGGTAAGTTTACTATTATGATTAATGAAGAACCGAGTACTTTTTATGAAACAATCCAAAACGGTGATAGACTTGCTATTGTTTGGCATTAAATAGGAACCGTTATGGACTACGATTATTCCAATTATACTAGCACTAAAAAAAACTGGGACATAAGTTTTATGGTTAGATAAAATACGAACGTTGGTGCACGATACCCGCTCCGGGAATATACTTCGTTGAACAGTGCATTGTTCGTCCTTTTATCTTCTCATTTTACTTATGTCCCAGCCTGTTTTATAAATTAATTTTCTTCTACATCTGTATTTGGTACTTCATCTGATGATTTTGTTTTATCTTTTAAATCCTGAAGCTTTGTTTGAACATTTGATGTAAGGTCTTGGGTTTTTTGCTTTATTTCGGATCCCTTTACAACTGCAAGTTCTTTCCACTCTTGTCCTTTTTCCTGGGCAACATTCTTCCATTCCTCGCCCTTAGCTTGTGCAACATCCTTCCACTCTGTTGCTCGATCACGAACTTGAATTGCACCTTGATTAATGTCGCCTCTAAGTTCTTTTCCTGATTTAGGAGCGAACAATAAAGCTAAGCTAGCCCCAACTGCTGCACCAATTATTGTTCCAACAAAAAAGTCTTTACCACTATTTTCCGCCATTATAATTCCTCCTGTCCAATTTTATTTTCTCTTTTTAATGAGATCAAATAGAGCTGCTCCCCATGTGACTGCTTGTGAAGCCTTGTCCTGATTTTCATTAGCTGCTCTAGTGATAGTAGTAGAAAATTGCTTCAAGGATTCATTAAAATCTTGAACGGTTTCGCCGATGCCCTTTACACCGTCAAATACCCCATCCAGTTTTGCAGTTTTTTGATTAATATCGTCTGCTAAACTGTTCGTTTTCTTTAGTAATTCAGTTGTTTCAGATGTAATACCCTGCATTTGCTTTTCTAAACCTTCTAATGTACTTGCCACATTGTTTAACGTTCTAGTTGAAGCCTTTAAGGTCATTGCTAAGTAAATCACTAGTACTGCAAAAGCCACTGCAGCGATAATTGCAGCAATATATAACAAAATTTCCACCTATGATCATTCCTTCCACTTCATGATTTGCCACTATGTAATGCATAAGGTAATCAGCTTTATACCTCTTACACCATCTGCTATTAGTATATCTCCATTATAGGCTTTTCTATCATGAATTTCGAATTTATTCTAATTTACCATTCCCTACCAAGAATTTCAAACGTAAAAAAAAGAGGATAAGACAAAAGCATTAATGATTCGATAAAATCCGAACGTTGGTGCATGTTACAGCTCCGGGAATCAGTGCATTGTTCGTCTTTTATCTTACTCACTTCACTTCTGTCTCAACCTAATTTTCCTCATAAATCATTTATGCATTTTTTAATTTTTTTGTAGCTAAGCTTTCTTCGTAGGCTTTCTGGAATTTCTGAATATCACCAGCACCCATAAAGATGATGACACTGTCATCAAATTGGCTAAGTTCTTGCACATTTTCTAACTGTAAAATCGAACTGTCGTCAATTAATTTTTGTAAATCATAAATTGTCAATTGTCCACCATCTTCTCGGGCAGAACCAAATATATCACATAAGTAAACCGAATCAGCAGCTTCTAAGCTATCAGCAAACTCTTGTAAGAATGTCTTTGTTCTTGTAAATGTATGTGGCTGAAAAACTGCCACAACAGACTTATTTGGATATTTCTTTCGTGCTGATTCTATCGTTGCTGTTATTTCACGTCGATGATGGGCATAATCGTCAATAATGATTTGGTTACCAATTTGTTTTTCCGTAAATCGGCGCTTCACACCTTGGAAAGTACTAATTGCTTTAATTTCCTCCGCTTGCAATCCTTCATACTGACAAATAGCAATAACAGACAATGCATTTAATACATGATGATTTCCGTACATTGGAATCGTAAACGTCTCATAATAGGTGTTCCGAACAAATACGTCAAATTGTGTTCCTTCATCGGTTTCCTTTACGTTTTGGGCTTGGAAATCATTTGTCGGTAAAAATCCATAATAGACAACCGGAACCTTTGCTTGAATCTGTTGTAATTTCTCGTCATCTCCACACGCGATAATCCCTTTTTTCACGTTATCTGCCATGGATTGAAACGCATCAAACACATCATTAATACTAGAAAAATAATCTGGATGGTCAAAATCAATATTGGTCATAATAGCATAGTCAGGCTCATAGCTTAAAAAATGCCTTCTATATTCACATGCTTCAAACACAAAATAATTACTATCCACATGACCTCTTCCAGTGCCATCTCCAATTAAATAAGAAATCGGATAATTCGAATCCAAAACATGTGCTAACAAACCAGTCGTAGAAGTTTTCCCATGTGCACCAGTAATAGCAATACTTGTATATTGCTTTAACCATTCCCCTAAAAATTCATGGTAGCGGTAAAATACTAACCCACGACGTTTCGCTTCTTGTATTTCTGGATGTTCATCTGAAAAGGCGTTCCCAGCAATAATTGTTAAATCGTCGGTAATATTATTTTTAGAAAAAGGCAAAATTGGTATATTCTTTGCCTCAAGTGCATCTTGAGTGAAAAATCTTTTATCTACATCTGAACCCTGGACTTTTTCACCAGAGTCACGGAGAATTTGTGCTAATGCACTCATGCCAGTACCCTTAATACCAATAAAATGGTAAGTTGTCATAAAAAAGAACCTCCAACTATATATGTGAGAATAACACAATGTGTATTCATTTATTCCATCAGCTCACGACGTAGCCAATAAATAGATCGTATATCTACAATAACCATTTAGTAATTATAACAAATCTTCGGTAGCAATAAAATAGTTAATTAGTTATAGAAAAATTTGATTTAATTGCTGGTTATTGCTTGTGATATTCTACTTTCTCCAGTCTTGGATTTGGACGGTAACGACGACCTTCTTTGGCCTCAGGAGACCCATTTAGCAAGACATTATCCCCGGTAAAACCAATTTCAAACTTAAGAAGGCTTCTCCCTACTCCGTACGTGTCAACTGGTACGCCTAATGATTCGAAATAGCGGATCTTTTCTTCTGTAAACCCACCCGTTGCCACGATTTTTACGTGATGGTATCCATTATCATCTAATGCTTTACGTAAAGCAAATACCAATTCTGGATTAACACCTCTTGGGTCAAATGTCCCCATCACATGATGGTTCCGCAAGAAATACTTATCCACAAGGGTATTAGACGTGTCAATACGAACCCCTTTTAACTTCTCTTCAAAAGCACGAGCAACCTTCAATGAATCCGTAATAACATCATTGTTATAATCCACTAAAGCTACTAAATCGTCTTGTGGAAATACTTCATGATAAGCCTTCGTTGCTGCCACAACATCCCCTTTAAACATTTGAATCATTGCATGTGGCATTGTACCCATACCTTCTTTACCCCACCATTCATTCATTGCGTGGGTTGCTTGCGCAGTGGATCCTCCGATAAACGCAGCATAGCCATCACCAGCCTGCGTAGTATAGTGATCATCACGATCTCCCATGAATATTACGGGCTTTTGCTTGCCTGATGTTCGTGCTGCTTTTACCACATTATATACATTTGTTGCGACAGATGTTCTTCTAGCTAATATACCATCAATAATTCCTTCTAAATATCCAAATTCCTGATAAGGACCTGAAATCGTCAGGACGGTTTCATAAGGACTTATTTTATCGCCGTCTTTTAAGGAATGAATTTCTAGTGTTTCCGGATGATCAGCAAAGGTATGTACTAAGGCAATTGCTTCGTCCGTCCCACATAGAACAGCATTATTTTTTTGGAAAAACTGCATAGTTACATGATTGTTCGGAACTTTCTTTTCCACTATTTCCTTTGTCTTAAGAAAATAAACTGCTGAAAACCAGCCTTCCTTTATGCGTTTATCAAATTTAAAAGTTTTATTCGTTAAGCGGTCAATTTGTCCGTTTAACTTTTGTTCAATTTCTTTCATAATGTTCTCCTTACGTTTAGATATTCCAATTCCATCATATAGAAACGGTTTTATTTTAACAAGTAAACATTACCAGGAAAGGATTTTAAGTAAAGCTTTCTTCAAGCTGTGATTGTGTAATTAATACCTCACGTGGTTTACTACCATTTTGACCAGAAATAATTCCCTTATGCTCTAGTGTATCCATTAACCTTGCTGCTCGATTGTAACCAATTTTAAAATGTCGCTGTAAAAGAGAGGTACTAGCACTATTTTGTTCAAAAATGAAATGGACCGCTTCCTGGAGCAAATCATCTTCTTCCTCATCTGCTACAAATTGCTGCAGTAACGATTCTTGTTCAAACAAGTAATTCGGTTCTGCTAATGAACGAACATGCGCGGTAACCCGTTCAATTTCGTCATCCGACACAAACGGTCCCTGTAGCCGAACGCTCTTACCCGTACCATTTTCAATGAACAGCATATCCCCTTTTCCGAGTAATTTTTCTGCTCCACCAGTATCAAGTATCGTTCTAGAATCAATCTGTGACGAAACACTGAACGCAATTCTAGTTGGTATATTCGCTTTAATTAGACCTGTTAACACATCGACTGAAGGGCGTTGTGTTGCTAATAAAAGATGGATTCCACACGCTCTTGCTTTCTGAGCAATTCGACTAATTGCATCCTCAACATCCTGTGGTGATACCATCATTAAATCTGCTAACTCATCAATTACGATAACAATAAACGGCATTTTTTCATGCGTACGATTCTGCTTCACTATCTTTTGGTTGTATCTTTCAATATCACGAACGCCTTCTTGAACAAATCTTTCATAGCGATCTTCCATTTCATTAACAGCCCATTTAAGAGCCGCAGTAGCAGCCTTCACATTTGTGATAACTGGTGAAACTAAATGCGGAATGCCATTATATGGTGCTAATTCAACCATTTTCGGATCAATCAACAGAAATTTAACGTCCTCATGGCTTGCCTTATAAATTAGACTTAATAAGATTGTATTGATACATACACTCTTACCAGAGCCAGTCGCCCCAGCAATTAATCCATGTGGCATTTTTTGTATATTGGTTACCACCGGAGTCCCTTCAATACTCAATCCCAATGCAATCGTTAATGGTGATGAACTCGTATTAAATGTTTCAGAGCCTACTATTTCTTGAAGACTTACCATTTGCGATGTTGGATTCGGAACTTCTATTCCAATCGTATTTTTCCCAGGGATTGGTGCTTCAATTCGAATGTCCTTCGCTGACATATTTAATTTCAAATCATCACTCAGGTTTTTAACCTTACTCACCTTCACACCTAGTTCCGGGTGCACTTCAAATCTTGTTACCGCAGGTCCTTGAGTTGCATTTACAACACGAGCACGTACATTAAAATACTTTAATGTCTTTTCTAGTAATTCCTGTTGTTCTGCAATCCACTGATCATTTAAACTACTCTTTTCAACTTGATCATTTAATAAATGTAATGGGATTGCTGTATCCCGATCTCCATCGTTTTGTTGGATAACTCGTTCCGATTGAACTTGCTCTTCCAGTTGATTAGACGGTTTATCCTGAATTTCTTGAGGTGTTTGTTTATGTAACTGCTTTTGCCTGTCTGTAGCATTCATCAAAACATTATATGGACCGCTTCGCTTTCCAGCTGTCTGCTCACGACGTTGATATGCTGTTGTTTGAACGGGTTTTCTCTGTTCTACTGGACTAGTTCCCTCATCTGCCGGTCTATTCTCTTGCTGCAGTACTGATTGAGGCTGTTGTTTGACCTCATTACCGGTTACGTTTTCGTAATGCTTTTGTTCCTGCACAGTTGGTTCTACAGCTGTTCTTGATTGTCTCCGCTCCACCCTTGAAGGTATCGGCTGTGAGCTACTCGATGTCACCTGAACCGATTCTGGTTTTACATTATCTTCTACATAGTCGGTATGCGCATGCTTTACCTGTTCTGGAGGTTGGCTATCCATAATCCGTTTAGAAGTCTTTACTTGCTTCCGTAAATAGGCCGGAACAGAAGTATCTTCCGTCTTCAAACTTCTTTCACGAAAACCATAGATAGGTGAAGGAACCTCCGTTCTCTCAAAGGGCTTCTTTTCACCCTGATTTTTTGCCTTTGTTACAGGGCGTTCTTCCCGCCTTGCTTCTATTTTAGTTTGTCGCTGTGCTTTTCTTAAATAAGCAGGTTTATCAATATCATTCTTAGGTTTATTCTGTTTACCTTGTTCATGGAATTGTGGAAAACGATAGGTTTTATTATTTGGGTATTGGTATACCATTCTCGTTTTAATATCCGAAACAGAATCTGGTAATTCTTGTTGCTGATATACTTGTCTGTCTTCTACTTCTTCTTCTATCTCAACTTCTTTCCAAATAAAGTTCTCAATTTTCTTCTTCCATTTATCCCACATTACCTTCATCCTTTTCTTTCATACTAACCGATAGAATCCATACAAAAATTGTAGTAGGTGGTGTTTCATAAACACAACCTAACGAAACATGCGATTGTATCGTGTAACTGGTATTCGTTACACCAGCTAAATCTACTGTCTAAGCAGCTGCTTGCCAAGCATTAAAAAAGCAACCTAGTCGATAAAAACATAGGTTGCTTTCTATTATACAGGAAATGCTTCGCCAACAGAATAAGAATCATCTAGAACATAAATACCTTTTTCTTTAGGAGCATTTGGCATTCCTAATTCTTTTTGCGAGCATAGCATGCCATTGGAAGGAACTCCTCTTAATTCTGAAGGTTTAATTCGTAGTCCACTAGGCATTGTTGCACCTACCTTGGCAACGACTACTTTTTGTCCTTTATCAACATTCGGTGCACCACAAACAATCTGCAGCACTTCATTCCCAACATCAACCTGACAAACACTTAACTTGTCTGCATTTTCATGAGGTCCTTTTTCCACCACATAGCCTACTACAAATTTGGGACTAAGATCAAAATCTAGCTTGTCTTGGATTCCATGAGATTCGAATAATTGTTTGATAGTATTTAGCAATTCTGGTGTAAGTTGGATTTTACCAGTATTTTGTAAATCAATATGCTTAGAAGCTTGAAATATGTTATAGCCTAATACTGTATTATCGTGATTAACAATTTTCGTAACAGGACCAAATGTTTCATGAGTTATTTCATAACGATCCTCTGCATCTTTTAAAGGGATTATTAACACGTCGCCAATTCCATTTGGGTTATAAAATACATCCATTTCCTTCACTCTTTCTTATTATTTTTCTGGTTTGTTCTTTGCTAAAATAAAAATTGGGGTTAATTTCTTTTCCTCATATATAAACGGTAACGAGGTAATCGGAATCCTACCCTCCGCAAAAAACTTCATTGTCATCTGCGCTAGAATATCATAGCCAGTCTTATTTTGAATATCAGCCACAATCAGTACATCTTGGTGCGGTACTGCAATGGTAAGATCTCCTTTACTATTCGCTTTCATCTCTTCTAATAATGCTTCATTTAAAATTCTACTCGCATCATAGCCATCTTGTTTAGCGAAAAAGTAGAAATCATTGTCTGCTACTGTATCTAACTTATAATCATTTGCTAGCGAGCGCAAATTAAACGTAGCGACCTCATCCATCCGCTTCTGATTCCAGCCTTCTTGCTCCAGCATCTCTTTATCAATTAATCGATATGACTTGCCTAAATCCAATGCATAAAAAACCCTTGTCTCAGCTGTATGTTCTTTATAGACAAGCTTTGCACCAGCTTTTGTTTCAGTCGGAAAAGAAGTTGCTCGAATCACAGGATAAATGTGTTTTTCCATTCCATTCAATTGATAGGATTGATTCATGATCCGCATCGACTCTGAAATATGGTTAACAAGATCATCTATTGCCGCTTCCCCGTGTTCATTATATTTCCCAATTATCGATGGCAATTTTATCGTAACACCTTGTTTGGTGCTCTTCCACTCTATACGCATGCTATCCTGTTCACGATTATATGTTATCGTAAAATTAGAATCTGACAGCCTATCTGCTAAAATCGATTTCATTTTTTGACTAGTCATTTTCATAAGGTAATCCTCCCACATATCCGTACGCTTTTAAATTCCGGAAATAGCCATCCACGTCTAATAATAGCTTTGATTTGTATCCGATTCAACTAATTCACCTATTCATTATGGAAAAAAGCTAGCAACGATAGCTGCTAGCTTACCAATTTAATTGACTACACATTACTGTGCCAATGATAAAGCTGTTTTCATCAGATTCTCTGTCTCAACAATTATTTCCGATTTTTGAGAAAACGTAGTAATTTTCACTCCGCCTACACCAATCTGAATTTCATATACATCATGATTTTCGTCTGACGGTAACAATCGGATGTAACCAAACTTTTCCTCATCGCTAAAGGATTCTAATAGGACTGCTTCATCATTTTGAGCAGCATTATAATTCAATGTACTATTTCTATCTTCAAGCGTATTGTAAAAAACGAGGAATGTCTGATCTCCACTCTGTAAAATGGCATTGTTAGCATCTACCTCTTCTACTTCCATATTAGCTGGTAGGTAAAAAGAAAAGAATTCCCCTTGGTAATTCTCAGTTGGAACGTCTTCATGGAAAAATGTATCCCGTGCTGTTTCTTCAGCTTGTTGGATAATCGTGTCATCTGATTTATAGCTGATCACACTTATCACAATAATAAATAACAACAATAGGGAGCTAACAAGATATGTTGTTTTTTGCATAATCGGTAATTCCTCCTACTTTTGCCCTATAAACCTATATTTAATATTACTATTAAATCAAGATATTTCAAGCATTCTTAGTAAACTGTTTCCATGCATTGTATTTTTTTTGTATGATGAGAGTATCGTTAGAAATTTAAGAAAATGGAGGTATCATTAACATGGAACTTATTGTCTATTTAGCAGGTCAAATCCACGATAACTGGCGTGAGGAGCTCAAGAATAAAACATTAGAGCGAAATCTTCCGATAACGTTTGTGGCACCACAAACAAATCATGAGCGGTCAGATAATATCGGAGAGGAAATATTAGGAGAACAACCGACTAAGTTATATAAGGATGATGCTGCCTCTGCTATTAACAATCTCAGAACACAGGTTTTACTCGAAAAAGCTGATATAGTGATTGGTCTTTTTGGGGAGCAATACAAACAGTGGAATACAGCAATGGACGTCAGTACTGCCATTGCTCTAGATAAACCAACGATTATTATTCGTCCCAAAATTCTTATTCACCCATTGAAGGAACTTTCCAACAAAGCAACTGTGACGGTGGAAACAGTCGATCAAGCAATTCAGATCTTAGCTTATATCTTTGACTAAATTGAGGGTTGGGACATAAGTGATTTTAGTTGGATTAAATTCGAGCATCCGTCTAATAATAGACTGATTAGAGAACACGTTCCTATCTTATCCTTTTACTTATGTCCCAAATTCTTGTACTGCTTTTTTAATCAATATGTCTACTGTTTTCCCACTGTCCTTTTAGTAGGATTACAACCTGCATAAACATGTCTTGTCTAGTTACTAGATTATTCGTAAAGACTCCAATAGCCCCTTCTTTTTTAGAAATGCCAGTCTTTTTCGTGTAGTCATCCATAATTTCTCCAAGTTCCATTCCAGTAATTAGTTGTGTTTCTATTTCCTTTGGCAATAGTATTCTGGCACCACTTGCTGTCCATATTTGTCCATCTGGCATAACCATTGCACCCCAGTTACATAAATATAAATTATCTTCAACATACATAACGCCACCTTCAAGTCCTATTCCGATGACATTTGTCTCCGATTCGGCACAATAGATAGCCCGGTTAATCGCACCTTGTCTAGTCTCTTCATCCGAGAATGGTTGGGCAGAAACATCTGAAGATACCGAAAGTCCGATTACTTCCTCACCCTTAAATACTTCGGAAACCGCATTCACTTTAGTTGGGTTCTTTGAGCCTATTATAATTTTCATATTCTTTCTCCCTTATAAAAACAGCCGCTCATCCAAGAGCAGCTGCTTTTTTAAAATTATTGCTGGCGAATTAAATCGACCGTATTTTGATCAGTTGCTTTAACTAATTTCACTAACAGTTCTTTCGCGGCAGCATAATCATCTACGTGTATAATTGATGATGAAGTATGAATGTATCGCGAACAAATTCCGATGACTGCTGATGGTACGCCATTACCAGTTAAATGCACGCTACCGGCATCTGTTCCACCTTGTGAAATGAAATATTGATATGGGATATTATTAGATTCAGCAGTATCCAATACAAATTCTCTCATGCCACGATGGGTAATCATCGTACGATCAAATATCCGTAATAGAGCACCTTTACCAAGCTGTCCAAACTCTTGATCATTCCCGGTTACATCATTAGCAGGAGATGCATCTAATGCATAGAAGATATCTGGGTTAATCCTATTGGCAGCAACCTTCGCACCTCTTAGACCAACTTCTTCCTGAACCGTCGCACCAGAGAATAGTTGGTTTGGAAGGGTTTCGTTTTGCAATTCTTTCAGTAATTCAATTGACAGTCCACAACCATAGCGATTATCCCAAGCCTTGGCTAAGATTTTTTTACTATTTGCCATTGGCGTAAATGGACAAATCGGTACTATCGTTTGACCAGGCTTTATCCCAATCTTCTCTGCATCCTCTTTATCATCTGCACCAATATCAATTAACATATTTTTAATATCCATCGGTTTATTCCGTTGTTCATCTGTTAAATTATGCGGAGGGATTGAACTAATAACGCCAACAATCGGACCATTATCGGTCATAATTTGCACGCGCTGCGCTAGTAATACCTGGCTCCACCATCCTCCAAGTGTTTGAAAACGAATTAACCCTTTTTTCGTGATTTGTGTAACCATAAATCCTACTTCATCCATATGACCGGCAACCATTACTCGAGGGCCAGTACCATTTTTGACACCAAAAACGCCACCGAGATTATCCTGAATAATTTCATCTGCATACTTTTCAAGTTCACTTTTCATAAATGCACGAACCGGATGTTCATTACCAGGTGCCCCCTGTAATTCCGTCAAGGTTCTAAATAATTCTAATGTATCTTGATTCATCTATACCCCTCCACTTTCTATGTAGCATACACCTTAAGTATAACGAAAGGGTGGAATTGTTTCCACAATTCGAGCATATCACAATACTACTATTTTCTATTTTCATGTATTTGCGGTATACTAAACAACAGAGATATGTAGTTCAACACTATGCTTGAGGTGAATAAGTATGAGCTGGAAAAAAACAGTATTAGCTGCTGGAGTCGGGTTTGCAGCAGGGTTTATTACGAAACAACAAATTGAGCAATACCAAAAGATTACACCTGAAAAAGCATTAAAAATCGTAAAAGAAACCTTTAAAAAGCAGGGGCCAATTAGCGGTTCATGGATATATATGAAGCCTGAATCGATTACGAAAAATGGGCTACAATATACAGCCTACCGCGGCGGTGTCACCCGTAACATTAATGGAGAAACTGTACAGTTTGAATTCTATGCGGATGCTGAAACTGGTGCGGTCATAGATGTTATGGAAACAACGTGAAGCCTAAGACATAAGTGCTTTGACTGGGAACATTCAAACAAGAGTACCCTAACAGTTATACTTCACTAATTAGGGTATTCTTGTTCGTCCTTTAGCTTCCCATTACACGTATGTCTCAACCTCAGTTCTGACTACATTTCAGTCCTACTTCGCTTAATTTCAGTTATTATTTCTCCTGATTGATCGAATTGAATAGCACGATAATATGCATCGTGATAGAAGGTATACCATGCATTCCTTTCATAACCGTATTCCATCCACTTTTCTTTTTGATGAACAGACGTAACCGGATAATCGTCATATGCCAATGCCCATAGCTTATTTTGATGTGCATGTGTCGGCATTAGATCAGCCATATGGATTAAGCATTCTGTCCCCTCTTCAAATACAACAATGGAATGTCCATCACTATGACCACCCGTATGAATCATTCGTAATCCTGGTAAAATTTCTAGTTCCGCTTGAAATGTTTTTACCTGTTCTTCAATTGGTTGCCAATTCATCTCCCAGTATGTATTGACTGAGCGAATATTTGGTTGTCGCATTTCATCCCATTCTGTTTCCGAAACGTAAATAGTTGCATTGGTGAATACTGGCTTATAACCGGTAGAAGACTTTTTCGTTAGTCCACACGCATGGTCAAAATGCAAATGCGTCATGATGACCTTAGTAATATCTGATAGCGTTAGATTTAGTTCAGCTAAAGAAGCCTCTATAGAAGATTCTTCATGCACGCCAAAATTCCGCATTTGTTTATCAGTAAGCTTCCCATTTCCCATTCCAGAATCAATTAGAATGTTTTCTCCATCTAGTTGAAGTAATATTGGATCTGTTCGCAGTTCAATTTGATTCTTCTCGTTATATGGATATTTCTTCCCCCATAATGCTTTAGGCACAACACCAAACATTGCGCCACCATCAAGAAAATTCACGCCCCCACGTAACCATGTAATGGTTGCTCGACCTATTTGAAATGATTCCATTCCTCTTCCCCCTTTAAACACATCTTACAGATAAGTTTAGCGGATATACGCACCTTCTTGCAAACGCTAACAATAGACACAAGAAAATCTCGCTAGCTTGAACGTTAGCGAATGTGTTTTTGCTTCTAAATGCTACTGGGAAGATTGTTAGGTCAAAAAAAAGAACCTTTAAAAGGCTCTTTACTTTTGATTTGGAAAAACTGCTTTACAGCGATAAATTTGCTGACCCTTGGCTGAAAACTTCTCTTCATATTCTGTCATGATATTTTCTGGATCGTTTAATGCATGTAAATCAAGACTTACTTCTTGCAGTGTCATGCCATAATTTGAAAAGCTAACTAATGAATATTCAAACAACCCTCGATTGTCCGTCTTTAAGATTAGCTCCCCATCTGGCTTTAATACATTTTCATAACGCTTTAGAAAGCTGTGGAATGTTAACCTTCTTTTTTCATGGCGATTTTTTGGCCATGGATCAGAAAAGTTTAAGTAAATGGTTGAGATTTCATCAGTCATAAACATGTCCAGTAAATTTTCTGCATTTTCATTTATTAAGCGAATATTAGCATGCTCTGATTCCTGAACCTTTTCAGCTGCAGATACAATCACACTCTTCGCAAGTTCTATTCCAATAAAATTGATGCTTGGAAATTGTTTTGCCATTCCGGCTATAAATTGTCCTTTTCCTGTACCAATTTCAACATGAATTGGGTTATTATTCTCAAACACCTCATGCCATTTATTTTTATAATTACTGGGATCTGGGATGATTAAATGCGTATTTTCTTGCAAAAATTCATCTGCCCAAGGTTTATGTCGTTGACGCAACTAGGTGCACCTCTTTCTATGACGTTTACATATTTTTTAGTCCATTATCGAATACTAATTGGTGAGGTGAAGAAACATGTCATTAACTGTGCAAAATCAATTAGCATTACTACTAGATTTGTTAGATGAGCAGCAATCAGAATGCTGTGCACAAGTATCAGAATACCAACAAATTAAACGATTAGTAAAATCAATGATGGCGAACAATACCATCACTGATGAGCAACTTTTACAGCTGTTACCTGAAATTTATAATTATGGAAGACAAGGAGAAACCATTCAAAATCATGAAGAGCATATTCTAACCAATAAAGCTAATTTAGATAACTGGATTAGTGCTATTGAGCAAACCGGTCTACAATAAACCCATTTGGCTATTTAAAGCTTGTAGTGATCGTAGTCGTTCATCAAATTTATCTTGTTCATCCCGTTCGTAATGAAACGATAAGAATGATAATGCATCGGCAATTAAATACCAGTACATGCGAATTAATAACTGATTGTCCATTTGTACCCCATATTTTTCTAACCAACTATTCCATTCTTCTTTAGGAATGTATGAGTTTAACACCATTCCATAGTCAGCGATTGGATCGGCAATCATCGCATTATCCCAGTCAATTAGATATAATCTACTATCATCTGTTAGAAGCAAATTATGATGATTCATATCGCCGTGACATACGGTTTGTCTTTCCTGTCTAGCGATGGATAAATTAGTTTCTAGATAGGATACACCTTCTTGAATTTCATGGGACGCATGTCGGATCTGATTCTTATTTAATCGCTTCATGATCGCATGATAGCGGTCATCAGCGGTAATTGGTTTCTTCCCTAACCGTACGAGCATATGCAATAATTCTGTGGATTGGTGTATTTTATGAAGCAAATCTGTCACATGTTGAAGCTTCATTTCTGCTGGTCGTAATGCCCGTCCAGCTAACCATTCTTGTGCTGTAACAACATCTCCATTATCCATGCGCTTCGTCCATACCAATTTTGGCACAATTCCTTCTGCAGAAAGCACTGCTAGAAAAGGCGATGAATTTCGTTTTAGAAAAAGTCGTTTGTCATCTTTCTCAGCAAAATATGCCTCTCCAGTTAATCCGCCTGCAGGTGTTACAGCCCATTCCGGGTCTAAAACCTTCCTAAACCATTCCAACGTACATTCCTCAAATCTCCGAAATTTATTTGTATATAGAAGTCATGACAATAAGGCTATTGCCATCAATAACCGTAACCATACCAATAATCAAATTAGGTCCATTCGTAACCCATTTCCTATAGGTTTGTACCGTAAATTATTACAAACATGTTACTAGAGTAACGAAAATAACGGCTATTTTCAAGATGTACGATCAAATTTCCACAAAAAATCAGACCCCATTATTTGGATGGGCTGATTATTTTTAACAATTTCACAGGAATGACATGTATTTGTTTGACCATCTACTTGATAAGCTATTTCCCGCTCAGGTAAAACAACGATAGACTCCGCTTGGTACAATGTAACTTCTGGAAGTAGTACATGCTTACCAGTGAAAACAGTCATAAATAATCGCAGTATTTTCCACTTTGAAATATTATGAACAACAAGAATCGGTAGGATGTCAGGCTGAAGCTTTGCATCTGGTATGATTTTCATGCCCCCACCATAGTACGGATGATTAGCAATCGTAATCATCCAACAATTGGCTAATTGATGCTTCTTTCCGTCTAATTCGAGCTCAGCATTAAATGGTTTAAAGGTAAATAATACTTGAATAAGTGCCAAAACATAGCTGAGTGTTCCAATTCGAAGTTTATTTAATATATTCTTATAAATGGATTGATTTGCCCTCGCTGCTACTTCAGCATCAAATCCAAAGCCAATACTATTAGCAAAAGCACGGCCTTCCTTATGATCAATTTGGAAATTCCCTTTCCAATAGTCGATTCCATTCTTGTCAGTTAGAATTTTTTTAAGAATACGGGTTGGTGAACCCTTTATTCCACATCCACGGGCAAAATCATTTCCCGAACCACCAGGAATGAATGCTAATCGAACATTGTTTCTTAGCCCATTTACTACTTCATGAATGGTTCCATCGCCTCCGATTACGATAATCACATTAATTTCGTCCGGATTTTCTGACGTTAGTTTCTGAACGATCTCTTCTGCGTGTCCTGCATAACTCGTCATGTAATACTGACTAGTAATCTGCTGATAGCTTTCACTTTTCATTACTTGTTGAAAAACCTTTAATCCACGACCATTTCCA
Source organism: Ornithinibacillus contaminans (assembly GCF_001038425.2). Classification (GTDB taxonomy): domain Bacteria; phylum Bacillota; class Bacilli; order Bacillales; family Amphibacillaceae; genus Ornithinibacillus; species Ornithinibacillus contaminans. The sequence continues at coordinate 205,900 of NZ_LDPV02000009.1, forward strand.
GCCACTGGATTTACAATAAAAATATACATTCTGCTATTCCTCTTCTATAAAAGTAAACCCTTGGTCATATTCATTCTCTGCCCATTCCGGTCGTTTTACATAAGTAGACTGACAATGCTTCAGTAAAGCATCAGCCGCCTTAAGCTGACGACTTTTTAATGGTGACACGAAAGCACGTTTTTCTTGAAACCACTTTTCATATTCATGCTTTCCTATGATTCTAGTATTATATGGTTCAGATAGAAAGTTAATTGTATTTGTTCGTGATAGCACGATTTTTTGGATTGGAAGTACCACATCATGCTTCTGAAATATGCTTTTAATAATCTGTTCAGTTCGTTTTAATGCGAACATTGGACTTAACTGTTTTTCTTGTTTATTTCCCTTCTCATGTACCCAGCTTCTGTCATCTGAGGCCATGATAACAGCATTAGGGTCTTCTTCCATCAAATAGATAATTTCAATACCAACAGGGCTTATTAAAATTATCTCACTATCAATCGGAGCATTTTTAATTTCAAAAATCGGATAATACATGACCAAATAAGTATCCGGAAATCGTTGTAGGAAATACTTTAGTGATTCATCGGAGTAGTATTTTTTATCCATAAAGGAAACATTCGATACAGTTGAGGTTGCCCATTTTAATTGAAACGAAAATAATCGATTCAGGTAGTAATATTTTAATTCTTCTTCTGTATTAGGTAGCATGTCCGTTTCTGTTGGTTCCGCAAAGGTCGTTTCGGTTTGTTCTTTTTTCAAAAAAGATTTCCATTTAGATTGTTTTTTATCGTCTTCGTCGTAGGTCGAGGCAGTAAACGGTTCCTGATTTGACCAGAGATAATGTAACTTATACCAATTATCCTGTTTAAGACGTATAAATTGACTCGGATAACGATACATATCCCATTCATAACGCGATATATAATTCTCCAACTTAATTAATTGTGCCAATTCATTCCCCCCTTTCGAGATTATATCGTTCAACTACCTCATATTTCGGTGATTTAGACGGATGTATCCGGTACAAGACCATAGAATGGACTGGCATTGAATAAAATTCATTTTGGTAGCTTTCCTTCACTCGCAGTAGCGATTCAATCGCTATTGGATTACCACTCCATTTTTTCGCTAAAGTAATATGCGGGTGATAAGCTCTCGTTTCAGTTGAAAATCCAACTGAATCAGTCGCTGCTTCCACTTTCTGATAAAGCTCATCCAGAACCTGATGCTTCTCCACACCAGCAAAAAGCACACGTGGACTTGTCTTACTCCCGAATGTCTCTAGACTTCCAACCCGTACAGAAAACGAATCAGGCATAGCCATGGACTGTAGCACCTGTTGCAAGCTTACACGAACGTCATCCTCTACAGCGCCTAAAAATTTTAGTGTAATATGCAAGTCCTCCTGGTGTGGCCATACCTTATAAGGTAACCTTTTCTGTAAATAAACTTGCCAGGTTGAAAGCTTCTCACTTATCGAAGCAATAACTGGTATTCCAATAAAAAAATGTGGAGCGGAAATCATATCAATCCCTCACTTAATCATTTGGCAATATGTTAATTCTTCTGGGTTAAGCTCCCGATATGCCCCTAATTTTAATGTGTTATCGAGCTCTAGTTCCCCCATGCTTAATCGTTTTAAATACAATACTCGCTTATCAACTGCTTCAAACATCCGTTTTACTTGATGAAACTTCCCTTCTGAAATCGCCACTTCGATTTCAGATTGATCATTAGAAGTAAGAATGTTAAGCCTAGCTGGCTTACAAACATAGCCATCCTCCAATTGTATTCCATTCAAAAATGCTTCTACATCTTTATTGGTTACAATTCCCAATATTTTTGCATAATATGTTTTTTCGACATCCTTTTTTGGAGAAAGGAGTTGATGTGCTAATTTACCATCATTCGTTAACAGCAATAATCCTTCTGTATCTTTATCTAATCTACCAACAGGAAACGGTTTATAATGCTGATATTCAGGTCGTAATAAATCGACTACCGTTCTATCGTGATTATCCTCAGTAGCCGATACAACGCCGGGAGGCTTATTCATCATAAGATAAATAAATGGCTTATACACAACCTTTTGGCCATCAACTTGTACGTTGGATTTTTCAGGATCAACTTGCATCCCGCTATCGCTGACTACCTTCGTATCCACCGTTACACGTTTACCTTTTACTAAAGCTTTTACATCTTTTCTAGATCCGAACCCCATATTAGCCAATAACTTATCCAATCGCATCTGACTACCTCCTTAGCGGAATACCCGCTCAAGTTTTCTTACTTTTTCCCCGAACACTCGCTCAAGTAAGGTAGATTTAAAAGCAAACCAAAGGTATACAAATCCGCCACTTGTCACACCGATTAATAGCATAATGATAAGACCTATTCGTGTTGCTTCATATGGGAATATCAAGCCAACAAGTAACTTCACTAGGCTTATAACAATTCCCATAATGATAACAAAAATGCCTACTAGCATTGTTCGTTTAATAATTTGTTTAAACGGAAAATCGATTGCCCTTTTGATTCGGAGCATATTTAATGTCACCGTAATTCCTAAAGCAATTGCCGTTGCAATGATTGAACCTTTAGCACCAAACATATGGATTAGTTGAATGTTACAGAGTACTTTAAAAGCTATTCCAGCAAGCAGGTTTACCACAGCATAATTTTGTTGATTTATTCCTTGCAGAATAGAAGCTGTCACACCTAATAATGCAAATAATATCCCAACAGGAGCATTCCATCTTAATAGTGCACCTGTTTGATCTAAATTAGTCATTCCAAACAAAGATCCATACGCTTCATTTGCCAGCATACTTAGTCCAAAAGAAGCGGGGATAACAAGCACTAGAATGATTTGTAATGCTTGATTAATTTGATTAATTAACTGCTGTCGCTGCCCTTGCGTATATGCAGACGTAATGACAGGCATAACGGCCAACGATAACCCTGTAGCAATCGTTACTGGAATAATAACAAGTTTATTCCCTGTAAAATTAATGGCAGCTAGTAAGGTTTCAGAAATTTCCCCTTGTCCAATGGCGACCATCCCGCGATTGAAAGTAAAGGTATCCACTAATTGAATGATTGGAATCGCAGCTGAAACAATTACAAAAGGTCCAGCATAACGAAATAATTCTTTCATTAGTTCCTTCTTAGGAATATCATGTACATAGCGTTGCTGCTCTATATGACGATTTATATGGCCTTTTCGCTTTTTCCAATACAGTAATAACACGAGATAAGACCCAATTGCACCTATAAATGCTGCAAACGTAGCAAACCCAACCGCTAAATTCGTTGATCCATTAAATACATTCAAAATAAGAAATGTTGCAACTAATAAAAAGATAATCCGGATAACCTGTTCAACAACCTGTGATACTGCTGTTGGTCCCATTGACTGATTCCCTTGGAAAAATCCGCGGAATATACTCATGGAAGGCGTTACGATTAAGGCAAAACTGACCATCCGGATAACCATCGTCACATCTTCAACCGAATTATTTAATTCATCATCCACAATGATACGCTTCGCTAAAAATTCAGCCCCAAAGAACAATCCTAAAAATGCAATTATCCCCGTAAATGCCATAATCACCATACCTGTTTTAAACATCCGCATACCGGTATAATAATCGCCTAAGGCATTATATTTTGATACGAATTTGGATACTGCTAAAGGTATTCCGACTGTTGCAAACGTAATTAATATACTATATGGAATATAGGCATATGTATACAAGGCTCCACCTTGCTCACCAACCATCGCATTAAATGGTATTACATATATCATACCCAAAAATTTCGATAAAAAGGAGGCTCCTGTTAATAGGAACGCACCTCTAACAACTGTTGACTTTGACATTTTTTCACCTGCATCTACAAATAAATCTTACAATAAAGCTATTTTATCACACTAAACTCCTTCTGGATAACTAGAGCTAATGGAATCATACATAATAGTAATTCGGTATGAAGCCTTACTTTATGACAATAATTGAGAAAATCCTACTAGAAATGATAAAATACTCTAGAAAGGAATGAGAACGATTTGAACTATGATGTAATTGTAATCGGGGGCGG